>NZ_JBFNXP010000001.1:0-785905 GCF_047501685.1 Pseudomonas sp. CAM1A | reverse complement strand
AACTGCCTTTTTCACCGCTGCCGATCGTAAGACCGAAGCACCTCCGCAACCCTCTTAAACAATCAACTCATTGATATTCAAGGAGTTTTTCGTTCCGATGTCGCTGGAAGTGGGGCGCATTATAAGGGGATCTGAGAGGGCGTCAACCGTTAATTTCATAAAACCTTCAGATTGTTGAAAGGCAAAGCGGGGCGGCCTGCCSGCCGCCCCGCTTCTTTCTATCTATAGCGCGTATTACAGCACGCCTGCGCCCCGAAGCTCCTGTACCGCTTCCCCACTCAGCCCCAGCACATCCATCAGCACCGCCTCGGTGTGCTCCCCCAGCAATGGAGGCGCATGCCGATACTCCACCGGCGTCTCCGACAACCGGATCGGGCTGGCCACCTGCGGCACGCTGCCCGCCAGCGGATGTGGGACGTTCACCGCCAGCCCACGCGCCAATACCTGCGGATCCTGGAACATCTGCGCCAGGTCGTTGATCGGCCCGCATGGCACGCCTGCCTTCTCCAGCTCACTCACCCACTCGGCCGTGGTCTTGAACACCGTGGCCTGGCGAATCAACGGAATCAGCTCGGCGCGATTGGCCACCCGCTGTTTATTGGTGGCAAAGCGCGGGTCATCCGCCCAGTGCGCCTGCCCGGCCACTTCCGCGAACTTGCGGAACTGCCCGTCATTGCCCACGGTAAGAATGAAGTTGCCATCGGCCGTCGGGAAATCCTGGTACGGCACAATATTCGGATGCGCATTGCCCAGTCGACGAGGCGCGGTACCGGTGGTGAGGTAGTTCATTGCCTGGTTGGCCAGGCAGGCCACCTGCACATCCAGCAACGCCATATCGATATGCTGGCCCGTCCCCGCCTGATCACGATGCGCCAAGGCCGCAAGAATCGCCACGGTGGAATACAGCCCGGTCAGGATGTCAGTGAGTGCCACCCCAACCTTCATCGGCCCCGCGCCCTCCTCGCCCTCCGGGCGCCCGGTGAGGCTCATCAGCCCGCCCAGCCCCTGGATCATGAAGTCGTAGCCAGCACGCTTGGCATATGGCCCGGTCTGGCCGAAGCCGGTGATCGAGCAATAGATAAGCTTCGGGTTGATGGCCTTCAGGCTTTGGTAATCCAACCCGTAGGCCGCCAGACCACCCACCTTGAAGTTCTCGATGACGATATCCGACTTCGCCGCCAGCTCGCGCACCAGGCGCTGACCTTCGGGTTGGGTGAAGTCGATGGTCACCGAGCGCTTGTTGCGGTTGGCCGACAGGTAGTAGGCCGCCTCGCTGGTATTCTCGCCCTGGGCATCGCGCAGGAAAGGCGGCCCCCAGGAACGGGTGTCGTCACCCGCGCCGGGACGCTCCACCTTGATTACATCCGCCCCAAGGTCAGCGAGGATCTGACCGGACCAGGGGCCGGCCAATACCCGGGAAAGATCCAGCACCCGCAGATGGGAAAGCGCGCCCATGGCCTGGCTCCTCTATTAATAGAACGCCTGGATGCCGGTCTGCGCACGCCCAAGGATCAGCGCATGCACGTCGTGAGTGCCTTCATAGGTGTTGACCACCTCGAGGTTGACCAGGTGGCGGGCGACGCCGAACTCGTCGGAGATACCATTGCCACCCAGCATGTCCCGCGCCAGGCGAGCGATGTCCAGGGCCTTGCCGCAAGAGTTGCGCTTCATGATCGAGGTGATCTCGACCGCCGCGGTCCCTTCGTCCTTCATCCGGCCCAGGCGCAGGCAGCCTTGCAGGGCCAGGGTGATCTCGGTCTGCATGTCAGCCAGCTTCTTCTGGATCAACTGGTTGGCAGCCAGCGGGCGGCCAAACTGCTGACGATCCAGGGTGTATTGGCGAGCGGTGTGCCAGCAGGCCTCGGCGGCACCCAGCGCGCCCCAGGAGATGCCGTAGCGGGCCGAGTTCAGGCAGGTGAACGGGCCTTTGAGGCCACGCACGTCAGGGAAGATGTTCTCTTCCGGCACAAACACGTTGTCCATGACGATCTCGCCGGTGATCGAAGCACGCAGGCCGACCTTGCCATGGATGGCCGGAGCGCTGAGGCCGTCCCAGCCTTTCTCCAGCACGAAGCCGCGGATATCGCCGGCATCGTCCTTGGCCCAGACCACGAACACATCGGCGATCGGGCTGTTGGTGATCCACATCTTGCTGCCGCTCAGGCGATAACCACCGTCGACCTTGCGGGCACGGGTGATCATCGAGCCCGGGTCGGAACCATGGTTGGGTTCGGTCAGGCCGAAGCAACCGATCCATTCGCCACTGGCCAGCTTCGGCAGGTACTTCTGCTTCTGTGCCTCGGTACCGAACTCGTTGATCGGCACCATGACCAGCGACGACTGCACGCTCATCATCGAGCGGTAGCCGGAGTCGATACGCTCCACCTCACGGGCGATCAGGCCGTAGCACACGTAGTTCAGGCCGCTGCCGCCGTACTGCTCGGGAATGGTCGCGCCGAGCAGGCCGACTTCACCCATCTCACGGAAGATCGCCGGATCCGTCTGCTCATGGCGGAACGCCTCCAGCACACGAGGTGCCAGCTTGTCCTGGGCGAACTGATAGGCGCTGTCACGGACCATGCGCTCTTCTTCAGTGAGCTGCTGATCCAGCAGCAGCGGGTCGATCCAGTTGAAGCTTGCCTTGCCAGCCATGTGCGGATTCCTCGAAAGATGGGAACGAATTGTTGTGCTGGATTGATCCTAGGCCTGTTTGGTGTGAGGGACAAACGAGGATTGCGCACGGTTTAGTGATATTTTCTCACTTCGTAATCATCAAACCGCCCTGCTCAGCGCCCGACATGTGAGGTTCACGTACATGCGCCGCAAGATCCCCAGCACTACCGCCCTGGTCTGCTTCGAGGCGGCCGCACGTCACGAGAGCTTCACCAAGGCCGCCCAGGAACTGGCCCTGACCCAGGGTGCCGTCTGTCGGCAGATCGGTAGCCTGGAGGCCTTCCTCAATGTCGAACTGTTCCGCCGCTCTCGCCGGGGCGTGAAGTTGACCGAAGCCGGGCTCTCCTACAGTCGCCAGGTAGCTGCACAGCTGGATGCGGTGGAGCGCGACACGCTTTCGGTGATGCGCCAGCAAGGCGCCAATGTGATCGAACTGGCGGTGGTGCCGACCTTCGGCACCCAGTGGTTGCTGCCGCGGCTGAAAGACTTCCAGCAGCGTCACCCGGAGGTCACGGTCAACCTGACCAACCGCACCCGCCCCTTCCTGTTCGCCGACACGCCCTTCGATGCCGCCATCTACTTCGGCGACGCCGATTGGTCGGGCACCCAGTCCCACCGACTGATGGGCGAGAACCCCATGCCGGTGTGCAGCCCTTCCCTGCTGGAAGGGCAAGCCAGCCTCGACGCCCAGCGCATTGCCGGCTTGCCGCTGCTGCAGCAGACCACCCGCCCCTATGCCTGGCGGCAATGGTTCGACGGCTTGGGGATGAGCGTCGAACGCGACATGACCGGCCCGCGCTACGAGCTGTTTTCGATGCTCGCCCAGGCCGCCATGCATGACATGGGCATTGCGCTGATTCCACCGTTCCTGATCCAACGCGAGCTGCAGGAGGGTCGACTGGTGGTCGCTAACAGGCATGCCCTCTGCAGCGACAAGGCCTACCATCTGATGATCCCCGAGCGGAAGGTCGAGTCCGCCTCGCTCCGGGCGTTCCGCGACTGGCTGGTGGCGCAGGCGCAACAGTACACCGCTACGAAATAGGCTGAAACGAGCAAAGCTGACCCCGTAGTCAATTATTTTAAACACCTACAGATATATGGATTTGTCGCAAATCCGTAATCTGTTCCGTTCACCCTGAAAAACCTAGCAACCCTAGTTACTGCGCGGGTTTGCAGCTGATTTTGCGACATTCAGCAAACTGAGAACGAAAATAGCGGAATTTTTTTCAAATTTTCTCCTAAGCTCCGCATAGCGCGTGCTTGACGGGTTGAGGGCAAATCGTTGCGACATACGGTCACAGGGTGACTTGTAGTTTTAACTTCGTTTCGCTTCAGAACCGGTTGAAGGCCCTCGGGTTCGTCTGCAAAATGCCTCCCCCGCCCCGGATCCGGCGGGGTCGTGCTCTACGACCACCCAGCCGCACCAGCCGAAGTGCGCTGGTTCCTATAAAGACAAAAGGTCACCGCAGGAGACAAAGTCGTGCACATTGGTGTTCCTCTCGAGACGCAGACGGGTGAGACAAGGGTCGCCGCGACCCCGGAAACCATCAAGAAACTGGTTGGTCAGGGCCATCAGGTCACCGTGCAACGGGGGGCAGGGCTCAAGGCCAGCATTCCGGACAGTGCCTATGAGGCCGTGGGCGCCAACCTGGGCGAAGCCGCCGACGCCTTCGGCGCGCAGCTGGTGCTCAAGGTGGTCGCGCCCAGTGACCAGGAACTGGCGCTGATCAACAGCGCCAGCCTGCTGGCAGGCATGCTCAACCCGTTCAACAACGAACTGATCGCCAAGATGGCCGAGCGCGGCATCACCGCCTTCGCCCTGGAGGCCGCACCGCGCACCTCACGCGCGCAGAGCCTCGACGTGCTGTCGTCGCAAGCCAACATCGCCGGCTACAAGGCCGTGCTGCTGGCAGCCCACCACTACCCGCGCTTCATGCCCATGCTGATGACCGCCGCCGGCACCGTGAAGGCCGCCCGCGTGCTGATCCTCGGCGCCGGTGTGGCCGGCCTGCAGGCCATCGCCACGGCCAAGCGCCTGGGCGCGGTGATCGAGGCGTCCGACGTGCGCCCGGCAGTGAAGGAGCAGATCGAGTCGCTCGGCGCCAAGTTCATCGACGTGCCCTACGAGACCGACGAGGAACGCGAGTGCGCCGAAGGTGTGGGCGGCTACGCCCGGCCGATGCCAGCCAGCTGGATGCAACGCCAGGCCCAGGCCGTGCATGAGCGTGCCAAGCAGGCGGACATCGTCATCACCACCGCGCTGATCCCCGGACGCAAGGCACCGACGTTGCTCAGCAGCGAAACCGTGGCGCAGATGAAACCCGGCTCGGTGGTCATCGACCTGGCTGCGGCACAAGGTGGCAACTGCCCGCTGACCGTGGCGGACCAGGTGGTGATGGAGAACGGCGTGACCATCGTCGGCCCGACCAACCTGCCGGCCCAGGTCGGCGCCGACGCCTCGGCGCTGTACGCGCGCAACCTGCTGGACTTCATGAAGCTGCTGTTCGACAAGGACGGCAACCTGGTCATCAACCTCGAAGACGACATCGTCGCCGCGTGCCTGATGTGCCGCGACGGCCAGGTCGTGCGCAAGAACGGCTGAGGAGCACGACAATGGAAGACATGCTGATTTCCCACGGCATCTACAACCTGATCATCTTCGTGCTGGCCATCTACGTGGGCTACCACGTGGTGTGGAACGTCACCCCGGCCCTGCACACGCCGCTGATGGCGGTCACCAACGCCATTTCCGCGATCGTCATCGTCGGCGCCATGCTGGCTGCCGCGCTGACCGTCACCCCGGCCGGCAAAGTCATGGGCACCCTGGCCGTGGCGCTGGCCGCGGTCAACGTGTTCGGTGGCTTCCTGGTCACCCGCCGCATGCTTGAGATGTTCAAGAAGAAAACCAAGAACGAGGCGCAGAAGTAAGCATGAGCATGAATCTGGTAACGCTCCTCTACCTCGTCGCCTCGGTGTGCTTCATCCAGGCGCTCAAGGGCCTGTCGCACCCGACCACTTCGCGGCGCGGCAACCTGTTCGGCATGATCGGCATGGGGATCGCCATCCTCACCACGGTTGGCCTCATCTATAAGCTTGGGGCTGAGCTTGCGACAGCGGGTATCGGCTACGTGATCGTCGGCCTGCTGGTCGGTGGTACTGCCGGTTCGATCATGGCCAAGCGCGTCGAGATGACCAAGATGCCGGAGCTGGTCGCCTTCATGCACAGCATGATCGGCCTGGCCGCAGTGTTCATTGCCATCGCCGCCGTGCTCGAACCACAGTCGATGGGCATTGTTGCTGCCATCAGCGACCCGATCCCCACCGGCAACCGCCTCGAGCTGTTCCTTGGCGCGGCCATCGGCGCCGTCACCTTCTCAGGTTCCGTGATCGCCTTCGGCAAGCTGTCGGGCAAGTACAAGTTCCGCCTGTTCCAGGGCGCACCGGTACAGTTCGCCGGCCAGCACAAGCTGAACCTGATCCTGGGCCTGGCGACCATCGCCCTGGGGCTGCTGTTCACCTTCACCGGCCACTACAGCGCCTTCACCCTGATGCTGGCCCTGGCCTTCGTCATGGGCGTGTTGATCATCATCCCGATCGGCGGCGCCGACATGCCGGTGGTGGTGTCGATGCTCAACAGCTATTCGGGCTGGGCGGCGGCGGGTATCGGTTTCTCGCTGAACAACTCGATGCTGATCATCGCCGGCTCCCTGGTCGGCTCCAGCGGTGCGATCCTCTCGTACATCATGTGCAAGGCGATGAACCGTTCGTTCTTCAACGTGATCCTCGGCGGCTTCGGTGCCGACGTCGATGCCGGCGCCGCGACGGGTTCGAAAGAGCAACGTCCGGTGAAGTCCGGCTCGGCCGACGACGCCACGTTCCTGCTGAGCAACGCCGACAGCGTGATCATCGTCCCGGGCTATGGCCTGGCGGTGGCCCGCGCCCAGCACGCGCTCAAGGAGCTGACCGAGAAGCTGACCCACAACGGCGTGACCGTGAAGTACGCGATCCACCCGGTAGCGGGGCGCATGCCCGGGCACATGAACGTGCTGCTGGCCGAGGCCGAGGTCCCGTACGACCAGGTGTTCGAGATGGAGGACATCAACGCCGAGTTCGGCCAGGCCGACGTGGTTCTGGTGCTGGGCGCCAACGACGTGGTCAACCCGGCGGCGAAGAACGATCCGAAGTCGCCGATCGCCGGCATGCCGATCCTCGAGGCCTTCAAGGCCAAGACCATCATCGTCAACAAGCGCTCCATGGCCAGCGGCTATGCCGGCCTGGACAACGAACTGTTCTACCTGGACAAGACCATGATGGTGTTCGGTGACGCCAAAAAGGTCATCGAGGACATGGTCAAGGCCGTGGACTGACCCAGCCTTTCCCATATAGAAGCGCATAAGGCCCCTGGGGAAATATTCCCAGGGGCCTTTTCATTTGCTTGATCCAGATCAACGGCTCTACTTCCGGCCTTCGCCTACGACCATGGTCGCGGGACGGTTGCGGGCGAAATCTCTAGACTGCGCTCCCAGTAGCTTCAGTAGCCTGAGATAACAATCCATGTACCGTGATCGTATCCGCTTGTCCTCCCTGCACAGCAAGGTAATGAGTGCGGCTGACGCCGCTGGCCTGATCGAGGACGGCATGACCGTCGGCATGAGCGGCTTCACCCGCGCCGGCGAAGCCAAGGCCGTGCCCCACGCACTGGCCGAGCGCGCCAAGCAGTCGCCGCTGAAGATCAGCCTGATGACCGGCGCCAGCCTGGGCAACGACCTGGACAAGCAACTGACCGAAGCCGGCGTACTCGCCCGGCGGATGCCGTTCCAGGTCGACAGCACCCTGCGCAAGGCCATCAACGACGGCAAGGTGATGTTCATCGACCAGCACCTGTCGGAAACCGTCGAGCAGTTGCGCAACAAGCAACTGACCCTGCCGGACATCGCGGTCATCGAAGCAGTGGCGATCACTGAGCAAGGCCATATCGTGCCGACCACTTCGGTGGGCAACTCGGCCAGCTTCGCGATCTTCGCCAAGCAGGTCATCGTCGAGATCAACCTGTCGCACAACGCCAACCTCGAAGGCCTGCACGACATCTACATCCCGACTTACCGCCCGACCCGCACGCCGATCCCGCTGGTGAAGGTCGACGACCGCATCGGCAGCACCGCGATCCCGATCGACCCGGCGAAGATCGTCGGCATCGTCATCAGCGACCAGCCGGACTCGCCGTCCACCGTACTGCCGCCCGATCATGAGACCCAAGGCATCGCCGACCACCTGATCGCCTTCCTCAAGGGCGAGGTGGAGGCCGGGCGCATGAGCAACAACCTCGGCCCGCTGCAGGCCGGCATCGGCAGCATCGCCAACGCGGTGATGTGCGGCCTGATCGAGTCACCGTTCGAAAACCTGACCATGTACTCCGAAGTGCTGCAGGACTCGACCTTCGACCTGATCGACGCTGGCAAGCTGAGCTTCGCCTCGGGCAGCTCGATCACCCTGTCGAGCCGTCGCAATGCCGATGTGTTCGGCAACCTGGAGCGCTACAAGGACAAGCTGGTGCTGCGTCCGCAGGAGATCTCCAACCACCCCGAGGTGGTGCGTCGCCTGGGCATCATCGGCATCAACACGGCGCTGGAGTTCGACATCTACGGCAACGTCAACTCGACCCACGTCTGCGGCACCAAGATGATGAACGGCATCGGCGGCTCGGGCGACTTCGCCCGCAACGCCCACCTGGCGATCTTCGTCACCAAGTCGATTGCCAAGGGCGGCGCGATTTCCAGCGTGGTGCCGATGGTCAGCCATGTCGACCACACCGAGCATGACGTGGACATCCTGGTGACCGAGGTGGGCCTGGCCGACCTGCGCGGCCTGGCGCCGCGCGAGCGCGCCCGGGTGATCATCGACAACTGCGTGCACCCGGACTACCGCGCCGCGCTGAACGATTACTTCGAGCGCGCCTGCCAGCGTGGCGGGCATACTCCGCATATCCTGCGCGAAGCCTTGAGCTGGCACGAGAACCTGGAAGAAACCGGGCGCATGCTGGCGGGTTGATCCAATGGCAACAGGGCGCCGCTGACGCGGCGCATCGCCGGCAAGCCGGCTCCCACAAGGACAGCGCTACACCTGTGGGAGCCAGTTTACCCCTAAAGAATCTGCACCTGGCTCGGGCTCGGCACCTGCAACAGGTACTCGATCAACGCCTCCACCGGTAACGGCCGACTGACCAGGAAACCCTGCACCTGGTCGCAACCGAATGCCCGCAGCAACGCCAGTTGCTCCTCACTCTCCACCCCTTCTGCCACCACCTCCAGGTTGAGGTTGTGTGCCAGGTTGATCATCGCGTGGACCAGCTTGGCGTTCTCTTCGCGTTGCTCCATGCCGCCGACGAAGCTGCGATCGACCTTCAGCAAGGTGATCGGCAAGCTGTTCAGGTGCACGAACGATGAAAAGCCGGTGCCGAAGTCATCCAGCGAGAAGCGCACCCCCAGGCGCCCGAGGGCATCCATGGTCTGGCGGACCAACTCGTTGCGCCGCATCACGGCGGTCTCGGTCAGCTCGAACTCCAGCCAGCGCGCATCGACCCCGTGCTCGACGATCAGCCGGCTCAGGGTTGCCAGTAACTGACTGTCCTGGAACTGGCGGAAACTCAGGTTCACCGCCATGTGCAGCGGTGCCAGGCCACGTTCGCGCAGGGCCTGCATATCGCTCAGGGCCCGCGAGATCACCCAGTAACCCAGTGGCACGATCAACCCGCTCTGCTCGGCCAGCGGCACGAACTCGCTCGGTGCCAGCAGGCCGCGCTCGGGATGGTTCCAGCGCACCAGCGCCTCTAGTCCGACGATACGACCATCGGCAAGGTTGAGCCGCGGCTGGTAGTGCAGCTCCAGCTCGTCGCGGCGCAAGGCGCGGCGCAGCTCGCTTTCCAGGTCGGCGAGGCTGCGGGCGTTGCGATTGATACGCTCGTTGAATACGTGGAAGGTGCAGCCCTGGCTGCCCTTGGCCTGGCGCATGGCGATGTGGGCGTGCCACATCAGCGGGTCGGCGCCCGCCTGGGCGCGGGCGTGGGCGATCCCCAGGCTGCAGCCGAGTAGCAGGCTCTCGCCGTCGATCCAATAGGGCTCGGTCAGCGCCTCGGTGATGCGCTCGGCCATCCACTCGGCGCGGTTGGGGTCACGCCGGGTGTCGATCAACAACGCGAACTCGTCGCTGCCCAGGCGCGCCAGTTGGTCGCTCGCCTCCAGCTGGTGCTTCAGGCGGGCGACCACCTGCAAGATCAGGCGATCGCCCCCCTGGTGGCCGAGGGCGTCGTTGACGTGGCGGAAGTTGTCCAGGTCGAGGTGGCCGAGGGCCAGCCCGCGGCCTTCGTTCTCGGCCAAACGTGCGGTCAGCAAGGCCTGGAAGCCCTGGCGGTTGGCGATGCCGGTCAGCGGGTCTTGCTCGGCCAGGCGCTGCAAGGTGGCTACCAGCACGCCACGCTCACGCACATGGCGCAGCGAGCGACGCAGCGTGTCGGTAGTCAGTTGCGCCAGCACCAGCCAATCGCTTGCGCCCAACGGTGCAGTGACGGGCTCCTGCTCGAGCAGCAGGATCGTCGGCAGCTCGCAACGCCCCGGCGCGGGCTGCAGCTCGGGCGTGGCCAGCACCACGGCCTGGCGGTCGTTGGCGAACAGGCTGTCCACCGCCGCCCAGTTCGGCGCGGTCAGCAGCACGACGCTGCCACCCATCGGTTGCAGGCACTCGCGCAGGTGCACGGCCCACTCCGGCTCATCAGCCAACAGCAGCAAACGCAGGGGTTCGACAGGCGTGGACAAGCGGGCTCCTTAGATGTGGGCGGTGGAACGGCGAGCGCGGGCAATCCTACCCGATTAATTGGAAATGATTTTCACTTTTAGTCATTGCCTGTCCCTGGCCACCATCCCGACGCAATCTGACGTGCATCCTGCGCGAAAGTAGCAGATGCGGCAAATCCGATTCGCGCCCTGCATCACAACGTCAGACGGTCGCGCATTAACCACCGCATGCCTGCTAGAATGCGCGGCTATTTTCTGGTTACCCCCGGTTTCTAGCATGTCCCGACTCAATCCCCGGCAACAGGAAGCCCGCGACTACGTCGGCGGCCCTCTTTTGGTGCTCGCCGGTGCAGGCTCCGGCAAGACCAGCGTGATCACGCGCAAGATTGCCCACCTCATCCAGAACTGCGGTATCCGTGCCCAGTACATCGTCGCCATGACCTTTACGAACAAGGCCGCGCGCGAGATGAAGGAGCGAGTCGCCACCCTGCTGCGCCCGGGGGAAGGCCGTGGCCTGACCGTGTGCACCTTCCACAACCTGGGCCTGAACATCATCCGCAAGGAGCATGACCGCCTGGGCTACAAGCCGGGGTTCTCGATCTTCGACGAGTCCGACATCAAGGCATTGCTGTCGGACATCATGCAGAAGGAATACTCCGGCGACGACGGCATCGACGAGATCAAGAACATGATCGGTGCCTGGAAGAACGACCTGATCCTGCCGCCCGAGGCCCTGGAAAAGGCGCGCAACCCGCGCGAGCAGACCGCCGCCATCGTCTACACCCACTACCAGCGCACGCTCAAGGCGTTCAACGCGGTGGACTTCGACGACCTGATCCTGCAGCCGGTGAAGCTGTTCCAGGAACACCCCGACGTGCTCGAACGCTGGCAGAACCGCGTGCGCTACCTGCTGGTGGACGAATACCAGGACACCAACGCCAGCCAGTACCTGCTGGTGAAGATGCTGATCGGCATGCGCAACCAGTTCACCGTGGTCGGCGACGACGACCAGTCGATCTACGCCTGGCGCGGCGCCCGCCCCGAGAACCTGATGCTGCTCAAGGAGGACTACCCCTCCCTGAAGATCGTCATGCTCGAGCAGAACTACCGCTCCACCAGCCGCATCCTGCGCTGCGCCAACGTACTGATCGCCAACAACCCGCATGCCTTCGAAAAGCAGCTGTGGAGCGAGATGGGCATCGGTGACGAGATCCGCGTGATCCGCTGCAAGAACGAGGAAGCCGAGGCCGAGCGCGTGGCCATGGAAATCCTCACCCTGCACCTGCGCACCAACCGTCCGTACAGCGACTTCGCCATCCTCTACCGCGGTAACTACCAGGCCAAGCTGATCGAATTGAAGCTGCAACACCACCAGGTGCCGTACCGCCTGTCTGGCGGCAACAGCTTCTTCGGCCGCCAGGAGGTCAAGGACCTGATGGCCTACCTGCGCCTGCTGGTGAACCCCGACGACGACAATGCCTACCTGCGCGTCATCAACGTGCCGCGCCGCGAGATCGGCTCGACCACGCTGGAAAAGCTCGGCAACTATTCCACCGAGCGCGGCATCTCGATGTATGCCGCCAGCGAGGAGATGGGCCTGGGCGAGCACCTCGACGCCCGCTACACCGAGCGCCTGCAGCGCTTCAAGCACTGGCTCGACGGGGTACGCCACAAAGTCGCCCTGGACGACCCGATCGCCGCGCTGCACGAGATGATCCGCGACATCGACTACGAGAACTGGATCCGCCAGCAGACCGCCAGCGACAAGGCCGCGGAGTTCCGCATCAGCAACGTCTGGTTCCTGGTCGAAGCGCTGAAGAACACCCTCGAGAAGGACGAAGAGGGTGAGATGACCATCGAGGACGCCATCGGCAAGCTGGTGCTGCGCGACATGCTCGAGCGCCAGCAGGAAGAGGAAGAGAACGCCGAGGGTGTGCAGATGATGACCCTGCACGCCTCCAAGGGCCTGGAATTCCCTTACGTGTTCATCATGGGCATGGAGGAGGAGATTCTCCCCCACCGCTCGAGCATCGAGGCCGACACCATCGAGGAAGAACGCCGCCTGGCCTATGTGGGCATCACCCGCGCGCGCCAGACCCTGGCCTTCACCTTCGCCGCCAAGCGCAAGCAGTACGGCGAAATCATCGACTGCACACCGAGCCGGTTCCTGGATGAACTGCCGCCGGACGACCTCGCCTGGGAAGGCCTGGACGATGCGCCCGTGGAAGTCAAAGCCGCGCGCGGCAACAACGCCCTGGCCGATATCCGGGCGATGCTCAAACGCTGATCAACCATTACTCTTAAACTTTGCCGCTTCTTGCGGCCACCTTTGTTACATCGGAGACACACAGTGGAAGCACTGCAGCAGAAGATTCGCGAAGAAGGCATCGTGCTTTCCGACCAGGTACTCAAAGTCGATGCGTTTCTCAACCACCAGATCGACCCTGCGCTGATGCAGCTGATCGGTGACGAGTTCGCCCGCCTGTTCGCCGACTCCGGCGTGACCAAGATCGTCACCATCGAAGCCTCGGGCATTGCCCCGGCGGTGATGACCGGCCTGAAGCTCGGCGTGCCGGTGATCTTCGCCCGCAAGCACCAGTCACTGACCCTGACCGAGAACCTGCTGACTGCCTCGGTGTACTCCTTCACCAAGCAGACCGAGAACACCGTGGCCATCTCGCCGCGCCACCTCAACAGCAGCGACCGCGTGCTGGTGATCGACGATTTCCTGGCCAACGGCAAGGCGTCCCAGGCGCTGATCTCGATCATCAAACAGGCCGGCGCCACCGTGGCGGGTCTTGGCATCGTCATCGAGAAGTCGTTCCAGGGCGGCCGCGCCGAGCTGGACAGCCAGGGCTACCGTGTCGAATCGCTGGCCCGGGTGAAGTCGCTGGAAGGTGGCGTAGTGACCTTTATCGAGTAAGGCCTCCGTGGGAGCGGGCTTGCCCCGCGATGGCGTCAGATCAGACAAAGATTTTGCCCGACCTGACGCCATCGCGGGGCAAGCCCGCTCCCACGTGTTGGTTACTGGGTCGCATGCAACCCCGCCAGCAGCAACCGCTGGTACAGCTCCTCCTTCAGCCCCCTCGGCTGATCCAGCTGCATGCGCAGCAGATGCGCCTCATACCCCTCAGGCCCAGGCGCATCCAGCGCAGCCCTGCCCAGCTCCAGCACCTCGCTGAGCTTGAACTTGCACTTCAACCAGTTCAGCGCCCGCAACAGGTCGCGTTCCTCAGCCGTGAAGTCGCTGCCCAGCGGGTACTCCGGGAACAACCGCCCATGCCGCGCGCGAATCGCCTCCAGGCGCTCGGGGGTGTTGTCGCGGTAGCGCTCGTCGAGCTCGAAGTCCTTTGCCAGCTTGCCTGCCGCCTTGGCCTGCTCCGTCAGCGCAGCCTGGAAGCGTGAATCACTGATAGCCAGCAACCGCGCAATCACCTCGCTGTCGGTCTGCCCACGCAGGTCGGCGATGCCGTATTCGGTGATCACGATGTCTCGCAAGTGCCGGGGTATGGTGCAGTGGCCGTAGGTCCAGTAGAGGTTGGAGGTCACCTCGCCCCCGGCCTCGCGCCAGCTGCGCAGCAACAGGATCGAGCGACCGCCCTCGAGCGCGTGCCCCTGAGCCACGAAGTTGTACTGCCCACCCACACCACTGAGTACCCGGCCATCCTCGAGCTGGTCGGCGACACCGGCACCCAGCAAGGTCATGCCGAATACCGTATTGATGAAGCGCGCATCCCGGCGCTGACGGCGCTTGCGCTCCTCCTGGCCGTACAGCTCGTTGATGTAGCTGATGGCGGTCATGGCAAAGCGTGCGCGCTGCTCCAGCGGCATCTCGCGCAGGCGCTGGTAGAACGCCCGAGGGCCAAGGAAGAAGCCGCCATGCACCAGCACGCCTTGCTCGTCGGCCGGGCGGCGCACCACCCCGGCTTCGGCCAGGGCAAGCAACCCGTTGACGAACATTTCGCTGCAGCCATACAGCCCCTGGGCGAAGGTATCCAGCCCCCCTTCCCGCTCGATCAGTGCCTGCCATGGGCCGATGTCCAGCTCATCGAGCAGCGCACGATAGCCTTCGTTGTCGCCCTGGCGCGCCAGCAGCGCCGCCGCTACCGCATCGCCCATGGCGCCGATGCCGATCTGCAGCGTGCCGCCGTCGCGCACCAGGGTACTGGCATGCAGGCCGATGCAATGGTCCTGGGTGTTAACCGGCATGTTTGGCGTGGAGAACAACCGGCGACTCTCGGGCTGGTCGATCAGCAGGTCGAACTGTTCCAGGCCCAGCTCCGCGTCCCCTGGCATGTAGGGCAGTTCGTCATGGACCTGGCCAAGCACCAGGATGGTCTCGCCCTCAGCACGGCGCCGGGCGACCATCGGCAGCAGGTCGAGGGTGATATCGGGGTTGCAGGCCAGGCTCAGGTGATCGGGCCGCTCGGGCGTGGCTGCCACCAGCTGTGCGATCAGGTTCAGGCCCTTGGCGTTGATATCCCGTGCGGCATGGCTGTAGTTGCTGCTGACGTAGTCCTGCTGCGCCGCGTCGCTGTGCAGCAGGCTGCCGGGCTGCATGAAGAACTGCTCGACGCGGATGTTCGGCGGGAGCTTGTCGGCACGCAGGTCGCCCAGGTAGGCGAGCTCCTCATAGTCGGCGAATACACGCTCGACGAAAGGCTCAAGGAAGCGCCGTTGCAAGCCATCGCCCAACGGCGGGCGGCCGAGGGACAGGGCGGTGTAGAGGGTCAGACGACGCTCAGGCAACTCGCGGATGCGGGCGTACAGCGCGTTGACGAAGGCGTTGGGTTTGCCCAGGCCAAGCGGCAGGCCCATGTGAATATGGCTGGGCAGTCGGGCCAGGGCCTGGTCGACAGCCTGGTCGATGGAGCAGCGATACATCTGGGCCTCCTGAGTCATCCGTGGGGTCAGGGGTTGGACACAAGTCACGGCGGGTTGGTTGCCTGTTCCGCCCCCGCAACAGGGCTACCGCCCAAAAAACAAAAGCCCGCCATCAGAGGCGGGCTTTATACAAGTCAGGTCAGGCTCACAGCCCGGACATCTTCTTGATCGCACCCTTGAGGTCTTCATCCGAGCAATCGGCGCAGGTGCCCTTCGGTGGCATGGCGTTGATCCCGGTGATGGCCTTGGCCAGGATGCCATCAAGGCCGCCCTGGTGGTCGGCACGCTCTTTCCACGCAGCGGTATCACCGATCTTCGGTGCGTTCAGCAGGCCGGTGCCATGGCAGGCATTGCAATGCTTGGCGATGATCTCGTCCGGCGTCTTGGCACCGCCGCCACCAACACTGGCGGCCACTTCCATGCCTTTGCATTCCTGGCCCTGGACGCACACCTGGCCGACCGGCTCGAGACGCTTGGCAATGTCGTCGTTGGTTGCAGCGGTTGCGCTCATTGCCCAAAGGGCGAATACGGCTGCTGGTACGGCCAGCATCTTCTTGATTTGGTTCACGCGAACACCCTCATGGTGGCTAATCACGCCCGCGGCCACGGAATTGCGAGCGTTGAAAAGTATAGCGGGAACCTGGAAGGCGTGAAACGACCACACTCAGGGAAAGGGTATTGACCAGTCAATGCACTGCGCTGGATCAAAAGTTCGACGGGGTGGCGGCGCTGATCAGCCGGGCCGGCTCCGCGAACGGGTTGCGGAAGCGGTGCGGGCGGGTGCTTTCGAAGTAGTAGCTGTCGCCGGCCTCGAGGATGAAGATCTCGGTGCCGACCACCAGTTCCAGGCGGCCTTCGAGCAGAATGCCGGTCTCTTCGCCGTCGTGGGTGAGCATTTCCGCGCCGGTGTCGGCACCCGGCGGGTAGACCTCGGTGAGGAAGGCGATAGCCCGGTTGGGGTGCGACTTGCCGACCAGCTTCATGGTCACCGCGCCGTCGGAAATGTCGATCAGCTCGTGCGCCTTGTAGACGATCTGGGTCGGGCTTTCCGGCGCCAGCTCCACCGAGAAGAATTCGACCATGGACATGGGGATACCGCTGAGCACCTTGCGCAGAGAGCTGATCGACGGGCTCACGCTGTTCTTCTCGATCATCGAGATGGTGCTGTTGGTCACCCCCGCGCGCTTGGCGAGTTCACGCTGGGACAGGCCCTTGAGCTTGCGGATGGCTTGCAGTCGTTCACCGACGTCCAAAGCTGGAGCCTCCTGAATCGGTCGAGATGGGGGTGTGTGAACGATATGATGGCAATGCCGTTCAGTATTTACAACACACAGCCCCGCAGCCTGTCCGCTTCAGCGCCTTATTCGCCGATATAGTCCAGTGGCACGCGCTTGAGATTGCAGAAGATCTGGTACGGAATGGTCCCGGCCTGCAGCGCCACGTCGCTGGCCAGGACTTGCTTGCCCCACAGCTCCACCGGGCTGCCGACAGTGGCCTCGGGAACCTCGGTGAGGTCGACGCAGAGCATGTCCATCGACACCCGACCGATCAGCTGAGTGCGCTTGCCAGCCACCACCACCGGCGTGCCGGTGGGCGCCTGGCGCGGGTAGCCGTCGGCATAGCCCATGGCGACCACGCCCACGCGGGTCGGGCGCGGGCTGATGAACCTGGCGCCATAGCCCACGGGCTCACCGGCAGGCAGCTCGCGCACGCTGATGATGCGCGATTGCAGGGTCATCACAGGCTGCAGGCGAGCAGCCTCGGCCTGCTCCACTTCGAATGGCGTGGCGCCGTAGAGCATGATGCCCGGGCGCACCCAGTCGCTCTTGATGCTCGGCCAGCCCAGCACCGCCGGCGAGTTGCGCAGGCTGCACTCGGCGGCCAGGCCCTGGCGGGCAGCCTCGAACACGGCAACCTGCTGCTCGGTGGCGGCGGCGTCGAGCTCGTCGGCGCGGGCGAAGTGGCTCATCAGCACGATGCGCGAGACCTTGCCGCTGGCCAGCAGGCGCTGGTAGGCCTCAGCGTAGTCCTTGGGGTGCACGCCGACACGGTGCATGCCGGTGTCCATCTTCAACCAGACGGTCAGCGGCTTGTGCACCGGGGTCTTCTCGATCGCTTCCAGTTGCCATGGCGAATGCACCACGCACCACAGGTCATGCTCGGCGATCAGTGCCAGCTCGCTGGCCTCGAAGAAACCTTCAAGCAACAGAACGGGTGCCTTGATGCCCGCCGCGCGCAACTCCAGGGCCTCCTCGATGCAGGCCACGGCAAAACCGTCGGCCTCGGTCTCGAGTGCCAGGGCGCAACGCACCGCGCCATGGCCATAGGCATCGGCCTTGACCACGGCCAGGGCCTTGGCGCCGGTCAGCTCACGGGCCAGACGGTAGTTGTGTCGGAGGGCTTGGAGGTCGATCAAGGCACGGGCGGGACGCATGGCGGCAGCCTTCTGGCAGTTCTGGTTATCGATAAAGCCCCGGCGCGGCAGATGGGGGTAGGTACCCACCGCGCCGGGGTGAGGGAACAGGTCAAACGGTTTCGGGCCTCATCGCGGGCAAGTCGCATCGGCGCACCGCGATGAAGCCAACAGCATCAATGCTTACTGGTGCGCAGGCGCCGGCTGGCCGTGCTTGGCGAGCTCGCGGCTATTGCCATACCGCGAGATGTCCAGGCCTTCGGCACTGATCTGCGGCTTCTTGCGCGCGATCAGGTCTGCCAGCAGGCGACCGGAACCGCAGGCCATGGTCCAGCCCAGGGTGCCGTGACCGGTGTTGAGGAACAGGTTACGGAACTTGGTCGCCCCGACGATCGGGGTGCCATCCGGGGTGGCCGGGCGCAGGCCGGTCCAGAAGCTCGCCTGGCTCAGGTCGCCGCCGCGAGGATAAAGGTCGTTGACGATCATCTCCAGCGTTTCGCGTCGACGCGGGTTCAGCGACAGGTCAAAACCGGCGATTTCGGCCATGCCGCCGACACGGATACGGTTGTCGAAACGGGTGATGGCGACCTTGTAGGTCTCGTCCAGGATGGTCGAGGTTGGCGCCATGTCACCGTTGGTGATCGGCACGGTCAGCGAGTAGCCCTTGAGCGGGTAGACCGGGGCCTTGATGCCCAGCGGCTTGAGCAGCTGCGGCGAGTAGCTGCCCAGCGCCAGCACGTAGCGGTCAGCGGTTTCCAGCTTGCCGTCGATCCATACGCCGTTGATGCGGTCACCGGCGACGTCCAGGCGCTGGATGTCCTGGCCGAAGCGGAACTCGACGCCCAGCTTGATGGCCATCTCGGCGAGCTTGGTGGTGAACATCTGGCAGTCGCCAGTCTGGTCGTTGGGCAGGCGCAGGGCGCCAGCGAGGATACCCTTCACGCTCTCCAGGGCCGGTTCGACCCGGGCAATGCCGTCACGGTCGAGCAGCTCGTACGGTACACCGGACTGTTCCAGCACGGCGATGTCCTTGGCTGCGGCGTCCAGCTGCGCCTGGGTGCGGAACAGCTGGGTGGTGCCAAGGCTGCGGCTTTCGTAGGCGATACCGGTTTCGGCGCGCAGCTCGTCGAGGCAGTCGCGGCTGTACTCGGACAGGCGCACCATGCGCTCCTTGTTCACCGCATAACGGCTGGCGGTGCAGTTGCGCAGCATCTGCGCCATCCACAGGTACTGGTCAACGTCGCCGGTCAGCTTGATGGCCAGGGGCGCGTGGCGCTCCAGCAGCCACTTGATGGCCTTGAGCGGCACGCCCGGGGCGGCCCAGGGCGAGGCATAGCCGGGCGAGATCTGGCCTGCGTTGGCGAAGCTGGTTTCCATGGCCACCGCCGGCTGGCGATCGACCACCGTGACCTCGAAACCTTGCCGGGCCAGATAGTAGGCACTGGCGGTACCGATCACACCGCTACCAAGTACCAGAACTCGCATTGTGTATCCCTCGCACGCGGCTTGCCGCAGTCTTTTGTTGAAATGGCATGGATGCGCGCAGTATAAGAATCTCCGACCAGTGCTATTCACTATATAAGCAGCTATATTTGGCGAGAATTCTCGGCAAAACTGCCTTTCACGGAGGGGCATCCCCTATGAGAACCCAGCACCAGAGCAAGCGTGAACTGGACAAGATCGACCGCAACATCCTGCGGATCCTGCAGAATGACGGCCGCATCTCCTTCACCGAACTGGGCGAGAAGGTCGGGCTGTCCACCACCCCCTGCACCGAGCGCGTGCGGCGCCTGGAGCGCGAGGGGATCATCATGGGCTACAACGCCCGGCTCAATCCGCAGCACCTGAAGGGCAGCCTGCTGGTGTTCGTCGAGATCAGCCTGGACTACAAGTCCGGCGACACCTTCGAGGAATTCCGCCGCGCCGTGCTCAAGCTGCCCCACGTGCTGGAGTGCCACCTGGTGTCGGGCGATTTCGACTACCTGGTGAAGGCGCGGATCTCGGAGATGGCATCGTATCGCAAGCTGCTCGGCGACATCCTGCTCAAGCTGCCCCATGTGCGCGAGTCGAAGAGCTACATCGTGATGGAAGAAGTGAAAGAGAGCCTGTGCCTGCCGATTCCGGACTGAAGCCTTACACCAGCACCTGGCGGGTACTGGCGATATAGGTGTGAACCAGCTGCTCGGCCGCCGGGTCGATCGGCTGCTCCGGGCCCCGCCCCCTGGGGCAGGCCAGACGCGGCGTGGTGCCGAACAGGCGGCAGATCATCGGGCGCTCTTCATATACGGTGCAGCCGTTCGGGCCCAGGTGCACACAGTCCAGGCGCTCCAGGGCAGCGTCCTGCTCGGCCTGGGTCTTGCGCGGCAGGCGGGCCATTTCCTCGGCCGAGGTGGTGACCGGGCCGCAGCAGTCATGGCAGCCGGGCTCGCACTCGAACGAGGGGATGAGCTCGCGCAGGAAATGGATCTTGTGGCGGTTGCAGGACATAAACGGCGCATCTGGGACATGAGTGCGAGATTATAAGGCAATCACAGAAATCATCGTGGGACGGGCTTGCCCCGCGATTGGCCGGTTGCCTATCCTCGCCTTTTCGCCTTGCACCCAGGAAACGACACATGGTCCACAGCGCGCAACACGCCGCCTCCTACTATGCCGCCAGCAGCGCGCCACACCCCGACTACCCGTTCCTGCAAGGCGAGCACAGCGCCGACGTGTGCATTGTCGGCGGTGGCTACTCGGGCCTGAACACCGCCATCGAACTGGCCGAGCGCGGCCTGTCGGTGATCCTCCTGGAAGCACGCAAGCTCGGCTGGGGCGCCAGCGGCCGCAACGGTGGCCAGCTGATCCGTGGCGTCGGCCACGGCCTGGAACAGTTCCTCCCGGTGATCGGTGAAGAAGGCGTGCGCAGCATGAAACTGATGGGCCTGGAGGCGGTGGAAATCGTCCGCGAACGCGTCGAGCGCCACGCCATCGACTGCGACCTGACTTGGGGCTACTGCGACCTGGCCAACAAGCCCGCCGAGCTGGAAGGCTTCGCCGAGGAGGCCGAGGCACTGCGCAGCCTGGGTTATCGTCACGAACTGCGCCTGGTGCAGCCCGGCGACATGCGCTCGGTGGTGGGTTCCGACTGCTATGTCGGTGGCCTGGTCGACATGGGTTCGGGTCACCTGCACCCACTCAACCTGGCGCTGGGCGAAGCCGCCGTGGCCAGGCGCCTGGGTGTCGGCTTGTACGAGCAATCGGAAGTGACCCGCATCGAATACGGCCCGGAAGTGAAAGTGCATACTGCACAAGGCAGGGTACGCACCAAGACGCTGGTGCTGTGCTGCAACGCCTACCACAACGACCTCAACCGCGAACTGGGCGGCAAGGTGCTGCCCGCTGGCAGCTACATCATCGCCACCGAACCCTTGGGTGAGGAACGCGCCCGCCAGTTGCTGCCGCAGAACATGGCGGTTTGCGACCAGCGCGTAGCGCTGGATTACTATCGCCTCTCTGCCGACAACCGCCTGCTGTTCGGCGGCGCCTGCCACTATTCCGGGCGCGACCCACAGGACATCGCCGCCTACATGCGGCCAAAGATGCTCAAGGTGTTCCCGCAGCTAGCCGAGGTGCGCATCGACTACCAATGGGGCGGCATGATCGGCATCGGTGCCAACCGCCTGCCGCAGATCGGCCGCTTGGCCAGCCAGCCCAACGTCTACTACGCGCAGGCCTACTCCGGCCATGGCGTCAACGCCACCCACCTCGCCGGGCGTCTGCTCGGCGAGGCCATCAGCGGCCAGCACAGCGGACGCTTCGACCTGTTCGCCAAGGTCCCGCACACCACCTTCCCCGGCGGCAAGCTGCTGCGCTCGCCGCTGCTGGCACTGGGGATGCTCTGGTACCGGCTCAAGGAGCTGGTCTGATACCAGACTGAACCAAACCCTCCGTGGGAGCGGCCTTGCATCGCGATCGGGCTGCAAGGCGGCCCCAGCGATTTCAGCAATAATCTGAAATCCGGCTCAGTCCTTCCAGAAGGGCTTGCMCCCTTCCCGCCACGCCTGCTCCCAGGTCAGGCCGATATCGCACAACTGCCGATCATCCATTTGCAACAACGCCCTGCGGGTACGCCAGCGATGCAGCATCAGGCCCCAACGGCTCAGGCCAGCCGGCGCATTGAAGACCCTGGGCCGCTGACCAGCCTCGAGTTCACCAGGCAAAAGTTGCAAGCGCACATCGCTCAAGCCACCCATCACTGCGTTCTCCCATCAGTTGATACCGTGAAGAAAGCATGCGCGCTCGTACCCTCGACAATACAGACCCAACAGCGGCTTATTATTCCCATACAGAATTGGCGAAAAGACGCCTGAATGAAGTATTTTTCAACAATCTGTATCGGTCATCGACCCGCGCAACGGGCAGGAGTATGCCGTGACACTCTATCTGAACCTCGCCGAACTGCTCGGCTCGCGTATCGAGCAAGGCCTCTACCGCCCCGGCCAGCGCCTTCCTTCGGTGCGCGCCCTGAGTGTCGAGCACGGCGTCAGCCTGAGCACCGTACAGCAGGCCTATCGCCTGCTGGAGGACAACGGCCTGGTGTCGCCACGGCCCAAGTCCGGCTACTTCGTCGCCGAGGATCAGCAGCTCCCGGCCCTGCCCGACATCAGCCGCCCGGTCCAGCGGCCTGTGGATATCTCACAGTGGGAACAGGTACTGGAACTGATCCGCGCCACCCCGCGCCCGGATGTGATCCAGCTCGGCCGCGGCATGCCCGACGTCGACAGCCCCACGCTCAAGCCACTGTTGCGCAGCCTGGCGCAGATCAGCCGGCGCATGGACATGCCCGGCCTGTACTATGACAACATCCACGGCAACGCCCTGCTGCGCGAGCAGATCGCCCGGCTGATGCTCGACTCCGGCTGCCGCCTGGGCCCGGCCGACCTGGTGGTGACCACCGGCTGCCACGAAGCGCTGTCGTGCAGTATTCGCGCGGTGTGCCAGCCCGGCGACATCGTCGCGGTCGACTCACCCAGCTTCCACGGCGCCATGCAGACGCTGAAGGGGCTGGGCATGAAGGCCCTGGAAATCCCCACCGACCCTATCACCGGCATCAGCTTGGAAGCCCTCGAGCTGGCCCTCGAGCAATGGCCGATCAAGCTCATCCAGATCACCCCCAGCTGCAACAACCCAATGGGCTACATCATGCCCGAGGCGCGCAAGAAGGCCCTGCTGACCCTCGCCCAACGCTACGATGTGGCAATCCTCGAAGACGATGTGTATGGCGACCTGGCCTACACCTACCCACGCCCACGCACCATCAAGTCGTTCGACGACGATGGCCGGGTATTACTCTGCAGTTCGTTCTCCAAGACCCTGGCCCCGGGCCTGCGGGTCGGCTGGGTGGCCCCGGGGCGCTATCTGGAACGCGTGCTGCACATGAAGTACATCAGCACCGGCAGCACCTCTTGCCAGCCGCAACTGGCGATCGCCGACTTCATCGCCGAAGGCCACTACCAGCCGCACCTGCGGCGCATGCGCAGCCAGTACCAGCGCGGCCGCGACCAGATGTGCGACTGGGTGACCCGCTACTTCCCGCCGGGCACCCGCGCCAGCAGGCCCCAAGGGGGCTTCATGCTGTGGATTGAATTGCCGGAAAGTTTCGATACGCTGCGCCTGAACCGCGCTTTACTGGAGCAAGGCGTGCAGATCGCCGTGGGCAGCATCTTCTCGGCCTCGGGCAAGTACCGTAGTTGCCTGCGCATGAACTTCGCCGCCCGGCCCACGGCGCAGATCGAAGCCGCCGTGCGCAAGGTAGGTGAAACCGCCCTTCGTCTACTGGATGCAGAGCACAGCGGCGGGTAACTTTGCGCCGCCTGCCACGGTCAAACCCCATAAGCCCTTGCTGCACAGGACGATCCACCCTTGAGACTCCAGCGAGCCCTGCCTCTGCTGCTGGCGCTCGGCCTGTCGGGCTGCGCCAGCGTCGGTACACCGCGTGAAGTCAGCCAGGCATTACCGGCGGCCGACTCGGCCTTCGGCCGCTCGGTGCAGCGCCAGGCCGCGCCCTACGAAGGGCGCTCGGGTTTCCGTCTGCTGCCCAACAGCAACGAGGCGTTCCGTGCCCGCGCCGAATTGATCCGCAACGCCCAGGCGAGCATCGACCTGCAGTACTACATCGTCCACGATGGTCTCAGCACCCGCGCCCTGGTCCATGAACTGCTGCGGGCCGCCGACCGCGGCGTGCGTGTGCGCATCCTGCTCGACGACACCACCAGCGACGGCCTGGACAGCCTGATGGGCACCCTTGCCGCCCACCCGAACATCCACATCCGCGTGTTCAACCCGCTGCACCTCGGGCGCAGCACCGGCGTCACCCGCGCGGTAGGTCGACTGTTCAACCTGTCGCTTCAGCACCGGCGCATGCACAACAAGTTGTTCCTGGTGGACAACAGCATGGCCATCGTTGGCGGCCGTAACCTGGGCGACGAGTACTTCGACGCCGAACCCAACCTCAACTTCACCGACATCGACCTGCTGGGCGTGGGGCCTGTGGCCGAACAACTCGGGCACAGCTTCGACCAGTACTGGAACAGCGCCTTGAGCCTTCCGATCGGTGACTTCCTCTGGCGCCAGCCCGACGCCGACGACCTGTTCAGCAGCCGTCAGCGCCTGGAGGTGTCCCTGGCCGAAGCACGTACCAAGCGCAAGGCCCTTTACGACCGCTTGATGGCCTATCAGTCACAGCCCCGCCTGGATGTGTGGCGCAATGAGCTGATCTGGGCCCACAGCCAGGCTTTGTGGGACGCGCCGAGCAAAGTCCTGGCAGATGGCGAACCGGATCCGCAACTGCTGATGACCCAGCAACTGGCCCCCGACCTCAACCGCGTGCACGAGGAGTTGATCCTGGTGTCCGCCTACTTCGTACCCGGCGAACCCGGCCTGCTGTACCTGACCAGCCGCGCCGACGCCGGCACCTCGGTCAAGCTCCTGACCAACTCGCTGGAAGCCACCGATGTGCCAGCGGTCCATGGCGGCTACGCGCCTTATCGCCGCGCCTTGCTGGAGCATGGCGTGCAGTTGTACGAGCTACGCCGCCAGCCCGGTGACCCACGCCCTCGGCTGGGCTTTCACGGTAGTTCCGATTCGAGCCTGCACAGCAAGGCGATGGTGTTCGACCGACGCAAGACCTTCATCGGCTCGTTCAACTTCGACCCACGTTCCGTGCTGTGGAACACCGAGGTGGGCGTGATGGTGGACAGCCCAGAGCTGGCCGAGTACACCCGCGAACTGGCGCTACAAGGCATGGCACCAGCGCTGAGTTACCAGGTGAAGCTGGTGGACGGGAGGATGGTCTGGGCGACCGAGGACAACGGCCAGCGGCACATGTTGGTGACCGAGCCCGGGGGAATGTGGCGACGCTTCAATGCCTGGATCAGCAAGGCGGTCGGGCTGGAGAAGATGTTGTAGAACGCATCGCGGGGCAAGCCCGCTCCCACGCCAGATTGCGTTCTGGCGTGGGAGCGGGCTTGCCCCGCGATTGCAATCGGTCAGGCAGAAGCAGGCTCGAAGGCATCCCGCCGCCGCGTCAGCAGCACCAACCCCGCCGCGCCCACCGCCATCAGCAACGGCAGCGCATGCCCGCTGATCCACTGGCTTCCCGCCCCGGCCAGCAAAGGCCCGAGCAGGCAACCGATACCCCATAGCTGCGCCACATGGGCATTGGCCCGCACCAGTTCGTCATCCCGGTAGCGCTCGCCGATCAGCACCAGCGACAGAGTGAACAACCCTCCCGCACTGGCACCGAACAGTACCCACAGCGGCCAGATCACCGGTGTGTGCATCAGCAGGGGAATCGCCAGGCTGGAAACCATCAAGGTCAGTGCGCAACCGCTGAACAACGTGCGCCGCGACATGCGGTCGGCCAAGGCGCCAATCGGCAATTGCAGCACCGCATCCCCCACCACCACGGTGCTGACCATGAACAACGCCACCTCCGTGGTGAACCCTTGCTGCAGGCAGTACACCGGCAGCAACGTCAGGATCATCGCCTCGAATGCCGCGAACAGCGCGATGGCCCAGGCGATCACCGGCAGGCGTCGGCAGAAGGCGAACAGGTCGCGGAAGGTCACGCTGCACGCCTCGGTGGTCGGCGCCCCTCCCCGGCCCAGCAGGATCAGCGGCGCGACCAGCAACAGCCCGGTCGCGGCCCAGAAACCGAAATCGTCGTCCGAGCCCAGGAACCCCAGCACCAGCGGCCCGGCCAATTGGCTCAGGGCATAGCTGCTGCCATACAGCGCCACCAGCCGGCCACGCCACTGCTCGACTACCAACTGGTTGATCCAGCTCTCGCCAAGGATGAACACCACCGTCAGCGACATACCGATCATCAAACGCAGCACCAGCCACAGGGCATAGCTGGGCAGCACCGCCACCAGGCCGATCGACAGCGCCCCACCCCACAGGCACAAGCGCATGGCCATGGGCACGCCGACCCAGCCGGCAAGGCGGCTGGCCAGGCTGGCACCGACCAGCACACCAAGGGCCGGCATCGCCGCCATCACGCCGATGGCGAACCCACCGTAGCCCCAGCCCTCCAGGCGCAGGGACACCAGCGGCATGCTCACGCCAAGCGCAAGCCCGACACTGAGCACCGACGCCAGGACGGCAAAGTAGGTTCCCCAACGCATGTTGGCCTCCGGGTAAAATTCTGGCAGAAAGCATTGCGGGGCAAGCCCGCTCCCACGATTCACGTGGGAGCGGGCTTGCCCCGCGAAAAGGCGCTACCTGATTACAACTTGATCCAGGTCGCCTTCAGCTCGGTGTACTTCTCCAGCGCGTGCAGCGACTTGTCACGGCCGTTGCCCGACTGCTTGAAGCCACCGAACGGCGCGGTCATGTCGCCACCGTCGTACTGGTTGACCCAGACACTGCCGGCGCGCACGGCGCGGGCGGTCTTGTGCGCCTTGGAGATGTCCGCGGTCCAGATGCCCGCCGCCAAGCCGTATGGCGTGTCGTTGGCGATGGCCACGGCCTCTTCGGCGGTGTCGAAGGTGATCACCGACAGTACCGGGCCGAAGATCTCTTCCTTGGCGATCTTCATGGCGTTGGTCACGCCGTCGAAGATGGTCGGCTCGACGTAGGTGCCGCCGCTCTCCTCAAGGGTACGCTTGCCACCAGCCAGCAGCTTGGCGCCATCCTGATGGCCGGCCTCAATGTACGACAGCACGGTGTTCATCTGCTGGGTGTCGACCAGTGCGCCGACGGTGGTTGCCGGGTCCAGCGGGTTGCCCGGTTTCCAGGCCTTGAGGGCCTCGACCACCATGGGCAGGAACTTGTCCTTGATCGAGCGCTCGACCAGCAGGCGCGAACCTGCGGTGCAGACTTCGCCCTGGTTGAAGGCGATGGCGCTGGCGGCGGCCTCGGCGGCGGCCTGCAGGTCAGGGGCGTCGGCGAAGACGATGTTCGGGCTCTTGCCACCGGCTTCCAGCCAGACACGCTTCATGTTCGACTCACCGGCATAGACCATCAGCTGCTTGGCGATCTTGGTCGAACCGGTGAACACCAGGGTGTCGACGTCCATGTGCAGGGCCAGGGCCTTGCCCACGGTGTGGCCGTAGCCTGGCAGCACGTTCAGCACGCCAGCCGGAATACCGGCCTCGATGGCCAGCTGGGCGATGCGGATCGCGGTCAGCGGCGATTTTTCGGACGGTTTGAGCACGATGGAGTTGCCGGTGGCCAGGGCTGGGCCCAGCTTCCAGCAGGCCATCAGCAGCGGGAAGTTCCACGGTACGATGGCACCGACCACACCCACGGGTTCGCGGGTCACCAGGCCGAGCTGGTCGTGCGGGGTCGGCGCGACTTCGTCGTAGACTTTGTCGATGGCTTCGGCGGTCCAGTGGATGGCCTGGGCCGCCCCCGGGATATCGATGGTGGAGGAGTCACCGATCGGCTTGCCCATGTCGAGGGTTTCGAGCAGGGCCAGCTCCTCGACGTTCTTGCGCAGCAAGTCGGCGAAGCGGATCAGCTTGGCCTTGCGCTTGGCCGGGGCCAGGCGCGACCAGGCGCCGGATTCGAACACGGCGCGGGCGTTGTCGACAGCGCGGTTGGCGTCGGCCAGGTCGCAGCTGGCGACCTTGGCCAGGAAGCGTCCGTCCACCGGGCTCAGGCAGTCGAAGGTTTCACCGGATGCGGCATCGGTGTATTCGCCGTTGATGAAGGCGCGGCCTTCGATCTTCAGTTGCTGGGCACGCTGTTCCCAGTCCGCACGAGTCAGGGTGGTCATAGGAAACTCCTCTCTTGTTAAGGTGCAACGCCGCACTGAGGACTCACGGGCGCTGTCAGAAATTCTGGCCGGGTGACGAGGCACACGGGCACCTGCCACCCTAAACCAGGGCGGGCAAACTATCAATATATTTGACACCAACGGCTCAAATGCCTACTGATGTTCATTTTATTAAACAACAACAGGGTAACCACCATGAGTATCACCAGCATCGTCGACTTTGCCCAGGTTCTGACCGAAGCCGAACGCTACCGCCCGGCAGCGGAGAAAATCCTCAAGGGCGAGCCTGACCAGGCTGTCTACAACCACTACGCCAGCCCGTGCGGGCAGTTCGCCGCCGGCGTCTGGGAAGGCGAGGTGGGCCAGTGGACGGTGAACTACACCGAGCACGAGTACTGCGAAATCGTGCAGGGTGTGTCGGTGCTGCGCGACCAGGACGGTGGCGCCAAGACCCTGCGTGCCGGCGATCGCTTTGTGATTCCCGCAGGCTTCAAGGGCACCTGGGAAGTGCTGGAGCCATGCCGCAAGATCTATGTGATGTTCGAGCAGAAATAAAACCAATCGTGGGGCCCCGCTTTTATGCAGGCCCCGCGATGGCTTTGCTGCAGGCATAAAAAAACCCGCCACCTTGCGGTTGCGGGTTTTTTCAGGCTGCCGATCAATTACTTGATCTTGGCTTCCTTGTACACCACGTGCTTGCGGACGACCGGATCGTACTTCTTGATCTCGATCTTGTCCGGAGTGGTGCGCTTGTTCTTGTCGGTGGTGTAGAAGTGGCCGGTACCGGCACTCGAAACCAGACGGATCAATTCACGCATGATGTTCTCCTTTAAACCTTGGCGCCAGCGCGACGGATGTCGACCAGAACGGCATCGATGCCGCGCTTGTCGATGATACGCATGCCTTTGGCGGAAACGCGCAGACGCACGAAGCGCTTCTCGGACTCAACCCAGAAACGGTGGTGCTGCAGGTTCGGCAGGAAACGACGACGGGTTTTGTTGTTTGCGTGGGAAATATTGTTCCCAGTTACCGGACCCTTACCGGTAACTTGACAGACTCTCGACATGCCTCAGCCCTCTAAAACCACATGCCCAACCCGGCATGGGTTGGCCGCTTAATCTCTCAGTCAATGGCGCCAAGGCGCCGTGTTCCCGGGGGTCTTATCGGCCGGGTGCGCTTACGCGACAGACCGAGCCCCTAGAAAAGAGCGCTGCTTTATACCAGAAAGACTCCGCCACAACAACAGAATATGAGAGTTCCGGTCGGGCCGAGCGCGCCTGGGCAGCATAACGACTGGGGCGGCAAGCTGTCGACCGCCCGTCGCCGAATTAATGCGAAAGGGTGTGGTCATTTGCCCATGCCCGCACTAGGGTAGGACATTTCCTCAATTTTCCAGACTGCACCGGCAGATGGGCCACCGACCAGCCAAGGAGTCACCATGCGTGCCGCCGCCCTTTCCCTCCTGTTCACCACCCTGTGCGCCGCGGGCCTTGCCCAGGCCGCAGCGCTGTCGGTGTGCACCGAAGCCAGCCCCGAAGGCTTCGACGTGGTGCAGTACAACTCGCTGACCACCACCAACGCCTCGGCCGACGTGCTGATGAACCGCCTGGTCGAGTTCGACGCCGCCGAGGGCAAGGTGGTGCCGAGCCTGGCGCAAAGCTGGACGGTGTCGCCTGACGGCCTGGTCTACGACTTCAAGCTGCGCTCGGACGTGAAGTTTCACACCACCGCCTACTTCAAGCCGACCCGCGAACTGGACGCCGACGACGTGCTGTTCAGCTTCCAGCGCATGCTCTACCCGGCCCACGCCTGGCACAAGACCGCCCCGGGCGGCTACCCGCATGCCCAATCTCTGCAACTGGGCAGCCTGATCAAGGCCATCGACGCACCCGAGCCGCACACCGTGCGCTTCACCCTGACCCACGCCGACGCCACTTTCCTGGCCACCCTGAGCATGGGCTTTGCCTCGATCTACTCCGCCGAGTATGCCGACAAACTGCTCAAGGCCGGCACCCCCGAGAAACTCAACAACCAGCCAGTGGGCACCGGCCCGTTCGTCTTCCAGCGTTTCCAGAAAGACGCCGTGGTGCGTTACCGCGCCAACCCTGACTATTTCGCCGGCAAGCCGTCGATCGACCCGCTGATCTACGCCATCACCCCGGACGCCAACGTACGCCTGCAAAAGATCAGGCGCGGCGAATGCCAGGTGGCCCTGTCGCCCAAGCCGCTGGACATCGCCGAGGCCGGCAAGGACGGCAACCTCAAGGTCGCCACCACCCCGGCATTCATGACCGCCTTCGTCGCCATCAACAGCCAGCACCCGCCACTGGACAAGCCTGAAGTGCGCCAGGCCATCAACCTGGCCTTCGACAAGCCGGCCTACCTCAAGGCCGTGTTCGAAGACACCGCCACCGCCGCCAACGGTCCCTATCCGCCGAATACCTGGAGCTACGCCAAGGACCTGCCGGGCTACACGCTCGATCACAAGAAAGCCAAGGCACTGCTGGCCAAGGCCGGCCTGGCCAAGGGTTTCGAGACCACCATCTGGACCCGCCCGTCGGGCAGCCTGCTCAACCCCAACCCCAGCCTGGGCGCACAGATGCTGCAGGCCGACCTTGCGAAAATTGGCATCAAAGCCGAGATCCGCACTATCGAGTGGGGCGAGCTGATCCGCCGCGCCAAGGCCGGCGAACACGACCTATTGTTCATGGGCTGGGCCGGAGACAACGGTGACCCGGACAACTTCCTCAGCCCGCAGTTTTCCTGCGCCGCGGTCAAGTCCGGGACCAACTTCGCACGGTTCTGCGACAACCGCCTGGACCAGCTGATCAACGCCGGACGCACCACCAACGACCAGAGCGTGCGCAGCCGGCTGTACCAGCAGGCCCAGACGCTGATCCAGCAGCAGGCGCTGTGGCTGCCGCTGGCGCATCCGACGGCGGCCGCGCTGCTGCGCCAGGACGTACAGGGTTATCAGGTGAGTCCGTTCGGGCGGCAGGATTTCAGCAAGGTCTCAGTCAACCGCTGACGCCCTATCGCGAGGCAAGCCCACAATCATTTTGAAAGCGAGCTTGCCCCGCGATGCCTAACCGACCAGCCATCCATGCTCGACCATCGACAACGGCTCGCCATCACCCACGATGACATGGTCCATCACCCGCACATCGATCAGCGCCAGCGAGCGCTTGAGCATCAACGTCAAGTGCACATCATCCTGGCTCGGCTCGCATATGCCCGACGGATGGTTGTGGCAAAGGATCAGTGCAGCCGCATTGTGCAGCAATGAGCGCCGGACGACCTCGCGGGGGTAGATACTCGCGCGGTCGATGGTGCCACGGAACAGTATCTCGAACGCCAACGGCCGATGCTTGGTGTCCAGGAACAGGCAGCCGAACACCTCGCTGGACTCGTGCCGCAGCATGGACTTGAGATAGCGCCTCACCGAGGCCGGGCTCTCCAGGACCGACGCACGCTCGATGTGTTCGTCCAGGTAGCGCCTGCCTATTTCCAGCAATGCCTGCAACTGCGCATACCGCACCGGCCCCAGGCCAGGCTCGCGCAGTACCATGGCCCGATCCGCCTCGAGGAACTGCCGCAGCCCGCCGAATTTCGCCAGCAGCCCACGCGCCAGGTCGAGCACATTGCGCCCGGCAACCCCAGACCCCAGCAGTACCGCCAGCAATTCCGCATCCGACAGGATCGCCGCCCCACGCTGCAACAACTTCTCCCTCGGCCGTTCTTCAGCCGGCCACTCCCTGATGTTCATTTCCCCTCCTCGCCTGCCACTACGGCCCCTTTGGGCGCTGTGTTAATCTAGTTCGCTTCGAAAATGCGACGATCTGCCGCAGGCAGCTGTCGTCGCCACCCGCTTTCACTGGAATAAGGCAAGGCCTATGCAGCGGTTGTATCGCAAGCGCATCGTTCTCGGCGTGGGTGGCGGCATCGCCGCCTACAAGAGCGCCGAGCTGATTCGCCGACTCCTGGAACACGGCGCGCAGGTGCGCGTGGTCATGACCCGTGGTGGCGCCGAGTTCATCACCCCGCTCACGCTGCAGGCGCTGTCCGGCCACCCGGTGCACCTGGACCTGCTCGACCCCGCCGCCGAAGCGGCCATGGGCCACATCGAACTGGCCAAGTGGGCCGACCTGGTGCTGATCGCCCCGGCCACCGCCGACCTGATGGCGCGCATGGCCCAGGGCATGGCCGACGACCTGCTGACCACCCTGGTGCTGGCCACCGACGCCACCGTGGCAGTCGCCCCGGCGATGAACCAGGCCATGTGGCGCGACCCGGCGACCCAGGCCAACCTCGAGCTGCTGAAAAGCCGAGGCATCCAGGTATTCGGCCCGGCTTCCGGCAGCCAGGCCTGTGGCGACGTGGGCCTGGGCCGCATGCTCGAAGCCACCGACCTGGCCTGGTGCGCCGCCGAAAGCTTCAAGCGCCAGGCGCTGACCGGCAAGCACGTACTGATCACCGCCGGCCCCACGCAAGAGAACATCGACCCGGTGCGCTACATCACCAACCATAGTTCAGGGAAGATGGGCTTCGCCCTGGCCGAGGCCGCCGCCGAAGCCGGGGCCCGGGTGACCCTCGTCACCGGCCCGGTTCATCTGCAGACACCTGACCGGGTCAGCCGCATCGACGTGGTGAGCGCGCGGGACATGCTCGCGGCGTGTGAAGCAGCGATGCCGTGCGACCTGTTCATCGCCTCGGCCGCAGTCGCGGACTACCGTCCTGAGGTGGTCGCCCCGCAGAAGCTCAAGAAAGATCCCACCACCGGCGACGGCATGCTGCTGCAGATGGTGCGCAATCCCGATATCCTTGCGACCATTGCCGGCCGCGCCGACCGCCCGTTCAGCGTCGGCTTCGCCGCCGAGACCGAGCACCTGCTCGACTACGCCACGCGCAAGCTCAAGGACAAGAACCTCGACCTGATCGTCGCCAATGATGTGGCCAACCCCAGCATCGGCTTCAACAGCGAGGAAAACGCCCTGACCGTGATCGACCGGCAGCAGCATCAAACCCTCTTCGCGCAGACCAGCAAAGGCAAGATTGCCCGCCAGTTGGTCGCCTTCATCGCCGAACGGCTCAACCAGGTTCAATAAGTTACATGCACGCTCTTCAAGCCAAGATCCTCGACCCACGCCTGGGCAGCGAATTCCCGCTGCCACAGTACGCCACCCCAGGCTCCGCCGGCCTCGACCTGCGTGCCCTGCTCAAGGAGGACACCGTCCTCGAGCCGGGCCAGACCCTGCTGATCCCCACCGGCCTGTCGGTGTACATCGGCGACCCGGGCCTGGCGGCCATGATCCTGCCGCGCTCGGGCCTGGGCCATAAGCACGGCATCGTGTTGGGCAACCTGGTCGGTCTGATCGACTCGGACTACCAGGGCGAGCTGATGGTGTCCTGCTGGAACCGTGGCAACACGCCGTTCACCATCACCGTCGGCGAACGCATCGCGCAGCTGATCCTGGTGCCGGTGGTGCAGGCGCACTTCGATATCGTCGAGCAGTTCGACGAGACCCAGCGCGGTGCCGGCGGCTTCGGCCATTCGGGTACCCGCTGAGCCGACGACAGACCGTTCGGGCCATGGATGGCGAACTCTGCGGCGAAACCACCGTCCAAGCGTTCAGTTTGTGCCTGCCCAGAAGCCTTTGAATACTTGGAGTCCCAGAGATGAACGACATGGCCCAGCTGGTCCCCGCACTGCCCGACAGCATCTTCCGCGCCTATGACATTCGCGGCGTGGTCGGCAAGACCCTGCATGCCGAGACCGCCTACTGGATCGGTCGCGCCATCGGCGCCCAGACTCTCGCCCAGGGCGAGCCACAGATCTCGGTCGGCCGCGATGGCCGCCTGTCCGGCCCGATGCTGGTCGAGCAACTGATCAAAGGCCTGGTCGACGCCGGTTGCCAGGTCAGCGATGTCGGCCTGGTGCCGACCCCGGCGCTGTACTACGCGGCCAATGTGCTGGCCGGCAAATCGGGCGTGATGCTCACCGGCAGCCACAACCCGTCGGACTACAACGGTTTCAAGATCGTCATCGCCGGCGACACCCTGGCCAATGAGCAGATCCAGGCCCTGCTGACCCGCCTGAAGACCAATGACCTGACCCGTGGCGATGGCCGCATGGAAAAGGTCGAGATCCTTGAGCGCTACTTCCAGCAGATCGTCGCCGACGTGAAACTGGCCAAGCGTCTGAAGGTGGTGGTCGACTGCGGCAACGGCGCGGCCGGCGTGGTCGCTCCGCAACTGATCGAAGCGCTGGGCTGCGACGTCATCCCGCTGTTCTGCGAAGTCGACGGCAACTTCCCCAACCACCACCCGGACCCGGGCAAGCCCGAGAACCTGGAAGACCTGATCGCCAAGGTGAAGGAAACCGGCGCCGATATCGGCCTGGCCTTCGACGGCGACGGTGATCGCGTGGGTGTGGTGACCAACACCGGCAGCATCGTCTACCCCGACCGCCTGCTGATGCTGTTCGCCCAGGACGTGCTGTCGCGCAACCCGGGCGCCGAGATCATCTTCGACGTCAAATGCACGCGCCGCCTGACCCCGCTGATCGAACAGCACGGTGGCCGCGCGCTGATGTGGAAGACCGGCCACTCGCTGATCAAGAAGAAGATGAAACAGACCGGCTCGCTGCTGGCCGGCGAGATGAGCGGACACATCTTCATCAAGGAGCGCTGGTACGGTTTCGACGACGGCATCTACAGCGCCGCGCGCCTGCTGGAGATCCTCAGCAAGGCCGGGCAGGACGCCGAAAGCCTGTTCGCCGCGTTCCCCAATGATATTTCCACGCCGGAAATCAACATTGATGTGACCGACGAGGGTAAATTCAGCATCATTGATGCACTGCAACGCGACGCCGACTGGGGCGAAGCCAACCTGACCACCATCGACGGTGTACGGGTCGACTATCTCCACGGCTGGGGCCTGGTTCGCGCCTCCAACACCACACCGGTGCTGGTGCTGCGCTTCGAAGCCGACAGCGCCGCAGAACTCGACCGAATCAAGGCTGTATTCCGCACGCAGTTGCTGCGCGTCCAACCAGGCCTGCAACTGCCGTTCTGACGACTATCCGTTCCTTACCTGGAGCCCTGCATGACCCTCGATCGCGATGCCGCTTCCCATGTAGCCGAGGTTTTGTCCGAAGCACTGCCTTACATCCGCCGCTTCGTCGGCAAGACCCTGGTGATCAAGTACGGCGGCAACGCGATGGAGAGCGAGGAGCTCAAGACCGGCTTCGCTCGGGACATCGTGCTGATGAAGGCCGTGGGCATCAACCCGGTGGTGGTGCACGGTGGCGGGCCGCAGATCGGCGACCTGCTCAAGCGCCTGTCGATCGACAGCCACTTCATCGATGGCATGCGCGTCACCGACGCGGCGACCATGGACGTGGTGGAGATGGTCTTGGGCGGCCAGGTGAACAAGGACATCGTCAACCTGATCAACCGCCACGGCGGCAGCGCCATCGGCCTCACTGGCAAGGATGCTGAGCTGATCCGCGCCAAGAAGCTCACCGTCACCCGCCAGACTCCGGAGATGACCACCCCGGAAATCATCGACATCGGCCATGTCGGCGAGGTCGTCAGCGTCAACACCGACCTGCTGAACATGCTGGTCAAGGGTGACTTCATCCCGGTGATCGCGCCGATCGGCGTGGGCGCCAACGGCGAGTCGTACAACATCAACGCCGACCTGGTGGCCGGCAAGGTGGCCGAGGCGCTGAAGGCCGAGAAGCTGATGCTGCTGACCAATATCGCCGGCCTGATGGACAAGCAGGGCGAAGTCCTCACCGGGCTGAGCACCGAGCAGGTCAACGAACTGATCGCCGACGGCACCATCTACGGCGGCATGCTGCCGAAGATCAAGTGCGCACTGGACGCAGTCCAGGGCGGCGTCAACACCTCGCACATCATCGACGGCCGCGTGCCGAATGCCGTGCTGCTGGAGATCTTCACCGACAGCGGCGTGGGCACGCTGATCAGCAACCGCAAGCCACGCTGACCCTACCAGCCCTTCGCGGGGCAAGGCCGTACCCACGCATGACAGTGGGAGCAGCCTTGCCCCGCGATGGGTAATTGCACACACGCAAAAAGATGGCTCAAAGCCATCATTCTTCATATTTGACCATCAAGAATCCCGGTAATCTGCCGAAACAACGTGGCAGAATGCACGCTCATTGCAAATAGTTTCTATTTACCTGGAGAACACGCGTGAAATACGCATCACATGGACTCGTGCTGGCAGCCGCCCTGGCTGTCGGGTCCCTCGCCGGCTGTGCTACCGAAACCTCTACCGCTGTTGCCGTGCAACAGGTCGAAAGCGTCAACCGCCCCTACAGCGGCGTGCGCACACCGATCGCCGTGGGCAAGTTCGACAACCGCTCCAGCTACATGCGCGGCATCTTCTCCGATGGCGTCGACCGTCTCGGCGGCCAGGCCAAGACCATCCTCATCACCCACCTGCAGCAAACCAACCGGTTCAACGTGCTGGACCGCGACAACATGGGCGAAATCCAGCAGGAAGCTGCCATCAAGGGCCAGGCCCAGCGCCTGAAGGGCGCCGACTTCGTGGTGACCGGCGACGTCACCGAGTTCGGCCGCAAGGAAGTCGGCGATCACCAGCTGTTCGGCATCCTCGGCCGCGGCAAGACCCAGATCGCCTACGCCAAGGTCGCCCTCAACATCGTCAACATCAGCACCTCCGAAGTGGTCTATTCGAGCCAGGGCGCCGGTGAGTACGCCCTGTCCAACCGTGAAGTCATCGGTTTCGGCGGCACCGCCAGCTACGACTCGACCCTCAACGGCAAAGTGCTCGACCTGGCCATGCGCGAAGCCGTCAACAAACTGGTGGGCGCAGTCGAAAGCGGCCAATGGAAGCCACAAGCGCAATAACAAGCACAACACGACAAGGAAGACCGTTCGATGAGCATCACCTACCCGGCCTGGCGCACCGTCGCCGGGCTGCTGCTGGGCAGCGTCCTGCTGGCCGGCTGCAATTCACCCAAGACCCTGTACCAGTGGGAAAGCTACCAGCCCCAGGTGTACGGCTACCTCAAGGGTGACGCCAAGGAAGAACAGGCCACCGCCCTGGAGCGCGACCTGGAGAAGATCAAGGCCAAGAACGGCGCCGTGCCGCCGGGCTACCACGCGCAGCTGGGCCTGCTGTACTCCAGCCTGGGCAAGGATGACCAGATGATCCAGCAGTTCCGTACCGAAAAAGCGCTGTTCCCCGAGTCGGCGGCCTATATGGACTTCCTGATGAGCAACGCCAGCAAGGGGGCCAAGCAATGATCAAGCGCCTGACCCAACTGATCGTCGGCGCCTGCGTGCTGGTACTGTTCGCCGGCTGCGCCGAGCGCAAGAGCATCGACTATTCGGCCTACAAACAGAGCCGACCGAAGTCGATCCTGATCCTGCCACCGCTGAACGAGTCGCCCGACGTCAAGGCCACCTACAGCATGCTGTCCCAGGTCACCTATCCGCTGGCCGAGGCCGGCTACTACGTGATGCCGGTGGCGCTGGTGGATGAAACCTTCCGCCAGAACGGCCTGACCACGCCGGCCGATATCCACCAGTTGCCCACGACCAAGCTGAACGAGATCTTCGGCGCCGACGCCGGCCTGTACGTGACCGTCAGCGACTACGGCACGCGTTACATGGTGCTGAGCAGCGCGACCATCGTCACCGCCAGCGCCAAACTGGTCGACCTGAAGACCGGCGCCACCTTGTGGACCGGCAGCGCCACGGCCTCCAGCGAGGAAGGCAAGCAGAACCAGGGTGGCCTGATCGGCATGCTGGTGGCGGCGGCCATCAACCAGATCATCAGCAGCGTGCAGGATGACGCCGGCTACCCGATCGCCGGGATGACCAGCGCACGCTTGCTGACGCCCTACCCGAACGGCGGGATCCTCTACGGGCCACGTTCGCCGAAGTACGGCACAGACTGACACGATGCGCAGGCGGCCCAAGGGCCGCCTTTCTTTTGCCGTTCGGAAATATCCTACCGCCAGCACGGACAGGCACTACAACACGCATCTCTGCCAGCCGACTAGCATTCCAACTCCACCCCATCGGAGATACAGCGATGCAGAAAGAACTGGTCAAATATGGCAGTGATGTTTCCGCAGGCAGCTACGAATGCGCCGACTGCGGACGCAAGTACTCCAACCAGGGCAAGACCTCGATGCCCCCCTGCCCTGACTTTACCCCCGGCACCCACCCCAAGCGTGGCTGGAAGATCCTCMCCGGCGTCGGTGATGCCGTGCAGGACCCTTMCCCGAACCGCCGCTGAACCACAGGCATGAAAATGGCGACCCGAAGGTCGCCTTTTTCATGCGCCGCGGGCCGGTCAGATGCCGTACTGGGCGCGGTAGGCTTCGACCGCCGGCAGGTGCTGCTTGAGCTGCGGGTCGTCAGCCAGGAATTCCAGCACCTGGGTCAGCGAGACGATGCTCACGACCGGGATGCCGAAGTCGCGCTCGACTTCCTGGATCGCCGAAAGCTCGCCATTGCCACGTTCTTCGCGGTTCAGCGCGATCAGCACACCGGCCGCCTTGGCCTGCTGGGCGTTGATGATCTGCATCACTTCGCGGATGGCAGTGCCGGCGGTGATCACGTCGTCGATGATCAGCACGTCGCCGGCCAGCGGGGCGCCGACCAGGCTGCCGCCCTCCCCATGGTCCTTGGCTTCCTTGCGGTTGAAGCACCACGGCACGTCCAGCTGGTGCTGCTCGGCCAGGGCCACGGCAGTGGCCGCCGCCAGGGGGATGCCCTTGTAGGCCGGGCCGAACAGCACGTCGAAGGGGATCTTGCTGTCGACGATGGCCGCCGCGTAGCAACGCCCCAGCTGCGCCAGGGCGGACCCGGTATTGAACAGGCCGGCATTGAAGAAGTACGGGCTGGTACGCCCCGATTTCAGGGTGAACTCACCGAAGCGCAGAACGCCGCGATCGATGGCAAAACGGATGAAGTCGCGCTGATACGGCTGCATGAAAGGTCCCGGACACCACGGATTTAGCTAAATGTGTTGAGCTCGGGTATCATACACGCACGAGATTTTTGGGGCCATTTATGCGGATCATCAGTGTGAACGTAAATGGCATTCAGGCTGCGGCCGAGCGTGGATTGCTCAGCTGGCTACAAGCCCAGAATGCCGACGTCATCTGCCTTCAGGATACCCGCGCCTCGGCCTTTGAACTCGACGACCCAGCTTTCCAGCTCGATGGCTATTTCCTTTACGCCTGCGACGCGGAGGTGCCCACCCAAGGTGGCGTGGCACTTTACTCGCGCATGCAGCCCAAGGCAGTCATCACCGGCCTGGGCTTCGAGACAGCCGACCGCTACGGGCGTTATCTGCAAGCAGATTTCGACAAAGTCAGTATTGCCAGCCTGTTGCTGCCTTCGGGCATGAACGGCGACGAAGACTTGAACCAGAAGTTCAAGTTGATGGACGACTTCGCCAAGTACCTGGACAAGCAGCGCCGCAAGCGTCGCGAGTACATCTACTGCGGCTCGTTCTACGTGGCGCAGCAGAAGCTCGACATCAAGAACTGGCGTGACAGCCAGCAGTCGCCGGGTTTCCTGCCACCCGAGCGCGCCTGGATGGACGCCATCGTCGGCGACATGGGCTATGTCGATGCCCTGCGCGAAGTCAGCCGTGAAGGCGACCAGTACAGCTGGTGGCCGGACAACGAGCAGGCCGAGATGCTCAACCTGGGTTACCGGTTCGACTACCAGATCCTCACCCCAGGCCTGCGCCGCTTCGTGCGCAACGCCCGCCTGCCGCGCCAGCCGCGCTTCTCCCAGCACGCGCCGCTGATCGTGGACTATGACTGGACGCTGACCATCTGAGGATGGCACGCACAAAAAAGCCGACCATCGGGTCGGCTTTTTTGCGTCTATCTGATCGGCCGCCAGATGAAGGGATAGCGATACGGCTTGCCTTCATTGGCCTTGACCGCTGCCAGGATGATCAGGATCAGCACCGCCACCATCAGCACGGCAAACAGCAGAATGCCGATGAACACGAACATCAGCAGGAAGCAGACGAAGCCGGCGATGGTCACGCTGATCTGGAAGTTCAGCGCCTCCTTGCCCTGGGCATCGATGAACGGGTCCTGCTCGCGCTTGAGGTGCCACAGCACCAGCGGGCCCAGCAAATGCCCAAGGGGCAGCACCAGCCCCAGAAGCGCCGAGAGGTGGCAGAACATCGCCCATTGCCGGACATCGGCGCTGGGCGGGGTGATCGGCAGATCCGAATCGTTCATGTCCCGCACCTCCCTGGCGTCTGCTCAGTCGGCCAGCGCCGCCTTCTGCAATTCGAAGATTTCGTCCATGCCCTTCTGCGCCAGCGCCAGCATGGCGTTGAAGTCGGCAGGCTGGAACGGCGCGCCTTCGGCAGTGCCCTGTACCTCGATGAAACCACCGGCGCTGGTCATGACCACGTTCAGGTCGGTCTCGGCGGCGGAGTCCTCGAGGTAGTCGAGGTCGAGCACGGCCTCGCCCTGGTACATGCCCACCGATACTGCGGCGATCATGTGCTTGAGCGGGTTGCCACCCTTGAGACCGCCACGCTTCTTGATCACCGCCAGGGCGTCGCACAGGGCGACCATGGCGCCGGTGATCGAGGCGGTGCGGGTGCCGCCGTCGGCCTGGATCACGTCGCAGTCGACGTACAGGGTGATGTCGCCGAGCTTGCTCATGTCCAGCGCGGCGCGCAGGGAGCGGCCAATCAGGCGCTGGATCTCGAGGGTGCGGCCGCCTTGCTTGCCACGGCTGGCCTCGCGCTGGTTACGCTCGCCGGTGGAGCGCGGCAGCATGCCGTACTCGGCGGTCAGCCAACCTTGGCCCTGGCCTTTGAGGAAGCGGGGAACACCGTTCTCGACGCTGACCGTGCAGATGACCTTGGTGTCACCGAACTCGACCAGAACCGATCCTTCGGCGTGCTTGGTGTAGTTGCGGGTAATGCGGATCGAGCGGAGCTGATCGGCGGCGCGACCACTTGGACGTTTCATCTGGAATACCTGTACGGGGACTTTGAATCTGCCGAGCATTATAGAGCCCGACACCCGACGAAGGCACGCCTGTCGTCGCGCGCGCAGCCTGTCGTGTTTTCCGACAGGTTTCCGGGCGACCGTTAGCATGGCTGGATTGGGCGCCCGCGCCGCACTGCGCTACAATCCTGCGCCTTGCAGCCGACAGGCTCCCCGTTCACCTGAATACGCGAGGTACTCCCCATGGTGCATAGCATGACCGCTTTTGCTCGTGTCGAGCGCGCTGGCAGCCAAGGCACCCTGGTCTGGGAGCTGCGCTCGGTCAACCACCGCTATCTCGAACCCCACCTGCGCCTGCCCGAGGCCCTGCGCGACCTCGAAGGTGCCGTACGCGAAGGCCTGCGCCAAGGCCTCTCGCGCGGCAAGGTCGAGTGCACCCTGCGCCTGAGCGAGGACAGCACCGGCAAGCCACTGCAGGTCGATCGCGAACGCGCCGCGCAACTGGTCGCCGCCGCCGAAACCGTCGCCAGCCTGATCAAGCAACCGGCACCACTCAACCCGCTGGAAGTGCTGGCCTGGCCGGGCGTGCTGGTGGCCGACGCCACCGATCCGCAAGCGCTCAACGCCGAAGCCATCGCACTGTTCGACGAAGCCCTGACCGAACTCAAGGCCGGCCGCCAACGCGAAGGCGCCGAACTGGCCAGGCTGATCAACGAGCGCCTGGACAGCATGGCCGGCGAAGTCGCCACCCTGCGCACCCTGGTGCCGCAGATGCTGGCCGCGCAACGGCAGAAGGTCCTCGACCGCTTCGGCGATATGAAGGCCGAGCTCGACCCGCAGCGCCTCGAGCAGGAGATGGTCTTGCTCGCGCAGAAAAGCGACGTCGCCGAAGAGCTGGACCGCCTCAGCACCCACGTCACCGAGGTGCGCCGGGTGCTCAAGTCGGGCGGCGCCGCCGGCCGGCGCCTGGACTTCCTGATGCAGGAGCTCAACCGTGAAGCCAACACCCTTGGCTCCAAGGCATTCGACCCACGCAGCACGCAGGCGGCAGTCAACCTGAAGGTGCTGATCGAACAGATGCGTGAACAAGTACAGAACATCGAGTAAGGCCACCCCTACCATGAACCACAGCAGCGGCACCCTCTACATCGTCTCGGCCCCGTCCGGCGCCGGCAAGACCAGCCTGGTCACGGCCCTGATCAAGGACGACGAGCGCGTACGCGTCTCGGTCTCGCACACCACCCGCGCCATGCGCCCGGGCGAGGAACACGGGGTCAACTATCACTTCGTCGTCCACGAAGAGTTCAAGGCACTGATCGCCCAGGGCGATTTCCTCGAGCACGCCGAAGTGTTCGGCAACTTCTACGGCACTTCACGCAGCGCCCTGCAGGAAACCCTCGACCAGGGCTACGACCTGATTCTGGAGATCGACTGGCAAGGTGCCCAGCAGGTACGCAAGCTGATGCCCGAGGCACGTTCGATCTTCATCCTGCCGCCAAGCCTTGAGGCCCTGCGCCAACGTCTGGACGGCCGTGGCCAGGACAGCGAGGAAATCATCGCCGGACGCATGAAGGAAGCGGTCAGCGAGATGGTGCACTACGACGAATATGAGTACGTCATCATCAACGATGACTTCGCGGTGGCACTGGAAGAGATGAAGGCAGTGTTCAAGGCCAATCGCCTGCTGCTGAAGAAACAGCAACAGCGCCATGGGGCGCTGCTGAAACAACTGGTCGGCTGAAAAAGCATCGCGGGGCAATCCCGCTCCCACGGACTCGTGGGAGCGGGATTGCCCCGCGAGGGTTCCGGCTGGGTTATTCCTGCAACTGAATGGTCGCCTGCTGACGCAGGGTAGCCCCCAGGAAATACGCTGGCGCCCGCAGGCGCGACAGCAGCATCAGCACGATGCCCAGCGCCGAGATGATCGCCGCGATCACGAATACCAGCCCCAACCCACCCACATGCGAGCCGCTGCCGAAGTCCGGCGAGGCGCTGTCGATGGCCGTGCGCAGGAAGATCACCGACAGGATCAGGCCACCCACCAGCGGGCACACGCCGCGCATGAAGAAGTGGCGCACACTGTCGAACAGGCTGCGGCGGAAGTACCACACGCAGGCGAAGGCGGTCAGCGAGTAGTAGAAGCAGATCATCATGCCCAGGGCGGTGATGGTGTCGGCCAGCACGTTTTCGCTGAGGGTCCGCATGGTCACGTAGAACAGGCCAGCGGCAATGCCGGCGCAGATGGTCGCGTAACGTGGCGTCTGCGAACGCGGGCACACCGTGGCAAAGCGTTGCGGCACGGCGCCGTAGTAGCCCATGGCAAGCAGGGTGCGCGCCGGCGAGACGAAGGTCGACTGCAGCGAGGCGGCGGTGCTGGCCAGCACCGCGATCGACATCAGGATCGCCAGCGGCCCCATGACCGGCCCGGCCAGGTGGGCGAACACGTTCTCCTGGATGCGCGGGTTGTTAAGGCCCAGACCGTGCTCGCTGATCCCGGCAAATTGCAGGGTGGCGATGGCGGTGAGCAGGTACAGGCCGAGAATCAGCAGCACGGTCCAGGTTGCCGCCTTGCCCGGCACTTCATCGCTGCCGATCGACTCTTCGCTGACGGTCAGGCACACGTCCCAGCCCCAGAAAATGAAAATCGACAACGACAGGCCGGCGGCAAAGGCCGAGAACGACTCGACACCGAACGGGTTGAACCAGGCCAGGTCGAACGCCAGCGGCGGCGGCGCGGTGGTCTCGCCGAACGCGGCAAAGGCGAAGCCGATCAGCACCAGCAACTGCAAGGCCACCAGGCCGTACTGCACCGTCATGGTGGTGGCCATGCCGCGACAGCAGATCCACACGGCCAGGGCGATGAACACGCAACAGGTGCTGACGTTGATCAGCAGGTTGTCCGCCAGCGCGGCCAGCTCCTGGTTGCCGGTGATCTGCGCCAGGAACAGATAGAAGAAGTCCACCGCAACGCCTGCCAGGTTGGACAGCACGATGGTGGTGGCGACCACCAGCCCCCAGCCGCCGATCCAGCCGATCATCGGACCGAAGGCCCGCGCCGACCAGGTGAACGACGTGCCGCTGTCGGGCTCCGCCGAGTTCAGCTCGCGGTAGCCCAGGGCGACCAGCAGCATCGGCAGAAAGCCGACGATGAACACCGCCGGCAAGTGGGCGCCGACTTCACGCACGGTCGGGCCGAGCGCGCCAGTCAGGGTGTAGACCGGTGCAATGGTGGATATGCCCAGCACCACGCTGGCCAGCAGGCCGAGGCGGCCCTTGGCCAGGCCCTTGCTGCGCTGGGTGTTGCCCGAGTCGGCCGCCACGTCGGGTGGGCGGCCGGCTTCTGTGTAATCGCTCATGAGTATTTGCCGTAACTATTGGAATTGTTTTCACAGGCCCGCCGTAGAGGGCCCGCTTCCACTCATTGAAAGCTCACTGCCGGGGTGGGTCATCCGAGACTACCGGGTGACGTCAGAGGGTCTTCTGGCGCACACCCTCCCGTGCAGCATGGGCAATGCAGGCCTCGCGGAACGCCTCGAACAGGCGCAGCGAAACCGGGTTTTCGGCGAAACGCCATTCAGGGTGCCACTGCACGCCGAGTACAAAGCCCGGCGCATCAGGCATCGACACCGCTTCAATCAGGCCATCCGGGGCCCGTGCCTCGACGCGCAGGCCCGGGGCCAGGCGGTCGATACCCTGGCTGTGCAGCGAGTTGACCTCGAACCGCGCAGCCAGGCCCAGGCGCTCGAACATCCCACCCGGCTGTATGCCGACGGGGTGACGAGGGCCGTATTGCACCTCCAAAGGTGCGTCCTCAGGTTCGCGGTGGTCCAGGTAGCCGGGCAACTCCTGCACCCGTTGGTGCAGGCTGCCACCGAGGGCCACGTTCAGTTCCTGGAAGCCACGGCAGATGCACAACACCGGCACACCCGCGGCAATGGCCGCCTGCAGCAGCGGCAAGGTCAGGCGGTCACGTGCAAGATCGTGCCGGGTGCCTTCCGCGCTGGGCGCGCCATTGTAATGATGCGGCTCGACATTTGAAGGCGAACCGGTAAAAAGAATGCCATCGAGCCTGGCCAGCAGCGCCTGCGTGTCGCTGCCGCCGTCACGGGCCGGCAGGATCAGCGGCAGCCCGGCAAAGCCCGCGGCCTCGACATACTTGTCGCCCACCGTGTGCGACGAGTTCTTCCCCACCTGCTGGCGGCAGGCGCTGACACCGATCAAGGGGACCGCAATTGCGCTCATGGGCTTACACCGTGTGCAGGTACCAGTTGTACTCGAGGTCGGAGATCGACACTTCGAACTCGGCCAGCTCGCTCTCCTTGCAGGCCACGAAAATGTCGATGTAGTCCGGGCTGATGTATTGGTTAAGGACTTCGCTGTCATCCAGCGCGCGCAAGGCGTCGCGCAGGTTGTTCGGCAGGCTCTGCTCCAACTGTTCGTACGAGTTGCCTTCGATCGGCGCGTCCGGCTCGACCTTGTTGGTCAGGCCGTGGTGGATGCCGGCGAGGATCGCCGCAAGCATCAGGTACGGGTTGGCGTCGGCACCGGCCACACGGTGTTCGATGCGCACGTTCTCGCTGCTGTCGGTCGGCACGCGGACGGCCACGGTACGGTTGTCCAGGCCCCAGCTCGGCGCGTTGGGCACGTAGAACTGGGCACCGAAGCGACGGTACGAGTTGATGTTCGGGCAGAGGAACGCCATCGATGCCGGCATGGTTTCCAGCACACCGCCGACGGCATGGCGCAGGGTGTCGCTTTGCAGCGGGTCGTCATGGGCGAAGATGTTCTTGCCGGTTTTCTTGTCCAGCAACGAAATGTGCACGTGCAGGCCGTTGCCCGCCTGGCCCGGGTAGGGCTTGGCCATGAAGGTGGAGTCCATCTCATGGTCGTAGGCGACGTTCTTGATCAGGCGCTTGAGCAGGATCGCGTAGTCGCAGGCTTTCAGCGGGTCGGCGACGTGGTGCAGGTTGACCTCGAACTGCGCCGGGGCGCTTTCCTTGACGATGGCGTCGGCCGGCAGGCCCTGCTCCTTGGCGGCTTCGAGCATGTCCTGCAGGCAGTCGGCGTATTCGTCGAGGTCGTCGATCAGGTACACCTGGGTCGACTGCGGGCGCTTGCCCGAAATTGGCGAGCGCGGCGGCTGCGGGCGGCCGTTGAGGTTGTCCTGGTCTATCAGGTAGAACTCCAGCTCGAACGCGGCGCAGATATCCAGACCCAGGTCGTCGAACTTGCTCACCACCTGACGCAGCACTTCCCGCGGGTCGGCGAAGAACGGCGCGCCGTCCAGCTCGTGCATGGTCATCAGCAACTGCGCGGTCGGGCGCTTCTGCCACGGCTCGTCGCACAGCGTGCCGGGAATCGGCAAACAGATACGGTCGGCGTCGCCGATATCCAGGCCCAGCCCGGTGCTCTCGACGGTCGAGCCGTTGATATCCAGGGCAAACAGCGACGCCGGCAGGTTGATGCCCTTCTCGTACACCTTGTGCAGGCTGGCGCGCTCGATGCGCTTGCCGCGCACCACGCCGTTCATGTCGGAGATCAGCAGGTCGACGTACTGGGTATCCGGATGGGCATCCAGGAATTCATTCATCTCGCGGGAAGAACTGGCGCACGGGGAGACCGACGTCATGGCTGTACATCCTTTGATTCGGAGCGGCGATGTGGGAACTGCGGATGACGCCTTGGAGGGCGACGATGGTGCTGCTGTTGTTTTTTTCACTGGCCCATCGTTGGGGGCTGGTTGCCGACCGGCTGCATTGATTACCGGGTGCCGTTCCACTATAAAATGGCCAAAACGCAACAGACATTGGCATTCTGGCAAGCAGAGCGTGCACCGATGCAATATCAGATCACCCATGCGGACCTTTCCCTGGTCCTGGCACTGGAGCGCGGCCGCTCGCTGGCCAAGGCTGCCGAACTGCTCAAGGTCGACGTTTCGACGGTGTTCCGCTCGATCCGCCGGCTGGAGTCGGCGCTGGGCACCGCCTTGTTCGTCAAGAGCCGCAAAGGCTACCTGCCCACCGACACCGCCCAGGCCCTGGCCGAGCAGGCCGAGCGCGCCGAACAGGCACTGGATGCGGCGCGCATCGCCCTGACCAGCGGCGAACAGGTGGTCAGCGGCACCGTGCGCCTGACCTGCACCGAAGCCGTGCTGCACAGCCTGCTGCTGCCGGCGCTGGCCGAGTTCATGCCCAACTACCCGGCGTTGTCGCTGGAGATGGGCACCTCCAACACCTTCGCCAACCTCAGCCGCCGCGATGCCGACATCGCCCTGCGCCTGACCAACACGCCGCCGGAGCACCTTGTCGGGCGCTGCCTGGGCTCAACCTCCTATGTGGTCTGCGGCCAGCCGGCGCTGCGCGAGCGGCTGCAGGAGGCGCCCCTGAGCGTGCCCTGGATCGCCCCCGACGATTCCATGCAGGACCACGCCACCGTGGTCTGGCGCAACCAGCAGCATCCCGGCCTGATCCCGCGTTACCAGTGCAGCGGCATGTCGACCATCGCCCAACTGGTGACCACCGGTCTGGGCGTGGCGGCGCTGCCCGACTACATGGTCCACGACCTGCCCGGCGTCGAGGCACTGAGCGGCCCGCTGCCAGGCTGCGACACCCAGCTGTGGCTGCTGACGCGGCCCGATTGCCGTGCCCTGCGCTCGGTGCAGACGCTGTTCGAGGAGCTGACCCCGCGCCTGCGCGACGCAATGTTGCGTTAACGCGCCAAGGGCGGTTGTGCCGGCGATGCACGGCACGCTATTGTCGGGTATCGGCGGTTGGCTGCAGTTGCCTGGATCGGCCTTTTCGCGGGGCAAGCCCGCTCCCACGCAGCCTCGTGATGAAGGCGCCACAGGTACACCCGACAAAACAGCCCTTCCCTATTGGCTGGTGATTTTTTAAACTATCGAGTCCGCCTGCCCATTCTGGGCTGCACGCCTAACCGCATTTGCTACTGAGGAAGACCATGGCCCGCGTAACTGTTGAAGACTGCCTGGAACACGTGGATAACCGCTTTGAGCTGGTCATGCTCTCGACCAAGCGCGCCCGCCAGTTGGCTACCGGCGGCAAAGAGCCACGCGTTGCGTGGGAAAACGACAAGCCTACCGTCGTCGCCCTGCGTGAAATCGCCGAAGGCATCGTCACGCCAGAGTTCATCGCCGCCGAAGAGATCGTCACCGAGGATCCGGTATTCGCCGCGTTCGAGGACGAGAACAACGAGGCCGTCTGATTGATGCCCAGTCGACACCGTGCGGCGCAAGGCCCTCTTCTACTGCAAGAGGTGAAACCATGCCGGGTATAGAAGCCCTCGCCGAACGGCTGTCGACCTATCTGGGCCCCGAACAGGTCAACCTGGTTCGGCGGGCCTACTTCTACGCCGAGCAGGCCCACGATGGCCAGCGCCGCCGCAGTGGCGAGCCCTACGTGACCCATCCGCTGGCAGTGGCCAGCATCCTTGCCGACATGCACATGGACCATCAGAGCCTGATGGCGGCCATGCTGCACGACGTGATCGAAGACACCGGCATCGCCAAGGAAGCCTTGAGCCAGCAATTCGGCGAGACCGTCGCCGAGCTGGTCGACGGGGTCAGCAAGCTGACCCAGATGAACTTCGAGACCAAGGCCGAGGCGCAGGCCGAAAACTTCCAGAAGATGGCCATGGCCATGGCCCGCGATATCCGCGTGATCCTGGTCAAGCTGGCCGACCGCCTGCACAACATGCGCACCCTGGAAGTGCTCTCCGGCGAAAAGCGCCGGCGCATCGCCAAGGAAACCCTCGAGATCTACGCCCCCATCGCCAATCGCCTGGGCATGCACACCGTGCGCGTGGAGTTCGAGGACCTCGGCTTCAAAGCCATGCACCCGATGCGTTCGTCGCTGATCCACCGGGCGGTGAAGGCCGCGCGCGGCAACCGCAAGGAAATCGTCGCCAAAATCGAGACCTCGCTGGCCAACTGCCTGGCCGCCGACGGCATCGAGGGCGAGGTCAGCGGCCGGCAGAAACACCTCTATGGCATCTACAAGAAGATGCGCGGCAAGCGCCGCGCCTTCACCGAGATCATGGACGTGTACGCCTTCCGCATCATCGTCGACAAGGTCGACACCTGCTACCGCGTGCTCGGTGCCGTGCACAACCTGTACAAGCCGCTGCCGGGCCGCTTCAAGGACTACATCGCGATCCCCAAGGCCAACGGCTACCAGTCGTTGCACACCACGCTGTTCGGCATGCACGGCGTGCCCATTGAAATCCAGATCCGCACCCGCGAAATGGAAGAGATGGCCAACAACGGCATCGCCGCGCACTGGCTGTACAAGTCCAACGAGGAAGAGCAGCCAAAAGGCAGCCACGCCCGCGCCCGCCAGTGGGTCAAGGGCATCCTCGAACTGCAGCAGCGCGCCGGCAACTCGCTGGAATTCATCGAGAGCGTGAAGATCGACCTGTTCCCGGACGAGGTCTACGTCTTCACCCCCAAAGGCCGGATCATGGAGCTGCCCAAAGGCTCCACCGCGGTCGACTTCGCCTACGCGGTGCACACCGACGTCGGCAACAGCTGCATCGCCTGCCGCATCAACCGCCGCCTGGCGCCGCTGTCCGAGCCACTGCAGAGCGGCTCCACCGTCGAGATCGTCAGCGCCCCGGGTGCCCGGCCGAACCCGGCCTGGCTCAACTTCGTGGTCACCGGCAAGGCGCGTACGCATATCCGCCACGCCCTCAAGCAGCAGCGCCGCTCCGAGTCCATCAGCCTCGGCGAGCGCCTGCTGAACAAGGTACTTACTGGCTTCGACAGCAGCCTGGAGAAGATCCCCCAGGAGCGCATCCAGGCGATCCTCACCGAGTACCGCCTGGAGCTGGTCGAGGACCTGCTCGAAGACATCGGCCTGGGCAACCGCATGGCCTACGTGGTCGCCCGCCGCCTGCTGTCCGCCGAAGGCGAGCAACTGCCGGCCCCGGAAGGCCCGCTGGCGATCCGTGGCACCGAGGGCCTGGTGCTCAGCTACGCCAAGTGCTGCACGCCGATCCCGGGCGATCCGATCGTCGGCCACCTGTCGGCGGGCAAGGGCATGGTCGTGCACCTGGAAGACTGCCGCAACATCAGTGAAGTCCGGCATAACCCTGAGAAGTGCCTGCAGCTCTCCTGGGCCAAGGACATCACCGGCGAGTTCAACGTCGAGCTGCGCGTCGAGCTGGAGCACCAGCGCGGCCTGATCGCCCTGCTGGCCAGCAGCGTCAACGCCGCCGACGGCAACATCGAGAAAATCAGCATGGACGAACGCGACGGCCGTATCAGCGTGGTCCAACTGGTGGTCAGCGTGCACGACCGTGTACACCTGGCCCGTGTGATCAAGAAGCTGCGCACCTTGACCGGCGTGGTCCGCATCACCCGGATGCGTGCGTAGTCCGCCAACCGCAAGGAGTCATCATGAGCAAGACCGTCATCACCAGCGACAAGGCCCCAGCCGCCATCGGCACTTACTCGCAAGCGATCAAGGCCGGCAACACCGTGTACATGTCGGGTCAGATCCCGCTCGACCCGAAGACCATGGAACTGGTCGAGGGCTTCGAAGCCCAGACCGTCCAGGTGTTCGAGAACCTGAAGTCGGTGGCCGAAGCCGCTGGCGGTTCGTTCAAGGACATCGTCAAGCTGAACATCTTCCTCACCGACCTGAGCCACTTCGCCAAGGTCAACGAGATCATGGGCCGCTACTTCGAGCAGCCCTACCCGGCCCGCGCCGCCATCGGCGTGGCCGCCCTGCCCAAGGGTGCCCAGGTCGAGATGGACGCCATCCTGGTTCTCGAGTAATACCCCGGTGACGGGCCAAGGCCCGTCACCCCCTCCTGCCTCAAGGTTTTCTCCATGCGCCACGCATTGCCTCTCACGCTGGCAGCCCTGCTCCTGGGCGGCTGCGCCAGCCACAAGCCTGAAGATTTCAACGGCACCTGGATCAACCAGGCCGCCATCGATGCCGCCAGCAAAGGCACCAGCCTGCGCCAGGCCCTGGACGCAAAAGGTCCGGTGTTCGAGTGGAAGATCGACGTCAAGAACCAGCAGGCCAGCTTCAGCAATGGCTTCGAGGCCGCCGACGGGCGCCTGAGCGCTAACGAGAAGGACTGGCAGGTCAACTTCGAAGGCGACCTGACCGAGCAGCTCAAGCTCGATGGCGACGAACTTGTGGTGATCGACCCCTCCGGCCATGAGCAAACCTTCGTGCGCAGCAAAACGCCGCAAGGCGCTGCGCTAGGCGGCAGCTTCGAGAAGGCGCTGTACCAGCAATACCTGGGCGGTGACTGGAAGATCGTCGAGGGTCAGGGCAAGGGCGCGGTAGTGCGCTTCAGCGATACCGGCAATGTCACCGGCCTGCCCGGCCCGGACCGCTTTGCCCTGTGCCTGGCGGGTGACTGCGCGACCATGGGCGATGGCAACGACAGCCTGTGGCTGGAGCGCAACCAGCGTGGCGCACCGTGGATCTTCAAGCGCGACGGCGACACCCTGGAGATCTTCCAGGCGGTGAACCGCGCCCAGCCGGATGAAATGCCGCAACTGACTGCCGGCGCCCGGCAGTGGGTGCTGGAAAAAGACTGATCGACCACCGACAAGCCAGTTTTCACAGCGCCGGTGCTGCCCAGGGTCTTCGCAATACCAGTGGGAGCCAGCTTACCGGCGATGAGGCCGGCAAAGCCGCTACAAAGCTCAGCCCTTGCCTTGCAGAATCGCCGCATACCCCTCTTTATAGTTCGGGTACTGCGGCACCCATCCTAGCGCCCGCGCCCGCGCATTGCTGCACCGCTTGCTGCCGGCACGCCGCACCCGCTGCTCATCCGACCACTCGGTGACCCCCAGGTACTCGCGCAGCCAGCCCACCACCTCGGCCAGTGGCGCCGGATCGTCATCGACGCCGATGTAGCAATCATCCAACGTCACACCCCGGGCATCGGCCTGCAGCAGGTGCGCCAGCAAACCAGCGGCATCCTCGGCGTGAATGCGGTTGCCATACAACGGCGGCTCCTCGGCCACTCGGTAGCCTTGGCGTACCTGGCTCAGCAGCCACTCACGTCCCGGCCCATAGATGCCGGTCAGGCGCACGATGCTGGCGGCAATGCCACTGTCCAGCGCCAGGCGCTCCGCTTCGAGCATCACCTTGCCCGAATACCCCTCGGGCGCGGTGGCTGCGGTTTCGTCGATCCACTCACCATCCTGTTGTGCATAGACACTGCTGCTGGAAACGAACAGCAGGCGACGCGGCTGCTGGCCATTGGCTGCCAACCAGCCGAGTACATGGCGCAAACCGTCGACATAGGCGGCCTGATAGCCTGCTTCGTCATGCTGGCTGGCCGCCACGCAGTACACCAGGTAGTCCGGCGCGCGCGCTGGCCACGCGTCTGGCAGGCGCGGGTTCGACAGGTCGGCGGCAACGGGCCGCACCCCTTCGGGCAGGTCCCGCACCGACCGGCGCAGGCCATCGACCTGCCACCCATGGGCGAGCAACTGGCGGGCCAGACGGCCTCCCACATCGCCGCAGCCGACGATCAATGCACTCAGGTCCGACATCATGAAACTCCAAATCCAAAGGTTCACGCTAACCGGATTTAGCGATCAGCGGCTAGACAAAGGTTAAAAAAAGCGCTCTCCATTCTTTTGTTAACAAGAATTACTTGCAATAATGGCGGCCCTGTCTGTTCTCGGCCTGCTTCGAGGCCTTGAAGAACTCAACCCATTTCTCTTCATCAGGTCCGGCCAGCATGACACGTACTCAACCTTCCGCTTCGCCAACCCCGTCGCGCGCCTGGCGCGCCATTGCCGCGCTGATGTTCAGCCTGGTACTGGCCCCTGTGGCCATGGCCGATGAGCCCGCCGCTAATGCCGCTGCACCGGCAGCCGCCAGCGCTCCGGCCGCGCCAGCCGCCGAAGGCCAGGCACCGGTAGCTGCGCCAACCGACGCGCCTGCCGACGCCAACGCCCCAGTTGATGGCCAGGCACCGGCCGACGAGAACGTGCAGGCGATGGTCGAAGACACCTCGCTGGGCATGGCCCACGACCTGTCCCCATGGGGCATGTACAAGAACGCCGACGTGGTGGTGAAGGCCGTGATGATCGGCCTGGCCATCGCCTCGATCATCACCTGGACCATCTGGATCGCCAAAGGCTTCGAGCTGATGGGCGCCAAGCGCCGCCTGCATGGCGAGATCGCCGCGCTGAAACGCTCGGTGAGCCTGAAGGAAGCCGCCGAGGTGTCGAACAAGGAAGGCACCCTGGCCCACACCCTGGTGCATGACGCCCTCGAAGAGATGCGCCTGTCGGCCAACGCCCGCGAGAAGGAAGGCATCAAGGAACGCGTCAGCTTCCGCCTCGAGCGCCTGGTGGCCGCCAGCGGTCGCACCATGAGCAGCGGCACCGGCGTGCTGGCCACCATCGGCTCCACCGCCCCGTTCGTCGGTCTGTTCGGTACCGTTTGGGGCATCATGAACAGCTTCATCGGCATCGCCAAGACCCAGACCACCAACCTCGCCGTGGTCGCCCCAGGCATCGCCGAAGCCCTGCTGGCCACCGCCCTGGGCCTGGTTGCCGCGATCCCGGCCGTGGTCATCTACAACGTCTTCGCCCGCTCCATCGCCGGCTACAAGGCACAGGTGTCCGACGCCTCCGCCCAGGTCCTGCTGCTGGTCAGCCGTGATCTGGACCACCAGGGTGGCGAACGCGCCGCCCCGCACATGGTGAAAGTGGGGTAAACCATGGGCCTGCATCTCAACGAAGGTGGCGACGACCTCGCCGAGAACCACGAAATCAACGTCACGCCGTTCATCGACGTGATGCTGGTGCTGCTGATCATCTTCATGGTCGCGGCGCCCTTGGCCACGGTCGACATCAAGGTCGACCTGCCCGCCTCGACCGCCAAGCCGGCGCCGAGGCCCGAGAAGCCGGTGTTCGTCAGCGTCAAGGCCGACAAGAAGCTCTACCTCGGCGACGACGAGGTGGCCCAGCGCGATCAGCTTGGCGCCATGCTCGACGCCAAGACCAAGGGCGACAAGGAAACCACCATCTTCTTCCAGGCTGACAAGGGCGTCGACTACGGCGACCTGATGGAAGTGATGAACACCATGCGTGCCGCCGGCTACCTCAAGGTCGGCCTGGTCGGACTCGAGACGGCAGCCAAGAAATGACGAAAACGCGCTCAAACATGGCGCGCTACGGTGGCAGCCTGGCGATCGTGCTGGGTGTGCACGCGGTCGCTGTGCTGCTGACGCTCAACTGGTCGGTGCCCCAGGCCCTCGAGTTGCCGCCGGCAGCGATGATGGTCGAGCTGGCACCGTTGCCAGAGCCCGCGCCACCGCCGCCGCCCAAGGCCGCCCCGAAACCGCCGACACCGGTCGAGRAACCGCCACTGCCGAAGCTGGCAGAGGCGCCAAAGCCGAAAATCGCCATCCCCAAGCCGCCCAAGCCCAAGGCCAAGCCACAGCCGCCCAAGCCTGAGAAAAAACTGGAGCCGCCGAAGGACGAACCACCGGCCAAGGACGATGTAGCGGATACACCGCCCAGCAATACGCCACCGCAGAAGTCGGCGGCGCCACAGCCAAGCATCGCGTCCAACAGCAATGCCCTGCCGAGCTGGCAGAGCGACCTGCTGCGCCACCTGGCCAAGTACAAGAAGTACCCCGAGGACGCTCGCCGCCGTGGGTTGCAGGGCATCAACCGCCTGCGCTTCGTGGTCGACGCCGAAGGCAAGGTGGTCTCGTACACGCTGGCCGGTGGTTCGGGCAGCGCGGCGCTGGACCGGGCCACGCTGGAGATGATCCGCCGTGCCGGCACGGTACCGAAGCCTCCGGCGGAGTTGCTGAACAATGGCACGATCGAAGTGGTTGCGCCGTTCGTCTACTCGCTGGACCGACGCTGACGTTTTTGTTTCTGTCACAAAACGGCAAGTCTGATAACGTGCGTCTATCGATTGCAGCCGCTATGCTGGGGCCGCAACTTCATGGACGCACGTTATGACCCTCACCGAACTTCGCTACATCGTCACCCTCGCGCAAGAGCAGCACTTCGGCCATGCGGCCGAGCGTTGCCACGTCAGCCAACCGACCCTGTCGGTGGGCGTGAAGAAGCTCGAGGACGAACTCGGCGTGCTGATCTTCGAGCGCAGCAAGAGCGCGGTGCGCCTCACGCCGGTCGGTGAGAGCATCGTCGCCCAGGCGCAGAAGGTGCTGGAACAGGCCCAAGGCATCCGCGAGCTGGCCCAGGCCGGCAAGAACCAGCTGACCGCCCCGCTCAAGGTCGGCGCCATCTACACCGTCGGCCCTTATCTCTTCCCGCACCTGATCCCGCAACTGCACCGCGTGGCGCCGCAGATGCCGTTGTACATCGAAGAAAACTTCACCCACGTACTGCGCGAGAAGCTGCGCAATGGCGAACTGGACGCGGTGATCATCGCCCTGCCGTTCAACGAGGCCGACGTGCTGACCCTGCCGTTGTACGACGAACCGTTCTGTGCGCTGATGCCGGCCGACCACCCGTGGACCGCCAAGGACACCATCGACACCGCCATGCTCAACGACAAGAGCCTGTTGCTGCTGGGCGAGGGTCATTGTTTCCGCGACCAGGTGCTCGAAGCCTGCCCGACCCTGAACAAGGGCGGCGAAGCCTCCAAACACACCACGGTCGAATCCAGCTCGCTGGAAACCATCCGCCACATGGTCGCTTCCGGCCTGGGCGTCTCGATCCTGCCGTTGTCGGCGGTGCACAGCCATCATTACGCGCCAGGCGTCATCGAAGTCCGCCCGCTGACCGCGCCCGCACCGTTCCGCACCGTGGCCATCGCCTGGCGCGCCAGCTTCCCGCGGCCGAAGGCCATCGAGATCCTCGCCGACTCGATCCGTCTCTGCTCGGTGGCCAAGCCACCCGTGGAACAACCGGCCTGAGCCCATGACCGAGCTGTCGAACGTCCCGGTCACCACGCTCAAGGGTGTAGGTGATGCCATGGCGGAAAAACTCGCCAAGGTCGGCCTGGAGAACCTGCAGGACCTGCTGTTCCACCTGCCGTTGCGCTACCAGGACCGCACTCGCGTGGTGCCCATCGGCCAACTGCGTCCCGGCCAGGATGCGGTGATCGAGGGCGTGGTCAGCGGCGCTGACGTGACCATGGGCAAGCGTCGCAGTCTCGTGGTGCGCCTGGGCGATGGCAGCGGCACGCTGAGCCTGCGCTTCTACCATTTCAGCAATGCGCAGAAGGAGGGCCTCAAGCGAGGCACCCACCTGCGTTGCTATGGCGAAGCGCGCCCTGGGGCCTCGGGGCTGGAAATCTACCACCCGGAATACCGGGCGCTAAACGGCGATGAAGCACCGCCGCCGGTCGAACAGACACTGACGCCGATCTACCCGACCACCGAAGGCCTGACCCAGCAACGCCTGCGCCTGCTGTGCCAGCAGAGCCTGGGCCTGCTCGGCCCGCGCAGCCTGCCCGACTGGCTGCCCGACGAATTGGCCCGCGACTACCAGCTGGCACCGCTGAGCGACGCCATCCGCTACCTGCACAACCCACCGGCCGATGCTGACCTCGACGAGCTTGCCGAGGGCCATCACTGGGCCCAGCACCGCTTGGCCTTCGAGGAACTGCTGACCCACCAGCTCTCCCAGCAGCGCCTGCGTGAAAGCCAGCGCAGCCTGCGTGCGCCGGTACTGCCCAAGGCAACCCGCCTGCCAGCGCAATACCTGGCCAACCTCGGTTTCAACCCAACCGGTGCCCAGCAGCGCGTCGGTAACGAGATCGCCTACGACCTCAGCCAACCCGAACCGATGATGCGCCTGGTACAGGGTGACGTGGGCGCCGGCAAGACCGTGGTCGCCGCCCTCGCGGCGCTGCAGGCCCTGGAGGCCGGCTACCAGGTGGCGCTGATGGCCCCCACCGAGATCCTCGCCGAGCAGCATTTCATCACCTTCAAGCGCTGGCTCGAGCCGCTGGGCATCGAAGTCGCGTGGCTGGCCGGCAAGCTCAAGGGCAAGGCCCGCGCCAGTGCCCTGGAGCAGATCGCCAATGGCGCGCCAATGGTGGTCGGCACCCATGCGCTGTTCCAGGACGAGGTACAGTTCAAGCACCTGGCCCTGGCGATCATCGACGAGCAGCACCGTTTCGGCGTGCAACAGCGCCTGGCCCTGCGCAAGAAAGGCGTCATGGGCCAGTTGTGCCCGCACCAGTTGATCATGACCGCCACCCCGATCCCACGCACCCTGGCCATGAGCGCCTACGCCGACCTGGACACCTCGGTCCTCGACGAACTGCCCCCTGGTCGTACACCGGTGAATACCGTGCTGGTCGCCGACAGCCGTCGTTTCGAGGTGGTCGAGCGGGTGCGCGCCGCCTGTGCCGAAGGGCGCCAGGCCTACTGGGTGTGTACCCTGATCGAGGAATCCGAGGAACTGACCTGCCAGGCAGCCGAAAGCACCTTCGAAGAGCTGGGTAGCGCCCTGGGCGAACTGCGCGTGGGGCTGATCCACGGACGCATGAAGCCTGCGGAAAAAGCGGCGGTGATGGCCGAGTTCAAGGCCGGCGACCTGCAACTGCTGGTGGCTACCACGGTGATCGAGGTCGGCGTCGACGTGCCCAATGCCAGCCTGATGATCATCGAGAACCCCGAGCGCCTGGGCCTGGCCCAGCTGCACCAGCTGCGTGGGCGGGTCGGCCGGGGCAGCGCGGCAAGCCACTGCGTACTGCTCTACCACCCGCCGCTGTCGCAGATCGGCCGCGAGCGCCTGGGCATCATGCGGGAAACCAACGACGGATTCGTCATAGCAGAGAAGGACCTGGAGTTGCGTGGCCCCGGCGAGATGCTCGGGACCCGCCAGACCGGCCTGCTACAGTTCAAGGTCGCCGACCTGATGCGCGACGCCGACCTGTTGCCGGCTGTGCGCGACGCGGCCCAGGCCCTGCTGGCACGCTGGCCCGACCACGTCAGCCCGCTGCTCGACCGCTGGTTGCGCCACGGCCAACAATATGGCCAGGTGTGACGCCCGTCCCATAATGGATCCAGCTTGGCGGCCAGGCTGGTTATACTTCGCGTTTACAGAAATGATTGGATACAGGCCATGACTGAAGTTGCCCTGGATACCGCAACCCTACACGCACCGTCTGTCATCCGGCTGTTGCTCGACAAGCTCGGCGTCAGCTTCCGCGAGGTGCCCGAGCACCCGGGGCTGCCGGCCAACTCGCGCGTTCAGGCCGTGCTGCTCGATGACGAGATCGGTGCCTTGATGGTGCTGTTCCCGCAAAGCCAGTTGCTGGACCTCAAGCGCCTCGAGGAACTGACCGGCCGCAAGCTCAAGGCCGTGCCGCTGGAGCGCTTGAAACAGATGCTCGACAAGCATCACCTCAAGGCCCTGCCCGCCATTCCCGCGCTGACCAGCTCGCCGTGCCAGTACGAAAAGAGCCTGCTCGACAACGAAACCCTGCTGATCCAGTCCGGTGAAGCCGGGCTGCTCCTGGAAGTTGGCCGGACGGCTTTCAAGAAGATGCTGGTCAAGGCCAGCGCCAGCACCTTCGGCCAGCCGATCAGCGATATTCGCCTGAGTTTCGATCAGTTGGACGGCCCTCCCAAGGAAGTCATCCGCGCGGTCCAGGCCTTCACCGCCCGGCGCATCCAGCAACGCCTGGAGCAGACCATCGAGATTCCGCCGCTGGCCGACACCGCGCAGAAGATCATCAAGCTGCGTGTCGACCCCAATGCCAGCATCGACGACATCACTGGCGTGGTCGAAACCGACCCGGCCCTGGCTGCGCAAGTCGTCAGCTGGGCGGCATCGCCCTACTATGCCTCGCCCGGCAAGATCCGCTCGGTGGAAGACGCCATCGTGCGGGTACTGGGCTTTGACCTGGTAATCAACCTGGCCTTGGGCCTGGCCCTGGGCAAGACCCTGAGCCTGCCCAAGGACCACCCGCAACAGGCCACGCCATACTGGCAGCAGTCGATCTATACCGCTGCCGTGATCGAGGGCCTGACCCGTGCCATGCCGCGCGCCGAGCGCCCGGAAGCGGGCCTGACCTACCTGGCCGGGCTGCTGCACAACTTCGGCTACCTGCTGCTGGCCCACGTCTTCCCACCGCATTTCTCGCTGATCTGCCGTCATCTGGAGGTCAACCCGCACCTGTGCCACAGCTATGTGGAGCAGCACTTGCTGGGGATCAGCCGTGAACAGATCGGTGCCTGGCTGATGAAGCTGTGGGACATGCCCGACGAACTGTCAACAGCACTGCGTTTTCAGCACGATCCGGCGTACGACGGTGACTATGCGGCGTTCCCTAACCTGGTGTGCCTCGCGACGCGCCTGCTGCGCGCCCGGGGGATCGGCTCGGGGCCGAAGGACGAGATCCCGGATGCCCTGCTCGAGCGCCTGGGGCTGACCCGGGACAAGGCCGAAGAGGTGGTGAACAAGGTGCTGGAGGCCGAGGCTTTGCTACGCGAGCTGGCGTCGCAGTTCCACGCACCGCATTCGCATTAAGGCCGCCCCGTAGGAGCGGCTTCAGCCGCGATCACCCGCGAAGCGGGTGCCAGAAACCGCGGTGCCTGTATCGCGGCTAAAGCCGCTCCTACACTTTCTTCTTCGGTTTCAGGTACTTCATCAAGCCCTGGAACCAGATCACCAGCGCCGGATTGCCCTTGATCTGGATGTTCTTCTCCTGAATCCCCTGCATGAACGCCAGCTGCTTGTTACCGGCCTGCAGCGTGGCAAAGCCGTACGCGGCATCCTTGAAGGCAATGGCGAACGCCGGCTGCGGGTGCAGGCCGCCCTTGCTGCTGATGCGCAGGTCCTTGACGATGAAGTGCCGGGCAACCTTGCCGTCGAGCGTCTGCATCTGGAACACCAGATCCTTGTCCTGCAGCTGCTGCTGGAACGCCGGGTTGTTGCGGCTGGCCTTGGCCATCAGCAAGCCCATGGCCCAGAGAAGAAAACGAAACTTCATCAACGCGCCTCGAGTGAAAAATGACTGAGTCGCGCAGTTTATCCGTTTATCGCCCTGATTATGCAAGTTCGCCGCATTTGCTCACCAGAAACACAACGGGCGCCATAAGGCGCCCGTCTCGATGGCTTGTCGATCACTTTTTCTTGGCAGGCTTGGCCGGTGCGTTGACGCTCTCTTTCAGGTTCTTGCCTGGTTTGAAGGCGACGGTGTTGCTGGCCTTGATCTTGACCGGCTCGCCGGTCTGCGGGTTCTTGCCGGTGCGAGCGCCGCGGTGGCGTTTTTCGAAGGTGCCGAAGCCGACCAGGGTGACGGTGTCCTTGTCGAGTGCGCCGGTGATGCTGTCGAGAATCGCGTTGAGGACCTGGTTGGCCTTTTCCTTGGTCAGATCGGCCTTTTCGGCGATGACGGCGGCGAGTTCTGGTTTACGCATAGTGAAGCCTCTTTGACGGGATTTCTTGTTGTTATGCCGTGCTGCCGAAGGGAGCAGCGTTCAAGGCACCGCAGGCTCTAGGCTGCGGCAGACGCCAGTGAGGATGGCACGCCGACCGGGGCCGCGCCAGTATCTGGGCGGCCATTGTCGCGGCAAGAACAGGATAATTCCGACAGAACGCCCGCTATTTACGCCATCAAGGGTGGCAACTGGCGATTCAACGCCAGTTTCTCCATGACCGCGCCGCCGGTCAGGGCGTAGCCCAGCAGTTGGCCATCGGCGCCTTGGCAGAGCACTTTCAGGTCGGCGCCGCTACCTTCCACCACCCAGGTGCCCTCGTGGCCGGGCGGCACCGGGGATACCACCAGCGGGCAGGCCGGGGTCTTCACGGTGACCGGCATCGGGCCATAGGCCACCGCAGTCGGGTTGCCGGCCAGGGTCTGGGCCAAGGCACGAGCACAGGTCATCAAGGGCATGACGTACAGCAGGTTGATGCCATCGACCTCGGCACAGTCGCCCAGGGCGAAGATGTTGGCGTGAGAAGTGCGCAGCTGGCGATCCACCACCACCCCGCGGTTGACCTGCAGGCCCGCTGCCGCCGCCAGGTCGGTACGCGGCCGCAGCCCGATCGCAGACACCACCAGGTCGCAAGGGATGACGCTGCCGTCGGACAGGTGCGCCTCCACAGCCGCCCCCGAACGTTGCAGGCGGGTCAGCACCGGGCCGAGATGGAAACGCACGCCCAACCCTTCCAGGCCTGCCTGTACAGCGGCCGCCGCCGTCGGGTGCAGCAAGGTCGGCATTACCTGTTCGCACGGCGCCACGACCTCGCACTGCAGGCCGCCCAAGGTGAGGTCGTTGGCGAATTCGCAGCCGATCAGGCCGGCGCCGAGGATCAGCACCCGTTGCTTGCCTGCGGCAGCGACGCGAAAACGTGCGTAGTCCTCAAGGTCGTTGATCGGGAAGACCAGCTCGCCCGCATCGCCTTCCACAGGCACCTGCACCGTCTGCGCGCCCCAGGCCAGCACCAGGTCGCGGTATTCCACCGCTTCCTCGCCAATCCACAGGCGCTTGTGGCCCGGGTCGATGCCACTGATGCGGGTATGGGTGCGAATCTCGGCCTTGAGCTGCTCGGCCATGGCGCCCGGCTCGGCCATGCACAGGCCGTCGGCGTCCTTCTGCTTGGCAAAGCCGGTGGACAGCATCGGCTTGGAGTAGGAGCGACCGTCATCGGCGGTGATCAGCAGCAGCGGCGTGCGCCGTCCAGCTTGCGAAACTCTCGCGCCAGGTTGTAGCCGGCAAGGCCGGTACCAATGATCACCACGGGGGACGTCATGTCGTGCGTTCCTTGTTCAAACCAGGTTTGTGATCAGCCAATGGCGATCATTTCGAAGTCACTCTTGCCTACGCCACAATCAGGGCACAGCCAGTCTTCCGGTACATCTTCCCAGCGGGTGCCGGGGGCGATGCCGTCGTCCGGCCAACCGTCGGCTTCGTCATAGATCAGGCCGCAGACAATACATTGCCACTTCTTCATTTACTGCTGTTCCTCGCTCAGGCTACTGGGTGCGTTGCAACTGATGGCCTCGGTGCGGGACAAGCCCGCCAGGGGACCACCGTGCAATCTCTGGTCGGCTTTTGTACTGACCCTGCTGGCAGTATGCAAGCCAGGATGGCAATCATGCTAAGCTCGCCGCCTCTCTGGCCTGTATCAAGCATACCGACGTGCCGTACGAAACCCCGCAAGCAGCCGCTGTCGCGTGGCTGGCGTATCCGCAGCTGGCGACCACCCTCGACCAGCCGACCTTGGGCTGGCTGTTCGACGAGGGCTCCCTGACCCGTCGCCTGACCCATCTCTCCCACGATCACTTCAGCGTCACGCCCCTGTTCGAGGGCTGGCAGCCCCTGCGCGACGACGAATGCGCCGCCTTGAGCCTTGCCCCCGGCGCGCAGGGCTGGGTGCGCGAGGTCTATCTGCGCGGCCATGGCCAGCCGTGGGTATTCGCCCGCAGCGTCGCCAGCCGCACAGCGCTGGAGCGTGGCGGGCTGGACCTGGAAACCCTGGGCAGCCGCTCGCTGGGCGAGCTGCTGTTCTGCGACCAGGCGTTCGTCCGCCACCCAATCGAAGTGTGTAGTTATCCACAGGCCTGGCTGCCCACCGAGGTCGCCAGCGCCGGACTGTGGGGACGTCGCTCGCGTTTCGAACGCGCCGGCCTCGACCTGCTGGTGGCCGAGGTGTTCCTGCCCGCCCTGTGGCACGCGGCCAAGGAGGAAAACCGCTGATGTACCTGCAACTGCTCAAGTCGCTCAACCGCCTGCACCCACGAGCCTGGGACTTCATCCAGCTGAGTCGCATGGACCGCCCGATCGGTATCTACCTGCTGCTGTGGCCGACGCTGTCGGCGGTGTGGATCGCCGGTAATGGCTCGCCGACCCTGGCCAACGTGCTGATCTTCGGCCTGGGCGTGATGCTGATGCGTGCCGCCGGCTGCTGCATCAACGATTTCGCCGACCGCAAGGTGGACGGCCATGTCAAACGCACTGCCGACCGGCCACTGGCCAGCGGCCGGGTGAAGCCCCGCGAAGCGCTGGTGCTGTTCGCCCTGCTGGTGGGGGTGAGCTTCCTGCTGGTACTGTGCACCAACGCCACCACGGTGTGGCTGTCGTTCGGCGCGGTCGCCCTGGCCTTCTGCTACCCGTTCATGAAGCGCTACACCTACTACCCGCAGGTGGTGCTGGGCGCCGCGTATTCCTGGGGTATCCCGATGGCTTTCACCGCCGCGGGTGGCGAGCTGCCGGCCAGCGCCTGGCTGCTGTATATCGCCAACCTGCTATGGACGGTGGGGTACGACACCTACTACGCCATGGTCGACCGTGACGACGACCTGAGGATCGGCGTGAAATCCACCGCCATCCTGTTCGGCGAGGCCGACCGGGTGATCATCCTGACCTTGCAGCTGCTGTCGCTGGGCTGCCTGTTGCTGGCGGGCAACCGCTTCGAGCTGGGCGGCTGGTTCCACCTTGGGCTGCTGGCGGCGGCGATATGCTTCGCCTGGGAGTTCTGGTCGACGCGCAAACTGGACCGCGAGTCGTGCTTCAAGGCGTTCCTGCATAACCATTGGGCGGGGTTGTTGATCTTCATGGGTGTAGTGCTGGACTACGCGCTGCGCTGAAATTATGCAGGCCAATGGTGGGAGCGGCGGTGCGGCGCTCCCACGCCTGGTGCATCAAGGCTTGGCGACGTGCCAGACATCCTTCATGCCATCACCGGTGGTCTCCCCGGCCTTCTTGTCCTTGACGAAGGTGTACAGCGGCTTGCCGTCATAGGCCCACTGCATCGAACCATCGTCGCGGGTGACGTGAGTCCACTTGTCCTTCGGCGCCTCGTCGTCATTCTTCACCATCAGCGGCGGCCAGTTCTTGGCGCACTCGCCATTGCACATGGACTTGCCACCAGCGTCCTTGTCAAAGGTGTACAGCGTCATGCCATCGTGGTCGACCCACATGCCATCCTTCTCCATGGCGTGATGAGCCGACGCCACCCCCGGCACTGCCAGCGCAGCGCAAAGGGCCATCCAGCTCAGCGTATGTCGTGTCATTGGAATCACCATTGTTTCAGGGGTGGATTGAATGTTCGCGGCCGCCCTCGCGGCCCCTTGTAGCCTAGTCCAGTCACGCAATGTCGCCAGAACCGCCCACGCCCTGTCACACAGCTGCAATAATTCCGTTATCTAATGCGGGCCAAGACATCGTTCCTGGGAGAGGTAATTGAGCATGGTTGGCAGAAACATTCTGATCGTCGACGACGAAGCGCCTATCCGCGAGATGATCGCCGTTGCATTGGAAATGGCCGGCTATGACTGCCTGGAGGCTGAGAACTCGCAGCAGGCCCACGCCATCATCGTCGACCGCAAGCCGGACCTGATCCTGCTCGACTGGATGCTGCCGGGCACCTCCGGCATCGAACTGGCCCGCCGCCTCAAGCGCGACGAGCTGACCGGCGACATTCCGATCATCATGCTCACCGCCAAGGGCGAAGAGGACAACAAGATCCAGGGCCTGGAAGTCGGCGCCGACGACTACATCACCAAGCCGTTCTCGCCCCGTGAACTGGTGGCCCGCCTCAAGGCCGTGCTGCGCCGCACCGGCCCAAGCGACAGCGAAGCGCCGATCGAAGTCGGCGGCCTGCTGCTCGACCCGATCAGCCACCGCGTGACCATCGACGGCAAGCCGGCCGAGATGGGCCCCACCGAGTATCGCCTGCTGCAGTTCTTCATGACCCACCAGGAGCGCGCCTACACCCGCGGCCAGTTGCTCGACCAGGTCTGGGGCGGCAACGTCTATGTCGAGGAGCGCACCGTCGACGTGCACATCCGCCGCCTGCGCAAGGCACTGGGTGAAGCCTACGAAAATCTGGTACAAACCGTCCGCGGCACTGGCTATCGCTTCTCGACCAAAAGCTGATCGAAGCCCAAGCGCCCGCTGTACAAGGACCGTGAATTGAACCAGAACTGGCACGCGACCCTGATTCGCCACATGCTCCTGCTGATCACCGTCTGCCTGATCGGCGGGCTGGTCAGCGGGTACTACGGCTGGAGCCTGGCCATCGGCCTAGCCTTCTACCTGGGCTGGACACTGAAGCAGTTGCTGCGCCTGCACGACTGGCTGCGCAATCATCAACCCGATGAAGCGCCACCCGATGGCTACGGCCTGTGGGGCGAAGTGTTCGACAGCATCTATCACCTGCAACGCCGCGACCAGCGCGTGCGCGGTCGCTTGCAGGCAGTGATCGACCGGGTCCAGGAATCCACCGCCGCCCTGCGCGATGCGGTGATCATGCTCGACAGCGACGGCAACCTGGAGTGGTGGAACCGCGCCGCCGAAACCCTGCTGGGCTTCAAGACCCCGCAGGACGGTGGCCAGCCGGTGACCAACCTGGTGCGTCACCCGCGCTTCAAGGAGTATTTCGAGTCGGAGAACTACGCCGAACCGCTGGAAATCCCGTCGCCGATCAACGACCGCCTGCGCGTGCAACTGCACCTCACCCGCTACGGCAACAACGAGCACCTGATGCTGGTGCGCGACGTGACCCGCATCCACCAGCTGGAACAGATGCGCAAGGACTTCGTCGCCAACGTCTCCCACGAGCTGCGCACGCCGTTGACGGTGATCACCGGTTACCTCGAGACGCTGCTGGACAACGTCGAGGACGTGAACCCCCGCTGGAGCCGTGCCTTGAAGCAGATGAGCGCGCAAGGCTCACGCATGCAGACCCTGCTCAACGACCTGCTGCTGCTGGCCAAGCTCGAAGCCACCGACTATCCGTCTGACAACCAGCCGGTGGCGGTCGACACGCTGCTCACCACGATCTACAACGACGCCCAGGCACTTTCGGGCCCGCGCAACCAGCGGATCAGCCTGGAAGCAACGCCTGGCATACGCCTCAAGGGCAGCGAGTCGGAGCTGCGCAGCGCGTTCTCCAACCTGGTGTTCAACGCGGTCAAGTACACCCAGGATGAGGGCAATATCCGCATTCGCTGGTGGGCCGACGACCAGGGCGCGCACCTCAGTGTGCAGGACTCGGGGGTCGGTATCGAGGCCAAGCACCTGCCACGCCTGACCGAACGCTTCTACCGGGTCGACTCCAGCCGCGCCTCCAACACCGGCGGCACCGGGCTGGGCCTGGCGATCGTCAAGCACGTACTGATGCGCCATCGCGCACGCCTGGAAATCAGCAGCGTACCGGGGCATGGCAGCACCTTTACCTGCCACTTTGCGCCAGCGCAATTGGTCGCAAACAAAGCCTGACATTACCGGGGCTGCTTTGCAGCCCTTTGCTTTTGCTGCTTCAGCCGCTACATTGGATCCCCCGTGCCAGCCATAGCTGGCACTTTTTTTCTCCCTTTCAAAGACGGACCCCGTAAAAACCCCATCATGGACCCTTCCCCTGGTATCAGCCTCACCTCGTTGTTCGCCGATTTCGGCATGATTCTCTTTGCCTTGTTCCTGGTGCTGCTCAACGGCTTCTTCGTGGCCGCCGAGTTCGCCATGGTCAAGCTGCGCTCCACCCGCGTCGAATCCATCGCCGAGCTGCATGGCTGGCGTGGCAGCATCCTGCGCAAGGTGCACAACCAGCTCGACGCCTATCTCTCGGCCTGCCAGCTGGGCATCACCCTCGCCTCCCTTGGCCTGGGCTGGGTCGGCGAGCCGGCGTTCGCCCACCTGCTCGAGCCGCTGCTGGCCTATGTCGGCGTGGACAGCCCGGAGCTGATCAAGGCGATCTCGTTCTTCGTCGCCTTCTTCGTGATCTCCTACCTGCACATCGTGGTCGGCGAGCTGGCCCCCAAGTCGTGGGCGATCCGCAAGCCCGAGCTGCTGTCGCTGTGGACCGCCGTGCCGCTGTACCTGTTCTACTGGGCGATGTATCCGGCGATCTACCTGCTCAACGCCAGCGCCAACACCATCCTGCGCATCGCCGGCCAAGGCGAGCCTGGGCCGCACCACGAGCATCACTACAGCCGCGAGGAGCTCAAGCTGATCCTGCACTCCAGCCGTGGCCAGGACCCAAGCGACCAGGGCATGCGCGTGCTGGCCTCGGCCGTGGAGATGGGCGAGCTGGAAGTGGTCGACTGGGCCAACTCCCGCGAGGACATGGTCAGCATCGATGCCCATGCGCCGCTGAAGGAAATCCTCGCCCTGCTGCGCCGTCACAAGTTCAGCCGCTACCCGGTGTATGACGCCGAGCGCGAGGAATTCACCGGACTGCTGCACATCAAGGACCTGCTGCTGGAGCTCGCAGAGCTCGATCACTTGCCGCAAACCATCGACCTTGCAGACCTCGCCCGCCCGCTGGAACGGGTGTCGCGGCACATGCCGCTGGCCCAGCTGCTTGAGCAGTTCCGCAAGGGTGGCGCGCACTTCGTGCTGGTCGAGGAAGCCGACGGCAAGGTGATCGGCTACCTGACCATGGAAGACGTGCTGGAAGTGCTGGTGGGCGATATCCAGGACGAGCACCGCAAGACCGAGCGCGGCATCCTCGCCTACCAGCCGGGCAAGCTGCTGGTGCGCGGTGATACGCCGCTGTTCAAGGTCGAGCGCTTGCTGGGTATCGACTTGGACCACATCGAGGCGGAAACCCTCGCCGGGCTGATCTACGAGACCCTCAAGCGCGTCCCTGAGGAAGAGGAAGTGCTGGAGGTCGAAGGCCTGCGCATCATCATCAAGAAGATGAAAGGGCCGAAGATCGTGCTGGCCAAGGTGCTCAAGCTCGATTGACCCGAGAACCCGCGCCTACCTCTGTGGGTGCGGGCTTGCCCCGCGATGCGTCATGGATTCCCTGCGGTAAAGTCCGGCAGCCCACCGATTGGCCGGTCGAACTGATACGGGATCGACTCCAGCGCCAGCCCCACATTGCGCTGCACCACGAAATGCAGGTGCGGCCCGCTGCTGTTGCCGGTGTTGCCCGATTTGGCCAATGGCTGCCCCTGAGCAACCCGCTGCCCCTCGCCCACCACCACCGAGCCGCGCATCAGGTGCAGGTAAACGCCCATGGTGCCGTCCGGGTGCAGGATCCTGACGAAATTGCCCGCCGGATTGTTGCCGCGCCCGCTCTGGTTGTTCTCGATCTTCACCACCACCCCGCCGCGTGCCGCGATGATCGGCGTGCCTTCGGGCATGGCGATATCCATGGCGTAGCGGCCCTTGGGCCCGAAGTGGCTGAAACGGCCATTGGGGCCCTGGCTCAGGCGGAACGGCCCGCCCTTCCAGGGGAACGGATACCGATAGCCCTGCGGGCGCTGGCCCGGGTCGCCCATGGCGTAACGGAACTTGGTGTCGTACTTGAGGCGAGCCCCCTGGCGAGCCTGTACCACGCTGAGGATCAGGTTCGAGCGCGGCGGCACCAGGCGCCGGACGATGCGCGGGGCGTTGCCGCCCTGGGCATTGGCCAGGCGCTCCACACGCAGTTCAACCTCCATCGGCACGAACAGCTCGTTGCGCGCGACAAAACGCACACCACCGGCGAAATCCTCGGTCTTCAGCCGCACCTGGCCGTCCAGGCGCTCGACCATGGGTTCGCGGAACACGAAAACCTTGGCGCCCACGCTGGGTCGGTCGGAATAGGAAACCACGCCATAGGTATCGGTGGTCTTGTAGATGGTCATGCCCAGGCTCGACGCCGAGGCCGTGAGCAAGGCACAGAACAGCAGCAGTCGGGAGGGCGGCATGATGGTGGCTTTTTGACAGTTGCGTTCTGTCGAAGCCTAGCAGCCCAGATAAAGACAAGTTGTGACAGCTGGTCGGAAGTTTTAGCGGGCCCCTGTAGGAGCGGCTTCAGCCGCGATGCAGGCAACGCGGCTATGGCACCCGCTTCGCGGGTGATCGCGGCTGAAGCCGCTCCTACAGAGAGTACAGCCCGGCCATCAGGCCCCGGGGGTGAAGTGCTTCTGCGCCGTGCCGCGGGCGATCAGCCGCGACAGGTAGTCGAGCTTCTGCGCATCCTGGTCGACGAACTTGAAGGTCAGCTGCAGCCAGTCGCTCTCAGGCTTGGGCTCCAACGCCGCAATGGCGTGCAGGTAGCCGTTCAGGCGCGCCGTTTCGGCATTCTCGCCTTGCTCCAGATCCAGCACCGCGCCTTCGAGCACCTGTGGCAGGTTGGTACCGCGGCGCACCACCAGCAGGGCTTCCTTCAGGCTCAGGGCCTTGATCATGCACGGCTGAGTGCCGCTGGCCAGGCGCAGTTGGCCTTGGCCACGACCAGCCTGGGCCGCCGCAGCGGCAGTCTTTGGCGTGGGGGCGTTGAGCAGCGGCTTGGCCGCTGCTGCCACGGGCGCGGCGGCAGGCGCAGTCACCTTGGCAGCTTCAGGGCGACCACCGGTCAGGGCACTGAGCGAGTCATTGGCAAACGCCGAGTTGACCCGCGCTGGCGCGCTGGACATCAGGCTGTCGAGCTTGCCGATCTTGGTCAGCGACTTCTTCACCTTGGTCAGCAGTTGCTCGTTGGTGAACGGCTTGCCGACGAAATCGGAAACGCCGGCCTGGATGGCCTGGATCACGTTTTCCTTGTCGCCACGGCTGGTCACCATGATGAACTGCATGGTCTTCATCTCTTCCTGCTGGCGGCACCAGGTCAGCAGTTCGAGGCCGGACATCTCCGGCATTTCCCAGTCGCACAGGACCAGGTCGAAACGTTCCTTGCTCAGCATGGCCATGGCCTTGCGACCGTTGACCGCGTCCTCGATCACCATGCCGGGGAAGGCATTGCGCAGGCACTTCCTTACCAGGTCGCGGATGAACGGGGCATCATCCACGACCAGCACATTCACTTTACTCATCGATACTCCTCTTGATCCCGGCTAGCATACCGCCGACTGATGGCCATTTGCCAAACCACTGGTCACGCCGGGACTTCTCACACGGTTCGCGGGTGCCTGCTGGTGCTCGACCGCAAACGAAAACGCCCGGCGGTTGCCGGGCGTTCATGCTCGGGAGCAATCTTATTTATCGTCCGGTTCAGCCGGAACATTAGCGATTTCGCCCTCATCGAACGCTTCGCCCTGCACCTCGGCCTTCATGCGCTTGAGGCCCATGTGGCGCACGTCGGTACCACGCACCAGGTAGATCACCAGCTCGGAGATGTTGCGCGCGTGGTCGCCGATGCGCTCCAGCGAACGCAGGGCCCAGATCACGCTCAACACGCGGGAGATCGAGCGCGGATCTTCCATCATGTAGGTGACCAGCTCGCGCAACGCCGTCTTGTACTCGCGGTCGATGGTCTTGTCGTACTGGGCCACCGACAGCGCCAGGTCGGCGTCGAAGCGGGCGAAGGCGTCCAGCGCGTCGCGGACCATGTTGCGCACCTGGTCACCGATATGGCGCACCTCGACATAACCACGCGGCGACTCACCTTCCTCGCACAGCTGGATGGCACGGCGGGCGATCTTGGTCGATTCGTCACCGATGCGCTCCAGGTCGATCACCGACTTGGAGATGCTGATGATCAGGCGCAGGTCGGAGGCCGCCGGCTGACGACGGGCGAGGATGCGCACGCATTCCTCGTCGATGTTGCGCTCCATCTGGTTGATCTGTTCGTCGACTTCACGTACCTGCTGGGCCAGGCCCGAGTCGGCCTCGATCAGCGCGGTGACGGCGTCATTCACCTGTTTCTCCACCAGCCCGCCCATGGCCAGCAGGTGGCTGCGCACCTCCTCGAGCTCGGCGTTGAACTGTTGGGAGATGTGGTGGGTAAGGCTTTCTTTGTTGATCATCGTTTCGCTCCGCGAAGCAGCTGCAGGCTTCAAGTCGTTCGTGTCGTTCCCTGGCGTTCCTACCCTGCCGGTGTTAGCCGTAGCGACCGGTGATGTAGTCTTCGGTCTGCTTCTTCGCCGGGTTGGTGAACAGGGTGTCGGTATCACCGAATTCGACCAGTTTGCCCATGTACATGAAGGCGGTGTAGTCCGAAACACGGGCCGCCTGCTGCATGTTGTGGGTGACGATGACGATGGTGTACTTGGATTTCAGTTCGTAGATCAGCTCTTCGACCTTCAGCGTCGAGATCGGGTCCAGTGCCGAGCACGGCTCGTCGAGCAGCAGCACTTCCGGCTCGACGGCAATGGTACGGGCGATCACCAGACGCTGCTGCTGGCCACCGGACAGGCCCAGCGCCGACTCGTGCAGGCGGTCCTTGACCTCATCCCACAGGGCCGCGCCCTTCAGCGCCCACTCGACGGCCTCGTCGAGGGTGCGCTTCTTGTTGATGCCCTGGATACGCAGGCCGTAGACCACGTTCTCGTAGATGGTCTTGGGGAACGGGTTGGGCTTCTGGAACACCATGCCCACGCGACGGCGCAGCTCGGCCACGTCCTCGCCCTTGCGGTAGATGTTGTTGCCGTACAGGTTGATGGCGCCTTCGACACGGCAGCCGTCGACCAGATCGTTCATGCGGTTGAAGGTGCGCAGCAGCGTGGACTTGCCGCAGCCGGACGGGCCGATGAAGGCGGTCACACGCTGCTTGGGGATGTTCATGCTGACGTCGAACAGCGCCTGCTTGTCGCCGTAGAACAGCGATAGGCCGGGCACTTCGATGGCCACGGTCTCTTCAGCCAGGCGCAGGCTCTGCTTGTCGCGGCCCAGGGCCGACATGTCGATGCCGTGGGTATGAGCTTCGTGTTGCATGTTCTTACTCCTTTTGTAGCTGCAAGCTATCAGCTGCAAGCTGCAAGTTTGAGCAAAGCGGCGAGCTGTTTGGCGCTTGCCGCTTGTGGCTTAGGCTTTGAAATCAATGGTCCAGGGCCTTGTACTTCTCGCGCAGGTGGTTACGGATCCACACCGCCGAGAGGTTGAGGGTGGCGATCACCAGCACCAGCAGCAGCGCGGTGGCGTACACCAGCGGCCGCGCGGCCTCGACGTTGGGGCTCTGGAAGCCGACGTCGTAGATGTGGAAGCCCAGGTGCATGATCTTCTGGTCCAGGTGCAGGTACGGGTAGTTACCGTCCACCGGCAGCGATGGCGCCAGCTTCACCACACCCACCAGCATCAGCGGGGCCACTTCGCCGGCGGCGCGGGCCACGGCGAGGATCATGCCGGTCATCATGGCCGGGCTGGCCATCGGCAGGACGATCTTCCACAAGGTCTCGGCCTTGGTCGCGCCCAGGGCCAGCGAACCTTCGCGCACGGTGCGCGGAATACGCGCCAGGCCTTCCTCGGTGGCCACGATCACCACCGGCACGGCCAGCAGCGCCAGGGTCAGCGAAGCCCACAGCAGGCCCGGCGTACCCAGCGTAGGTGCCGGCAGCGACTCGGGGAAGAACAGCCGGTCGATCGAGCCGCCCAGCACGTAGACGAAGAAGCCCAGGCCGAACACGCCGTAGACGATCGCCGGGACGCCGGCGAGGTTGTTCACGGCAATACGGATCAATCGAGTCACCGGCCCCTGCCTGGCGTATTCACGCAGGTAGACGGCAGCCAGTACACCGAACGGGGTGACGATCACTGCCATGATCAGGGTCATCATCACGGTGCCGAAGATGGCCGGGAAGATACCGCCTTCAGTGTTGGCCTCACGCGGGTCGTCGCTGAGGAACTCCCACACCTTGGCGAAGTAGGCGCCCATCTTGGTAAAACCGGACATGGCGTTCGGCTGGATGGCGTGGACCACCTTGCTCAGGTTGATCTCCACTTCGCGGCCGTTGCCGTCGCGGGCTACCAGGCTGTCGCGGGCGAACTCCTGGTGCAGGCCGTTGAGGCGCTCTTCGATGGCCTTGTAGCGGTTGTTCAGCTCGGCGCGCTCGGCGTCCATGTCGGCCTGGGCGGCGGCGTCGAGCTTGCCGTCCAGCTCCAGCTTGCGGCTGTGCAGGCGCAGGCGCTCCAGGCCGTGGTTGATGGCACCGATGTCCTTCTTCTCGAGCTTCACAAGCTGGTCGTTGAGCTGGCTGGCGCGCTTGAGGCGGGCCTGCAGCTCGTTCCAGGCTTCCGGCCCCTGGGCGACCACGCGGCCTTCTTCCTTGACGCTGACCAGATAGCCGTAGAAGTTGCCCCATTCGCGGCGCTCCAGGGCAATCAGGTCGGCAGGTTTCTGCTGGTCGACCAGCCACTCGCCGACCACCCAGGTGAAGTCGCTGCCATTGAGGTCGCGGTTGCCCACCTTGATCAGCTCGCGGGTCATGAACTCCGGGCCTTGGTCGGGCACCGGCAGGCCGGCACCCTTGAGGCGTTCACGGGGCACTTCTTCCTTCTGCACCACTTCACCGATGACGATGTGGTCAGCCTGGCCCGGCACCTTGTAGGTGGCCTGGACCAGGTCGGCCGGCCAGAAGTGGCCCAGGCCACGCACGGCGATCACGGCCAGCAGGCCGACGGTCATGATGACCGCCATGGCCACCGCGCCGCCACTGATCCAGACGCCGGGGGCGCCGCTCTTGAACCAGCCTTTGAGGGAATCCTTTTTCACGGATCTCTACCTTTCTATCAAAGCGACGAGTATTTCTTGCGCAGGCGCTGGCGAATCAGCTCGGCCAGGGTGTTCATCACGAAGGTGAACATCAGCAGCACGAGGGCGGCGAGGAACAGCACACGATAGTGGCTACCGCCGACTTCCGATTCGGGCATTTCCACGGCCACGTTGGCGGCCAGGGTGCGCATGCCCTCGAACAGGTTCAGCTCCATCACCGGGGTGTTGCCGGTGGCCATCAGCACGATCATGGTCTCGCCCACCGCACGGCCCATGCCGATCATCAGCGCCGAGAAGATGCCCGGGCTGGCGGTGAGGATGACCACGCGGGTCAAGGTCTGCCATGGCGTCGCGCCCAGGGCCAGCGAACCCAGGGTCAGGCTGCGCGGCACGCTGAACACGGCGTCTTCGGCGATGGAGTAGATGTTCGGGATGACCGCGAAGCCCATGGCGATACCGACCACCAGGGCGTTGCGCTGGTCGTAGGTGATGCCGATGTCGTTGCTGATCCACAGGCGCATGTCGCCATTGAAGAACCAGCTCTCGAGGAACGGGCTCATGTACAGGGCAAACCAACCGATCACGAGGATGACCGGGATCAGGATCGCCGCTTCCCAGCCATCCGGGATGCGCAGGCGGATCGACTCCGGCAGGCGGCTCCAGCTGAAGCCGGCGAGCAGGATACCGATCGGCATGATCAGGAACAGGCTGAACACGCCCGGCAGGTGACCTTCCAGATACGGCGCCAGGAACAGGCCAGCGAAGAAGCCGAGGATCACCGTCGGCATCGCTTCCATCAACTCGATCACCGGCTTGACCTTGCGGCGCATGCCCGGGGCCATGAAGTAGGCGGTGTAGATGGCGGCGGCAATGGCCAGCGGCGCGGCCAGGATCATCGCGTAGAACGCGGCCTTGAGCGTACCGAAGGTCAGCGGCGACAGGCTCAGCTTGGGTTCGAAGTCGGTATTCGAGGCGGTCGACTGCCAGACATACTTGGGCTCGTCGTAGTTCTCGTACCAGACCTTGCCCCACAGCGCGCTGAACGAGACTTCCGGGTGCGGGTTCTTCAGGCTCAGCGGCAACAGCTTGCCGCCTTGCTCGATGATGATGCGGTTGGCGCGTGGCGACAGGGCGAGGATGCCCGCGCCTTCGGCGACCGGCTCGACCAGCAGGGTACGGTGCGCGGTGCTGTGGAACACGCCGAGCTTGCCTTCGCTATCCAGAGCGATGAAGCCCTTGCGGCGCTCCTCGGCGTCGATCTGCACCACCGGGGCCTTGCCCATCTGGAAGCTGCGGATCAACTTGAAGCGCGACTCGCCATCGGGGTCACGGGCCATGAACCACTGGCTCAGGCCACCCTTGGAGTCACCGAAGATCAGCGAGATGCCACCGACCAGCTGGGCGGTCGCGGTGATCTCGGCGTTGCCGTCCTCGAGCAGCTTGTAGCGGCCGTTGAGGCTCTTGTCGCGCAGGCTGAACACGTCGGCGGTGGCACGGCCGTTGACCACGTACAGCCACTGCTGGCGCGGGTCGATGAAGATGTTCTTCACCACCTCGGTCATCTGCGGCAGTTCGATACGGTTCTGCTCGACAGTGACCTCGTCGGTCATCATGTTCTCGGTGCGCGACAGTTCGATCACCTGCAGGTGCGCACCGGTGGAACCGGCCAGCAACAAAGTGTCGCCGTTGACGTTGACGCTCACATGTTCCAGTGCGCGGCCTTGGTCATCCAGGGTGAACAGGTCCTGACCATAGGGGAAGTCGATGCCCGCCTCGATGGTCTTCTTGTTGTCCGGATAGGTGATCTTGTAGGTGTGGTGGAACACCAGCGCCTGGCCGTTGGACAGGCCCACCACCACCAGCGGGCTGCCCGGCTGGTCGGTGCTGATCGAGCTGACCTGGGCGCCGGCCGGCAGCGGCAGGTCGACGCGCTTCAGTTCGTTGCCGGTCTTGGTATCGAAGAACAGGGCCTGGCCCTTGTCGGATACACGCATACCCACGAGGTTCTGTTCCTCGAGGGCGATCAGCAGCGGTTTACCGGCGTCCTGCTGCAGCCAGGTCGGCTCCAGCGCCTTCTTGCTGGACAGCGTGGCACCCTGGAACAGCGGCAGCACCACATAGGCCAGGTAGAAGAAGATCAGCGTGATCGCCGCCAGCACGGCGAGCCCGCCCACCAGGACGTACCAGCGGGTCAGGCGATCCTTGAGGGCGCGCAGGCGGCGCTTGCGTTGCAACTCGGGCGTATTGAAGTCAATGCGCACCGGAGGAGAATTTTGGGTCATTGTGGAGTTGGCCAGATCATTCATGCGCACACCCTAGCGGTCCCGTATGACAAAAACATGACAGTGCAGTGACGCAAAAAAGCCCGCCGCGCAGGAGCCCTGGCTTCGGACTAAGGAATTCGTGGAGGAGGCCGGCATTTTTGGCACCGGCCTCATCCTCAATTACTTACTTCTTTGCAACGTTACCCGCGTGGGACAGGCCCAGGTCGGCCAGGGTCTTGTCGACCACCTTGGCTGGCAGCGGGATGTAGCCGTCCTTCACGACAACTTGCTGGCCGGCCTGCGACAGCACCAGCTTGACGAACTCGGCTTCCAGCGGGGCCAGAGGCTTGTTCGGGGCCTTGTTGACGTAGACGTAGAGGAAGCGCGACAGCGGGTAGGTACCGTTCAGGGCGTTGGCTTCGTTGTCTTCGACGAACGCGCCGCCTTCTTTCTTGGCCAGGGCCACGGTCTTGACGCTGGCGGTCTTGTAGCCGATGCCCGAGTAGCCGATGCCGTTCAGCGAGGAACTGATCGACTGCACGACCGAAGCCGAGCCAGGCTGTTCGTTGACGTTAGGCTTGAAGTCGCCTTTGCACAGGGCTTCTTCCTTGAAGTAGCCGTAGGTGCCGGATACCGAGTTACGGCCGAACAGCTGAACTGGCTTGTTGGCCAGGTCGCCGGTCACACCCAGGTCGCCCCAGGTCTTGACGTCGGCTTTGCCACCGCACAGACGGGTGGAGGAGAAGATGGCGTCGACCTGGGCCATGGTCAGGCCTTTGATCGGGTTGTCCTTGTGAACGAACACGGCCAGGGCGTCAACGGCAACCGGGATGGCAGTCGGCTTGTAGCCGTACTTCTGCTCGAACGCCTGCAGCTCGACGTCCTTCATCTTGCGGCTCATCGGGCCCAGGTTGGCGGTGCCTTCAGTCAGGGCAGGTGGCGCGGTCGAGGAACCGGCGGCCTGGATCTGGATGTTTACGTTCGGATATTCCTTCTTGTAGGCCTCGGCCCACAGGGTCATCAGGTTCGCGAGGGTGTCGGAACCGACGCTGGAGAGGTTGCCCGAAACACCGGTGGTCTTGGTGTAGGTCGGGATTGCAGGATCGACAGCGGCGACCGCATTGGCGGCAGCGACGCCAGCGGCGGCAAAGGTCAGGGCCGCCATCAAACGCTTCAGTTTCATGCCTTGCTCCTAGCAGGAATATCGTGGGTTGTGAGATGGAACGGGCCCAAGTATCTGCAGGCCGCATGAACACTCTATGACTCGAATGTGACAATTGGATGAAAGGCCATCACCGGTAACCGGGATGGCCTTTACAGGATGTTGCAGAGGGGGAGTTAGAGCGGGTTTCAGCGTTTGCGTGCGAGCAGATAGATGCCCACCAGTAGACCAACGGCGCACAGGCACGCCACGTAATAGGCGGGTGCCATCGGACTGAACTTCAGCAGCGCAGTCACTACCATCGGCGTGAGGCCACCGAAGATCGCATAGGCCAGGTTGTAGGAGAACGACAGGCCGCTGAAGCGCACTACCGGCGGGAACGCCTTGACCATCACGTAAGGCACGGCGCCGACGATACCCACGCACAGGCCAGTCAGCGCATAGAGCGGGAACAGCAGGTCCGGGCGGGTCGGCAGGCTGTGGTAGAAGGCCCAGGACGACGCCAGCAGCGCCAGGCTGCCGAGGATGAACACCCGACCGGCACCGAAACGGTCGGCCAGGCTGCCAGCGCCGACGCAGCCCAGGCTGAGCAGCACGATGGCCAGGCTATTGGCCTTTAGCGAGTCGGTGGGGCTGACGTGGTAGAGGCTCTGTAGCAAGGCCGGGGTCATCAGGATGATCACCACGATGCCGGCCGACAGCAGCCAGGTCAGCAGCATCGACAGGATGATCGCGCCGCGATGATCACGCAGCACCGCGCGCAGTGGCAACTCCTCGGCCAGAGCCTTGCGCGCCTGCATCTCGGCGAACACCGGGGTCTCATGCAGCCAGCGGCGCAGGTAGACCGCGAAGAAGCCGAACACCCCACCGAGCAGGAACGGGATACGCCAGGCGTAGTCCGCCACTTCCTCGGGGCTGTAGATCGTGTTGATCAGCGTCGCCACCAGCGAGCCAAGCAGGATGCCCGAGGTCAGGCCGGCGGTCAGGGTGCCGCAGGCATAGCCGGTGTTGCGCGCCGGCACGTGCTCGGAGACGAACACCCAGGCCCCGGGCACCTCGCCACCGATGGCCGCGCCCTGGATAACCCGCATCAGCAGCAGCAGGATCGGCGCCCACAGGCCAATCTGCGCATAGGTGGGCAGCAGCCCCATCACCAGGGTCGGCACGGCCATCATGAAAATGCTCAGGGTGAACATCTTCTTGCGTCCGAGCAGGTCGCCGAAGTGGGCCATGACGATGCCGCCCAATGGCCGGGCCAGGTAGCCGGCGGCGAAGATGCCGAAGGTCTGCATCAGGCGCAGCCATTCGGGCATGTCGGCGGGGAAGAACAGCTTGCCCACCACCGTGGCGAAGAACACGAAGATGATGAAGTCGTAGAACTCCAGGGCACCGCCCAGGGCGGACAGCGAGAGGGTCTTGTAGTCACTGCGGGACAACGGCCGGGACGGCTGCTCGATACTGCTCTGCACGGAGGTCATCGCTGTTCTTTCTCTTGTAGGTCTGCGGACCGCTTGGCATGCGGCTTCTGGATTGAGTAGTCGGCGAAGATAGCAAATTGCCGAGCCGCGCTCATAGCGGTACAAAATCCATACAGATATTCATGAATGCGCGGTCGTCGCTGGCTGTGCAGGTATATATACTGCCCGCTCGTAGGAAAAGGTTGCTTATCCTGAGGGATGTTGTGCGAAAACGTCGGTCATCGTTGTCAGACTGTTTCGCAGAGTTTCCCTGAGGCCGCCCCCTGAAGCGAAATCAGCGTAGTATGCGTGTTGCTGAATCGTTTTTACGGCGTCCGTTATTGCGCCACCAACGAAGCGTCACGGGTCAGAGGCCCCACGGCATGATTGAGCTCGAACAAGAAGATCCTATCCCGCAAGGCGACCTGGCCTTGCAGATCACCGCGCTGCCGCGCGAAACCAATGGTTTCGGCGATATCTTCGGCGGCTGGCTGGTCGCCCAGATGGACCTGGCCGGCACCGCCATGGCCAGCCGCGTCGCCGGAGGCCGAGTGGCCACGGTAGCCATCGACCGCATGGCGTTCCTGGTCCCGGTGGCCGTGGGCGCGCAACTGTCCTTTTATACCCAGACCCTGGAGATCGGCCGCAGCTCGATCCAGATGATGGTCGAAGTGTGGAGCGACGACCCGCTGTCCAGCGAATGGCGCAAGGTCACCGAGGCGGTGTTCGTGTTCGTCGCCATCGATGGCAGTGGTCGCACTCGCTCCGTACCTCGTCGCTGAGCCTGGCGAGCGGTAAACTCATTGCACGTCACCGGGTCCAACGGCCTGACAGACAATCAATGAGACGAGCGCAATGGCTAACTTCACGGTCGAGACCGAGCTGCACGGCGAACTCAACTGCTGGCGCATCACCAGCGATCATGCCGAACTACTGATTGCCCAGCAGGGCGCCCAGGTCCTGAGCTATCAGCGCCTGGGCCAGCCACCGCTGCTGTGGCTGAGCGACCAGGCGATCTTCCGCCAGGGCAAGTCGGTGCGTGCCGGCGCACCCGTGTGCTGGCCTTGGTTCGGTATCTTCGAACGCAACCCGGATTCGGTCAAAGCCATGTTCAAGGGCGAGCAGCCGCCGGCCCACGGCCTGGTGCGTGGCCGCGACTGGCAGTTGTTGCGCGCCGAGGAACAAGGCGATCACCTGCAGGTCGAGTTCGAATTGCCCGAAGCCCAAGGCGACCTGCCGGGTTGGCCTCATGAGGTCCAACTCAAGCTCCTGGTAGAGCTGGGTGACCAGCTGAAGCTCACCCTGACCAGCTACAACCTCGGCAATACCGACGTTACCCTGAGCCAGGCCCTGCACAGCTATTTCGCCGTGAGCGATGTGCGCCAGCTGCAGGTGGAAGGCGTGGACGGGTTGGCCTACATCGAAACACTGGCCAACTGGGAACAACGCAAACAGCAGGGCAACCTGGGTTTCGCGGGCGAGACTGATCGCATCTACCTGAACGCGCCTGCGCAACTGGCAATTGTCGATCCGCACTGGAACCGGCGTATCACCCTTACCGCTGGCGGCTCACGCACTGCGGTAATCTGGAACCCCTGGACCGACCGCGCCCGCGACCTGCCGGACATGGCCGACGATGGCTGGCAGCGCATGCTGTGCATCGAGACGGCGAATGTGATGGATGACGTGGTGGTGCTCAAGCCAGGGGCGACTCATGCGATGAGCGTGGCGATCGGTAGCGAGGCGCTCTGATTCAGGCATTTCGGCCGACCGCATCGCCGGCAAGCCGGCGATAGGGCCAGCCAAGGCATTACAATGCCTACAGGTCCGCATCCTCCACCACCCTCACCTGCCCCGCCTCCAACGCATACGCCGCATCCGCCAGGTCATTGCTGACTTTCTCCACCTTCAAGGTGCCGGTCACCCACAACGGTGTGTAGATATCGTCGATCTTCAATCCTTTCGGATACCGCACCAGCACCAACTGGTTCGGTGGCGGCGGCGGCACGTGGATGCAGGCCCCCGGGTACGGCACCAGGAAAAACAGCGTGCTGTTGCCTTTGGCATCGCTCTCCAGCGGCACCGGATACCCACCCAGGCGGATCTGCCTGCCGTTCATGGCGGCCACGGTCTTGGTCGAGTACATCACTGCCGGCAGGCCCTTGCTCTGCTTCAGCCCCCCCTTGGCGGTGAAGGTGCCCAAGGCTTCCGGGGAGTTGTGGTCGATCTCGGGCATCTGCTCGAGCGCCTTCTGGTCCGACTTGGGCATCAGCTCCAGCCAGTCGGTCTCGGGCAGCTCGGCATGGGCCAGGGCGCTGGTCAGCAACAGGGGGATGAGGAATAACGCACGCATGAAAATGCTCGGCAACTCAGGATGAATTGCCGGGCATTCTAGCGGGAATTCAGCGTTTCTTGATGAAGCCGTAGATCACCAGCAGGATGATCGCGCCGACCAGGGCCCCGAAGAAGCCCGCGGCCTGCCCGGCCTCGTAGATGCCCAGGGCTTGTCCGCCGTAGGTGGCGGCCAGGGAACCGGCGATGCCGAGGAGGATGGTCATGATCCAGCCCATGCTGTCGTCACCCGGTTTCAGGAAACGCGCCAGCAGGCCGACGATCAGGCCGATGAAGATGGTTCCAATGATGCCCATGGCAATCCCTCTGTGATGAACATGAAACATGCCAAAGCCTAGTCAGCGCTTTGGCATGTTGCCATCTCAGAGCGGCAATGCCCGGCAGAAGTTCGATCAGCCGGCGATCAACGCCTCTACTTCGGCAATCTTGGCCTTGAGGGTGGCCATGTCCTGGCAGCGCAGGGTGGCGTGGCCGACCTTGCGCCCGACCTTGAATGCCTTGCCGTAGTGGTGCAGGTGACAGTCATCGATGGCGACCACCTTATCCACCGGCGGCACTTCACCGATGAAGTTGAGCATGGCGCTCTCGCCGACCTTGGCGGTCGAGCCCAACGGCAGGCCGGCCACGGCGCGCAGGTGGTTCTCGAACTGGCTGCACTCGCTGCCTTCGATGGTCCAGTGCCCGGAGTTGTGCACACGCGGGGCGATTTCGTTGGCCTTCAGGCCACCGTCGACTTCGAAGAACTCGAAGGCCATGACGCCGACGTAGTCGAGCTTCTGCAGCACGCGGCCGACGTAGTCTTCGGCCAAGGCCTGCAGCGGGTGCGCAACGCTTGCCACCGACAGGCGCAGGATGCCGCTGTCGTGGGTGTTGTGCACCAGCGGGTAGAAGCGGGTTTCGCCATCGCGGGCACGCACGGCCACCAGCGACACTTCACCGGTGAACGGCACGAAGCCTTCAAGCAGGCACGGCACGCTGCCCAGTTCGGCGAAAGTGCCGACCACGTCTTCGGGCTTGCGCAGGACCTTCTGGCCCTTGCCGTCGTAACCCAGGGTGCGGGTCTTGAGCACGGCCGGCAGGCCGATGCTGGCCACCGCGGCATCGAGGTCCGCCTGCGAAAGAATGTCGGCAAAGGCCGGGGTGGGAATCCCCAGGTCGCGGAACATGCTCTTCTCGAACAGGCGGTCACGGGCGATGCGCAGGGCCTCGGCGCTCGGGTAGACCGGGACGAACTGCGAGAGGAAGGCCACGGTCTCGGCCGGCACGCTTTCGAACTCGAAGGTCACCAGGTCGACTTCGTCGGCCAGCTGGCGCAGATGGTCCTGGTCGCCGTAATCGGCGCGCAGGTGCTCGCCCAGCGGCGCGGCGCAGGCGTCCGGTGCCGGGTCGAGGAAAGCGAAGTTCATGCCCAGCGGAGTGCCCGCCAGGGCCAGCATGCGGCCCAGCTGGCCACCACCGATTACACCGATCTTCATGGGTTTCAGCCTCAAGCCTGACGCGGGTCTGGATTGTCCAGCACGGTGTCGGTCTGCTCGGTGCGGAACTGCTTGAGCGCCGCGTGGAACTGCGGGTGCTTGGCCCCGAGGATGCTCGCCGACAGCAAGGCTGCGTTGATCGCGCCAGCCTTGCCGATGGCCAGGGTGGCGACCGGGACGCCGGCAGGCATCTGCACGATCGACAGCAGCGAATCGACACCCGACAGCATCGACGACTGCACCGGCACGCCGAGCACCGGCAGGTGGGTCTTGGCGGCGCACATGCCCGGCAGGTGGGCGGCGCCGCCGGCACCGGCGATGATCACTTCGATGCCGCGGCCTTCGGCCTCATCGGCGTACTGGAACAGCAGGTCCGGGGTGCGGTGGGCGGAAACCACCTTCACTTCGTAGGGAATGCCGAGTTTTTCCAGCATATCGGCGGTGTGGCTAAGGGTGGACCAATCGGACTTGGAGCCCATGATCACGCCAACCAGTGCACTCATCGTCGAGCCTCTTCGCTTGTGCGCCCGCAGGCGCGTCAAAAAACAACAAGCCACGCGGGACGACCGGCGTGGCTTGTTTGCTGATCTGGACCGGAGCTGTCCGGTCGAAAGGCCGCGCAGTATACCGCAAGGGAGTGCGTTTAAGGCACCCCGGCGACCAACTGTCGGCCTTATTTTTCGGGGGTTTGGCTGACTTTTGGGTCAACTGAACCACCCTCCAGCTTGCGCCACAGCAAGCGCACGTTGGCCTTGCGCACCAGGGCACAGCGATACAGGCGGATTTCCAGTGGCACATGCCACTGGCTGCCACCGCAGATCGCCAGCTCGCCGCGCTCCAGCTCGCCGCGCATCGACAGTTTCGGCACCCAGGCGATACCCATGCCTTCGAGCGCCATGCTCTTGAGGCTGTCGGCCATGGCCGTTTCATAGACAGTGGTATAGCGCAGGTTGCGCTGGCGCAGCAGCAAGTTGACTGATCGGCCGAGGAAAGCGCCGGCGCTGTAGGCCAGCAACGGCACGCTGGCCTCCCCCTCCAGGTCGAACAACGGCTTGCCGTCGGGGCCCACGGCACACACCGGAAGCATTTCGGTAGTGCCCATGTGCAGTGACGGGAAGATCTCGGCGTCCATTTGCAGCGCCGCGTCCGGGTCATAGAACGCCAGCATCAGGTCACAGCCGCCTTCGCGCAATGCATGCACCGCATCGCCGACGTTGGTGGCGACCAGGCGCGTGGCGATGTTCAGGCCATCGTTGCGCAATTGCGCCACCCAGCGCGGGAAAAAGCCCGATGCCAAAGAGTGCGCGGCCGAGACCTGGATCACCTCGCCCTGGCCGCCTTCCAGGTGATGTAAATGGCGAAGAACTTCGCTCAACTGGTCGACAACGGTGCGCGCAGTGACGAGAAACAGCTGCCCGGCCTCGGTCAGTTCGATAGGTGTGCGGGAACGATTCACCAAGGTCAGGCCAAGCGCCGCTTCCAGGCTGCGTATGCGTCGGCTGAACGCTGGCTGGGTAACGAACCGGCGCTCGGCCGCTTGCGAGAAACTGCGGGTCGAGGCCAGGGCACTGAAGTCCTCCAGCCATTTGCTTTCGAGGTTCATCGACTACTCCGCACTGCGTGCACCAAAATGGAACACGCTCGATTGTCAATCGGCGTCACATCAAACCGTATGCCGTTTGCGCATAGGTTAGCGTGCAACAGCATTGGCCGCAAAATCTGGGCAGCCCTAGCATTGGCGCCATTCCGGCAGGTGCCGGGTCAAAATCGAGATGATATCCATCATGTCCTCCGCTGCATCGTTCCGCGTCGAAAAAGATCTGCTTGGTACCCTTGAAGTCCCTGCCGATGCCTACTACGGCATCCAGACTCTGCGCGCTGCCAACAACTTCCACCTCTCCGGTGTTCCGCTGTCGCACTACCCGAAACTGGTAGTCGGCCTGGCGATGGTCAAGCAGGCAGCTGCTGACGCCAACCGTGAGCTGGGGCACCTGAGCGATGCCAAGCACGCCGCGATCAGCGCAGCCTGCGCACGACTGATCAAAGGCGACTACCACGAGCAGTTCGTGGTGGACATGATTCAAGGCGGTGCTGGTACTTCCACCAACATGAACGCCAACGAAGTCATCGCCAACATCGCGCTGGAGGCCATGGGTCACCAGAAGGGTGAGTACCAGTACCTGCACCCGAACAACGATGTGAACATGGCGCAGTCGACCAACGACGCCTACCCGACCGCGATCCGTCTGGGTCTGCTGCTGGGCCACGACGCCCTGCTGGCCAGCCTCGACAGCCTGATCCAGGCATTCGCTGCCAAAGGTAAAGAGTTCGACCACGTACTGAAGATGGGCCGTACCCAGCTGCAGGACGCCGTGCCGATGACCCTGGGCCAGGAATTCCGCGCCTTCGCCACCACCATGACCGAAGACCTGCAGCGCCTGCGCTCGCTGGCTCCGGAACTGCTGACCGAAATCAACCTGGGTGGCACCGCCATCGGTACCGGCATCAACGCCGACCCGGGCTACCAGATGCTGGCCGTGCAGCGCCTGGCGATCATCAGCGGCCAGCCGCTGGTGCCGGCTGCCGACCTGATCGAAGCCACCTCCGACATGGGCGCCTTCGTGCTGTTCTCCGGCATGCTCAAGCGCACCGCGGTCAAGCTGTCGAAGATCTGCAACGACCTGCGCCTGCTGTCCAGCGGCCCACGCACCGGCATCAACGAGATCAACCTGCCGGCGCGCCAGCCAGGCAGCTCGATCATGCCAGGCAAGGTCAACCCGGTTATCCCGGAAGCCGTCAACCAAGTCGCGTTCGCCATCATGGGCAACGACCTGGCCCTGACCGTCGCCGCCGAAGGTGGCCAGCTGCAGCTGAACGTGATGGAACCGCTGATCGCCTACAAGATCTTCGACTCGATCCGCCTGCTGCAACGCGCCATGGACATGCTGCGCGAGCACTGCATCGTCGGCATCACCGCCAACGAACAGCGCTGCCGTGAACTGGTCGAGCACTCGATCGGCCTGGTCACCGCCCTGAACCCGTACATCGGCTACGAAAACGCCACCCGTATCGCCCGCGTCGCCCTGGAAACCGGCCGCGGCGTGCTGGAACTGGTGCGCGAAGAGAAGCTGCTGGACGAAGAGATGCTCAACGACATCCTGCGTCCGGAAAACATGATCGCTCCCCGTCTGGTTCCGCTGAAGGCGTAACCCAGGCCGCTGCAAACAGTCTCACCAGGTCGAGGGACTAGACACCTCTCAACCTTTCAAGGGCCCGAGCGCATGCTACGGGCCCTTTTTTTATGCACGGAACAGGCGCCTGCTGAACGGCACACAACTTGCTCGATAATGCTCCCCAGCCCAACGGGATGCCGAGCATGCTGCACAGCCACCTCACCACCCTCAACGCGGTTTCGCTGATCCTCCAGGTGTTTCAGGAAGACGGCGTGGACGCGCAGCACATGCTCGCCGGCAGCGGCATAGGCCCCGCAGACCTGGGCCACGCCGATGCGCGCATCACCACCCAGCAGGAACTGCAGGTCTGCGCCAACGCCGTTGCCCGGCGCCAGGACATCGGCCTGGAACTCGGCCGGCGCATGCACGTGTCGTGCTACGGCATGCTCGGTTACGCCCTGCTCTCCAGTGCCACTTTGGGTGACGCCCTGCGCCTGGCGCTGACCTTTCCGGCACTGCTGGGAACAGTTTTCCAGCTGCGCCTGGTGGATGATGGCCAGCGCGTGTGGCTCAGCGCCAGCGACCATTACGATGCGCCTGGGCTGGCCGCCTTCAATGCCGAATTCTGCCTGCTGTCGCTGAAAGTGATCTGTGACGATTTGCTCGGCCGCCCGCTGCCGCTGCTGGCGGCGCGTTTCGAACACTCGCGCCCCGGCTACCACGCGCTCTACGACAGTGCATTCCAGTGCCCGCTCGGCTTCGAGGCCGGCGACAACGCCTTTGCCTTCGAGCGCCGCTGGCTGGACATGCCACTGCCGCTGGCCGATCCGATCACTCACAAGGCCATGGGCGAACGCTGCCGTCGGCTGAACCTGGAGTTCACCGGACGCCAGGCCTGGCTCGGACGCATTCGCCAGTTACTGATCCAGCAGCTGGAGGCCGCTCCCGGGCTGGACGGCCTGGCACGGCAGATGAACTGCTCGTCGCGCACCTTGCGCCGGCACCTGCAGGCGCTGGGCAGCAGTTATCAACAGTTGCTCGACGAGTTGCGCTTCGAGCGGGCCAAGCAGTTGCTGGCCGAGGACCAGATGCCGATCTACCGCATTGCCGAAACCTTGGGGTTCAGCGAGACCGCGAGCTTCCGGCATGCCTTCCAGCGCTGGAGCGGCGTGGCGCCGAGCCATTTTCGCGGTTGACCTGTACCGGCCTCATCGCGGGGCAAGCCCGCTCCCACGACTATCACGTGGGAGCGGGCTTGCCCCGCGAAAGGGTCAGCCAGGATGGCTTGGCCACATCGATCCCCTTTTGGCCGTTCCCATCGTTCTCCCTCACCTGGCTACCCAGCAGAATTGGTCCACGCCAGCCCTACCGGAGAACAATAAATGCTGACGATCTATTCCGATGACCACCGCCTGCACCATGGCCGCTGCGAGCTCATCGACGGCAAGCTGATGCCCTGTTTCGAAATGCCGTCGCGCGCCGACCACGTCCTTGAGCGGGTCAAGCAGCGCAACCTCGGGCCCGTGCAGGGCCCCGCCGACTTTGGCCGCGCGCCGCTGCAGCGCATCCACAGCGCCGACTACCTGGATTTCTTCGAAGGCGCTTGGGCCCGTTGGGCCGCGCTTGGCCAGGAAGGTGACCTGCTGCCGTTCACCTGGCCGGCGCGCACCCTGCGCCAGGTCAAACCAAGCGGCCTGCACGGCGAGCTCGGTTACTACAGCTTCGACGCCGGTGCACCGATCACCGCTGGCACCTGGCAGGCCGCCTACAGCGCCGCCCAGGTCGCCCTGACCGCCCAGGCCGCGATCCAGCAAGGCGCCCATGCCGCCTTCGCCCTGTGCCGGCCGCCAGGGCACCACGCCGCAGGCGAAGTGATGGGGGGTTACTGCTACCTGAACAACGCAGCCATTGCCGCCCAGGCCTTCATCGACCAAGGCCGGCGCAAGGTGGCCATCCTCGATGTCGACTATCACCATGGCAACGGTACGCAGGACATTTTCTACACCCGCAACGACGTGTTCTTCGCCTCGATCCACGGCGACCCGCAGGACGAGTTCCCGTTTTTCCTCGGCTACGCCGACGAGACCGGCGAAGGTGCCGGCGAGGGCTGCAACATCAACTACCCGCTGCCTGCCGGCAGCGACTGGGCAGCCTGGAGCGCAGCCCTGGAAGACGCCTGCCAGCGCATCGCCGCCTTCGATGCCGATGTACTGGTGATCTCCCTTGGCGTGGATACCTTCAAGGACGACCCGATCTCCCAGTTCAAGCTCGACAGTCCCGACTACCTGGCGATGGGCAAGCGCATCGCCCAGCTGGGCAAGCCGACCTTGTTCGTGATGGAGGGCGGCTACGCTGTGGAGGAAATCGGCATCAACGCGGTCAATGTGCTGGAAGGTTTCCAGCAGGCCCAGCCAGGAGCGTGAACATGACCCGACTCAAACGCCTGCTCGCCCCGCTCATCGCCACCAGCCTTTTCACCGGCGCCCTGCAAGCCCACGCCGCACCGGGCACACTGAAGGTGTACAACTGGTTCGACTACATCACCCCGCAAACCCTGGTCGACTTCCAGAAGGACAGCGGGGTCAAGCTGATCTACGACATCTTCGACACCAACGAAGCACTGGAAGCCAAGCTGCTTACCGGCAACTCCGGCTATGACGTGGTAGTGCCGTCCAACGTGTTTCTCGCCAAGCAGATCGAGGCCGGCGTGTTCCAGCCTCTCGATCGGGCGAAGCTGCCCAATTGGCAGCACCTGGATCCGGCGCTGATGAAGCTGATCGAGGCCAACGACCCCGGTAACAAGTTCGCCGTGCCTTACATGTACGGCACGGTGCTGATCGGCTTCAACCCAGCCAAGGTCAAGGCGGTGCTCGGCGACGACGCACCGGTGGACAGCTGGGACCTGATCTTCAAGGAAGAGAACATCGCCAAGCTCAAGCAGTGCGGCGTGGCGCTGCTGGATTCGCCGTCGGAGATCCTGCCGCTGGCGCTGTCGTACCTGGGCCTGGACCCCAACAGCGGCAAGCCCGCCGACTATCAGAAAGCCCAGGATCTGCTGCTGAAGATCCGCCCGCATGTAACCTACTTCCACTCGTCCAAGTACATGGCCGACATCGCCAATGGTGATATCTGTGTGGCGGTGGGCTACTCGGGCAGCTTCTCCCAGGCCGCGAATCGGGCTCGTGAAGCGAAGAACGGCGTGGTGGTGGACATGCGCCTACCCAAGGAAGGCGCACCGATCTGGTTCGACATGCTGGCGATCCCCAAGAACGCGGCCAACCAGGAAGATGCCCACACTTTCATCAACTACCTGTTGCGACCAGAAGTGATCGCGCCGATCAGCGACTTCGTCGGCTATCCGAACCCGAACAAGGATGCGACCGACAAGGTCAGCCCGGCGATCCGCAACAACCCCAACCTGTACCCGACGGCGGAGGCGATGGCCAAGTTGTATACCTTGAAGCCATTGCCACGGGATGCCGAGCGGGCGCGGACGCGGGCCTGGACCAAGATCAAGTCCGGCACCTGAACACCATCGCGGTGCGGCGGCCCAACTTGGCTCGCGATGGCTAGCGCCAGGCCTTGCGCAGGCGCATAAGAGCCTGCGCAATCTCCCCTTCTGACACCGCCGCAAACCCCAGCACCAGCCCCGCCCTTTCATCCACAGGCTCCGCGCTGTCCTCCAGCCAGTAGCTGCTCAGCGGAGTGACCTCCACCCCGACCGCCTCCGCCCGCGCCACCAACTCCTGCTCCCGCGCCAAGTTATCCACAGCCACCTTCACATGCAGCCCTGCTGCGACGTCCGGCATTGCCCCCAGCCCCGGTACGTCCACCGGCCAGCCGGCCTTCAGCACATTCCTACGGGCCAGCGCCGCCCGGCGCATACGGCGGATATGCCGCTGGAAATGCCCTTGGGCCATGAACTGCGCCATGACACATTGCGTGCCGACCTCCGAGTGCCGCACCGCCAGCGCCTTGGCCTGGCTGAATGCCTGCACCAGGCGGCTGGGCAGCACCAGGTAACCCAGCCGCAAAGCCGGAAAGGCGATCTTGCCGAACGTTCCCACGTACAGCACCCGACCCTGCCGGTCCAGTGCCGCCAGCGGTGCCAAAGGCGCACCGCTGTAGCGGTACTCGCCATCGTAATCGTCTTCGACGACCCAGCCGTCCTGGCGCTCGGCCCAGGCCAGCAATGCGAGGCGCCGGGCCAGGCTCATGGTCACACCGGTAGGGTACTGGTGAGCCGGGGTCACATAAGCCAGCCTGCAATCCGGCAGCTCGGCCAAACGCGCACAGTCCATGCCCTCTTCATCTACCGGCACGCCCCTGACCCTTGCCCCCGCCAGCGCGAAAGCGTGCCCGGCAGCGCGGTAGCCCGGGTTTTCCACAGCCACTCCGTCACCAGGCTGCAACAGTAACTGTGCACAAAGGCTGATTGCCTGCTGCGCACCACTGGTGATCACAATTTGTTCAGCACTGCAGGAAAGCCCCCGCGACCGCCGCAGATAGGTGGCGATCAATTCGCGCAATGGCAGCTCCCCTGCCGGGTCGCCATAGCCGAGCAGCGCCGGGTCGGGATTTCGCCAGAAACCCGCTTGCAGCTTGGCCCAGACCTCGAAAGGAAACAGGTCGAATGCTGGCAGGCCAACCCTGAAAGCCCTCAGCGCATCGCCTTTGGGCGGCGGTAAATGGTGCTTTTTCAGACGCAACAATGGCTCACTGCGCAGTGCAAAACTGGATAAATCCTCAGTATCAGATGCCTGAAATGTGGATAAGCCTGTTGATAAACCCAGGGATAACCCTGTGGACAGTTGTGTGGATAGTTTTCCCAGACGGCTTACATAAGTGCCATCGCCTACCCGGCTTTCGATAAAGCCCTCGGCATACAACTGGTCGTAGGCACGCACCACGCTGTTGCGCGACAACGCCAGCACTGTCGCCAGGTCACGGGTGGCCGGCAGCCGCGTGCCGCCTTCCAGGCGCCCATCCAGCACGCGCGCGCGCAATGCCTGGTAGAGCTGCTGACTGAGCCCGCGACGGCGATCCAGGACGATCCCGGTTGGATCGAAAGGCAACGCGTGGGTACGTTCGCTCATGGCATTGGACCTATCAAAACAGTCATGAATGGCTCTTACGCAGAGCCAATAGCCTGCCTAGGATGAAGCCACAGCACAAGGAACACTGGCATGTACAACAGCAAACCGCATCAGGAACATGACCTTGGCCGCCTGCACCAGCACATGCTGCACACCCGCCTGGCAACGCTGGTCAGCCACGGTGAGCACGGGCTGCTGGCGACCCACCTGCCCATACTGGTCGCCACCGGCGAAGGCGAATTCGGCACGGTCTACGGCCATCTCGCCCGGGCCAACCAGCAATGGCAGGACCTGGCACAAGGCGCTGAGGCCTTGCTGGTGTTCCCCGGCGCCGACGCCTATGTCAGCCCAGGCTACTACCCGAGCAAGGCCGACAACCCCAAGGTAGTGCCCACCTGGAACTACATGGCGGTGCATGCCTGGGGCCCGGTGGAGGTGATCCACGCGCCGACACAATTGCTGGACATCGTCAGCCGTCTGACCGAGCGCCATGAGCAAGGCCGCGCAGCACCATGGAGTGTCGCCGATGCTCCGGCGGACTACCTCGACGGCATGCTCCGCGCCATAGTCGGTTTCCGCCTGCCCATCGCCCGCCTGCAGGGCGCACGAAAGCTCAGCCAGAACCGTTCGGCACAAGACATCGCCGGGGTCCGCGAAGGCCTGGCCGCCAGCGCCGACCCTGTGGATAACCAACTCGCTGCACACATGCGCGACCTTTGAAGGAAAAACCCATGACAGCCATCACCTTGCGCCCAGTTCGCGCCGAAGACCATGCCGCCTGGCTGCCCTTGTGGCAGGCCTACCTGCGCTTCTACCAGACCGAACTGCCCGACGCCGTCAATACCAGCACCTGGCAACGCCTGCTCGATGCGAACGAACCCACCCATTCGGTGTTGGCCTGGGTCGATGGCAAGGCGGTGGGGATGGTCAACTTCATCTACCATCGTTCCAACTGGAGCATCGAGAACTCCTGCTACTTGCAGGACCTCTACGTGGACAGTGAAGTGCGTGGCCTGGGCATCGGTCGGCAGCTCATCGAGCATGTCTACGCCACGGCCAAGGCCGCCGGCAGCATCAAGGTGCACTGGCTGACCCACGAAACCAACGCCACCGCCATCAGCTTGTACGAGCAGGTCGCCGAGCGCCCGGGCTTCATCCAATTCCGCAAAGCACTGTAGGCCCCCCATGAACGACGCATTGAACTGGAAACCCGCCGGTACGCCCAAGGCCGAGCCCATCGAAGGCCGTTTCATCCGCTTGGAGAAACTTGACCCGGCGCGCCACGGCAACGACCTTTGGGACTTGCTGCAAGGCCCGGGTTCGGACCCGGTATTGTGGGACTACCTGCCCTACGGGCCATTCGCCGAACGCGCCAGCTTCGACCGCTGGCTCGACGGCAACGCCGCCAGCCGCGATCCGCTGTTCTACAGCGTGATCGACCGCGCCAGCGGCCAGGTTCAAGGCATCCTCAGCTATATGTCGATCGTCCCCGAACAGGGCCGCTTCGAGATCGGCCACATCGCCTTCGGCGCCGCCATGCAGCGCACGCCTAAAGGCACCGAGGCGGTTTACCTTTTGAGCAAGCTGGGCTTCGAGCTGGGCAATCGCCGGCTGGAATGGAAGTGCAACGACGCCAATTCCCGCTCCAAGCGCGCGGCAGAGCGGTTCGGTTTTATGTTCGAGGGCGTGTTCCGCAACCACATGGTGGTCAAGGACCGTAATCGCGATACAACGTGGTATTCGATTACCGATACCGAATGGCCTACCGTGGCGGCGGGGTTCGAGCGTTGGTTGAGTGAGGAAAACCAGCAGCCTGAGGGACAAGTACGCACGCTGGAGGCGTGCCGCCTGGGCCTGCCCCGCGATACCGTCAGCTGATCGGACGGTTACGACTGACCACCCCCATTTTCAAGCCAAACGGCCTGAACACGGCATTCAGCGACTTGAGCGTGGGGTTGCCCTCCCCCTGCTCGATCTGGATCAGCGTGCGAACCGAAATCTTGCACATCTTCGCAAACGGCGCCTGCTGCATCTTGGCCACCTCGACACGCAACCGTCGCACTGCCGCGCCGAGTTCCAGGCTGCCGTCAGCGATACCTTCGCGCACAGCATCGATCAACAACCCGCGCACATCAATGGAAACTGTCATGCCAGCCCCCAGGCGCTCAGCCGCTGTTGCAGTGCGCCAAGGGCGATGGCCGGATGGTTCATTACCGCAGCAGAGAGCCCCATGTCGGACAGGATGTCCGGCAATGCCTGCAGGTTGCGAGCATCCTGGCGCAGGCGCTGGAAGGCCTGCTCCGGATCCATGAGGGGCGCCAAGGCATCACAGGCCGCCCGCCAGTCGATATCACCAGCACGCTCGATGGGTGTCGGCCATTTGGTCGTCCGGGTTGTCCCTTCCTGGTCCATCACCATCGGTGCCAAATCATAGATTGGCGCCAGGCGCACCGCATCGCGCGTGCGGATAATGGCCGTGTTGCGTCCATGGTTGTCCGCGTTGCCCAGAATCTTGTTGATCAGGTCTCGACGCAAATAGTCCGCAATCATTTCCGGCACTTCACCTCTCTGCCCTGCATCCACCCACAGTCCGACCAAAGCCTCTATCACTTGCAGATGCCCCATTCGGCTACCGGCTTCGGTCACGCCGCACAGTGCATACACCGACTCCACCGCGAACCGTTCTACCCCTTGGGTGGTTACCTGTCGGTCGAAGCGCTCCAGCCACAGGCTGGGTTTGCTGCCCTCTTCCAGTGCCATGTGCGAGCTGGCAACCGTTTCCAGGCCAAGCTGCTGCAAGGCTTTGTAGTACAGGTGTTCAGCCCGCAGGATTTCCTGGTCGTTGGCCAGGGCCTGATTCCTGGCGAACTTGATGAACCAGTGACGCTGGGCGCGCTCATCAGCAAGCACTGCGTCCGGATACAGTCGGCCACCGGCGTCCTCGGTCATCAAGAGCTTTGGCGCTTCTCCGCCGGCACCTGTTGCGCCACCGATCGCCGCGCCCTGCTCATAGGCGTACTCCAGAAAGCGTTGATCCCGGGTGACGACATCCTCCCGGGTGAAGCCCAAGGGGTCTGCCAGTTCCAGCCGCTCGATCGACTCTTTGATACGCAAGTTGCCAACAGGCGCAGGTGTACAGCGCTCCAACAAAAACAGGTCATCGCCGATGTCTGCCGGTTTCTCACGGCCGATATGCTTGAGCAGGAAGCGCCTGGCCGCGCCCGCAGGGGCGATGTCATACAAGAATGCAGGCGCGTGTGTCAGCCGATGAGCACCAAAATCGACGGGTAGCCTGGCGCTTACCGCTTGGCAGAACAGGCTGTCGTAGGCGTCTGGATGGTTTTTTACGTAACTGGAGGTGTAGGCAAACTCGCAGGGGCTGAGCAAACTTTGCTCAGGCGCAGCAAAGTTCAAGGCCATGGCGTCATGCCATTTGCCGTCCGTGTATAGCTGGAGCGTGAGTCTGCTCATTGGCCACCTGCACTTTACTGCACTTTTTTGAAACGCTATCTGATTAGCTCTGCAGTATAGTGCAGATCCATCTCACAACATCTTCAAAATATGTATTTAAATGCATTTATCGATCAGGCGACATCAAAAATCTGCAGTAAAGTGCAGTTAAAAAAAGGGGAGCATCCGCTCCCCAGAGGTTAACCGCTTGTAGATGAAGACTTCTGTCAGCCTTCGATCTCGATCAGGATTTCGCCCGGGGTTACCCGGTCGCCCTTGGCCACGTGGATGGCCACGACCTTGCCGGCGATCGCCGCCTGGACTTCGGTCTCCATCTTCATCGCCTCGGTGATAAGCACCGCCTGGCCGGCCTTGACCACGTCGCCTTCCTTGACCAGCACATCGACGATGTTGCCCGGCATGGTGGTGCTGACGTGGCCTGGCGCGCTGGCCTGCTTGCGCTTGCTGCCGCCACCGCCGACGAATTCGTTGAGCGGCTCGAACACCACCTCTTCCGGCATGCCGTCGATGGACAGGTAGAAGTGGCGCTTGCCTTCGGCCTTCACGCCGACACCGGTGATATCGACGCGGTAGGTTTCACCGTGAACATCGATGACGAACTCGGTCGGCACGCCTTCGCCGCCCACTGCCCCCACTGCGCCGGCTTCCGGAATCGGCAGCAAGGCTTCTGGCTTGAGGGTGCCGGCTTCACGCTCCTCGAGGAACTTGCGGCCGATGTCGGGGAACATGGCGAAGGTCAGCACGTCTTCCTCGGAGTGCGCGAGGCCGCCAATGTCGGCGCGCAGCTTGGCCATCTCCGGCTTGAGCAGGTCGGCCGGGCGCACGTCGATCACGTCCTCGCTGCCGATCGCCTGGCGGCGCAGTTGCTCGTTGACCACACCTGGGGCTTTACCGTAGCCGCCTTGCAGGTACAGCTTCACTTCATTGGTGATGGTCTTGTAGCGCTCGCCGGCCAACACGTTGAAGAACGCCTGGGTGCCGACGATCTGCGAGGTCGGGGTCACCAGCGGCGGGAAGCCAAGGTCTTCGCGCACCCGCGGGATCTCCGCCAGCACTTCGTTCATGCGGTTGAGCGCGCCCTGCTCCTTGAGCTGGTTGGCCAGGTTGGAAATCATCCCGCCCGGTACCTGGTTGACCTGCACGCGGGTATCCACGGCGGTGAACTCGCTTTCGAACTGGTGGTACTTCTTGCGCACGGCGTAGAAGTACAGGCCGATCTCCTGCAGCAGCTCGAGGTCCAGGCCGGTGTCGAACTCGCTGCCCTTGAGCGCGGCGACCATCGACTCGGTGCCCGGGTGGCTGGTGCCCCAGGCGAAGCTGGAAATCGCGGTGTCGATGTGGTCGACGCCGTTCTCGACGGCCTTGAGCTGGCACATCGCGGCCAGGCCGGCGGTGTCGTGGGAGTGGATGAACACCGGCAATGACTGCTCGGCTTTCAGTGCCTTGACCAACTCGCCGGTGGCGAACGGGGTCAACAGGCCAGCCATGTCCTTGATCGCCACCGAGTCGCAACCCATGGCTTCCATCTGCTTGGCCTGCTGCACGAAGGCGTCAACGGTATGCACCGGGCTGGTGGTGTAGGCGATGGTGCCCTGGGCGTGCTTGCCGGCGGCTTTCACCGCTTCGATGGCCACGCGCAGGTTACGCACATCGTTCATGGCGTCGAAGATGCGGAACACGTCGATGCCATTGACCGCGGCCTTGGCCACGAAGGCCTTGACCACATCGTCGCTGTAATGGCGGTAGCCCAGCAGGTTCTGCCCACGCAGGAGCATCTGCAGACGGGTGTTGGGCAGTGCGGCACGCAGCTTGCGCAGGCGCTCCCACGGGTCTTCCTTGAGGAAGCGCACACAGGCGTCGAAGGTGGCGCCGCCCCAGACTTCCAGCGACCAGTAGCCGACCTTGTCGAGCTTGTCGCAGATCGGCAGCATGTCTTCGGTGCGCATGCGGGTGGCCAGCAGGGACTGGTGGGCGTCGCGCAGGATCGTGTCGGTAACAAAGATTTTCTTGGACATTGTTCGGTTCCTCACAGGCCTGCGTGGGCGGCGATGGCGGCGGCGATGGCCAGGGCCAGCTCTTCGGGTTTGCGCTTGATCGAGTAGTTGGTCAGTTCAGGGTGGCTTTCGACGAAGCTGGTGTTGAACTGGCCGCTACGGAATTCCGGGTTGCGCAGGATTTCCTGGTAGTACGCGGCAGTGGTCTTGACCCCCTGCAGGCGCATGTCGTCCAGGGCACGCAGGCCGCGGTCCATGGCTTCTTCCCAGGTCAACGCCCAGACCACCAGTTTCAGGCACATGGAGTCGTAGAACGGCGGAATGGTGTAGCCGGTGTAGATCGCCGTGTCGGTACGCACACCTGGGCCGCCCGGGGCGTAGTAGCGGGTGATCTTGCCGAAGCTGGGCAGGAAGTTGTTCTTCGGGTCCTCGGCATTGATGCGAAACTGCAAGGCAAAGCCGCGGTGCTGGATGTCTTCCTGCTTGATCGACAGCGGCAGGCCGGAGGCGATGCGGATCTGCTCGCGGACGATGTCGATGCCGGTGATTTCCTCGGTGATGGTGTGTTCCACCTGCACCCGGGTGTTCATCTCCATGAAGTACACCTCGCCATCGGCGAGCAGGAACTCCACGGTACCGGCGTTCTCGTAGTCCACCGCCTTGGCCGCGCGCACGGCCAGGTCGCCGATGTAGGCACGCTGCTCAGGGGTCAGCTGCGGGCTCGGGGCGATCTCGATGAGTTTCTGGTTGCGGCGCTGGATCGAGCAGTCGCGCTCGAACAGGTGCACCACGTTGCCGAAGCTGTCACCGAGAATCTGCGCCTCGATGTGCTTGGGGTTGACGATGCACTTTTCCAGGAACACTTCCGCCGAGCCGAAGGCTTTGGTGGCCTCGGAAATCACCCGGGGGAAATTCTGTTCCAGTTCCTCGCGGCTGTTGCAGCGGCGGATGCCGCGCCCGCCACCACCGGAGGTGGCCTTGAGCATCACCGGGTAACCGATGCGGTCGCCTTCCTGCAAGGCTTCATGAATATCGGCGACGTTGCCTTCGGTACCGGGGGTGACCGGCACGCCGGCCGCGATCATGGTGCGGCGCGCTTCGGTCTTGTCACCCATGCGGCGAATGACATCGGCGGCCGGGCCGATGAACTTGACCCCGCGTTCAGCGCAGATCTCCGCCAGTTCGGCGTTTTCCGACAGGAAACCGTAGCCGGGATGCAAGGCATCGCAGCCGGTCTCGACAGCAAGGTTCACCAGCTTGCGCGGGTTCAGGTAGCCGGCCAGGGGCTCGGCACCGATGCTGTAGGCCTCGTCGGCGCGCTTGACGTGCAAGGCGTGGCGGTCGGCGTCGGAGTAGATCGCCACGGAGCGAATGCCCATCTCGGCGCAGGCACGCACGATCCGTACTGCAATCTCACCCCGGTTGGCGATCAGGATTTTTGTTATCACTGGAGTCTTCCCAAAGCCGTAGGAACAGACGATCCGGTTCTACCGGTCGGCGCGTGACCAGACGTCGCTGGCCAGTCGCATATTCACCCTAGCGCTGAAGGTCGATAAACAAAAATCAATATTTGTTAGAGGCAGCATAAGCAAAAGCTTATAGTTGGGTAACAAGGTTTTGCCGGGGTACCGCAAAAAATGCGCAAGTCATTGATGCGTATGACTTTACGTCAGTTGCAGATCTTCAACGAAGTGTGTGATTTGCGCTCCTACAGCCGGGCGGCCGAGGAGATGGCGCTGACGCAACCCGCCGTTAGTCTACAGATCCGCCAGCTCGAGGAGCTGGTCGGCCAGCCGCTGTTCGAGTATGTCGGCAAGAAGCTCTACCTGACCGAGGCCGCCGAAGCGCTGCAACGCGCCAGCCGGGATATCTTCGGGCGCCTGGAGAACCTCGACATGCAGCTGTCGGACATGCAGGGCTCACTGCAGGGTCAGCTGAAACTGGCGATCGAATCCAGCGCCAAGTACTTCGTGCCACACCTGTTCGCCGCCTTCAAGCAGCGCCACCCGGAGGTCAACCTCACCTTGACGGTGGTCAACCGTGCCCAGGCGATCAGGCGCCTGTCGGACAACCGCGACGATCTGGTCATCATGTCCATGGTGCCCCAGGACATGGGCCTGGAGTTCCTGCCCTTCCTGAACAACCCGATCGTCGCCGTGGCACCGCCGCAACACCCGTTGTGCAAGCCGGACAGCCTGCGCCTGCAGGATCTCGAACCGCATACCTTGCTGGTCCGTGAACAGGGTTCGGGCACCCGCAAGGCCTGCGAGGAGTTTTTCAAGGACAAGCGCGTGCATTTCACCCAGACCCTCGAGGTGGCCTCCACCGATGCCCAGCGCGAATGCGTGGTGGCCGGGCTGGGCATTGCCCTGCTGACTCGCCATGCGGTCAACATGGAACTGGCCACCGGCATGCTCAGGGAGTTGCCGGTGGAAGAACTGCCGTTGTACCGCAGCTGGTGCCTGGTGCAGTCCCGGAGCAAGCGGCAATCGCCGGTGGCCCTGGCCTTTCAAGCGTTCATCCGCAGCGAACGTGCAATGATCAGCGGGCTTGTTGAGCGTTTCTCGGGGAAGTTGCCGCCGATACCTGCCACACCGTGAGGTCCTGCAGGTCGGGGTAGTCGGCCAGTTCGCGCAGCAACTGGCGCTGGTCGCAGTAGCATTCGATCGCGCGGCGGTACTCCATGCGGCGCTGATCCTTTTCCTGCTGCTTGCGAGCCTTGGCGTTGGGTTGGTACACACCGTCGTGATCACGTGCCATTGCCTGTCTCCCAGAAAGGATGCGGGGAGTTTCAGACTGGCTTCGGTGGTTTACGGTTTGGCGGTGGATTGGTGACGAAATGATGAAATCTTCATGGGCGCGGGCCAGCCCGCCCCTAGGCAAGCACTGCCTTGACTCAGTCGTCGGTCGCCTTGATCGACTTGGGCGACAGGCGCAGGCTGCGCAAGCTGCGCTTCACGCTCTTCAGGTGGTTGACCAGGCTCGGCCCGCGGGCCATGGCCACACCCATGGCCAGCACGTCGATCACCACCAGGTGGGCGATGCGCGAGGTCAGCGGCGTGTAGATTTCGGTGTCCTCATGCACGTCGATGGCCAGGTTGACCGTCGACAGCTCGGCCAGCGGTGTCTGGCTCGGGCACAGGGTGATCAGGTTGGCACCGCTCTCGCGCACCAGGTTGGCGGTGATCAGCAGGTCCTTCGAGCGCCCCGACTGGGAAATGCACACCGCCACATCGCCCGGCTTGAGCGTGACAGCCGACATTGCCTGCATGTGCGGATCGGAATAGGCCGCCGCGCTGAGCAGCAGGCGGAAGAACTTGTGCTGCGCATCCGCCGCGACCGCGCCCGAGGCACCAAACCCGTAGAACTCCACGCGCTGGGCCTGGGCCATGGCCGTCACCGCCTGTTGCAAGGCTTGCGGATCGAGGTGTTCGCGCACTTCCATCAAGGTATGCAGGGTGGTGTCGAAGATTTTCAGGCTGTAGTCGGCGACCGAGTCGTCTTCGTGGATGGCGAACTGACCGAAGCTGGCACCGGCAGCCAGGCTTTGCGCCAGCTTGAGTTTGAGATCCTGGAAGCCCGAGCACCCGATCGCTCGGCAGAAGCGCACGATGGTCGGCTCGCTGATCCCCACGCTGTGCGCCAGGTCGGCCATCGAGCTGTGCATGACGGCAGCCGGATCGAGCAGCACATGGTCGGCCACTTTGAGTTCCGATTTGCGCAGCAGGTGCCGCGATTGGTCGATATGTTGCAACAGATTCACGGGCTGGACTCGGTTATGATCGGCGTGCCGGGATGTAGCTTTCTTGTAGTTATACTACATGCTTGCCAACCCGCCCAGCTAATCGAACGTGGAGAGTGGTGGTTTGACGATTCCTTGCGACATCCTGGTCTTCGGCGGCACGGGTGACCTGGCCCTGCACAAACTGCTCCCGGCGCTCTACCACCTGTATCGTGAAGCCCGCCTGCACCCGGCCGTGCGGATTATCGCCCTGGCCCGACGCAACCTGCCGCGCAACGACTACGTCAAGCTTGCCGAGCGCCATTGCCGGGCGCAGGTCGCCCGCCAGGACTTCGACGAAGACGTCTGGCAGCGCTTTTCGGCACGGCTCGACTACTTCCCCATGGACGCGGCGCAGAGCGCCGACTTCGGCCGCCTGGCCCGCTACCTGGGCGAGCCCGGCGGGCTGACGCGGATCTTCTACCTGGCCACCGCGCCCAAGCTGTTCGTGCCGATCGCCACTCACCTGCGCATCGCCGGCCTGGCCGACAGCGAAGCGCGCATCGTGCTGGAAAAGCCCATCGGCCACTCGCTGGAGTCGGCCACCGCGATCAACGAAGCGATCGGCGCAGTGTTCGACGAATCCCAGGTCTTTCGCATCGACCACTACCTGGGCAAGGAAACCGTGCAGAACCTCATGGCCCTGCGCTTTGCCAACGCCTTGCTCGAGCCGGTATGGCGCAACGGCCAGGTTGACCATGTGCAGATCAGCGTCTGTGAAACCCTCGGCGTGGAAAACCGTGGCGCCTACTACGACCGTGCCGGCGCCACCCGCGACATGCTGCAGAACCACCTGCTGCAACTGCTCTGCCTAGTGGCCATGGAGCCCCCCTCGCAGTTCGAGGCCGAGGCGGTACGCGACGAGAAGGTGAAGATCCTCCGCGCCCTCAAGCCCATCACCGGCCAGGACGTACAGGACAAGACCGTGCGCGGCCAGTACGGTGCCGGCAAGATCGGCGGCCAGGAAGTGCCTGCCTACTATTTCGAGAAGGACGTGGACAACGACAGCGACACCGAAACCTTCGTCGCGGTCCAGGCGCACATCGACAACTGGCGCTGGGCCGGCGTGCCCTTCTACCTGCGCACCGGCAAGCGCATGGCGCGGCGCTCGTCACAGATCGTCATCCAGTTCAAACCAGTGCCGCACGAGCTGTTCAGCGGCGGCCAGGTCAACCAGCTGCTGATCCAGCTACAACCGGACGAGCACATCAGCCTGCGCATGATGACCAAGAGCCCGGGCAAGGGCATGCGCCTGGCGCCAGTGGAGCTGGACCTCAACCTGGCCCAGGCCTTCGCCCAGACCCGTCGCTGGGACGCCTACGAGCGCCTGCTGCTGGATGTGCTGGACGGCGACTCGACGCTGTTCATGCGCCGCGACGAAGTCGAGGCCGCCTGGGCCTGGATCGACCCGATCCTGCAGGGCTGGGAAGAGCACTTCCAGGCGCCGCGCCCTTACCCCGCCGGCAGCAATGGCCCGGAACAGGCCAACAGCCTGCTGGCGCGCCAGGGCCGTGCCTGGCATGCCTAGTGTGATGTTTCACAAATAGCGACCATAACTCGCGGCGCTTTTTGCGCTCATGCGGCGTTGGTCGTATTTGCAAAAAACCACACTAGCCCAACAAGTCGGCGCTCGAACGCCCCAGCAGCGCCTTGAACGACGCGGCATCGACCGGCCGGCTGATCAGGTAGCCCTGCACCTCGTCACAGCCGTGCTCGCGCAAAAACTGCAGCTGTTCACGGGTTTCCACCCCTTCGGCCACCACCTTCAATTGCAGGCTCTGCGCCATGGCGATGATAGCCCGGGTGATGGCCGCGTCCTGCGTGCCTTCGAGCAGGCCGCGGATGAACGCCTGGTCGATCTTCACGTAGTCGACCGGGAAGCGCTTGAGGTAACTCAGTGACGAGTAGCCGGTGCCGAAATCGTCGATGGCCAGCTTAACCCCCAGCGCGTGTAGCTGCTCGAAGGTGGCGATGATGTGCTCGACACTGTCCAGCAACTGGCTTTCGGTCAGTTCCAGCTCCAGCAGGTGCGGCGCCAGGCCGGACTCCTGCAGGACCTGGCGCACCAGGCTGACCAGCTTGCCCTGGCGCAACTGGTACACCGACAGGTTGACCGAAACACGCACTTCCAGGCCCTGGCGCAACCACTCGCAGGCTTGCCAACAGGCCTGGCGCAGCACGAACTCGCCCATCGGCGCGATCAGCCCGGTTTCCTCCGCCAAGCCAATGAACTCGCTGGGTGGCACCATGCCCCATTGCGGGTGCTGCCAGCGCACCAGGGCCTCGGCCGCGTGCAGCTGACCGGTGCGCAGGCACAGCTTGGGCTGGTAGTAGACCAGCAGCTGGCCTTCGTCGATAGCCTTGCGCAACTGGTTCTCCAGCTGCAGGCGCTCCAGGGTGCTGGCACGCAGGCTCTCGGTATAGAACTGGAAACTGTCGCCGCCCAGATGCTTGGCATGCTGCTTGGCCATGTCAGCCTGGCTGACCAGGGCATTGAGGTCCAGGCTGGCGTCGGACAGCAGGCTGATGCCCACCGAAGCGCTGATCACCACCTCGTGCCCGCCCACTCGCTGGGGCACCCGCAGTTTGTCCAGCAACCGGGTGGTGACGCGCACCAGGCTGGATAAGTTGGTATAGCCGTCGAACAGCACCGCGAACTCGTCGCCGGACAGGCGCGCCACGGTGTCGGCCTCGGGCACCGCGTTGGCCAGGCGCTGGGCCATCTTTTTCAGCAACTGGTCGGCCAGCTCATGGCCCAGGCTCTCGTTGAGCAGCTTGAAGCGGTCCAGGTCAACGTGCAGCAGCGCCAGGCTGCGGCCATTCAGGCGCATGCGTTGCGCCGCCTCGTGCAGGCGCAGGCGGAACAGCGCACGGTTGGCCAGGCCGGTGAGGTCGTCGTAGTGCGCCAGATAGCGCAGGCGCTCCTCGGATTCGCGACGCGCCGACAGGTCGGTGAAGAAACCGACGATATTGACAATGCGCCCTCGCACATCGCTCACGCTGTTGAGTTGCAACCACTGGGGGTAGAGTTCGCCGCTCTTGCGCGCCTCGACCAGCTCGCCCTGCCAGCGGCCCTGTTGGTCCAGCGCCTGGTCGATGGCCTGGCTGTGGCGCCGGGCGTCACGGCTACAGGGCAGTTCCAGGGCGTTGCGGGCGATCAGTTCGGCACGGCCGTAGCCGGTGACATCGCAGAAAGCCTGGTTGACCGCCAGCAGCTGGAAGTCGGCATCGAGGATGGCGATCCCCTCGCTGGCTGCCTCGAACACCGTAGCGGCCAGCCGCTGCTGCTCCTCCTGCTCCTTCTGTGCGGTGATGTCACGGCGGGTGCCCAGCATGCGCAGGACCTTGCCCTGGGCATCGGATTCCACCGCCCGCCCACGGTCCTCGATCCAGCACCAGTGGCCCTGGGCGTGACGCACCCGATACTCGACCCGATAGTCCTCGGTGCGCCCCTTGAGGTGTTCGACCAGCGTGCGCCGCAGCAGCGGCAGGTCATCGGGGTGCAGCCGTGGCTTGAGGTCGGCGCGCACCGAACGGACCTGCTCGGCATCGAGGCCGAACAGGGCATGCAGTTGTGTGTGATGGACTTCGTCGGTCTCCAGGTTCCAGTCCCACAGCCCCAGCTCGCTGGCCTGCAGGGCCAGGGCCAGGCGCTGCTCGCTCTTGCTCAGGGCCTGGTTGGCCAGGTCCAGCTCATGGCTGCGTTCGGCCACGCGCTGTTCAAGGCCGGCATGCGCCTGGCGCAGGTCGTCCTCGGCCTGACGGCGCTGGGCGATTTCGGCGCTGAGCTTGCGATTCAGACCCTCGCTGTGGCGCTGGGCGCACTGCAGATGTTCGATCAGGGCCTGGTTCTGGAAGCGACGCAGCAAGCCACGCTCGATCAGACGATTGACCTGCCAGGCCACTACCATCAGCGCCACCAGCAGGATCAGCCCCAGCCACCCCCAGCCACGCTGGTGCCCGGCGTCATAGACGAAGAGAAACGCGATCGGCGGCAGCAGGCATGGCAGCGCGAAGCTGAGAAACGCCGGCAGGCTGACCGCGTAGGCGACACTGGCCGACAACGCCGCCGCCCCGAGCAGGCCGAATACCCAGGCCTGCTGCACGAAGTTGTCCGCCGGCGCCAGGGCGATCACCGCACTGGCCAAGGTCAGGCCGCTGAACGCCGAACCGAGCAGGAACATCCGCCGCCAGGCTGGCTTGGCCTGGCGAACCGGTGTCGCCGATTCGAAGGCCGCCACCTGGATCACCCGCAGCACCACCAGTGCCAGCAGCCACGCCATCCACACGCCAACCAGCAGGTAGCGCCCAGGGCTCCACAGCAACCAGGCGCTGAGCAGGCCGTTGAGCAACATGAACAAGGTGGGCAGCAGAGAGCCCTGGTACAGCAGGCGAGTCCGCTCGATCGACAGCTGGGTGGCGAATTGCCTGCGAACGCTCCGTGTCGTCTCCGGCGATGCTCCGATCGCCATGCAATCCTGGGTCATATGGCTGGATTCTTTTGAGTTCTTGTTATGGCTGACCACAAATGTGCAGGGAGAATACACAAGCGTCGCGTCAGACCAAACTGCTCTACGTCATGATTTGGAAAATGTCTCGTGCGTCCAGGTCTGACCGCTCAACCACGGGGCGCTGCCAGCAGCGCCGATGAACGGTAGATGGCCTATACGGTGATTTGCAGCGCGGGCGTTTGCCCCTGCCTGCGCGCGGCCATAGAATGCCCGCATGCATAATGACGACCTCTCCCTCCTGCTGAACTCCCTCAACGACGCCCAGCGCCAGGCCGTGGCGGCCTCCGTCGGACGCCAACTGGTGCTGGCCGGCGCCGGCTCGGGCAAGACCCGCGTGCTGGTGCACCGTATCGCCTGGCTGATCCAGGTCGAACAGGCCTCGCCGCACTCGATCCTGTCGGTGACCTTCACCAACAAGGCCGCGGCGGAAATGCGCCAGCGTATCGAGCAATTGCTGGGCATCAACCCGGCCGGCATGTGGGTCGGCACGTTCCACGGCCTGGCCCACCGCCTGTTGCGGGCACACTGGCAGGAGGCAGGGCTGGCGCAGAACTTCCAGATCCTCGACAGCGACGACCAGCAACGCCTGGTCAAGCGGGTGATCCGCGAAATGGGCCTGGACGAGCAGAAATGGCCGGCACGCCAGGTCCAGTGGTTCATCAACGGCCAGAAGGACGAGGGCCTGCGCCCACGGCATATCCAGGCCAGCGGCGACCTGTTCCTGGCCACCATGCGCGACATTTATGTCGCCTATGAACAGGCTTGCGACCGCGCCGGGGTCATCGACTTCTCCGAGCTGCTGCTGCGCGCCCTCGACCTGTGGCGCGACCACCCGGACCTGCTCAAGCATTACCAGCGGCGCTTCCGCCACCTGCTGGTGGACGAGTTCCAGGACACCAACGCCGTGCAGTACGCCTGGCTGCGCCTGCTCGCCTCCGGTGGCGACAGCCTGATGGCGGTGGGTGACGACGACCAGTCGATCTACGGCTGGCGCGGCGCCAAGATCGAGAACATCCACCAGTACACCGCCGACTTCCCCGACGCCGAGTTGATTCGCCTGGAGCAGAACTACCGCTCCACCGGCGGCATCCTCAAGGCCGCCAACGCGCTGATCGCCAACAACAGCGGGCGCCTGGGCAAGGAGCTGTGGACCGACATGGGCGAGGGCGAACCGCTCACGCTCTACGCCGCGTACAACGAGCACGACGAAGCGCGGTACGTGGTCGAGACCATCGAAAGTCTCATAAAGCAGGGCAACGCTCGCGACGAGATCGCCATCCTCTACCGTTCCAACGCCCAGTCGCGGGTGCTGGAAGAGGCCCTGCTGCGCGAACGCGTCCCTTACCGCATCTATGGCGGCCAGCGCTTCTTCGAACGCGCCGAGATCAAGAACGCCATGGCCTACCTGCGCCTGCTCGAAGGCCGCGGCAACGACGCGGCGCTGGAGCGGGTGATCAACGTGCCGCCACGCGGCATCGGTGAGAAGACCGTCGAGGCCATCCGCGAACACGCCCGTCACAGCCAGCTGTCGATGTGGGACGCCATGTGCCAGTTGCTGGCCGCCAAGGCCCTCAAGGGCCGCGCCGCCAGCGCGCTGGGTGCCTTCATCGAGCTGCTCGAGAACCTCGCCGCCAAGGTGCTGGACATGCCGCTGCACCTGATGACCCAGACCGTCATCGAGCAATCCGGCCTGATCATCTACCACCAGGAAGAAAAGGGCGAGAAAGGCCAGGCCCGGGTGGAAAACCTTGAGGAACTGGTCAGCGCGGCGCGCAACTTCGAGACCAGCGACGACGACGCCGACCTGTCGCCACTGTCGGCGTTCCTCGGCCATGCCTCGCTGGAGGCCGGCGACACCCAGGCCGACGAGCACGAGGACAGCATCCAGCTGATGACCCTGCACAGCGCCAAGGGCCTGGAGTTCCCGTATGTGTTCCTGGTGGGCATGGAAGAAGGCCTGTTCCCACACAAGATGAGCCTCGAAGAACCCGGCCGCCTCGAAGAAGAACGACGCCTGGCCTACGTGGGCATCACCCGGGCCATGCGCCAGCTGGTCATGACCTACGCCGAGACCCGCCGCCTGTATGGCAGCGAGACCTACAACAAGGTGTCGCGTTTCGTCCGGGAGATTCCGGCCGGGCTGGTGCAGGAAGTGCGCCTGTCTAATACCGTCAGCCGCCCGTTCGGCGGCGCGAAGACACCGGCCAGCAGCCTGTTCGCCAACGCCAGCATCCCGCAGACCGCCTTCAGCCTTGGCCAGCGGGTGCAGCATGCGGTGTTCGGCGAAGGCGTGATCCTCAACTTCGAAGGCTCCGGTGCCCAGGCGCGGGTTCAGGTGAACTTCTCCGAGGGCAGCAAATGGCTGATGCTCGGATACGCCAAGCTGGAAGCCATCTGAGCCCAATCGCGGGGCTTGCCCCGCGATGACCTTTCAGACAACGCCCGTCTGCATTCCCGACTATCAGGCAAAAGCTCGAAACATGTTGTCGCTGGCTATGTCTGCCGGTTCATGTGCACCATGACGCGCGTGCAATCCACACAAACGGGAACCCCCAACTTATGCAACGTTTTCTTAGCATCGCTCTGGCGCTCTGCGTCGGCCTGACGCTGAGCCTCGACGCCAACGCCAAGCGCTTCGGTGGCGGCAAGAGCTCGGGCTCCGCGCCTATCCACCAGACCCGCCAGGCAACCCCGACCACCCCTGCCGCCGCCCCGACCGCGCCAGGCCGCGCACCCGCTGCCGCCAGCGGCGCTTCGCGCTGGCTGGGCCCGCTGGCCGGCCTCGCCGCCGGTGGCCTGCTGGCCTCCATGTTCATGGGCGACGGCTTCGATGGCATGCAGATCCTCGATTTCCTGATCATGGGCCTGATCGCCTTCCTGGTCTTCCGCTTCATCGCCGCGCGCCGCCGCCAGCAGCAGCCGCAACACGCTGCCGCCGGCCATGCCCCGTACCAGCGCGAAGCCCAGCCGCAGGCCGCCCCGCAGTCGATCTTCGGCGGCTCCGCCGCGCCGGTTGCCGCACCTGCGATCAACGCCCCGGCCTGGTTCAACGAAGCCAGCTTCCTGGCCGCCGCCCGTTCGCACTTCCAGTCGCTGCAGCAGCACTGGGACGCCAACGAGATGGACAAGATCGCCGAGTTCGTCACCCCGCAGATGCTCGAGTTCCTCAAGCGTGAGCGCGCGGAACAAGGCGAAGGCTTCCAGTCCACCTACATCGACGACCTCGATGTGCAACTGGACGGCGTCGATGACCGCGCCGACCAGACCGACGCCACCCTTACCTTCCGTGGCGTGTCGAAGACTTCGCGCTTCGACCAGGGCGAAGCGTTCAGCGAAAGCTGGCACATGGTTCGCGCCCAGGGCGAAAACCAGCCTTGGATGCTCGCCGGTATCCGCCAAAACGGTTAACCGTCGCACGTTGCAGAAAAAACCCCGGGCCTGTCCCGGGGTTTTTGCTTTTGCCAGAGCGGCCTACTAGGGTATAACGCGCAGCGTTGTCATAAGGTCAGAGGATGTGAACCGTGGAAGAAGTGATCGAACAACTCCGTGAAGCCAACGAGCCGGTACCGGTGCCGCTGGAACTGCCGGACGAGGATCAGCTGGTCGAAATCGAGGAAGAGCTGTTCATCAACATCCCCTTCGTGTTCAAGGAATACCTGCTGACCGTCAGTGACGTGGTGTACGGCAGCCTCGAGCCGGTGACCGTCACCGACCCGCAATCCCACACCTACCTGCCGGAAGTGGCAGCCAACGCCTGGGACTCTGGCGTGCCCCGCGACCTCATCCCGATCTGCCAGGACGGTGACGATTTCTACTGCGTCGAAGAGGACGGCACCGTGGTGCTGTGGTCCGGTGAAGAGGAAATCGTCACCGAGGAAAGCTGGGAATCGGTCTGGCACTGGGCGCGGGATGTCTGGCTGGAAAGCTGAATGAGAAATACCCGCACAAAGTGATGGCTTATAGCTACCAATCACTCGTAGAATCGCCAGGCTCTCTGCGCCTGGCGACACTGCTACCGCTCCATCCCCTCGGACGACGGTGAAATCTTGCGCAGAAAGCGTTACCGCTCCCTCAGTGCGAATGATCGCGGCTGTTCTCCAGCGTCTCCAGCAACGCCACCTGCATTCGCGTATGCACACGGATCAGCCAGCGCCACAGCAGCGCCACCACCACCGCCGCCACTACCGCGATGATCAGCAGCAGTTCGCTGGTCGGCAGAATGCTCGCCGACAAGGCTGAAAGCAGCAGGAAGATCACCAGCAGTGACAGCAGCGGAATCACTTCGGCGATCACCCGTCTTACGCGCTGGGTATGCCGCCCCGCCATCTCCGGCTTGACGCCCATCTCTGCCAGCAGCATCGACAGCGCCTTGAGCTTGCGGTACGCGGCAATCAAGAACGGCAACGACAGCAGCAGTGCCGCGCCCCAGATCAGCGCCTTCTGCTGACCGGCGTCCGCTACCCACTCGCTCAGCCAGACGCCGATACGCCCGGCGAAATAGCCGCCACTGAAGAAGATCGCTATCACCAGCGCCAGGTTGACCCCGACCTGCAACAGGATGCGCCGGATCATCGCCGCCAGCATGGCGCCCTCGCCATGGGGCTGGATGCTGCGCAACCACTCGCCGTACAGCGAAAGCACCCGTGCCAGACGGCTGGGTACCACCTTGCCCAGCTTGATCGACAACGGGTCGGCAGCGCGGATCAGGTAGGGCGTGAGCAGGGTGGTGATGGCCGAGACGGCCACCGCGACCGGGTAGAGAAAGTCGCTGGTGACCTGCAGGGTCATGCCCAGTGCAGCGATGATGAAGGAGAATTCGCCGATCTGCGAAAGCCCCATCCCCACACGCAGCGAAGTGCGCCCGTCATTGCCGGCAATGAAAGCCCCCATGCCGCAGGAAAGCATCTTGCCCAGTACCACCGCCAGGGTAATGACCACGATCGGCCAGGCGTATTCGAGCAGGATCGACGGGTCGATCATCAGGCCGATGGCAACGAAGAAGATAGCGCTGAACAGATCACGCACCGGCTCGATCAGGCGCTCGATCTTCAGCAGCTCACGCGACTCGGCCATGATTGCGCCGATCAGGAAGGCACCCAGCACCATGCTGTACTCGAGCTTGACCACCAGCAGGCAGAAGCCGAAACACAGGCCCAACACGGTGATCAGCAACATTTCGTTGCTTTCGAACTTGGCCACATAGGCCAGCAGCCGCGGCACCAGCAGGATGCCGATGACCAGCGCGACGATCATGAACAGCGACAACTTGCCCACGGTCGAGAACACCTCGCCGGAGCTCACCGTGCCGCTGACGGCAATGCCCGACAGCAACGCGATGATGCCGATACCAAGGATATCCTCGACGATCAGCACGCCGAAGATCAGTTGGGCAAAGCGCTCGTTCTTCATCTTCAGGTCGTTGAGCGCCTTGACGATGATAGTGGTCGAGGATATTGCCAGGATCGCCCCGAGGAACAGCGAATCCATGGTGTTCCAGCCGAACCAGCGGCCGATCTCGAAACCGATCCAGATCATCAGGACGATTTCCAGGAAGGCGGCGATGAACGCCGTGGCACCGACCTTGAACAGCTTGCGCAGGCTGAACTCCAGGCCCAGGCAGAACATCAGGAAGATCACCCCCAGTTCGGCCAGGGTCTTGATCGTGTCTTCGTCGTGGATCAGCCCGAACGGCGGCGTGTGCGGCCCAATGATGAAGCCGGCGACGATGTAGCCCAGCACCACGGGCTGCTTGAGGCGATGAAAGAGAATGGTGACCACCCCGGCAACCAGCATGATCACCGCCAGATCCTGGATGAAGCTGATGGCATGCATGGCGTGTTACTCCTTGTTTTCGATGCTGGGGGCGAACCGCTCCTCTGCCGGGAAGACCCTGGGCGCGGAGCAGGCACATACTGTTGTGATTGACGCGAAAGCCCACATTGCATGGGCGTCGTCAGGTTAACATCGCGCCTTGCCGCAAATTGCCAATGCAATATGCAGAAACAGATCGGCAGATTCGACACCGCCGATGGCAATATTGGCGTGACGATGGAGCGTCAGCCGACGTCCCGTACCAGGATGGGAAACCTCAAAGAGGGGAAACAGAAGTGTCTGCAGATACCCGCCCCGATACCGTGCAAATTCACCGTGAGCTCTCTATGGAACCTGGAAACGCCCAGCTGACCATGACCGTCCTGATGACACCGGACATGGCCAACTTCTCTGGCAACGTACACGGCGGCACCCTGCTCAAGTACCTCGACGAAGTCGCCTATGCCTGCGCCAGCCGCTATGCCGGCACCTATGTGGTGACCCTGTCGGTGGACCAGGTGATCTTCCGCGAGCCGGTGCATGTCGGCGAACTGGTGACCTTCCTGGCCTCGGTCAACTACACCGGCAACACCTCGATGGAGGTGGGCATCAAGGTTGTCACCGAGAATATTCGCGAGCGTTCGGTACGCCACTCCAACAGCTGTTTCTTCACCATGGTGGCTGTCGATGATGACCGCCGTCCGGTGAAGGTACCGCCGCGCCAGCCACAGAGCAGCGAAGAGAAGCGCCGCTTCCTGCAGGGCCAGCAGCGCCGCCAGATCCGCCAGGAGCTGGAGCAGCGCTACCAGAACCTCAAGACTGACTCAATCTAGTAGAGCAAACGCTGGGCCTCGAAGCGCACGCGCGGGTGGGCGATACGATCCTGGGCCCGCACCAGCTGCAGTTCATAGCTGGCGCAGGCCTGGGTTTCCAGCAGCACCTCATGCACGGCGGCGGCGGTGAACTCGAAGGCTTGCAGCCAGTTGTCGCCAAGCAGCACCCGGGCGAGGAACAAGCCTGACGTCAGGTCGCCCACACCTACCGGCTGACGCGGGAACGCCAGCAACGGCCGCCGCAGGTGCCAGCTGGCTTCGCGGGTCACCAGGAGCATCTCGAAGGCATCGTCCGCCCGCTGTGGATAATTCAGGTGCTTGACCAGCACCACCTGCGGCCCGCGCTCCAGCAACCCGCGCGCCATGCCCACGCAATCCTCCAGCGACTGCGCGCGACGGCCACAGAAGCTGTCCAGCTCAAGCTGGTTGGGGCACAGGATATCGGCCTTGGCCACGGCCTGCTCAAGCAGGAACTCACTGACCTCGGCCGGCACGATGCAACCTTTCTCGGCATGGCCCATGACCGGGTCGCACAGGTACAAAGCCCTGGGATTGACCGCCTTGATCCGCTCGACGCCAGCCAGGATCGCCCGCCCCTGCTCGGCACTGCCCAGGTAACCCGACAGCACCGCATCGCAGTGGCCCAGTTCGCCGATATTGGAAATGCCTTCCACCAACGCGGGAATTTGCGCTGGCGCAAGCACTTCCCCCGCCCACTGGCCATACTGAGTGTGGTTGGAGAACTGCACCGTGTTGAGCGGCCAGACGTTGACCCCGACCCGCTGCATGGGAAACACCGCGGCGCTGTTGCCGGCGTGTCCAAAGACCACGTGGGACTGAATGGCGAGCAGGTGCGGTGTACGTTTCATGCAGGGCGCTTCCGAAACTGTGTGAAGAAATGTGCGGCCCGCAGTATGAACCCGATTGCCATCTGTACGACAGGCCAGAGACGCAGTTAAGCTGGATCGACCTGTCTGGAGCTTACGCAAATGCTGACCCTGGAAAACCTTTTCGTCCTGATGCTGGTGGCGACCGCAGGCGCCTGGCTGTGGCACAACCACGGGCTGCGCGAGAAGGCCCTGGTGCGGGTCAAGCAGCATTGCGCCAAGCTCGACCTGGAACTGCTCGACGACGCCGTGGCACTCAAGCGCATCGCCTTCGTGCGCGACGCCAATGGCAGAAAACGCCTGGCGCGCATCTACAACTTCGAGTTCACCGTCACCGGTGAACAACGCCACCCCGGCACCGTCACCCAGTTCGGTGCCCACACCATGCAGATCGAACTTGCGCCCTACCCGTTCGAGATCAATACCCCACCGCGCACCGACAACGTCATCGAAATGCAGCAGTGGCGCCAGGAGCATAACCGCTGGCGCAATTGATCACCCCGCCAGGCAACAGTTGCCGATGGCAGCCTGGAGTATCTGCAAAGGTTGTGGCTGATCGAAGATCAGCTCGATGCGCGAGTCCCTGCGCCATTCGCTGGGGCGCCACTCCAGCGCCCCACGTTCCAGGCCATTGAACGACTGCCACCCCGCCGCGCTGTGGATAACCCCCTTCGCCCGGCGCCACGGCCATTGCTCGAGAACGCCACGCAACGCCATGTCATCGAAGACCTGGACCGGATGCCAGCGCCAGCCTACGCTCCAGCCCTCCTCCGCCGACCGGGACTGACAGATCGGTTGCCGGGGATCCACCCACAGGGTGGGCCGTGGGACAGGGCCGTTATCCACAGGCAGACTGGAAAAGTCGAGTGAACCCGCTGGCACCGCGGGCAATACAGGCAACTCGGCGAGCGCCAACGCGCCATGATCCGTCCACAACGCCGGGACTTCAGGCAAGGATGCAGTTATCAACACGCGGGCGGCAGCCTCCACGGCACTCGCCTTGTTGAACAGCAGCAACCCCGCCTTCGCCAATGCCATACCCTGTGCCTCGGGCATGTCAGCGCCTCGGGAAAGGGCGGCGGCATCCAGCACCATCAGCAGTGGTTGCACCGACAGTACACCGGTCCAAGGCGCTCGCCCCAGTTGCTCCAGCAATTCGAGTGGGTGACCGAGGCCGGACGGTTCGATGAACAGGCGATCCGGACGCGTCTTGCGCAGCAGGCGGCCGAGCCCCACCTGGAACGGGGCGCCATTGACGCAGCACAGGCAACCTCCCGCCACCTCTGCGATGGCGATGCCCGCCTCGTCACGGCTGAGCAAGGCGGCATCCAGGCCGATCTGGCCGAACTCGTTGACCAGCACGGCCCAACGCTCAGCAGCCGGTCGTTGCTCCAGCAAGTGACGGATCAGGCTGGTCTTGCCGGCGCCTAGCGGGCCGGCGATCACATGGGTGGGGATGTTCTGCAACATGGCTCGGTATCGCAAGGGCTTGATGGCAGTCTATACCGGGGAGTCCGGCAATTCATGCCAACCAGTCCAGGCTCAACAGCAAGCGGCGTTCCCCGGCGGGTGTCTGCGGAGACCGGTGGACCAAGCCCGCGCCCTCGTTGCCCAGCCACTTCTCGCCCTTGAGCAGGGCTACCTCTCCCGCCACCAATCGCCGGACGTTATCCACAGGTGGCGGCGCCAGCTGCAACCGGGTACGGTCGATGGCACCCTCTGGCAGCCATTCGCTACCTGCGCCAGCGTAGGTACTGAGCAGGCGCAATGGCACGTGGTCCACATGCATGCGCGGGCACATTGCCCCCTCAAGCACCCGCAGCCGCACCCCCAGGCGCCGAGCGCCCAGCAGGCAGGTATAGGCCGCCACCAGCCAGGCCACATCGGCGACGAAACCATCGTAGCCATGCAGATCGGCGGTTTCTCTGAGCAGCCCGGGCAACGCTGGCGGCTGGCGTTCATCCACCTCGATCACCCGCTCATCGGCCAATGGCTGGCCCAGGCTCAGCACCAGGTTGGCGAAGTCCTCGACCTGGGCCGGCAGGCGGCGCTGCCAGACCGCGAGGTTGACGCCATCCTGGAGAATCTCCGTCATCACCTGGGGTGACTCACCGAAGACCTGGCGGATATCCACGATCATGCTGCAGCGTCCTCATGCCACGGACCAAACGGGTCGGGCAGGCGCAGCCAGCCCATCGGCCCCAGCTCCATTTCCTCGTCATCAAGCAGGCAGGCTTCCAGCTCTGTGGATAACCGAGCAAAGTCGATGTTCTGCCCGATGAACACCAGCTCCTGCCGGCAGTCGCCCGCTTCCGCGGACCACTGCTTGAGGATCGCCGCAGTGTTCTCTTCGTCCTGCGGCCATTGCTCGCGCGGCACGAAACGCCACCAGCGCCCTGCCAGGCCATGGCGCATCATGCCGCCGGCCTGCGACCAGCTACCGGCCTCCTGGAACTTGCTGGCCAGCCAGAAGAACCCTTTGGAGCGCAGCAGGCGGCCGTTGCTCCAGGGCTTGTGGATAAAGTCGAAGAAACGCTGCGGGTGGAAAGGCCGGCGCGCCTGCCAGGTGGTCGCGGCGATGCCGTACTCCTCGGTTTCCGGCACATGTTCGCCACGCAGTTCCTGCAGCCAGCCCGGCGCCTGCGCGGCCTGGTCGAAATCGAACAGGCCGGTGTCGAGGATGCGCGCCAACGGTACCTGGCCCATCACCATCGGCACGATCTGCGCCCGTGCATTGAGGCTGCGCAGGATGGCGGTCAGTTCTTCGCGCTCATGCTGGCTGATCAGGTCGATCTTGCTCAGCAGCAACACGTCGGCGAATTCGACCTGCTCGATCAGCAAGTCACTGATCGAACGTTCGTCACCTTCGCCCAAGGTCTCGCCCCGGCTGGCCAGGCTTTCGGCTGCCTGATAATCGCGCAGGAAGTTCAGCCCATCGACAACGGTGACCATGGTGTCGAGGCGCGCCATGTCGGAGAGACTGCGGCCCTGCTCATCGCGAAAGGTGAACGTCTCGGCGACCGGCAGCGGTTCGGAAATACCCGTGGACTCGATCAGCAGGTAATCGAAGCGACCCTCGCCCGCCAACCGGGCCACCTCCTCGAGCAGGTCTTCACGCAGAGTGCAGCAGATGCAGCCGTTGCTCATCTCAACCAGCTTTTCCTCAGCGCGGTTGAGGCTGACATTGCGTTGCACCTCACTGGCATCGATGTTGATTTCACTCATGTCGTTGACGATAACGGCCACGCGCAAGTTGTCGCGGTTGCGCAAGACATGGTTGAGCAACGTGCTCTTGCCGGCACCCAGGAAGCCGGACAGCACGGTGACAGGAAGACGGTTGGACATGACGAACCTCATCGGGCAGGCGCATTCGAAACGATGCATTGCATAATGTTATATTATAACAATACAATTTCGCCAAGCCGTATCGCCGAACGGTTGTCTGGAGAGCGTCATGAAACTACCTGGCGTCATCGCCCTGCTGCTGCTCGTCCATTCAGAGCAGCTCTTAGCCATGCCCACTACCGACCTTGCACGGTGCACCCGCAGCGCAACCCTGTTGGCCTGCCAGGACAGCAAGGGCAACTACTACAGCGTGCGAACCGAGGGCAGCACCTTTTATTTGCGCGGGTATGAAGTTGCGAGCAAGCGGCTGTGGGCACAAACCAACAGCCGCCACGGCGCATTGACGTTTTTCACCGGCCTGGCCAGCGACGGCGAGGCTTGGGTGGGCTACAGCCGGCGTATTGGATGGACCTCGCTGAATCGTGTTTCCAGCTCCAGCGGCCAACGCTTCAACCTGCATTGCAGCCTCATCGGCGGTTGCCAGTGACTTTAACCGTTCAGGATCCCTTCCATGACCAGCCTATCCCTTCCCGATGTCGCCGCCCAAAGCCACCAACAGGCACTGCCGCTGGACTGGGTGGGCATGAGTGGTATCGCCGTCGCGCTGCAACTCGACGGGCGCACCGTCACCGCTTTCGCCGATGCCGGCGTGAGCCTCGACGAAGCTGCCTCACGCGGCATCCACATGTCTCGGCTGTACCTGGCATTGGAGGCGCTGGAGCAACAACCCCTGTCACCTCCGCTACTACGCCAGATACTGCGGGCGTTTCTGCTTAGCCACACCGGCCTGTCCAACAACGCTTATCTACGGCTGACCTTTGATCATCTGCTCAAGCGGTCGGCACTGATCAGCCCGTTGGCAGGCTGGAAACGCTACCCGGTGACCGTGGATGCCAAGCTGGAATATGAAATGTTCCACGTGGAACTATCAATAAATGTTCCCTACTCGTCGACGTGCCCATGCTCGGCAGCACTTGCAAGGCAGCTGATCCAGGAGCAGTTCGACAGGGACTTCGCCCACCGGCCATTGGATCGGCGCGATATTCGCCAATGGCTGGGCAGCAGCGACGGGATCGTTGCGACGCCCCATAGCCAACGGAGCATGGCCAAGCTACAAGTACGCCTTGCAGGGGAAGCGCTGAACCTCACAGGGCTGATCGACGCAGCGGAAACTGCGCTGGGCACAGCAGTGCAGACCGCCGTGAAGCGCGCCGACGAGCAGGCATTTGCCCTGGCCAATGGTCAGAACCTGATGTTCTGCGAAGATGCTGCCCGGCGCCTGCACCTGGCATTGGCGCAGATAGAGGAGGTCGCGGGGTTCAGCGTGCGCGTGGAACATGCAGAGAGCCTGCATGCCCACGACGCGGTCGCGGTTACTCAACATCGGTGGTGAGCGCTACTTCAACTGCGTGGCTTTACTGTTCCACAGTCGTTGCCCAGCCAGACCGCCCGGGTGTCCATGCTGCCCTGTTGCTGAACGCCGGACGCATTGAACGTGCCGTTGACCTTGGTCAGGAACTCACGGTCGCTAAGGAAGGTGGCCTGGCCGTTACCCTGGGCCTTCGGGCAGCTGAACTGGAACTTCCAGACATTGCCATTGCGCTCGGTGATCTTCTGCGTGCACCCCGATTGCGGGTCCTGCAGGGGGATGTCATTGGTCTTGACCTGCTCGGCGGTCAGGCACGAGCGCACACCCTTGCCGCCCACGGTGATGCCCTGCTTGGCCAGGGCACCTTCCATCATCGCCCGTTGTTCAGGCGGCAGGTTCTTCAACTGGCCGAGCATGAATTCCATGTCTGGCAACGGCTTGCCATCGACCTGCATATTGCTGGTGGTCAGCTCCCACAAGCCGGGTTGCAACATCTGCGCGTGGACCAGCGGGCTGCCCAACCCCAGTGCCAGGGCGAGCAATGGCAGACGAATCTTCATGGATGAAAGCTCCTCGAAATACCGGCTCCGGCCGGACTGAGCCTTTAGACGTCGAATTCGCCTGCGGGTTGCAGTGGCCCCCTCGAACGTGGTCTGTTAGCAGCAGTACTCTCGCAAGCAGGATGCGTATGGATTACCACAGCCCCTACTTTTTCGGTTACGTGCTCGGTCTGATTCACCTGCTCGGCCTGGCCGCCGCGCTGCATGCGGTGTTCACCGTGCGCACCGCCCAAGGCGCAATCGCCTGGGCCATGTCGCTGCTGTTCATCCCCTACCTCACCCTCATCCCCTACCTGGTATTTGGCGCCCGCTCCTTCTATGCGTACATCCAGGCGCGGCGCCAGGCCAACCAGGAAATGCATGTGGCCATGGCCAACCTGAACTGGCGCCCCTGGGTGGAGGAAGCGCTGACCGCCCGCGAGTCAGACAGCTATGCCGCCCTGCGCGCCATGCCCAGGCTCGGGCGCATGCCATGCCTGGCCAACAACGAAGTGAAACTGCTGATCGATGGCGCTGCCACATTCGAGGCGATCTTCTCGGCCATCCACATGGCGCGGGACACCGTGCTGGTACAGTTCTTCATCATCCACGACGACGCCCTGGGCAAAGAGCTGCAGCAGCTATTGCTGCGCAAGGCCGCCGAAGGTGTCCGGGTTTTCGTGCTCTACGACCGCGTCGGCAGCCACGCGCTGCCGGCCAGTTACAGCCAGGTACTGCGTGACGGCGGCGTGCAGATCGAAGCGTTCGCCACACGCCGTGGCTGGTTCAACCGTTTCCAGGTCAACTTTCGCAATCATCGCAAGATCGTGGTGGTCGATGGCTTGCAGGGTTTTCTCGGTGGGCACAACGTGGGCGACGAATACCTCGGGGCACACCCCAAGCTCTCGCCCTGGCGCGACACCCACGTGCAGATCAGTGGCCCGGTGCTGGCCTGCCTGCAGGAGTCCTTCGCCGAGGACTGGTACTGGGCCACGCGCCAGCTACCGCCGCTGATCCTGCCTGATGCCTACCCCGAGGATGGCGTGCTGTGCCAGGCACTGGCCAGCGGTCCGGCCGATCCCCAGGAAACCTGCGCACTGTTCTTCCTCGAGGCGATTCACTCGGCGAGCAGCCGGGTATGGATCACCAGCCCCTACTTCATTCCCGACGAAGCCATCTTCGCCGCCCTGCGCCTGGCGGTACTGAGGGGCGTCGACGTGCGCATCCTGATTCCCTCGCGCCCCGACCACCGCATCGTCTACGCCGCCTCCAGCCTGTTCGCCTTCGAAGCGGTGCGCGCCGGGGTGCGCATGTTCCGCTATCAACCAGGGTTCCTGCATCAGAAAGTCGTGCTGGTGGACGACGAGGTCAGCGCAGTCGGTAGCGCCAACCTCGACAATCGTTCGTTCCGGCTGAATTTCGAGATCACCTTGCTCACGGTGGATCGAGCCTTTGCCGATCAGGTCGAGCTCATGCTGGTGAATGATTTCGAGCAGGCCAGGGAGATCACCGCTGAAGACAGCCGTGACACCCATCGTCTGCAGCAGTTGGGGATGCGCATCGCACGCTTGATTTCACCAATCCTGTAACGCGTAGCGGCGTGCACGAGCACGCCGCTGTACAGGTCAGCGATACAGGTCCTCACGGGTCCATGGCAGGTCGTGGTGACCGTCGGCGTAAGGCTTCACTGCGAGAATCTGATGGAGGTTGATCCAGCCTTTGGTGAAGGCATAGGCACAACCGGCCAGGTACAGGCGCCAGATACGCAAGGTCTTTTCCGGCACCAGCGCGGCGGCGCGATGCAGCTGGTTCTCGAGGTTCTCGCTCCAGTGATTGAGGGTCTTGGCGTAGTGCAGGCGCAGGCTCTCGATGTCGACCACCTCCAGGCCCGCTTCGCAAATCCGTGCAGTGATCATCGAGATATGCGGCAGCTCGCCATGGGGGAACACATAACGGTCGATGAAGTCGCCCGCGCCGCGGCCGACGGGGCGGCCATCGACATGCTTGGCGGTGATGCCATGGTTCATCACCAGGCCACCTTCGCGCACGGCACCGAACAGCCGTTGGCAGTACAGCTCGAGGTTGGCGTGGCCAACATGCTCGAACATGCCTACGCTGACCACCTTGTCGAAGCGGCCATCCTGGGGCAGGTCGCGGTAGTCGAGAATCTGCAGGTTGACCTTGTCACCCAGCCCTTCGTCCTTGACCCGCTGACGACCAAGCTTGAGCTGCTCTTTGCTCAAGGTGATGCCGAATACCTTGGCGCCGTACTCGCGAGCGGCGAAGCGCGCCAGCCCGCCCCAGCCACAACCGACATCCAGCAGGTAATCGCCGGCTTGCAGGCGCAGCTTGCGGCACAGGTGGTCGAACTTGTCCTGCTGAGCCTGGGCCAGTGTGTTGTCCGGCTCCTTGAAATAGGCACAGGAATAGACCATGTCCGGATCGAGCCAGAGTTGGTAGAACTCGTTGGACAGGTCGTAGTGATAGGAAATGGCTTCGGCATCGGTGGTCTTGTCATGGGCAGTGCGTGCCGGCAAAGCCTCATCTTCATCCTGCAGCAAGGCATCGCTGAGTTCGTCGCAAACCCGGATGACTTCGCCGATATCGCCTTCCAGCTCCAGCTTGCCCTCGACGAAGGCTGATCCCAACTCGTTGAGGTTGGGATGGGTGAGCTGGGTAATGAGCTGGGGTTCCTTGACCACAATGGTGACTTGCGGGCTCGGCCCCAGATCGAACTGGTTGCCGTCCCACAGCTTGACGCGCAAAGGTAAGTGCAAGCTCTGCAACGCAGGTGGAAGTTGCGCAAGCATTCATGACCCTCCCTTTCGTTGATACGGGACGCCACGCCTTAATGTCTCGGACGTCACCGCATCAGGGTAGTTCATTCGTACGAAGTTTCCGGTAATCACGACCATAGTCTAGAACTATCTGGCGCGGCCTATTCAGCAGATTGTATACAATCTTGCTCGCTCAGATTAACCTTGTGCCCTCTTCGCTTCCTCACACTCTCGGAGTAACGAAACCCATGAAATCCTATGACGTGGTGATCATCGGCGGCGGCCCCGGCGGCTATAACGCAGCGATCCGCGCGGGCCAGCTGGGCCTGAGCGTGGCCTGTGTCGAGGGTCGCCCGACCTTGGGCGGCACCTGCCTGAACGTCGGCTGCATGCCTTCCAAGGCATTGCTGCACGCTTCCGAGTTGTATGAGGCAGCCAGTGGCGATGAGTTCGCCCACCTGGGGATCGAGGTCAAGCCGATCCTCAATCTGGGCCAGATGATGAAGCAGAAAGATGAAAGCGTGACGGGCCTGACCAAGGGCATCGAATACCTGTTCCGCAAGAACAAGGTCGACTGGGTCAAGGGCTGGGGCCGCCTGGACGGGGTTGGCAAGGTGATCGTCAAGGCCGAGGACGGCAGCGAAACCACCCTGCAGGCCAAGGACATCGTCATCGCCACCGGCTCGGAGCCCACGCCGCTGCCTGGCGTGACCATCGACAACCAGCGCATCATCGACTCCACCGGTGCCCTGTCGCTGCCCCAGGTGCCCAAGCACCTGATCGTCATCGGCGCCGGAGTGATCGGCCTGGAACTGGGTTCGGTATGGCGTCGCCTGGGTGCCGAAGTGACGGTGATCGAATACCTGGACCGTATCTGCCCTGGCACCGACGAAGAAACCGCCAAGACCCTGCAGAAAGCCCTGGCCAAGCAAGGCATGACCTTCAAGCTGGGCAGCAAGGTGACCCAGGCCACGGCCGCGGCCGACGGCGTCACGCTGACCCTGGAACCCGCAGCCGGTGGTACCGCCGAAACCCTGCAGGCCGACTACGTGCTGGTAGCCATCGGCCGCCGCCCCTATACCCAGGGCCTGAACCTGGAAAGCGCCGGGCTGCAAACCGACAAGCGCGGCATGCTCGCCAACGACCATCACCGCAGCGCGGTGCCAGGCATCTGGGTGATTGGCGACGTCACCTCCGGCCCGATGCTGGCGCACAAGGCCGAGGACGAAGCGGTGTCGTGCATCGAGCGCATCGCCGGCAAGGCCCATGAGGTCAACTACAACCTCATCCCGGGCGTCATCTATACCCGCCCGGAACTGGCCAGCGTCGGCAAGACCGAAGAGCAGCTCAAGGCCGAAGGACGTGCCTACAAGGTCGGCAAGTTCCCCTTCACCGCCAACAGCCGCGCCAAGATCAACCATGAGACCGAGGGCTTCGCCAAAGTCATCGCCGATGCCGAGACCGATGAGGTGCTGGGCGTGCACCTGGTCGGCCCAAGCGTGAGCGAGATGATCGGCGAGTTCTGCGTGGCGATGGAGTTCTCGGCCTCGGCCGAGGACATTGCCCTTACCTGCCACCCGCACCCGACCCGCTCCGAGGCCCTGCGCCAGGCGGCGATGAATGTGGAAGGGATGGCGATGCAGATCTGACGCCTAGGGGGCCGCTAAGCGGCCCCCTATCCATCAACCATGCGCCAACTTTTTATCCACACCGACGCGGAAGCGCGACGCCAGGAACGGCGTGATATCCAGCGGCAACGCCTCATTGTGGACAACCTTGTCCAGCAACACCCCGGTAATCGCCGACGTCAGAATCCCGGTACGGAAATGTCCACAGGCGTTGAAATACCCTTGGACATTATCCACAGGCCCGAGAATCGGCAGCTCGTCCGGTGACCCAGGCCGCAGGCCGGCCCAGGTGCGCTTGAGGTTCACCTGCGCCAGCTGTGGCACGCAGCGGATCGCCCCCTGCACCAACCCGTTGATCTCCGGGAAGGTATTGGTGACATCAAAGCCCTTCTCCTCGGTGGTACTGCCGATCAGGATCTCACCGTTGTCCTTCTGCGCCATGTAGCAATCGCTGGTGGTGATGCAGCCATCGAGCAGCTTGGGCAGGCGCTCGGTCAGCACGATCTGGCCTTTCACCGGCTTGACCGGGATGCTCTCCCCGGTCGCCCACTCGCTCAGTTCCGCCGCCCAGGCGCCAGCGGCATTGATCAATGTACCGCAATGGAATTCACCAGCCTCGGCGGTGCGCACACCTTTGATCCGTGAGCCTTCATGCAGCACGCCGGTGATGTTCACGTTCGGGTACAGGTCGACGCCGTTCTGTCGCGCCGCCTCCATGAACGCGTCGCCCAGGCGGAACGGGCTGACCTGGTGATCGCAGAGAAACTCCAGCGCGCCATTGGCCTTGAGCGTCACCGCCGGCTCCGAAGCGCGCAGCGCGTCGCGGTCGAGCCAGCGCACCTGGTCGGCCAGGTGCGGGATCTGCTTGACGATGTGCTCGGCGTACAGCTGGTCTTCTTCATCCTGGATGATGTACTTGAGCCCGGTGCGCTCGAACTTGAAGTCCATGCCGTGGCGCTCGATCAGCTCCTGGTGCAGCTGTGGGTAAATAGCGTTGGACTGCAAGGCGAAGTCGAAGAAGCATTCCGGCAGGATGTGCGGCGTGCTCGAATCGACCACCACTGCCGCGCCGTTGGCCTCGCGCTTGCTGCGCGAGGACATCATGCGAAAGAAGATCACCCCGCAACCCAGCCCCACCGATTCACCGATGGCCCACAGGCCGCCGGCCGAGGCGCGGGTGGCGTTGCCCGGGCGCTTGCAATCGATCAGGGCGATCTTCAGGTTCTTGCGCTTGGACAGCTGATAGGCGCAGGACGCGCCGATCACCCCGCCGCCAGCGATGATGATGTCGTAGTGTTTGTTCATGTTCAGGCCTCCGTGCCAAGTTGTTCGAATGCGGAAAACGGGATCGGGTCCACCGGGAAGCGCGGGCGCAGCCAACCCACGTCCTTGCGCCCGGTGGCGCTGCGCAGACGGTCGCTGCAGTAACCGACACACATGCGCCCTTGGCAGTCGCCCATGCTCACCCGGGTGCGCATCTTCAGGCTGGCCATGTCTTGCACACCCTGCTCCAGGGCCAGGTCGATCTGCTCGCGCGTCACGTGTTCGCAACGGCAGATCACCGTGTCGGCCTGTGGCAGTGCCACCTGTGCGGCGCCACGGGCGGTGTAGCGCTCAACCCCGGAACGGAAGCGCTTGATCGCCGCCAGCTTGCCCAGGTAGCGCTCACGGCGCTCGATCGCCTGCTCGGCGTCGAGCTTGCCCATCTGCTGGAGCATCGAAACCGCGGCAATGCGCCCGGTCAGCATGGCCGCCTCGCCGCCACGGATACCGGCCATGTCGCCCGCCAGGTGAATGTTCGGCTGGCTGCTCTGCTGCCACACGTTGCATTCGGCGCGCAGGTAGCCGTCCTCGCTGAAACCATGGGCCAGGCCCAGTTGCTGGCTGAGCTGGGTACGTGGGATGAAGCCATAGCCCACTGCCAGGGTACGTACCTGCTCGCGCTGGACACGGCTCATGTCCGGTTGCCAGTCCTGGGTGTAGGGTGCGACCTCGACTTCCTGCAGCTCACCCTCCCCCGTGGCGCCCACCACGCCCCAGCCATAGTGCATGGGGATGCCGTTGAGCTTCATGTAGGCGAGCATGCTCAGCCCGTCGAGGAACAACTGCGGCTTGTTCATCAGCGCCAGGCTTTCCTTGGCGATGCGGTTGAACGCGCAGGCCTCGTATACCCCCGCCACCTTGGCACCAGCCGCGTGCAGCTGGCAGGCGACCAGTGGCAGCAAAGGCCCGGTACCCGCAATCAGGGTACTGCCCAGTGGCTTGACCACACCGCTCTTGATCTGCAGTTGCAAACCACCGAGCAGGATCACGCCCGGCAAGGTCCAGCCGGGGAACGGCACGTTGCGTTCATGGCAACCGGCGGCCAGCAGCAGGTGGGAATAATCGATCTCGTGCAGGCGCTCGTCGCCATCGAGGACCATCAGCCGCTGGTCGTCACCACCCACCACGCGATGGTTCAGACGCAGGTCGATGCGCTCGGCGCAGGCGGCAAAATCTTCGTGCAGCTTGGTCAGGGCCTTGGTGTAGCGTGGGCCCAGGTAGCCCAGGTCGACGCCGGCGCGCAACGGACCACGATAGACCACGCCACCGGGACGCGAGGCCTCGTCGAACAGCAGGCAATCCACGCCATGTTCGGCCAGCTCGATGGCCGCCCCCATGCCGGCCGAGCCGCCACCGACAATCACAGGACGAAGGCTCATGGGTGGGCCTCCTCTTGCACACGGTTGACCTCGGTCTCGATGCTCATGCCCGGCTTGACGATGGTCTGGCAGGCGCGACGCTTGGGACGACCATCGATCTGCACCAGGCAGCAATGGCAGACGCCCATGCCGCAGTAGGCACCGCTGAGCTGGCCATGGTCGTTACGCGCCAGCTGGCGCAGGCCAACGGCGTTGAGCACGCTGAGTACAGTTTCACCGGCACTGGCGACTGCGGGCAACCCATTGACCAGGAGGGTCATTTCATTGCCTTCCAATGGCTGGATATCGTGCTTTCGTTGCAGCGTCTGCATTTCCTGTCGTCCTTGATGACTGATGGGTCGGGGGACGTTAGGGCAAACTCAGGGAGAAAACATTGATCCATGCCAGACGCTGGTTGTAGAAACGTCCTACAACGACAAACTGCAACGGATTTCACATTGCGCCAAAAAAGCTTACCTGCAGAACTTAAAAGCCCCCGCGAGTGCAGGGGCCTTTTTGACTACAAAACACTAAACCCTTGGTGTCAGAACGCCCAATCCAGGGTCAGGCCGACCCCGTGGCTCTTGTCGCGACTACCCAGCAGTCCGTTGTAGTCCAGGTTGACTCGGGCCTGGCGACTCAGGGCGATCCCCACCCGTGCACCGACCACCGCCGCATCACGATCCAGTGACAGCGCCTGAACCTTGTAGGTATCGCCCTGGCCCGCGAACGCCAGGTGCTGATCGGCCCCGGTGGAGCTCAGGTTGTGCTGCCAGCCCAGTGTGGCGGCAAGCTCCACCGCCTGGCCGCTGGACAACTGCAGTTGCTTGCCGGCCCGCATGCCCAAGGTCGAGAGCCAGGCATCGCGGTTATCCTGCCCACCCTTGAGCGCGGCAGCGCCGCCATGCTCCCTGAAGCTGTCGCTGGCGATGTGCACATAGGCCAGATTGGCGAACGGCTCCAGCACCACGCTCGGCAGTTCGACCTTCCAGGCCGCCTCGCCGAACACCTGGGTGCTCTGGGCATCGCGCTTGCTCTTCTGGCGATCGCTGACCTCGTTGTACTGCAGTTCGCGCTTGGTCTCGATACGGTGCCAGCTGTGGCTGGCGCCCACGCTCAGGCGCAGCTGCTCCAGTTCCTTGCCGGCATAGGCGCCCAAGTGGTAGCTGTCGACGCTGGCCGAGGAATGTCGGCCATCGCCCATGCTCAGCGAGCTGTCGCTGTAGCCGGTGAAGACGCCGACACGGGTGTCCTCGCTCATCTGCCCGTCGATGCCCAGCAGCATGCCGCCAATCGAACTGCTATAGCGCGCATGTCCGGAATCACCGTCGGCCTTGCCCCAGGCGCCCAGGGCCTTGACCCACAGGCCGTTGTCCTGACCTTCCACACCCTGTAACCGGGTCCGCTCGCCCACGGCGTCGCGCAACTGGCGGCTGTCGTTGAGCAGCAAGTTACCCACCGCCGGGTGGATTTCCCCGGACAGTTGATCGAATGCCTGCTGGGCGCTGGCGACATCGGCCGACAACAGCAGGCTCTCGTAGACCGGGTTGCCCGCGCCGAGCCGATCGGCCGCTGCGGCCACCGAACGCTGGTTGGCGGTCAGGCCGACACTGGCGAACGAGGTGGCATTACGCTGCACCGCCAGCCGCACGCCGCTGCCGGTATACGCCAAGCCACCACCGAGGAACAACGCGTTGGACTGCACCTGGGCAAAACTGCCCTGCACGCCGCCTGCGGCATCCAGGATGTCGAACTGCCGCCCCACCAGGCTGGTGGCCTGCTGGGACTGCAGCGAAACGCCAGGGTTCTGCAGGTCCAGGGCCAGGTTCGCGCCGCCCAAGGCTATCTGGCCATCACTGACCAGACGGTCGCTGCCGGTGCTGTCCACCTCTACCGCATAGGTCGAGCCCGGCTGGAAGGTCACGTCGTTACTGACGCGCAAGGTGCCGATGGAATTGCCAGGCGCCACCACGCCGCCACGGCTGACCACCAGCGCGCCGATCCGGCCATTGCCGCCCAGCACACCGCCGTCGTTGACCGTCACCGTCGATTGCAGCGAACCATTGACCGCCAGCCGCCCCTGGTTGACCAGGGTCGGGCCGGAGTAGGTGTTGTTACCGCTGAGCACCAAGGTGCCGATGCCCTGCTTGGTCAAGCCGCCATGCCCGGAGATATCGTTGCTCCACAGGTCCAGCACGCAGCTCAGATCGTTGCAGCGCCTTTCGGTAGGCCTGCCAGCATCCACCAGGGCGCCGACACCCGGCAGATCAGCGACGAACTGGCTCGGGCCGTAGCCGCCGGCGATACGCAACTCCTCGGGAACATCCTGCTCGGTAACCAACATACCGGGGCCGCGGATACCCTTGTCCAGGTTGATCATGCCCCAGCCATACAAGGAGTCGATGCCGGGCGCGCCCATGTCCGTGGCAGTGGTGCGCAGCACGCTGGCGATCTGCGCGCCGCTCATGTACGGGAAGCGCTCCATCAGCACCGCCGCCGCGCCAGCGGCATGGGGCGCAGCCATGGAGGTACCGTTCTTGTTGGCGTAACCCTGGGTCAGATCCTCCAGGCTGGTGCCGCCGATCACCGCGCTATAGATGCGGGTGCCGGGGGCCGATACGCAGAAGCTTGCGGTATAGCCGCAGCGCGAAGAGAACGTGCTGATCACGTACGGGTTGGCGCTACTGGTGTCGGGGTTCTGCTGCAACGCCGCCACGGTCATCCAGTTGGGGGCGATCTCTGGTACGAAATAGCCCAGCCCGGCAATCGCATCGGGGTTGTTCAGGTTGTAGTCGTTGCCGGCGGCGAAGATCGTCAGGACCCCGCTGCGGGCGGCGGCGATCGCGCCGTCATAGGCGCCACCGGGCAAGGTGCCCAGCAGCGGCTGGATCTGCGCGAACTGCGCCCGGGCATCGTCCACGGTGAAATGCGGGAAGTCCGGGTTGCGCCCGCCCTTGGCGAAGCGGTCGGTGATGCCGATGCCCCAGCTGTTGTTGATGATGCGCGCGCCGCTGGCCACCAGGCTGTCCCAGCCGGCCTTGTACACCGCGCCATCGTTGCCCAGGACGATGCCATCCTCGGGGCCGGGGTCGCCGTTGTCGGCGCTGATGATCTGCGCATTGAAGGCCACACCATGCATTTCCACGCCGTCACGGTTGCCGGCGGCGATCCCGCCGACGTGGGTGCCATGGGAGCCGAGCTTGCCATCCGAACCTACCGAAGGGCTGCCGTCGTAGCGGAAGGCATCACCGGCTTTCACCGGAATATAGGGATCGGTGTACTGGCGAATGCCACTGGTGACCAGGGTCACGATCTTGTCCTTGCCAGCGAACTCAGGGTGCGCGGCATACACCGGCTGGTCGAAGATCCCAAGCTTGACCCCCTTGCCGCTGTAACCGGCGGCATAGGCGCTGTCGGCGTGGATCGCCCCCAGCCCCCAATCGGCCTTGAATTCGCTGCTGCGCCAACTGCTGGCGTCGCCGAGCCGGCCACTCTCCACATAGGGCGCGGCCTGGGCCGTGCCCATCAACGCCGCCCAGCCCATCAATACCCGTCCCAGCGGCGCCAGGGCCCAGCCCTGCCCAAGTGCGCTGTCATCCTGTCTGACTCGCTTCACTACGACCTTCCTTAGTTGTATGGATTGAATACCGCGTTGGTCGAACTCCGTATTGCGACAACTGGCGCCACGACGCCTCAGAAACGCCATTGCAGGTTGAGCCCCGCGCCATGCTGTTGTTCACGGCTGGCCAAACGCCCCTGGTAGTCCAGGCTCAGGTCCAGGTCGCGGGTCAGTCCCACCCGTGCCTGGAGCCCGACCAGCGCGGCATCGCGCAAGGCTGGCGCCGTCTCCACCCGGAACGGCAGCTCACTGCCGGCAAAGGCCAGGTGCTCACGGTCCTGGGTTGCGCTCAGCCGGTGCTGCCAGCCTAGGCTTGCCGCCAGTTCCAGGTCCTGTCGCGGGCCCACTTGCCATTTCTGGCGCCCACGCAGGCCCAAGGTGCTTGACCAGGCATCACGCTGCTCGTCGCCCGCCTGCAGCGCCGCGGCATCGCCCTTCTCATGGAAGCCATCACGGTCCAGGTGCTGGTAGGTCAGGTTGGCGAACGGCTCCAGTTGCACCGCCGGCAACGTCAGGCGATAGGCCGCCTCGGCAAACAGCTGCTGGCTGCGGGCATCGATCCGCGCGCGCTGGCGGCCGGACACCTCGGCATAGGCCAAATCGCGGCGAACCTCAGCGCGGTGCCAGCTGTAGCTACCACCCACGCTCAAGCGCAGCTGATCGATGTCGTGGCGGACATAGGCGCCCAAGTGATAGCTGTCGACCGTGGCGCGGGAGTGGCTGCCGCCCATGCCCAGGGAGCTGTCGCTGTAGCCGGCGGCCAAGCCGGCGCGGGTCTGCTCGCCGAAGTCCCGGTCCACACCCAGCAGCATGCCGCCCAGGGAGCTGGTATAGGACTCGCTGCCCTGCACGCCCTCGATACGCCCCCAGCTGCCCATACCTTTGAGCCAGAGCTGGGTCGAGTCTGTCTCGCGCGCCGTCATGCCAGGCGCATTGGCAAGCAGTGCGGCGCCTTGTACACGCTCGCCCAAGGCATCACGCAACACCGAGCCCTGGCTGAGCAGCATCGAGTCCAGCGCCGGGTAGATCTCTCCGGCGAGCTGGCGCAGGCCGTCCCGGGCCTGGTCCGCCGAGGTCGTGAGCAGCAGGCTTTCATACACCGGATTGCCCGGGCCCAGGCGCTCCACGGCGGCGCCGCTGGCGAGCTGGTTGGGCGTGGCGGCGACGCTGTCGAACGTGGCGGCGCTGCGCGTTACGTCCAACTGCACGCCGTTGGCCGAATAGTCGAGCATGGTCCCAAGGAACAGGTAGCCGGGCTGGACCTGGGCGAAGCGCCCATCGACGCCGCCTGCCGCCTGCAGGATGTCGAACTGGCGCCCCACCAGGCTGGTGACCGGGCCACCGGCCAGCAGGTTCGGCCGAGCCTGGGGCAGCAGACTGAGATTGGCGCCAGCGACATTGGCCTGGCCGCCAACGACGAGTCGATCACTGGCCGTGGGCGACAGCTCCACCTGATAGGTCGAACCCGGCTGCAAGGCCAGGTTGCCGGCGACATTCAAGGTACCTATGGAGTTACCCGGGGCCACCACGCCCCCAGCGCTGGCAATCAGGGTACCGACCCGGCCATTGCCGCCCAACGTACCGCCAGCATTGACCGTCACCGCTGATTGCAGGCTACCGTCGACCGCCAGCAAACCGCCATCGACGCGGGTCGGGCCGCGGTAGCTGCTGTCACCCGTGAGCACCAGCCAACCGGCTCCAGACTTGACCAGGCTGCCCTGGTAGACCCGCTGCGCGGCTGCCGTATCACGGGCCATGCCCAGGGCATAGTCGCTGCGATCCTGCTGGCTGGCGCCCGCTGCCAGGCCATCCTCCCAGCCGCGATCCTTGAGGGTTTGCTGCCAGGCCTGGCGTTCCGCGACGTCCTCGGCCTGACGCTGCACCAGCGCCTGGTCGGAGATACCGTTGCTCCAGGTATCGCCCTGCCCACGCTCCAGGTTGACGTTGAACGCCCCCAACAACTGCCCCGGGCCGTGCAAGGCCTGGCCCAGGTCCGGAACGCCCCAGCCCACCCGCTCGCTGGGCGCCTGGGTCGGCGAGCCATCGAGCTGGCGCGAAGTGGTCAGCAGCACTTGCAGGGCCTGCTGGTTGTTCAGGTAGGGATAACGCTCCATGACCACAGCCAAAGCCCCGGTAGCATGGGGCGCGGCCATCGAAGTACCGTTGTAGGTGGCATAGCCGCCACCGGGCACGGTACTGGTAATTGCCGCCCCCGGGGTCGCCAGGCACCAGTACTTGGCGATGCCGCACTGGTTGTATTTCTGCTGGTTGTTCTTGTCCAGGCCCGACACCGCCAGCCAGTGGCCTTCCAGTTCCGGCTGGAAGTACGGCAGCGCCGAGCGCACGCTGGCATTGGCATAACCGCTGTTGCCGGCGCTGAATACATTGATCACACCCCGACGCGCCACATCGCCAGCGGCATCGAGCCAGGTGGCCTGCTGGAAATGCTGGGCGTAGGCCGCGCGCAGGTCGCCGAGGGTCTGGTAGCTGACATCCTTGGGCTGGCTGCCCCAGCTGTTGTTGATCGCCCTCGCCCCGGCATCCACCAGGGCGTCGTAGACCGCCTTGAAATACCGCGGATCGGGATCGGTGCCGAACAGGAACTTGTCATTCTTGTTGGTGTTGCCCACGTATACCTGGGCATTGAAGGCCACGCCGTGCATGCCCACGCCATCACGGGCCGCGCCCATGGTGCCGGTGACATGGGTACCATGGCTGTCGTTGGCGCCATTGAGCACCCCGGACACACTGAACGGAGTACCGTCCAGGTACTGGCCGGTGGCGGTGACCGCGTGGAAACGCCCGGGGCTGGCTTCGGGATGGGCGGGATCGAATCCCGAGTCCAGGGCGCCGATGCTGATCCCGGCACCGGTGAACCCGGCAGCGTAGGCCTGGCTCGCCTGCATGCGCTCCAGGCCCCAGTCTTGCTGGTATTCGACCGAGCGCCAGCTGGCAGGGTCGCCCAGGCGGCCAGTGTCCTGATAGGCCGCCGCAGCCGACAGCGGCAGGCCGGTGGCAAACGCCAGGCACAGCGTGCCCGTCAGCGTCTTGAGCTGATCACATCTCACATCCATGTCGATGACTTCTCTTGTTCTTGTTGTCGGATCGCCCATCCAGGGTCGACCAGTGTGTCGCTGCATCGCTAGGCCGCAAGGCACGGCTTCATCGAGCAGCAGAAGGATATGACGTTTCTCGATTACGCGATGCGCCAGCGCTGCATATCCAATATGCGTTTTTACCTGCTCGGACAGGTTGCGGGGAGGCTTTGAAAGGAAGGAAGACAGCAAAAAGGGAGGGCGCCTGTGCGGCGCCCTCCCTGTGCAACAGCAGTAGCGTTACTCCACCGTCACCGACTTGGCCAGGTTGCGCGGCTGGTCGACGTCGGTGCCCTTGAGCACGGCGACGTAGTACGACAGCAGCTGCAGCGGGATGGTGTAGAGGATCGGCGCCAGCGCATCGTTGATGTGTGGCACGTTGATCACATGAGTGCCTTCGCCATTGCTCATGCCGGCCTGCTCGTCGGCAAAGACCACCAGCTCGCCACCACGGGCGCGAACTTCCTGCAGGTTCGACTTGAGTTTTTCCAGCAGCTCGTTGTTAGGGGCCACGGTCACCACGGGCATATCGTTGTCCACCAACGCCAGCGGACCATGCTTGAGCTCACCGGCCGGGTAGGCTTCGGCGTGAATATAGGAGATTTCCTTGAGCTTGAGCGCACCTTCCATGGCCACCGGGTACTGGGCTCCGCGGCCCAGGAACAGGGTGTGGTGCTTGTCGGCGAACAACTCGGCGATCTTCTCCACCACGCCGTCCATCGCCAGGGCTTCGCTCAGGCGGGCCGGCAGGCGGCGCAGTTCTTCAACCAATTCAGCTTCGACGCCGGCCTGCAGCGTGCCGCGCACCTGGCCCAGGGCCAGGGTCAGCAGCATCAGCGAGACCAGCTGGGTGGTGAAGGCCTTGGTCGAGGCGACGCCAATCTCTGGGCCGGCCAGGGTCAGCAGGGTCAGGTCGGATTCGCGCACCAGCGAGCTGATGCCCTTGTTGCAGATCGCCAGGCTACCCAGGAAGCCCAGTTCCTTGGCATTGCGCAGGGCGGCCAGGGTATCGGCGGTTTCGCCGGACTGCGAGATGGAGACGAACAGGGTGTCCTGCTGCACCACCACCTTGCGGTAGCGGAACTCGCTGGCCACTTCCACCTGGCAGGGGATGCCGGCCAGCTCTTCGAGCCAGTAACGGGCGACCATGCCGGCATGGTAGCTGGTACCGCAGGCGACGATCTGCACGTTGCGCACCTTGGCGAACAACTCGGCGGCCTGGGGGCCGAAAGCCTGGACCATCACGTGGTCCTTGGCCAAGCGGCCTTCGAGGGTGCGCTGCACCACAGTCGGTTGCTCGTGGATCTCCTTGAGCATGAAGTGGCGATAGTTGCCCTTCTCCGCCGCTTCGGCGCCTTCGTGGTACTGCACCGTCTCGCGCTGAACCGGCTGGCCAGCCTGGTCCCAGATCTGTACCTGGTCACGGCGGATCTCGGCGATATCACCCTCTTCCAGGTACATGAAGCGGTCGGTGACCTGGCGCAGGGCCAACTGGTCGGACGCCAGGAAGTTCTCGCCAAGGCCCAGGCCGATCACCAGCGGGCTGCCGCTGCGTGCAGCGACCAGGCGGTCCGGCTGGCTGGCACTGATCACGGCCAGGCCATAGGCGCCATGCAGGCGCTTCACTGCGGCCTTGAGGGCGTCAGTCAGATCCGGGATGGTCTTGAGCAGGTGGTGGATCAGGTGAACGATCACCTCGGTGTCGGTTTGCGAGGTGAACACATAACCCAGCTGCTTGAGCTCTTCGCGCAGGCTTTCGTGGTTTTCGATGATACCGTTGTGCACCACGGCCACGCCATGGCCAGAGAAGTGCGGGTGAGCGTTGCCTTCGGTCGGAGCACCATGGGTGGCCCAACGGGTATGGGCGATGCCCAGTTGGCCGGCCAGCGGGTCGGCGGTTACGGCGCCTTCCAGTTCGCTGACCTTGCCGATGCGGCGGCGACGCTCGAGCGTGCCTTGCTGGGTCAGGACAGCCAGGCCGGCGCTGTCATAACCACGGTATTCCAGACGCTTGAGGCCTTCGATGAGAATGGCTGTGATATTGCGCTCGGCAACGGCACCGACGATTCCACACATATGATGTTGCTCCTAGCTGATAGCGGCGCAGATAAGGGTGATGCCGCGGGCTTGAATCCGGTCGCGTGCCTCGGCGGGCAGGCGATCATCAGTAATCAGGGTGTTCACGCTGCCCCACGGCAGCTCGAGATTGGGGATCTTGCGGCCGACCTTGTCCGACTCGACCATGACGATCACCTCGCGGGCCACTTCGGCCATGACCCGGCTCAACCCAAGCAGTTCGTTGAAGGTGGTGGTGCCACGTTCCAGGTCGATGCCGTCGGCACCGATGAACAGCTGGTCGAAGTCGTATGAGCGTAGTACCTGCTCGGCCACCTGGCCCTGGAAGGACTCCGAGTGCGGGTCCCAGGTACCACCGGTCATCAGCAGCACGGGTTCATGCTCTTGTTCGCTGATCGCCCGGGCCACATTGAGCGAGTTGGTCATCACCACCAGGCCTGGCTGGCGCCCGAGCTGCGGGATCATGGCCGCCGTGGTGCTGCCGCTGTCGATGATGATGCGCGCGTGTTCTCGGATGCGTTCCACCGCCGCACGGGCGATGGCCTGCTTGTAGAGGGACACCGGCTGGACCGTGTCGCCCAGCAGTTCCTGGGGCATGGTCACCGCGCCGCCATAGCGGCGCAACAGCAGGCCGTTGGCTTCCAGCGCGTGCAGATCCTTGCGGATGGTCACTTCGGAGGTTTCGAAACGTTTAGCCAGGGCATCGACACTGACCTCGCCCTGCTCGTTGAGCAAGGCCAGGATATTGTGGCGCCGTTGTGGTGTATTTCGTTTCGACATGTCGATTTAAGTTTCGATTCGAAAGATAAGTGTTGCAATCAAAACCTAAGTCGATCGATTCGTCAAGCCGGGCAGTAACCCGCAAATAAAAAGGCCGACTTATTCACATAAGCCGGCCTTGTGCAAAAGACGCTGTGGATAACTCAGCTCTTCTTGATTTTCTCCGGCCGCTTCCAGCCTTCGATATTGCGCTGGCGTGCACGCGCAACGCCCAACTGTCCGGCTTCAACCGTCTGGGTAATGGTCGAGCCCGCTGCGGTAGTGGCCCCGGCCTGGATTTCCACAGGGGCAACCAGCGAGTTGTTCGAGCCGATGAACACGTCCTCACCCATCACCGTGCGGAACTTGTTGGCACCGTCGTAGTTGCAGGTGATGGTGCCGGCACCGATGTTGCTGCGGGCGCCGATCTCGGCGTCGCCCAGGTAGGTCAGGTGGCCGGCCTTGGCGCCCTCACCCAGGTGGGCGTTCTTCAGCTCGACAAAGTTACCCACATGCGCCTTGGCCTCCAGCACGCTGCCTGGACGCAAGCGGGCGAACGGGCCGGCATCGCTGCCCTCGCCCATCACCGCGCCTTCGATATGGCTGTTGGCCTTGATGACAGCGCCCTTGCGCAGGGTGCTGTCCTTGATCACGCAATTCGGGCCGATCTGCACGTCGTCCTCGATGACTACCCGGCCTTCGAGAATGACGTTGATGTCGATCAGCACATCGCGGCCCACGGTCACCTCACCGCGCACATCGAAGCGCGCCGGATCGCGCAGGGTGACGCCCTGGGCCATCAGGCGACGGCCTTCGCGCAGCTGGTAGTGACGCTCGAGTTCCGACAGTTGGCGACGGTCGTTGGCACCCTGCACTTCCATTGGGTCGTGGGGCTGCTCGGTGGCGACCACCAGGCCATCAGCCACGGCCATGGCGATCACGTCGGTGAGGTAGTACTCACCCTGGGCATTGTTGTTGGACAGCCGGCCCATCCAGTCGGCCAAGCGTGCAGCCGGCATGGCGAGGATACCGGTGTTGCCTTCCTTGATCGCCTTCAGCGCTTCACTGGCGTCCTTGTGCTCGACGATCGCGGACACTTTGCCTGCGGCATCACGCACGATGCGGCCATAACCGGTCGGGTCCTGCAGGGTCACCGTGAGTAGCCCGAGCTGCTGCTCGCTGACGTTGGCCAACAGGCGCTGCAAGGTTTCCACCTCGATCAGCGGCACATCGCCGTAGAGCACCAACACGGTGTCGGCAGTGATTGCCGGCAGCGCCTGGGCCACCGCATGGCCGGTACCCAATTGTTTGTCCTGCAGGACGAAGTTCAGATCGTCGGCCGCCAGGCGTTCGCGCACCAGCTCCGCACCGTGGCCGATAACCACGTGAATACCCTTGGGCTGCAACTGGCGTGCGCTGTGGATAACGTGGCCGAGCATGGAGTTGCCGGCAACCGGGTGCAGCACCTTGGGCAGCGCGGAGCGCATGCGGGTGCCTTGGCCTGCGGCGAGAATGACGATATCGAGGGACATTGACTGGCTACCAATCCTGGGCGGTCAGGGACGTGACCAAAGGGGAAATTCAGAAAAGAAAAAGGGTAGCCGAGGCTACCCTTTAACTCAATCGCAATGGAAGTGACCGGCCAAGGCCAGGTTACTTGCCCTTGCGCAATTGCTGGACAGTACGCAGCTGAGCTGCAGCTTCGGCCAGACGTGCGGCAGCAGCACCGTAGTCGAAGTCCGAGCTTTTCGCGTTCAGCGCGTTCTCAGCAGCCTTGAGGGCTTCCTGAGCCTGAGCTTCGTCCAGGTCGGCAGCGCGCTGCACGGTGTCGGCAAGAACCTTGACCATGTTCGGCTGCACTTCGAGGAAGCCACCGGAGATGTAGAACACCTCACGATCGCCACCTTGCTTGGTCAGCGTGATCGGACCAGGCTTGAGATTGGTGATCAGCGGCGCGTGGCCTGGAGCGATACCCAGATCGCCCAGGTTGCCGTGCGCTACTACCATCTCGACCAGGCCGGAGAAGATCTCTCCTTCCGCGCTGACGATATCGCAATGGACTGTCATAGCCATCTGCTTGCCTCAACCTGATTAGCGCCCCTTGCGGGGCGCCGGGATTACAGTTTCTTGGCTTTCTCGATCGCTTCGTCGATGCTGCCGACCATGTAGAACGCTTGTTCTGGCAGGTGGTCGTAGTCACCTTTGAGGATGCCGCTGAAGCCAGCGATGGTGTCCTTGAGCGAAACGTACTTGCCTGGCGAGCCGGTGAAGACTTCGGCCACGAAGAACGGCTGCGACAGGAAGCGCTGGATCTTACGAGCGCGGGCAACCAGTTGCTTGTCGGCTTCGGACAGTTCGTCCATACCCAGGATCGCGATGATGTCCTTCAGCTCTTTGTAGCGCTGCAGAACATACTGAACGCCACGAGCGGTGTCGTAGTGCTCGGTGCCGATCACGTTCGGGTCCAGCTGGCGCGAAGTCGAGTCCAGTGGGTCGACCGCTGGGTAGATACCCAGGGAAGCGATGTCACGGGACAGAACGACGGTGGCGTCCAAGTGGGCGAAGGTGGTCGCTGGCGACGGGTCGGTCAGGTCGTCCGCAGGTACGTATACGGCCTGGACGGAGGTGATCGAACCTTCCTTGGTCGAAGTGATACGCTCTTGCAGAACGCCCATCTCTTCGGCCAGGGTCGGCTGGTAACCTACTGCCGAAGGCATACGGCCCAGCAGTGCGGATACTTCGGTACCGGCCAGGGTGTAACGATAGATATTGTCGACGAACAGCAGAACGTCGTTACCTTCGTCACGGAACTTCTCAGCCATGGTCAGGCCGGTCAGCGCTACGCGCAGACGGTTTCCTGGTGGCTCGTTCATCTGACCGTAAACCAGCGCTACCTTGTCGAGAACGTTGGAGTCCTTCATCTCGTGGTAGAAGTCGTTACCCTCACGAGTACGCTCACCCACACCAGCGAACACGGAATAACCGCTGTGTTCCATGGCGATGTTGCGGATCAGTTCCATCATGTTCACGGTCTTGCCGACGCCGGCACCACCGAACAGACCAACCTTACCACCCTTGGCGAACGGGCAGACCAGGTCGATAACCTTGATGCCGGTTTCCAGCAGGTCGTTGCCGCCTGCCTGGTCAGCGAACGAAGGCGCTGGCTGGTGGATACCGCGACGCTCTTCTTCGCCGATCGGGCCGGCTTCGTCGATCGGGTTGCCGAGGACGTCCATGATACGGCCCAGGGTTGCCTTGCCGACAGGTACCGAGATGGCAGCCTTGGTGTCGACGACATCCAGACCGCGCTTCAGACCTTCGGTCGAGCCCATCGCAATGGTACGAACCACGCCGTCGCCCAGCTGCTGCTGAACTTCCAGGGTGGTTTCCGCGCCTTGTACTTTCAGCGCGTTGTAAACACTCGGCACGGCATCACGTGGGAATTCCACGTCGATGACGGCGCCGATGATTTGAACGATACGTCCGCTACTCATAGCTGGATCCTCTGAATTTTTGAACCGTTAAACCGCGGCAGCGCCGCCGACGATTTCCGAGATCTCCTGGGTGATCGCAGCCTGACGCGCCTTGTTGTAGATCAACTGAAGCTCTTTGATCAAATCACCGGCGTTGTCTGTGGCGTTCTTCATGGCGATCATCCGGGCCGCTTGTTCAGCAGCGTTGTTCTCGACCACCGCCTGGTACACCTGCGACTCCACGTAACGCACCATCAAGCCGTCCAGCAGCTCTTTTGCGTCGGGTTCGTACAGGTAATCCCAGTGGTGCTTGAGTTCCTGATCCGGGGTTGCCACCAACGGTACCAACTGCTCGACCGTCGGTTTTTGGGTCATGGTGTTGATGAACTTGTTCGAAACCACCGAGAGGCGATCGATACGGCCGTCGAGGTAGGCGTCCAGCATCACTTTGACGGAGCCGATCAGATCGTTGATCGATGGCTCTTCGCCCAGGTGGCTGATCGCGGCTACGACGTTGCCGCCAAAGATGCGGAAGAAAGTCGCACCCTTGCTGCCGATCACGCACAGGTCGATTTCAACGCCCTGTTCGCGGTTTTCGTTCATGTCCTTGACCAGGGCCTTGAACAGGTTGGTATTCAAGCCACCGCACAGACCACGGTCACTGCTCACCACGATATAACCGGCGCGCTTTACAGGGCGCTCGATCATGAACGGGTGGCGGTATTCCGGGTTGGCGTTGGCCAGATGACCGATCACCTGGCGGATACGCTCCGCGTAAGGACGGCTAGCAGCCATGCGCATTTGTGCCTTGCGCATCTTGCTTACCGCCACTTTCTCCATGGCGCTGGTAATTTTTTGCGTGCTTTTGATGCTCGCAATCTTACTGCGAATCTCTTTTGCGCCTGCCATGTATCACCTATCAGGTTAGCAAGCGGGGGCCGGAGCCCCCGCTGCGGCTTACCAGGTCTGGGTGGCCTTGAACTTCTCGATACCGGCTTTCATGCCAGCGTCGATTTCGTCGTTGAAGTCACCCTTCACGTTGATCTTGGCCATCAGTTCGGCGTGATCACGGTTGAAGTAGGCAATCAGAGCTTGCTCGAAGCTGCCAACCTTGGAGACTTCTACGTCGGTCAGGAAACCACGCTCAGCGGCGTACAGCGACAGGGCCATGTCGGCGATCGACATTGGCGCGTACTGCTTCTGCTTCATCAGCTCGGTAACGCGCTGACCATGCTCCAGCTGCTTGCGGGTAGCCTCGTCCAGGTCCGAAGCGAACTGGGCGAAGGCCGCCAGTTCACGGTACTGGGCCAGGGCGGTACGGATACCACCGGACAGCTTCTTGATGATCTTGGTCTGGGCGGCACCACCAACACGGGATACCGACACACCGGCGTTAACGGCAGGACGGATGCCTGCGTTGAACATGGCCGATTCCAGGAAGATCTGACCGTCGGTGATCGAGATCACGTTGGTCGGAACGAACGCGGAAACGTCGCCAGCCTGGGTTTCGATGATCGGCAGAGCGGTCAGCGAGCCAGTCTTGCCAGTTACGGCACCGTTGGTGAACTTCTCGACGTACTCTTCGGAAACGCGCGATGCACGCTCCAGCAGACGGGAGTGGAGATAGAACACGTCGCCTGGGTACGCTTCACGTCCTGGTGGACGGCGCAGCAGCAGGGAGATCTGACGGTAGGCAACGGCCTGCTTGGACAGGTCATCGTAAACGATCAGGGCGTCTTCACCGCGGTCACGGAAGAACTCGCCCATGGTGCAGCCGGCGTAAGGCGCCAGGAACTGCAGTGCGGCGGATTCCGAAGCACTGGCAACGACCACGATGGTGTTGGCCAGGGCGCCGGCTTCTTCCAGCTTGCGAACGATGTTGGCAACGGTGGAACGCTTCTGGCCGACTGCAACATAAACACAGAAAATACCGGAGTCTTTCTGGTTGATGATGGCGTCGATGGCCATGGCGGTCTTGCCGATCTGACGGTCACCGATGATCAGCTCACGCTGGCCACGGCCGACAGGGATCATGGCGTCGACGGACTTGTAGCCAGTCTGTACAGGCTGGTCTACCGACTTACGCCAGATCACGCCTGGAGCTACTTTCTCGACCGCGTCGGTCTGGGTGTTGCCCAGAGGACCTTTGCCGTCGATCGGGTTACCCAGTGCGTCGACGACGCGACCCAGCAGTTCCTTACCAACCGGAACTTCCAGGATGCGGCCGGTGCACTTGGCGCTCATGCCTTCGGCGAGGGTGTCATAGGCACCCAGGATCACTGCACCTACGGAGTCTTGCTCCAGGTTCAGGGCCATGCCGAATACGCTGCCAGGGAACTCGATCATTTCGCCGTACATGACGTCGGCCAGACCGTGGATCCGCACGATGCCGTCGGAAACCGAAACGACGGTACCTTCGTTACGGGCTTGGGAGCCGACATCGAGGTTGTCGATGCGGCCCTTGATGATTTCACTAATTTCGGAAGGATTGAGTTGCTGCATTGCTCTGCTGCCCCTTCAAACTCAAGATTTCAAGGCTTCGGCCAGTTTCGCGATTTTCCCGCGAACCGAACCGTCGATTACCAGGTCGCCAGCGCGGATGACGACGCCGCCGATCAGGCTGGCATCCTCCGACGCGTGCAGGCGCACTTCCTGGCCTAACCGTGCACTGAGAACCTTGGCGAGTTTGTCTTGCTGTTCTTGGTTCAACGCAAAAGCACTGGTGACTTCCACGTCCACGGATTTCTCTTGCTCGGCCTTGTACAGGTCGAACAGAGTCGAAATCTCCGGCAGAAGCAGGAGACGTTCGTTTTCCGCGGCAACATGAATGAAATTCTGTGCCTTGGCGTCAAACTTGTCACCGCACACTTCAATGAATGCGGCGGCCTTTTCTGCGCTAGTCAGTTGCGGGGCCTTGAGCAGGCGCTGCATGGTGTCGTCTTGCGACACCGCAGCAGCCAGGCCGAGCATGGCTGACCAATTGGCCAGTTGCTGATGGGCCTGGGCATGCTCGAAGGCAGCCTTAGCGTAAGGTCGGGCCAACGTGGTCAGTTCTGCCATGATCGCCCTCGCTTAAATTTCAGCGGCCAGTTTGTTAACCAGCTCCGCATGCGCGTTTTGATCGATTGTGGCGCCAAGGATCTTTTCAGCACCGCCAACAGCCAGGGCACCCACTTGGGCACGCAGGGCGTCTTTGACGCTGTTCAGTTCCTGTTCGATCTCGGCTTGAGCCTGAGCCTTCACACGGTCAGCTTCGACGCGGGCCTGTTCACGGGCTTCCTCGACAAGCTGAGCAGCGCGTTTCTTGCTTTGCTCAATGATTTCGGCTGCCTGTGCCTTCGCTTCACGCAGTTGCTGACCCGCTTTCTCTTGGGCCAGCTCCAGGTCGCGAGCTGCGCGGTTGGCAGCGTCCAAACCGTCGGCAATCTTCTTTTGGCGCTCTTGCAGAGCAGTGATGACCGGAGGCCATACATACTTCATGCAGAAGAGTACAAAAATCAGGAAAGCAACGGATTGGCCAATCAGGGTTGCATTAATGTTCACGCCAACACCTCGCTCGGTCTTTGTTCATCACAGCAATCAACTCGTAAAAAACGAGTGATTAGCCGGCGATCTGACCAACGAAGGGGTTTGCGAAGGTGAAGAACAGAGCGATACCAACACCGATCATGGTTACGGCGTCGAGCAGACCGGCAACGATGAACATTTTGACCTGCAGCATTGGAACCATTTCTGGCTGGCGAGCAGCGCCTTCCAGGAACTTGCCGCCCAGCAGGCCGAAACCAATGGCGGTACCCAGAGCACCCAGGCCGATCAGCAGAGCAACAGCGATAGCGGTCAGACCAACTACAGTTTCCATCTTTCCTCCCGACTTTTACGTCGTATTGGTTAGGTTTTTAGTTTGAAGCGGTAAAACAAATCGTTTGGTACAGCATGCCCTTGCGGACTTTTTAAGCCCTCCCCCCAGACGGGCGGGGAAGGCTATCAGACACGCCAGGCGGTCTTAATGGTTATCTTCGTGAGCCATCGACAGATAGACGATGGTCAGCATCATGAAGATGAAAGCTTGCAGGGTGATGATCAGGATGTGGAACACAGCCCACGCCCACTGCAGCACCACACCCAGGCCGCTCAACCACAGCAGGCCGGAGCCGAACATCACGGCGATCAGGATGAACACCAGCTCACCGGCGTACATGTTGCCGAACAGACGCAGTGCCAGCGAGATCGGCTTGGCGATCAGGGTGACGAACTCGAGCAGGAAGTTGACCGGGATCAGCAGGATCTGCACGAAGATGTTCTTGCTGCCGAACGGGTGCAGGGTCAGCTCGCCGATGAAGCCGCCCAGGCCCTTGACCTTGATGCTGTAGAAGATGATCAGGGCGAACACGCAGAAGGCCATGGCCAGGGTCGCGTTCGGGTCGGTGGTCGGTACCGCACGGAAGACGAGGTGCGGGTCACCGGAGATCCAGGCCGCCGCTTTCGGAATCCAGTCGACCGGAACCAGGTCGATGGCGTTCATCATGAACACCCAGACGAAAATGGTCAGTGCCAGCGGGGCGATCACCGGGCTACGGCCGTGGAAGGAGTCCTTCACGCTGCCGTTGACGAAGTCGACCAGCACTTCAACGAAGTTCTGCAGACCGCCAGGTTGGCCGGAAGTCGCCTTCTTGGCCGCCATGCGGAAGATGAACAGGAAGATCAGACCCAGCGCGACGGACCAGCCCAGGGTGTCCACGTGGAACGCCCAGAAGCCCATTGCCTTGGCTTCTGCAGCCGAATGGGCGAAGCCCCAGCTGCCGTCTGGTAGTTGACCGTAGGTCAGGTTCTGCAAGTGGTGCTGGATATAACCCGAAGCGGTTTCTTCTGCCATGGTTGCCTCAAACGCCCTAAGGTCTCGAAAGTCTTTTATTCATCAGCAGGGGCGCGAACCAGCTGACCAAAAGGGTCAGCACGAAGACGCCGAATACTGCCAACGGCGCCAATGGCTTCACTCCTGCGAAGGTCAGTGCAAACAGCACTGCCGTCAAAATCATCTTGCCTGCCTCGCCCGCGTAGAACGACTTGACGATGGCCTGCGCCGCCCGGGCTCCGCTGAAGCGAAAAGCCTTCCAGGCGAAATACACATTGGGAAGCCAGGCAATCAGCCCTCCGCAGAGGCCCGAATATCCACTGACCACCCCTTTCCACTGCCACAACACCAGCGTTGCCAGCAGCAGTACGACAAATTGAGCCAGCAGTACCGGAAAAACCGCCCAGCGATGGAAAGGCAGGCGGTTTGGCGTGCGGATTTCCATCACAACTGCTCCTCGAAAGTCGACCGCCTCGTCAACAATGACTTGGCATAATTTGTGCCGACAAAATGCGCGCAGAGTATAGGGGTGGATTAACCCCTATTCAACTCTTGGGTAGTGATTTCCGACTGCGCGCTACAACAGGATTGTTTCAGCGGATGTGAGCAAGCACGCCTTGCAACTCGTCAAGGGAGTTGTAGCGAATAACCAACTGGCCTTTGCCCTTGTTGCCATGGCGAATTTGTACCGCCGAGCCCAGGCGCTCTGCCAGACGCTGTTCAAGACGCGTGATATCCGGATCAGGTTTGCTCGCCTCGACCGGCTCAGGTTTGCCACTGAGCCACTGACGCACCAGTGCCTCGGTCTGGCGCACGGTGAGGCCGCGTGCGACAACATGACGCGCCCCTTCTTCCTGCCGATCTTCCTCGAGGCCGAGCAAGGCGCGGGCGTGGCCCATCTCCAGGTCGCCATGGGCGAGCATGGTCTTGATCGCCTCGGGCAGCGAGATAAGGCGCAACAGGTTGGCCACGGTGACCCGTGACTTGCCGACGGCATCGGCCACCTGCTGCTGGGTCAGTTCGAATTCCTGCTGCAGACGCTGCAGGGCGAGCGCCTCTTCCAGCGGGTTGAGGTCCTCGCGCTGGATGTTCTCGATCAGCGCCATGGCAATGGCGGCTTCGTCGGGTACTTCGCGGACCATGGCCGGAACGGTATCCAGGCCAGCCTGCTGGGTGGCGCGCCAGCGGCGCTCACCAGCGATGATCTCGTAGCGGTTGTCACCGATCGGGCGAACCACGATCGGCTGCATGACGCCATGGGTGCGGATCGAGTGCGCCAGTTCTTCCAGCGCCTCGGGATCCATGTCGCGACGCGGCTGGTACTTGCCGCGCTGGATCAGCTCGACCGGCAGGTGTTGCAGTTCCTTCTGGTCGATCTTGACAGCCTGCGCTTCGAGCGCGCTGACGGAAGGACCACTGAGCAGTGCATCCAACCCACGTCCGAGACCGCGTTTCTTGATGGCCATGCGGATTCCTTAAGTTGTTTGTGCAATGCGTGATGGACGGCGCTGACGACGAACCAGTTCCCCGGCCAACGCCAGATACGCCAGCGCGCCACGGGATTGCTTGTCGTAGGCCAGTGCCGGCATGCCGAAGCTCGGCGCCTCCGCCAGGCGGATGTTGCGCGGGATCACCGTGTCGTACAGCTGCTCGCCAAAGTGCTCCTTGAGCTGCGCCGAAACATCGTTGTTCAGGCTCAGGCGCGGGTCGTACATGGTCCGCAGCAGGCCTTCGATCTTCAGCTCCGGATTCAACCGGGCGGCGATGCGCTTGATGTTATCCACAAGGTCGCTCAACCCTTCCAGCGCGTAGTACTCGCACTGCATGGGGATGATCACGCCATCGGAGGCGACCAGCGCATTGAGCGTCAGCATCGACAGCGACGGCGGGCAGTCGATGAGGATGTAGTCATAATTCTCGCGGATCGGCGCCAACGCGTTGCGCAGGCGGCTCTCCTTCATCTGCATTTCCAGCAGGACCACTTCGGCGGCGGTCAGGTCGCGGTTGGCCGGCAACAGCTGGTAACCACCGTGCTCGGAGTAGTGCATGGCCTGGGCCAGATCGCATTCCCCGATCAGCAGGTCGTACACCGAATGCTCGAGCTCGTGCTTATCCACACCGCTGCCCATGGTGGCGTTGCCCTGTGGATCGAGGTCGATCAGCAGCACGCGACGCTTGGTCGCGGCCAGCGATGCGGCGAGATTGATGCAGGTGGTGGTCTTGCCCACACCACCCTTCTGGTTCGCGATTGCGAATACCTTAGCCATTGTTGCGTGTGTTCCCAGTCATGCCTTGCGGCGCAGTATCAGCAGATGGCGCTGGCCCTGGCAACCTGGAACGGTCAGGGCCTGCTCGCTTTCCACTGTGAAGTCTGCGGGCAATGCTACCAGTTCGTCGGCAGGATGCAGCCCCTTCATTGCAAGCCATTGCGTGCGGGCGTCACCCAGGTGGCGGGTCCAGTTGGTGAAATTCTCCATGCTGCTGAAGGCCCGGGAAATGATCCCGCAGAACGGCTGCTCGGGCTGGACCTCTTCCACCCGGCTGTGGATAACCGTCAGGTTGTCCAGTTTCAGCTCCATCTTCACCTGGGTGAGGAAGCGCGTCTTCTTGCCGTTGCTGTCGAGCACCGTCACCTGCTTGTGCGGGTGCAGGATGGCCAGCGGGATGCCCGGCATGCCGCCGCCGCTGCCGACATCCAGCCAGCGCTGGGTGTCATTGTGGATAAACGGCATGACACTCAGGCTGTCGAGCAGGTGGCGCGAGACCATCTCGTCCGGGTCGCGCACAGCGGTCAGGTTGTAGGCCTTGTTCCATTTGATCAACAGGGCCAGGTAGCCCAGCAGCAACTCGTGCTGCTGCGCGCTCAGCTCGACACCGAGCTGGCGCGCACCTGTGGACAACTCTTCGGCGTGTTGCGGGGTGACCAGGGAACTCAAGCGCTTTGCTCCAATTCGCGGCCTGCGCCGCGTTTTTTCAAGTGAATCAGCAACAGGGAAATCGCCGCCGGGGTGACACCTGGAATGCGCGAAGCCTGGCCCAGGGTCTCGGGGCGGGTGTCGCCGAGCTTGCCCTGGATCTCCTTGGACAGCCCGGAAATGGTCGTGTAGTCGATATCCACAGGCAGACGCGTGTCTTCACTGGCACGCAGGCGGGCAATCTCTTCCTGCTGACGGTCGATGTAGCCGGCGTACTTGGTCTTGATCTCGACCTGTTCGGCGACCTGTGGATCGATGTTCTCGCCACCGGTTGCCGCGATCAGGCCAGCGTAGTCGATTTCAGGGCGGGCAAGCAGGTTGAGCAGGCTGTACTCGTGCGCCAATGGCGTGCCGAACTTATCCACAATGGCCTGGCCTTGCGGCGTGTTCGGGCGTACCCACGTGCTCTTCAGGCGCTGCTCTTCACGCTCGATGCCTTCGCGCTTGGTGCTGAACGCCGCCCAGCGCTCATCGTCGATCAAGCCGAGTTCGCGACCTTTCTCGGTCAGGCGCAGGTCGGCGTTGTCTTCGCGCAGGATCAGCCGGTACTCGGCTCGCGAAGTGAACATGCGGTACGGCTCCTGGGTGCCGAGGGTGATCAGGTCGTCGACCAGTACGCCGATGTACGCCTCGTCGCGGCGCGGGCACCAGCTTTCACGGCCCTGGGCGCGCAGCGCCGCGTTGGTCCCGGCCAGCAGGCCTTGGGCACCGGCTTCTTCGTAGCCGGTGGTGCCGTTGATCTGGCCAGCGAAGAACAGGCCGGCGATGACCTTGGTCTCGAGGCTGTACTTCAGGTCGCGTGGATCGAAGTAGTCGTACTCGATGGCATAGCCCGGGCGCACGATGTGCGCGTTCTCCATGCCGCGGATCGAGCGGACGATCTCGAGCTGCACGTCGAATGGCAACGACGTGGAAATACCGTTGGGATACAGCTCATGGGTGGTCAGGCCTTCCGGCTCGATGAACACCTGGTGGCTTTCCTTGTCGGCAAAGCGGTGGATCTTGTCCTCGATCGACGGGCAGTAACGCGGGCCGATGCCTTCGATCACCCCCGAGTACATCGGCGAACGGTCGAGGTTCGAGGCAATGATTTCGTGGGTGCGGGCGTTGGTGTGGGTAATCCAGCAGCTCACCTGGCGCGGGTGCATGTCGGCGTTGCCCATGAACGACATCACCGGGATCGGCGTATCGCCCGGTTGCTCGCTCATCACCGAGAAGTCCACCGAACGGCCATCGATACGCGGTGGGGTACCGGTTTTCAGCCGGCCGACACGCAGCGGCAGCTCACGCATGCGGTTGGCCAGGGCATTGGCGGGCGGATCGCCCGCGCGGCCACCGGAATAGTTCTGCAAACCGATGTGGATAAGTCCGCCGAGGAAAGTCCCGCTGGTCAGTACCACGGAGTCGGCGAAGAACCGCAGGCCCATTTGCGTGACCACGCCCTTGACCTGGTCCTGCTCGACGATCAGGTCATCGCACGACTGCTGGAATATCCACAGGTTGGGCTGGTTTTCCAGGATTTCACGTACCACGGCCTTGTAGATGGCGCGGTCCGCCTGCGCACGGGTGGCGCGTACCGCCGGGCCCTTGCGGTTGTTCAGAACGCGGAACTGGATGCCGCTCTTGTCGGTGGCCAGCGCCATCGCACCGCCGAGTGCATCGATTTCCTTGACCAGGTGGCTCTTGCCAATGCCACCAATGGCCGGGTTGCAGCTCATGTGACCGAGGGTTTCCACGTTATGGGTCAGCAGCAGGGTTTTCACACCCATGCGTGCGGACGCAAGCGCAGCCTCGGTACCGGCATGGCCGCCGCCGATGACGATCACTTCAAAACGGGAAGGGAAATCCACCACGCACCTCGTGCCTGTTTTTGCGAATAGAGAAGGTAAGCGGACAAGTATAGGGACTTCCCGCCCTTCAAAGAAACCTTCTGAGCAAAATTTGACCAGGCTGTGGATGAATGGCAGGTAAAAGAAAACAAAGAGGAAAAATTTAAAAAAGCTTTGTTTTTATGTTTATGTTTAGGCACCCACCATCCTGTGTATAAGTCTCTACAGGCCTTATAGGGCAATGTGTACAGAGAATCATAACCCTGTGTCGAAGTAGCCCTGGGGGCTCTGGATAGCGCTGTTTAACCTGTGGATTAATAGTGCTGTTACCCACAGGCAGGTTTGTCCTCAGAAAAAAAGCCTGGTTATCAACGGAGCTGAAGTCGAGTTTTCCACAGAGCTTAGCCATGCATGCAGGGAGCTGTTGATGAAATATTTTCCGCGGCGCTGCCGTCTGTGGTTGCTGGCCTGCTTGCAATCACCCGTACCGACACGAATCCCAGGCAAAAAAAAGCCGCTCCAGAGAGCGGCTTTGCTGCGAATCGAACCCTATGGGATCACTTGCCAATGCAGAAGCTGGAGAAGATCCGCCCCAGCAGGTCATCCGAGCTGAATGCGCCGGTAATTTCACCCAGCACTTGCTGTGCCTGGCGCAGATCCTCTGCCAGCAGCTCACCGGCACCGGCGAGAGTCAGCTGCGCACGGCCGTGCTCGAGGTGGGCACTGGCCTGGCGTAGCGCCTCCAGGTGCCGGCGACGAGCGCTGAAGCTGCTTTCGGCGGTTTGTTCATAGCCCATGCAAGCCTTGAGATGCTCACGCAGCAGATCCAGGCCCATGTCGTTGTCCCGCGCGCTGAGGGTGATGGTGACGTGCCCATCGTCGCTTTGCTCCAGGCCCACGACCTCGCCACTGAGATCCGCCTTGTTGCGAATGAGGGTGACCTTGGCCACATCGGGTCGCTGATCGAGAAACTCAGGCCACAAGGCAAACGGATCACTGGCTTCCGGTGCCGTCGAATCGACTACCAGGAGCACACGATCCGCCTCGCCGATGGCCTTGAGCGCCCGTTCCACACCGATCTTTTCCACATGGTCATCGGTGTCGCGCAAGCCTGCGGTGTCGACCACATGCAGCGGCATGCCGTCGATGTGGATATGTTCGCGAAGGATATCCCGGGTGGTGCCGGCGATATCGGTGACGATTGCCGCTTCACGCCCGGCCAACTGATTGAGCAGGCTCGACTTGCCGGCGTTCGGCCGACCGGCAATGACCACGGTCATGCCGTCGCGAAGCAACGCACCTTGCCCCGCCTCGCGCTGAACTGTGGATAACGTGTCGCGTACCTCATCGAGCATGCGCAGCACATGGCCATCGGCAAGAAAGTCGATCTCTTCCTCTGGGAAGTCGATGGCGGCTTCGACATAGATGCGCAGGGCGATCAGCGCTTCGGTGAGGCCATGCACACGCTTGGAGAATGCCCCCTGCAGGGAACGCAGGGCATTGCGCGCAGCCTGTGTGGAACTGGCTTCGATCAGGTCGGCGATTGCCTCGGCCTGGGCCAGGTCGAGCTTGTCGTTGAGGAACGCTCGCTCGCTGAATTCGCCTGGACGTGCCAGCCGGCAACCGAGCTGCAGGCAACGTTGCAGCAGCATGTCCATGACTACCGGGCCGCCATGGCCCTGCAGCTCCAGCACATCTTCGCCGGTGAACGAGTTCGGCCCGGGGAAGAACAGCGCGATCCCTTCATCCAGCACCAGGCCATCGTCATCGCGGAACGGGCCGTAATGGGCATGCCGCGGGCTCAGCGTATTGCGGCCGGTGATGACTTGCCCGGCCTGCAGGGCCAACGGACCGGACAATCTGACGATGCCTACCCCGCCACGGCCTTGGGCGGTGGCGATGGCGGCAATGGTTTCACGCACTGTGTTCATGCTCGAACCTCTACAACGAATACGACAGATAGCAAAAACGCCCCAGGGGGGCGTTTTTGTTCACAGGCTAGCGTAGCAGCCCGTCAAGCGGCTGCGTTCTTGGTCGCAGCCTCGATACGACGAGTGATGTACCACTGCTGTCCGATCGACAGGCAGTTGTTCACAACCCAGTACAGCACCAGACCCGCCGGGAACCACAGGAAGAAGAAGGTGAAGATGATCGGCATCATTTTCATTACCTTCGCCTGCATCGGATCGGGCGGGGTCGGGTTCAGGCGCTGCTGGATGAACATGGTGGCGCCCATGATGATCGGCAGGATGAAGAACGGATCCTTGATCGACAGGTCGGTGATCCACAGCATCCACGGGGCCTGGCGCATCTCGACGCTTTCCAGCAGTACCCAGTACAGGGCCAGGAACACCGGCATCTGCACCAGGATCGGCAAGCAGCCGCCCAGCGGGTTGATCTTCTCTTTCTTGTACAGCTCCATCATCGCCTGGGACATCTTCTGGCGATCGTCACCGAAGCGTTCCTTGAGCTGGGCCAGTTTTGGCGCCACGGCACGCATGCGCGCCATCGAGCGGTAGCTGGCGGCCGACAGCGGGAAGAACAGGCCCTTGATCAACATGGTCAGGACGATGATCGACCAGCCCCAGTTGCCCAGCAGGCTGTGGATATGTTGCAGCAGCCAGAAGATCGGCTGGGCGATGAACCACAGGAAGCCGTAGTCGACGGTCAGTTCCAGGCCTGGGGACAACTCCTTGAGCTTGGACTGGATCTTCGGACCGGCATACAGCATGGCGCTGGTTTCGACCTTGCCGCCGGCAGGCACGTTAAGCGCCGGGCCGGTATAGCCGATGATGTAGTTGCCCTGGCTGTCCTTGCGGGTCTGGACGGCGTTGTTGTCCGAGTGGGTCGGGATCCAGGCGGTCACGAAGTAGTGCTGCAGCCAGGCGACCCAGCCGCCGGTCACATTTTCTTTCAAACTACCCTTGTCGATGTCTTTCATCGACACTTTCTTGTACGGCTCGGAAGCTGTCCACAGGGCCGCGCCCAGGTAGGTAGCGGTACCGGTGGCGGTGCTCGACGACGGGTCGGAGCTGGCGTCACGCTTGAGCTGGGCAAACATGTTGCCGTTCCAGGCCTGGCTGCTCTGGTTGTCGATCAGGTAGCTGACGGTCAGGTCATACTCACCGCGCTTGAGGCTGAAGCGCTTGATGTAGTTGACGCCGTTCTCGCTGAACTTCAGGTCGACCGACAGTTGGTCCTGGCCGTCGGCCAGCTGGAAGCTCTTCTGCTCTGCGGCATACAGCGGGCGACCAGTGGAACGGGCGTCCGGACCGTTGGCGCCGGTCAGGCCACTCTGGGCCAGGTACACACGTTCGCCACCGTTATCGAACAGCTGGAACGGAATATCCGGATGATCCTGGCGACGAGGGTACTTCGGCAGGGTCAGTTGGACGATGTCACCACCGACCGGGTCGATAGCCAGGTCCAGGACGTCGGTCTTGATCCGGATCAGGTCCTTGCTGAGCGCCACTGGCGCCAGTTCGGCTGGGCTGGATTCAGCATTGGCGCTCGGCACATCGGCACTTGCACCGGAGTTGCCGGCCGGCACGGTGTCCGGCAGGGCCGGGGCAGCATTGCTGGCAGCAGCATTCTGAGTCGGCAGGGCAGCCTGGCCGTAGTCCTGGTTCCATTTGAGGACCATGACATAGGACACGATTGCCAGGGCGACGATCAGGATCGTGCGTTTAATATCCATGATTACTCGGCTATCGAAGAAGTTCGGGAGGAAGGAGCAGGTGGAACGGGATCGAAACCGCCGTCGTTCCACGGATGACAACGCCCCAGGCGACGAACGGCCAGCCACCCACCACGCAAGAGGCCATGGTTTTCAATGGCTTCATAGGCGTAACAGGAACAGCTGGGATAGAAACGACAGTGACTGGCCATCAGTGGACTGATGGCGTAACGGTAAAACTGGATCGGAACGAGGGCCAGTTTACGCATCGTGACTGTCTACCCCTGCGGAATTGGCGACCGCTGGAGAGGGCCGACTGCGGACCAGTCGCTTCCAGAGCTTGCCAAAGTGTTGGTGCAATTCTGGGTTTTCCACTTCGCCCAACCCCTTGCGCGCGACGATCACGATGTCCAGGCCAGCCAACAGCTGCTGGTTCAGGCGAAACGAATCGCGCATCAGGCGTTTCAGGCGATTGCGTTGAACGGCGAGCTTGACGCTCTTCTTGCCGATCACCAGGCCTAGGCGCGGATGATCGAGGCCGTTCTCGCGGGCAAGGATAAGCAGGTTTTTCCCTGGAACCTTGCCGGTTGGGGAGTCGAAGACCGCTTTGAAATGCCGGGGTGTAAGCAGTCGCTTTTCCCGACTGAAGTCCTGACTCACCACCTGTGCCGAAAAATCAAATTGCCAGACGCTTACGGCCTTTGGCACGGCGACGCGACAGAACGGCACGGCCGTTCTTGGTAGCCATACGGGCACGGAAACCGTGGGTGCGGGCGCGCTTGATGGTGCTTGGTTGGAAAGTACGTTTCATGGCGTGTTACCTGGGTTGGTCGACAACGGGCCGGAAGGGCCCCCTTTTTAAGAGATCGGCGATTCTAGAGAAAGCAACGCAATAGGTCAATTTCCAACCAGCTATTCCTTATGGAAGGTCGAATCAGGGTAGATCGAATTTCCTTCGAACGATGACCGTTAACCCGGGGACAAACGCAAGCAAACAGAAAAAACAAAGAGGCATATAAAAAGCTTTTTTGAAGAACTTATAGATCTTAGCTGGACAACCTTCTGTGGATAAGCCTTTCAAGGCCACGTTTTACGTGCTGTACAGAGTTTCACAACCTTGTCCGTAAAGGGTGCTCTGTCTGTGCGGGCCATGAGGACAACCTGTGGGCTGAATGGGTGTTTATCCACAGAGGTTTTATCCACAGAGCTCAACCCAGGGTTGTGCATAGCCCACAGGTGCCGTTATCCACAGGGCTTATCAACAGCGCTTGAGTGATTAAAACGTCAGTTTTTGGCAGTTTTACCGTGATCGCGGTCGCCACCACGTGTGGATAACTGGCCGTCTGCCCGGTACAATGGCGGTTTGTTTTGCCTCATCCGGCTTTCAACTCAGGGGATATCCGTGTCAGTGGAACTTTGGCAGCAGTGCGTGGAGCTTCTGCGCGATGAACTGCCTGCCCAGCAATTCAACACCTGGATCCGTCCGCTACAGGTCGAAGCCGAAGGCGACGAGTTGCGCGTCTATGCGCCCAACCGCTTCGTGCTTGATTGGGTCAATGAGAAGTACCTTGGCCGCCTGCTCGAACTGCTGGGTGAACAGGGCAGCGGCATAGCCCCTGCGCTTTCCTTGTTGATCGGTAGCCGTCGCAGCTCCGCAGCGCGTGCTGCCCCCAACGCACCTGTCAGCGCTGCCGTTGCCGCCACCCTTGCGCAGCAGACGCAGGCGCAGCCGTCGGTGGCTGCGGTACAGCATGCAAATGCTCCAGTGGCCGAGCCTGCGCAGGCCGCCGAGGTCGAAGAGCCTTCGAGCCGCGACAGCTTCGACAGCATGAGCGACACCTCCCCGGCGCCGAAGGCCAACGGGCGTACCGAGCAGCGCACGGTGCAGGTCGAAGGTGCCTTGAAGCACACCAGCTACCTGAACCGTACCTTTACCTTCGAGACCTTCGTCGAGGGTAAATCCAACCAGCTGGCCCGTGCCGCGGCCTGGCAGGTCGCCGACAACCCCAAGCATGGTTACAACCCGCTGTTCCTTTATGGGGGCGTGGGCCTGGGTAAGACCCACTTGATGCACGCTGTGGGTAACCATCTGCTGAAAAAGAATCCGAATGCCAAGGTGGTCTACCTGCATTCCGAGCGCTTCGTGGCCGACATGGTCAAGGCGCTGCAATTGAATGCGATCAACGAGTTCAAGCGTTTCTACCGCTCGGTCGATGCGCTGCTGATCGATGACATTCAGTTCTTCGCCCGCAAGGAGCGCTCGCAGGAAGAGTTTTTCCACACCTTCAACGCCCTGCTCGAAGGCGGCCAGCAGGTGATCCTCACCAGTGACCGCTACCCGAAGGAAATCGAAGGCCTGGAAGAGCGCCTGAAGTCGCGTTTTGGCTGGGGGCTGACGGTCGCCGTCGAGCCGCCGGAGCTGGAAACCCGCGTAGCCATCCTTATGAAGAAGGCCGACCAGGCCAAGGTCGAGTTGCCGCACGATGCCGCCTTCTTCATCGCCCAGCGTATTCGCTCCAACGTGCGTGAACTGGAAGGCGCCCTGAAACGGGTGATTGCCCACTCGCACTTCATGGGCCGCGACATCACCATCGAGCTGATTCGCGAGTCGCTCAAGGACTTGTTGGCGCTGCAGGACAAGCTGGTCAGTGTGGATAACATCCAGCGCACGGTGGCCGAGTACTACAAGATCAAGATCTCCGATCTGTTGTCCAAGCGTCGCTCGCGCTCGGTGGCGCGGCCACGGCAGGTGGCGATGGCGTTGTCGAAAGAGTTGACCAACCACAGTCTGCCGGAGATCGGCGACATGTTCGGCGGCCGTGACCACACCACCGTGCTGCACGCTTGCCGCAAGATCAACGAATTGAAGGAATCCGACGCGGACATCCGCGAGGACTACAAGAACCTGCTGCGTACGCTGACGACCTGATGGCCGTCTACGCAGCTATTTGAAGGCAAGGGACTAGACCATGCATTTCACCATTCAACGCGAAGCCCTGTTGAAACCCCTGCAACTGGTCGCAGGCGTCGTCGAGCGCCGCCAGACCTTGCCGGTTCTGTCCAACGTCCTGCTGGTCGTGCAAGGCCAGCAGCTGTCGTTGACCGGTACCGACCTGGAAGTCGAACTGGTTGGCCGCGTACAGCTGGAAGAACCGGCTGAACCGGGCGAGATCACTGTCCCGGCGCGCAAGCTGATGGACATCTGCAAGAGCCTGCCCAGCGATGTGCTGATCGACATCAAGGTCGACGAGCAGAAGTTGCTGGTCAAGGCCGGTCGCAGCCGTTTCACACTTTCCACTTTGCCGGCCAATGACTTCCCGACCGTGGAAGAAGGCCCAGGCTCGCTGACTTGCCAGCTTGAGCAGAGCAAACTGCGCCGCCTGATCGAACGCACCAGCTTCGCCATGGCCCAGCAGGACGTGCGCTACTACCTCAATGGCATGCTGCTGGAAGTATCCCCCGGCACCTTGCGTGCCGTGGCCACCGATGGCCATCGCCTGGCGCTGTGCGCCATGCAGGCACCGATCGACCAAGCTGATCGTCATCAGGTCATCGTGCCGCGCAAAGGTATCCTCGAGCTGGCGCGCCTGCTGACAGACCCAGAAGGCATTGTCAGCATCGTTCTGGGCCAGCATCACATTCGTGCAACCACCGGTGAATTCACTTTCACCTCCAAGCTGGTGGATGGCAAGTTCCCGGACTACGAGCGCGTTCTGCCTAAAGGTGGCGATAAGCTGGTGATCGGCGACCGTCAGGCACTGCGCGAAGCGTTCAGCCGCACCGCGATTCTGTCTAACGAAAAGTACCGCGGCATCCGCCTGCAGCTGGCCGCTGGCCAACTGAAGATCCAGGCCAACAACCCGGAACAGGAAGAGGCGGAAGAAGAGATCAGCGTCGACTACAACGGCAGCTCGTTGGAGATTGGTTTCAACGTCAGCTACCTGCTGGACGTGCTGGGTGTCATGACTACGGAGCAGGTCCGCCTGATTCTGTCGGACTCCAATAGCAGCGCCCTGTTGCAGGAAGCCGGCAATGACGACTCGTCCTACGTTGTCATGCCGATGCGTCTGTAACCCGTAGCAGGCGACATGTCCCTTCGACGTCTCTCGGTCACCGCGGTGCGCAACCTGCACCCGGTGACCCTCTCACCCTCCCCCCGCATCAACATCCTTTACGGCGCCAACGGCAGTGGCAAGACCAGCGTGCTCGAAGCTGTGCACCTGCTCGGCCTTGCGCGCTCGTTCCGGAGCACCCGGTTGAACCCGGTGATCCAGTACGATCAGCCGACCTGCACGGTGTTCGGCCAGGTCGAATTGGCCGAGGGCGGTACGAGCAACCTTGGTGTGTCGCGGGAGCGCCAGGGGGATTTCACTATCCGCATCGACGGACAGAATGCGCGCAGCGCCGCGCAACTGGCAGAGATGCTGCCGCTGCAGTTGATCAACCCGGACAGTTTCCGGCTGCTCGAAGGTGCGCCCAAAGTGCGGCGGCAGTTCCTCGATTGGGGCGTGTTCCACGTGGAACCCCGTTTCATGGCCACCTGGCAGCGCCTGCAGAAGGCCCTGCGGCAGCGGAACTCATGGCTGCGGCATGGTACACTGGACGCCGTTTCGCAAGCCGCCTGGGATCGAGAGTTGTGTCTCGCCAGTGCGGAGATAGATGAATACCGTCGCAACTATATCAAGGCCTTGAAGCCTGTCTTCGAGCAGACCCTGAGCGAACTGGTCGAACTGGACGGGCTGACCCTGAGCTATTACCGAGGCTGGGACAAGGACCGCGAACTCAATGAAGTTCTCGCCACCTCCCTCCTTCGCGATCAGCAGATGGGCCACACCCAGGCCGGGCCACAGCGTGCTGACCTGCGCCTTCGATTAGGCGCGAACAATGCGGCCGACATTCTTTCGCGTGGGCAGCAGAAGTTGGTGGTCTGCGCCCTGCGCATTGCACAGGGGCACCTGGTCAGCCAGGTTCGTCGCGGGCAGTGTATTTATCTGGTGGATGACTTGCCGTCCGAGCTGGACGAGCAGCACCGCCGCGCCCTGTGCCGCTTGCTTGAAGAATTGAACTGCCAGGTGTTCATCACCTGTGTAGACCACGAATTTCTGAGGGAAGGCTGGCAAACGGAAACGCCAGTTGCCTTGTTCCACGTGGAACAAGGCCGTATCACCCAGACCCACGACCATCGGGAGTGAAGGCATGAGCGAAAATCAAACGTACGACTCCTCCAGCATCAAAGTGCTGAAAGGGCTGGATGCCGTACGCAAACGTCCCGGCATGTACATTGGCGACACCGATGACGGCAGCGGCCTGCACCACATGGTATTCGAGGTGGTCGACAACTCGATCGACGAAGCCCTGGCCGGGCACTGCGATGACATCACCGTCATCATTCACCCGGACGAATCCATCAGCGTCCGTGACAACGGCCGTGGTATTCCGGTCGATGTGCATAAAGAAGAAGGCGTTTCCGCGGCGGAGGTCATCATGACCGTGCTGCACGCCGGCGGTAAGTTCGATGACAACTCTTACAAGGTGTCCGGCGGTCTGCACGGTGTAGGTGTATCGGTAGTGAACGCACTCTCCGAACAGCTGGTGCTCACCGTTCGTCGTAGCGGCAAGATCTGGGAACAGACCTACGTTCATGGCGTGCCCCAAGCGCCGATGGCGGTCGTGGGTGACAGCGAAACCACCGGTACTCACATTCACTTCAAGCCTTCGGCTGAAACGTTCAAGAACATCCACTTCAGCTGGGACATCCTCGCCAAGCGTATCCGCGAGCTGTCGTTCCTGAACTCCGGCGTCGGTATCCTGCTGAAGGATGAGCGCAGCGGCAAGGAAGAGTTCTTCAAGTACGAGGGTGGCCTGCGTGCATTCGTTGAGTACCTGAATACCAACAAGACTCCGGTCAACTCCCAGGTATTCCACTTCAACGTCCAGCGTGAAGATGGCGTGGGTGTTGAAATTGCCCTGCAGTGGAACGACAGCTTCAACGAAAACCTGCTGTGCTTCACCAACAACATTCCCCAGCGCGACGGTGGTACCCACCTGGTCGGCTTCCGCTCCTCGCTTACCCGTAGCCTGAACAGCTATATCGAGCAGGAAGGCCTGGCGAAAAAGAACAAGGTTGCCACCACCGGTGACGACGCTCGTGAAGGCTTGACCGCGATCATTTCGGTCAAGGTGCCGGATCCGAAGTTCAGCTCGCAGACCAAGGACAAGCTGGTTTCCTCGGAGGTGAAGACCGCCGTGGAACAGGAGATGAACAAATACTTCGCCGACTTCCTGTTGGAAAACCCCAACGAAGCCAAGGCCGTGGTCGGCAAGATGATCGATGCCGCACGTGCCCGTGAAGCGGCGCGTAAAGCGCGCGAGATGACTCGTCGCAAAGGCGCCCTGGATATCGCTGGCTTGCCGGGCAAACTGGCCGACTGCCAGGAGAAGGACCCTGCCCTTTCCGAACTGTACCTGGTGGAGGGTGACTCCGCGGGTGGCTCGGCCAAGCAAGGCCGCAACCGTCGCACCCAGGCGATCCTGCCGCTGAAGGGCAAGATCCTCAACGTCGAGAAGGCACGCTTCGACAAGATGATCTCCTCGCAGGAGGTCGGCACGCTGATCACCGCATTGGGCTGTGGCATCGGCCGCGAAGAGTACAACATCGACAAGCTGCGCTATCACAACATCATCATCATGACTGATGCTGACGTCGACGGCTCGCACATCCGTACTCTGCTGCTGACCTTCTTCTTCCGTCAGCTGCCGGAGCTGGTCGAGCGTGGCTACATCTACATCGCCCAGCCGCCGCTGTATAAGGTGAAGAAAGGCAAGCAGGAGCAGTACATCAAGGACGACGAGGCCATGGAAGAATACATGACCCAATCGGCCCTGGAAGATGCCAGCCTGCACCTGGATGAAGCGGCGCCAGCGGTCTCTGGTGTACAGCTACAAGCATTGGTAAATGAGTTCCGCGGTGTGATGAAAACGCTGAAGCGTCTGTCACGCCTGTATCCGGAAGAGCTGACCGAGAACTTCATCTACCTGCCAAAGGTTACCGTCGAGCAATTGGCTGACAAGGCGCAGATGGATGATTGGCTCAAGGCGTTCCAGCAGCGTCTGGACAACAGCCAGCGTTCTGGTTTGGCCTACAAGGCTGACTTGCACGAGGATAAGGAACGTAACATCTGGCTGCCGGTGGTTGAAACCACCTCCCACGGCTTGGCCAGCTACGTTACCTTCAACCGTGATTTCTTCGGCAGCAATGACTACCGCAGTGTCGTCGCCCTCGGCGAAAAACTCGGTACGTTGTTGGGCGAAGGTGCCTACGTTCAGCGCGGTGAGCGACGCAAGGCCGTCACCGAGTTTAAGGAAGCCCTCGACTGGCTGATGAACGAGAGCACCAAGCGCCACACTATCCAGCGATACAAAGGGCTGGGTGAAATGAACCCGGACCAGCTGTGGGAAACCACCATGGACCCGACCGTGCGCCGCATGCTCAAGGTGACCATCGAGGATGCGATCGCCGCCGACCAGCTGTTCAACACCCTGATGGGTGATGCGGTCGAGCCGCGTCGCGACTTCATCGAAAGCAACGCGTTGTCGGTGTCCAACCTGGACTTCTGATCAGTTGTCGATGGGCACATCAAGTGCCGTGAATGAAAACCCCGGCCTTCGCGCCGGGGTTTTTCTTTTAGCCTGCTTGTGCAGTTCACAATCGGTGTGAACTGGAGTCAGCTTCAAGCTGCTTTCACTGGTTTGATCAGGCTTTCAGCTGGGATGCCGAACAGATTGTGCAGCTTCCAGATCATAGGGAGCGTCAACGAGCGCTTTCTATTCAGTACCTCATAGACACGATTCGTCTTGCCAATGGCAGGTACAAGATCGGCTGCTGTAAGGCCAGACTGTTCCATTCGGAATTTGATGGCTTCTATCGGGTCTGGCAGCTCTACCGGAAAATTCTTTGCTTCGTAAGCTTCGATCAAGGTGATCATGACTTCAAAAGCATCACCCTCGGCAGTTCCAGGCTCAGGCTCATTCTCGAACAGCGGAGCGATCTCCTTGAGTGCTGCTCGATATTCAACGTCGGTGCGGATTGGGCGGATATTCATATATGGTCACTCCATCTCCACAGTATTCGCGTCGATCTTGTCGTACGCCTTGTGGGTACCAATAAACTTAATGTAGACAGCGCCAAACTGATAGGCAATGGCTACCACTAGCCTGTAGTCATTGCCCTTGATATTGAACACGACTCGTCTGCTTTTCAGGATGCTCGCGTTTCTGTACTGACTTTTGATCGTTTCCGGGTTAACCCATGTGGCTTTCCTGGCTTCATCGACCCAGGCGCGCAATGGCTGTTCACTGTCCGGATGGATTTCCCAAAAGGATTTCAGTTGGCTAATGGCGATGATCTTCATGACTGTCAGTGTAGTCCCAGCTTGGGACTATGTGCAACCACGGTTTAGCTCCAGGATGTTTCACGTGGAACATTCACAGCCCGAGGGTTTTGAGTCGTCGATACAGCGTGCGTTCACTCATGCCCAGATGTGCCGCCAGCTCGTTACGTGAGCCTTTGAAGGTCTCCAAGGCATGTGCCAGCTCGGCCATTTCATTGCGTCCGCGACGGCCGAAATGGTTCTGATCTGACACTGGATAGATGTCCTCGGGCAAATGCTCCGGGCGAATGAAACCATCATCGGCAAACAGCCTGGCCCTCTCCAGGATGTTCCTGAGCTCGCGAATGTTGCCTGGGAAGGTATGCAGGTTGAGGCAAGCGAGTGTTTCGGCGGTAACCTTGGGCGCATGCTTGCCGGCCATACGTTGCAGCAGGCTCTCACAGAGCAACGGTAAATCCTCGACTCGCTCACGTAGTGACGGCAGGCGAATCGGGAATCCGCTGATGCGGTAATACAGGTCTTCGCGGAACGTCCCTTCGGCGGCCATCTCTTTCAATGGCTTGTGCGTTGCCGAGACCAGACGGAAGTCTGAATGGACTGTGCGAGTGCTGCCGACCGGACGGAAGCTTCCGGACTCGATCAGACGTAGCAACTTCACCTGCATGGCCAGTGGTACCTCACCGATCTCATCGAGAAACAAGGTTCCACCGTGAGCTGCTTCTGCCAGGCCGATCTTGCGCTGGGTCGCGCCGGTGAAGGCGCCCTTCTCATAGCCGAACAGTTCACTCTCGAACAGAGACTCGGTCAGCCCGGTGCAGTCCACCACCACCAAGGGGCCATTGGCTCGTGGACTGCCCAGGTGCAATGCCCGGGCAAATAGTTCCTTCCCCGTCCCGGATTCACCTTGAAGCAAGACCGGGATCTGCGCGGGTGCGGCACGCTGCAGACTGGAAACGGCGCTCTTGAATGACGGAGCGCGGCCAACCAGACCCTGTTGTTGAGGTTGTGCCGATGCCAGGGTGACGCTGGTCAGGCGCTCGACGAACGCCACCACCCTGCCCTGGTCGTCGAGGATCGGACGCAGCTCCACATCCACATGTTCTGGCCCGCGTGGAGTGTGATGGATATGCAGCACACGCTCGGGCACCTTGCTGTCCAGCGACTTGCGCAGCGGGCAGTGCTCACCCGCCTGGTCGCAGGGAACGGCGTAGTGATGGGAAACCCGATGGCACTTGTCGCCGATTGGCGCGTGCTCCTCGTTGCCGAACTGGCGACGGTAGGCGGCGTTGGCGGCGAGGATGTTGTAGTCGGTGTCCAGCACGATGCTGGGCAGCACATCGTGTTCAAGGTAGGACACCAGCGCGATGATCGCGGGATGGGAAGCGGCTAGCATGACAGCACCAGAGGAAGGACCTGGCGAGCGTAGCAAGGACTGCCAAACACTGCCATCGGCTGACAGTCGACTGCCAGGAACTGTCACCTTTGGGTCGCTGGAATGAGGGCTGCTGCGCGCCCTTCGCGGCACACGACCGTTCCTACAGGGGAAACGCGCCTATCTGAAAGGCTGGCATGCATCTTGATAAAGCACCTCCCACTGCCTATGCCTTCAAGGAGGCTTGGGATTACTGGAGAGTGCAATGATCATCGGCAACAACCTTCACGTTGAAGCGTTCTTCGACAAGGCGACCTGGACCATCAGCTACTTGGTCATGGATGGCGAAACGCGGCAATGCGCGCTGATCGACAGCGTGCTGGATTACGACCCCAAGTCCGGGCGTACCGGCACCGATTCGGCAGACAAGCTGATCGAACGCGTCGAGGCGCTGGATGCCAAGGTGCAATGGATCCTGGATACCCATGTGCACGCCGACCATCTCTCCGCAGCGGCCTACCTCAAGGCGCGGCTGGGCGGCAGCATCGCGATCGGTGCGCAGATCACCCAGGTACAGAAAGTCTTCGGCACCCTGTTCAACGCCGAGCCGGGCTTTGCTCGCGACGGCAGCCAGTTCGACGTTCTTTTCGAAGATGAAGAAGGATTCCGCATTGGCAACCTGCATGCCCGTGCCCTGCACACCCCTGGGCATACCCCGGCATGCATGAGCTACATGATCGAGGATGCGGGTGAGACCGCAGTGTTCGTCGGCGACACCTTGTTCACCCCTGACTATGGCACCGCCCGTTGCGACTTCCCGGGCGCCAGCGCAAGAACCCTGTACCAGTCGATCCGTCGCCTGCTCGCCTTCCCCGACCAGACCCGACTGTTCATGTGCCACGACTACCTGCCCGGTGGCCGTGAGCTGCGCTTCGTCACCACCGTGGCCGAGCAACGCGCCGACAACATCCATATTCATCAAGGGGTCAGCGAAGAAAGCTTCGTGCAGATGCGCGAAGCCCGTGACAAGACCCTCGACATGCCCGTGCTGATCTTGCCGTCGGTGCAGATCAACATGCGCAGTGGGCAATTCCCCGAACCTGAAGAAAACGGTGTTAGCTACCTGAAGATCCCGCTGAACAAGCTGTAAGCCACGCCGTACCCATAACGAGATTTCCAAGGAACACCGCCATGCCTGCCCTGTCCCCTGCCGATTCATCCTGTGCCGACCACCACAAGGTGGTGATAGTCGGCGCTGGTGCCGCCGGTATCGCCACTGCCTCCAGCCTGATCGCCCGTGACCCGTCGCTGGATATTGCCCTGATCGACCCCGCCGATGTGCACTACTACCAGCCCGGCTGGACCATGGTCGGTGCTGGTGTGTTCAAGGCGTCGAGTACCGCCCACACCATGGCTGCCACCCTGCCCCGCGGTGTGCGCTGGATCAAGGCGCGGGTGGACGGTTTCGATCCCCAGGGCCAACTGGTGCTGCTCGAGGGCGGTCGCGCTGTCAGCTATGAACAGCTGGTGGTGTGCCCGGGCTTGAAGCTCGATTGGAATGCCATCGAAGGCTTGAGTGAGACCCTCGGGCGCAACGGCGTCACCTCCAACTACCGCTATGACTTGGCACCCTATACCTGGCAACTGGTGCAGGACCTCAAGCAGGGGCGCGCCCTTTTCACCCAGCCGCCGATGCCTATCAAGTGCGCCGGAGCACCGCAGAAGGCGCTGTACCTGTCGTGTGACCACTGGTTGCGCAGCGGTCACCAGGGCAAAGTCAGGGCCAGCTTCTTCAATGCCGGCGCGGTGCTGTTCGGTGTGGCGGACTATGTGCCGGCGCTGATGAACTACATCGACAAGTACGGCGTCGACCTGAACTATCAGCATCGTCTGACGGCGGTGGATGGCGCCAACAAGCGCGCTACGTTCGTGCGCACCCTCCCCGACGGCAGTACCGAGACCCGCGTCGAAGCCTTCGACATGCTGCATGTGGTTCCGCCCCAGGTGGCGCCTGATTTCATCCGTCAGAGCCCACTGGCCGACGCGGCGGGTTGGGTGGATGTCGACCCGCACACGTTGCGCCATCGCCAGTTCGGCAATATCCATGCCCTGGGAGATGTGGCCAACACCACCAACGCCAAGACCGCCGCCGCCGCCCGCAAGCAGGCACCGGTGGTGGCCAACAATGTGCTGGTGGCGCTTGGTCGGCTCGCGACCCTTGCGCAATACGATGGCTATGGCTCCTGCCCGCTGACAGTGGAGCGTGGCAAGATCGTCCTGGCCGAGTTCACCTACGGTGGCAAGCTGGCGCCGAGCTTCCCGCGTTGGCTGCTCGATGGCCGCAAGCCAACCCGCCTGGCCTGGCTGCTCAAGGCGCAGATCCTGCCGCCGTTGTACTGGAAAGCCATGCTCAAGGGCCGCGAGTGGCTGGCCCGGCCGCAACCTCTGGTGGTCGAGGCGCAACAGTGATCGAGCAGCAACTGCTGGGCGCTGGGCTTGGCGCGATCATTGGTGCGGTGTTGGCGCTGACCGGCGCCGGTGGCGGCATCCTCGCGGTGCCGCTGCTGGTGTTCGGCTTGGGGCTGAGCATGGTCGAGGCGGCTCCGATCGGCCTGCTGGCCGTGGGGTTGGCGGCGGCAGTCGGTGCGGTGCTCGGCCTGCGCCAGGGGCTGGTGCGCTACCGTGCGGCCCTGTTCATCGCGCTGATCGGGATTGCCTGCGCGCCGTTCGGCTTGATGCTCGCTCACCGTGTGCCCAACACACCGTTGGCCTTGGTATTCGCCGGGGTGCTGGTGTACGCCTGTTTGCGCATCTGGCGCAAGGCAGCACGTGAGCTGCGCGGCGAGTCACCCTGCGGCGAACGGGAGATCATGCCCTGTGTGCTCAACCCGTTGCAGGGGCGCTTGCGTTGGACCCTGCCCTGCGCTCGGGCGCTGGCGTTTACTGGAATGCTGTCAGGGTTGCTGTCTGGCCTGCTGGGCGTCGGTGGCGGCTTTGTGATCATTCCTGCCTTGAACCGCTATACCAACCTGAACATGAAAAGTATCGTCGCCACCTCGCTGGCGGTGATCGCCTTGGTTTCCACCGGCAGTGTGGTCAGCGCCAGCGTGGCGGGCGTGATGCATTGGTGGGTCGGTGCGCCGTTTGCCGCGGGCGCAGTGCTCGGGTTGTTGCTGGCACGGCCGTTGGCGAGCAAGCTGGCCGGCCCGCGGCTGCAGCAGCTGTTCGCCGCAGTGGGCTGTGGTGCCGCGCTGTTGCTCGCCGGCAAGGCGTTACTCGGTTAGCAATTCACCCTGCTCGGCGGCGCACAGCGCCAGCAGGTAGTCCCACACCACGCGCAGGCGCACCGACTTGTGCAGCTCGCGGCGCGTGCAGATCCAGTAGCTGCGCTGGATGGTCTCGCTGGGCAGCACGCGTACCAGCTTCGGATCTTGGCGGGCCATGTAGTTGGGCAGCACGGCGATACCCAGCCCGGCCTGGGCGGCGTGCTGCTGGGCGATCACGCTGGTGCTGCGGAACACCACGTTGGGCGCTCGGCAGAAGCTGTTGAGGAACAACAGTTCCTGGCTGAACAACAGGTCATCGACGTAGCCGATCCAGTTGTGCCGGGCCAAGTCTTCGCGGGTGTTCAGCGGCGGTGCCTGCTCCAGGTATTCCTGGCTGGCGTACAGGGCCAGGCGGTAGTCGGTGAGCTTGCGGGTAATCAGCAGGTCGGCGTTGGGCCGTTCCAGGTGGATGCTGATCTCGGCTTCGCGGTTGAGGATACTGACGAACCGCGGCACGGCCACCAGTTCCACCTCCAGCCCCGGATAGCGCTGGAACAGCGCCTTCATACGTGGGGTGAAGAACATGATGCCGATGCCTTCGGTCACCCCAAGGCGGATCTTGCCCAGCGGGGTGATGGCCTGGGTGATTTCCTCCTGCGCCAGCAGGGCGACATTCTCCATGGCCTCGGCATGCTTGAGCAGGGCTTGGCCGGAGGGGGTGAGCTCGTAGCCTTGGGCGTGTTGCACGAACAACGCGGTGCCCAGGTGCTTCTCGATGCTCTCGATATGCCGGGCAACGGTGCTGTGGGTAGTGTTGAGGCGCTTGGCTGCGCTGAGCAGGCGGCCGCTGCGCTGCAACTCGAGGAAAAACCGCAGATCATTCCAGTCGAACATGCTGATCCCTTGGCTGTTCATTGGCGCCGATTCACTGTAGGAGCGGCTTTAGCCGCGATCATCCGCGGAGCGGATGCCAAGCACCGCGGAGGCTGGATCGCGGCCGAAGCCGCTCCTACAGGATTTGCGCCGATCATTACTCCGGCGCTGTGCTAAAACGCACAACGGCTGCGCGAAATCTCGTGTTTCCTCCGCGAAATTAATCAATAAGATGGACCGGGACAAGAATAATAATCAGGCGCGAGGTTGCACATGCCATCAGCCGATTCTGTCTACGACTATGTGGTCGTGGGTGCCGGTCCCGCCGGTTGCCTGCTGGCCAATCGCTTGTCCGCCGAGCCATCCTGCCGCGTGTTGCTGCTCGAGGCGGGTGGCCGTGACAACTATCCCTGGATTCATATCCCCGTTGGTTACCTCTACTGCATCGGCAATCCACGCACCGACTGGTGCATGAAGACCGAGGCCCAGCCTGGGCTGAACGGGCGTGCCCTGGGTTATCCGCGGGGCAAGGTGCTGGGTGGCTGTTCGTCCATCAACGGCATGATCTACATGCGCGGCCAGGCCGCCGACTACGACCGTTGGGCCGAGCAGGGCAACGAGGGCTGGGCATGGAAGGATGTGCTGCCGCTGTTCAAGGCCAGCGAGAGCCACTATGCCGGTGCCAGCGACAGCCATGGCGCCGACGGCGAGTGGCGGGTCGAGCAGCAGCGCTATAGTTGGCCGATCCTCGATGCCTTTCGCGATGCGGCCGAACAGAGCGGCATCGCCAGAATCGACGACTTCAATACGGGCGACAACGCCGGCTGTGGATACTTTCAGGTCAACCAGCGCAGTGGTGTGCGCTGGAACTCGGCCAAAGCGTTTCTCAGGCCCATCCTCAAGCGCCCGAACCTGACCGTGCTGACCGGCGTGCAGGTCGACCAGGTGTTGCTCGGCAACACCCGCGCCCGGGCTGTAAGGGCGCTGTGGCAAGGTGCATGGCATGAGATCGCGGCACGCCGCGAGATCATTCTCTGCGCAGGTTCGGTCGGTTCGCCCGGCATCCTGCAGCGCTCGGGGATTGGCCCACGCAAACTGCTCGAAGGGCTGGGCATCGCCGTGCGCCACGACATGCCTGGCGTCGGCGGCAACCTGCAGGACCATCTGCAGTTGCGGTTGATCTACCAGATCCAGAACACACGCACTCTCAACCAGATGGCCAACAGCCTGTGGGGCAAGCTGGGCATGGGCCTGCGCTATGCCTACGACCGCAGTGGCCCGCTGGCCATGGCGCCGAGCCAGTTGGGCGCCTTCGCCCGTTCGAGTCCGGAGCAAGAGACCGCCAATCTTCAGTATCACGTCCAGCCGTTGTCGCTGGAGCGCTTCGGCGAGCCGCTGCATCGGTTCCCGGCCTTCACCGCGTCGGTATGCAACCTGCGCCCGGCTAGCCGTGGGCGGATCGATATCCGCTCGGCGGACATGAATGCCGCACCGCTGATCGACCCCAACTACCTCAGCGCTCCCGAGGACCTGCGCGTGGCCGCCGACGCCATCCGCCTTACCCGGCGCATCGTCCAGGCCCCTGCCCTGGCCGCCTTCGAACCCCATGAGTACCTGCCAGGCCCTGCCCTGCAGAGCGAAGAAGACCTGCACCAGGCCGCCGGCCAGATCGGCACCACCATCTTCCACCCGGTAGGTACCTGCCGCATGGGCAGTGGTGTGCTCGATGTTGTGGATAACCAACTGCGCGTGCACGGCATTCCGGGCCTGCGTGTGGCGGATGCCTCGATCATGCCGCAGATCGTCTCCGGCAATACCTGTTCACCCACGTTGATGATTGCCGAAAAGGCGGCACAACTGATCCTCAAGGGGGCCAACACCCAGACCAACCTCAGCGACAGCAACGCGATACCGACGCCCTGACCGGGGTGTGTGCAACAGCGGCAGCGCGGTCAGCGGCTGCCGGCAGTGGAACAACAAGAATAATCACTGTGGCCCCAAGGGCCGAGGACAGCAACGATGTCGGATTACATCCAGGAACAGAGCGCGGTGGCGAGCAGCCCGAGCCGCCGTGAAGAACGCAAGATCATTTTCGCGTCATCCCTCGGGACAGTGTTCGAGTGGTATGACTTCTTTCTCTATGGTGCCCTGGCTGCGGTCATCAGCAAGCAGTTCTTTGCTGGCGTCAACGACACCACCGCTTTCATCTTCGCCTTGATGGCCTTTGCTGCGGGCTTCCTGGTGCGCCCGTTCGGCGCCTTGGTGTTCGGCCGTCTGGGCGACATGATCGGGCGCAAGTACACCTTCCTGGTGACCATCGTATTGATGGGCCTCTCGACCTTCGCCGTCGGTCTGCTGCCCACCTATGCCAGCATCGGCATCGCCGCGCCGATCATCCTCGTCATACTGCGCATGCTCCAAGGGCTGGCGTTGGGTGGCGAATACGGCGGTGCGGCCACTTACGTAGCCGAACACGCGCCGCCCGGCAAGCGCGGTTTCCATACCGGCTTCATCCAGTCCACCGCCACGCTCGGCCTGCTTTTGTCGTTGATCGTAGTCCTGGCCAGCCGTTACATCAGTGGTGATCAGTTCGAAACCTGGGGCTGGCGCCTGCCGTTCCTGCTGTCGATCGTCCTGCTGGCGATCTCCACCTGGATCCGCATGAGCATGCACGAGTCGCCGGCGTTCGTGAAAATGAAAGCCCAGGGCAAGATCAGCAAGTCGCCGATCCGTGAGTCGTTCACCTCCTGGCCGAACCTCAAGGTGGTCCTGACCGCGCTGTTCAGCATCAACGCCGGACAAGCGGTGACCTTCTACACCGCACAGTTCTATGTGCTGTTCTTCATGACCCAGATGCTCAAGATGGACCCGGCCCAGGCCAATACCCTGTTGATCATCAGCGTGGTGATCGGCGCGCCGTTCTTCGTGTTCTTCGGCTGGCTGTCGGACCGCATCGGGCGCAAGCCAATCCTCATGGTCGGGCTGTTGCTGGCCACCGTGTGCTACTTCCCGATGTTCAAGGCGCTGAGCCATTACGCCAACCCGCAGATCGACGCCGCCAGCCGGGAAGCGCCCATCGTCGTCAGCGCCAACCCGCAAGGCTGCACCTTCCAGTTCGACCCGGTGGGCAAGGCCCGTTTCGACAGCCCCTGCGACAAGGTCAAGACCTTCCTGGTCAAACAGGGCCTGCCCTACAGCTCGGTCGAGGCTACCGGCAGCGAAGTACAGGTGAGCATCGGTGACAAGACCATCAACGGCTTCGACGAGGCGGCCATGCGCAGCGCCATCGAAGCGGCCGGCTATCCGGCCAAGGCCGACCCGGCCCACGTCAACCAGGTGATGGTGGTGGTGCTGATCGTTGCCATGATCCTGATCGCCACCATGACCTACGGGCCACTGGCGGCGGTCATGGTCGAACTGTTCCCGACGCGTATCCGCTATACCTCGATGTCCCTGCCCTACCACATCGGTAACGGCTGGTTCGGGGGCTTCCTGCCAACGGTGTCGTTCGCGTTGGTGGTGTACACCGGGGATATCTTCTATGGGCTGTGGTATCCGGTGTTGATCACCGGGGTGAGCCTGGTGGTGGGGATCTTCTGCCTGAAAGAGACCAAGGACGTGGATATCGACAAGGTGTGAGGATTGCCCTGGAGATGTAACGTGGGAGCGGGCTTGCCCCGCGATTGGGTCGGTTCAGATAATGGCTATCGCGGGGCAAGCCCGCTCCCACGCGTCCTGAGAAGTGCACAAAAAAACCGGCGTAAAAGCCGGTTTTTTTATAGCGCGAAAAAACTTATGCACGATTTTCGCAAAAACGTCATACATGGAAATAAACAGCTAATTCAATCACTTAGCATGCTTTAACAATCATCCATGCAAAACTTGCTAACAAGTTATCCACAGAACGTCAGGCTGGCTGCTGCTCCGGGTTTTCCGCCAGCGGCGGCAGCGAACCCATGGCCCGCTGGGTCGCTTCGTTCCAGGCCTGGGCGCGGTCGTTCAGCTCGGCGATGGCACGTGGGCCAGTGCCCACTGCATACATCGGCTCACCGATCACCACCTCGATAGTGCCCGGGCGCTTGCCCCAGCCTTCACGCGGCCAGAACTTGCCGGCGTTGTGGGCAATCGGCAGTACCGGCAGGCCGGCGTTGACCGCCAGGGCGGTACCGCCGCGGGAGAACTTGCCGATCTGGCCATGGGGCACGCGCGTGCCTTCGGGGAAGATCAGTACCCAGGTGCCCTGCTTGAGCAGCTCGTCGCCCTGCTTGGCGACCTGGCGCAGCGCCTCTTTGGGGTTTTTGCGATCGATGGCGATCGGCCGCAGCATGGCCATGGCCCAGCCGAAGAACGGCACATAGAGCAGTTCGCGCTTGAGCACCTGGCTTAGCGGCGAGAAATACGCCGAGAGCAGGAAGGTTTCCCAAGTACTCTGGTGGTTCGACAGGATCACGCAAGGTACTTTCGGCACGTTCTCGGCACCGGTGATCTTGTAGTCGATGCCCAGGACCGTGCGCACCAAAAACAACGCGCAGCGGCACCAGTACACGTTGATGAACTTGTAGCGCTTGGGGAACGGCAGGAAGGGCGCGACGAAGAAGCTCAGCGAGCACCACAGCAGCGAACTGGTGCCCAACAGCAGGTAAAAAAGAAAGATTCTGATCGCCTGCAGGATCGACATAGTGGCATGTACCGTTGCGGGGCATGCCCGCCTAATGAAAAGTGCGCCGGTCCTGGCGCACTCATTTAAATAAGTTCTCTGGCGATGGCTGCCAGATCGTCGAAAATCAGTGTAGTTTGCGGGACGCCTTTTTCCAGGGTCCTCTCGCCCTTGCCGGTTTTTACCAGCACGGGTTGTGCATCGACGGCCAGGGCCGCCTCCAGGTCACCTTTGCTGTCGCCGACGAACCACACGCCGGCCAGGGGCACGTGGTAATGCTCGGCAATCGCCCGCAGCATGCCGGGCTTGGGCTTGCGACAATCGCAGCCTTCATTCGGGCCATGCGGGCAATGCACGATAAGGCCGACCTCGCCGCCCTGCTCGGCCACCAGCGCGCGCAGGCGCGCATGCATGGCCTCGAGGGTTTCCAGCGAGTAGTAGCCGCGGGCAATGCCGGACTGGTTGGTGGCAACAGCCACCGTCCAGCCCGCCTTGCTCAACTGCGCGATGGCCTCGATCGAGCCGGGAATGGGGATCCACTCTTCCAGCGACTTGATGTAGGCGTCGGAGTCGTGGTTGATCACTCCGTCTCGATCAAGAATCAGCAGTTTCAACGACTTACCCCAGCAGCGAGATATCGGCCACGCCCAGGAACAGACCGCGCAGGCGGTTGAGCAGGGCATAACGGTTGGCGCGTACCTTGGCGTCCTCGGCGTTGACCATTACCGCCTCGAAGAAGGCGTCGACCGGATCACGCAGAGCGGCCAGGCGGGCCAGGGCTTCGCTGTACTGACGCGCGGCCGCCATCGGTTGCACGGCCTGGTCGGCCTGCTGGATGGCCGAGTACAGGGAGAACTCGTTGGCGTTGTCAAAGTACTTCGGCTCGACCTGATCGGCGATGGCGCCTTCGGCCTTGCCCAGCAGGTTCGACACGCGCTTGTTCGCCGCCGCCAGGGCTTCTGCTTCCGGCAGCTTGCGGAAGGCCTGCACGGCTTGCACGCGCTGGTCGAAGTCCAGCGCCGAACCCGGCTTCAGGGCACGCACCGACAGGTAGGTGGAGACGTCGATGCCTTCGTCCTCGTAGCGTGCGCGCAGGCGGTCGAAGACGAACTCCAGTACCTGCTCGGACAGGCCGGCGGCCTTGACCTTGGCACCGAACTGCTTGACCGCGAATTCGACCGCGACATTCAGGTCCAGGTCGAGCTGCTTCTCGATCAGGATACGCAGCACGCCGAGGGCGGCACGGCGCAGGGCGTAGGGGTCCTTGCTGCCGGTGGGCAGCATGCCGATGCCGAAGATGCCGACCAGAGTGTCGAGCTTGTCGGCGATGGCCACGGCGGCACCGGTGAGGGTCTGCGGCAGCTCGGCGCCAGCGCCGCGCGGCATGTACTGCTCGTTCAGCGCCAGGGCAACGTCTTGCGGTTCGCCATCGTTGAGGGCGTAGTAGTAGCCGGCAATACCCTGCATTTCAGGGAATTCGCCGACCATTTCCGAGGCCAGGTCGCACTTCGACAGCAGGCCGGCACGACCAGCGTTGGCGGCGCTGCCACCGATGTACGGGGCAATGAAGGCGGCCAGCTTGGAGACGCGCTCGGCTTTTTCGAACACAGTACCCAACTGGGCCTGGAACACTACGTTCTTCAGGCGCTCGTTGAAGCTTTCCAGGGGCTGCTTCTTGTCCTGCTTGAAGAAGAACTCGGCGTCGGTCAGGCGCGGGCGCACGACCTTCTCGTTGCCCTGCACGATCTGCTTGGGGTCGCGGCTCTCGACGTTGGCCACGGTGATGAAGCGCGGCAGCAGCTTGCCTTCGCTGTCCAGCAGGCAGAAGTACTTCTGGTTGTCTTGCATGGTGGTGATCAGCGCTTCCTGCGGCACTTCGAGGAAACGCTCCTCGAACGAGCACACCAGCGGCACCGGCCACTCGACCAGGGCGGTTACTTCGTCCAGCAGCGCCGGCGGCACGATGGCGGTGCCTTCCTGCTGCATGGCCAGCTCCGCGGTGCGCTTGCTGATCAGCTCGCGACGCTCGGCGAAGTCGGCCAGTACGTGGGCCTTGCGCAGGTCCTCGACGTAGTTGGCCGGGGTGGTGATAAGTACGTTTTCCGGGTGGTGGAAGCGGTGGCCACGGGATTCACGGCCGGCCTTCTGGGCCAGGATGGTGCAGTCGACGACCTGATCGCCCAGCAGCATTACCAGCCACTGAGTCGGGCGCACGAACTCCTCACGGCTGGCGCCCCAGCGCATGCGCTTCGGGATCGGCAGGTCGTTGAGCGAGTCTTCGACGATGGTCGGCAGCAGGCTGGCGGTCGCCTTGCCCGGGATGTGCTGGGAGAAGCGCAGCTTCGGACCGCTCTGGTCGATGTCCGACAGCTCCACACCGCACTTCTTGGCAAAGCCCAGGGCGGCCTGGGTTGGCTCACCGTCTTTGAAAGCAGCCTGCATGGGCGGGCCATCGATGTTGATGCTGCGGTCCGGCTGCTGCACGTCGAGCTGGCGGATCAGCACGGCCAGGCGGCGCGGCGCGGCGTAGACCTGCTTGGCGGTGTAGTTCAGGCCGGCGGCCTGCAAGCCTTTCTCGATACCGGCGAGGAAAGCGTCGCCCAGCGAGGCCAGGGCCTTGGGTGGCAGCTCTTCGGTGCCCAGTTCAACCAGGAAATCTTGAGCACTCATTGTGCAGCCTCCAGCTTAGCCAACACTTCGTCACGCAGTTCAGGGGTGGCCATCGGGAAGCCCAGGCGTGCGCGGGCTTGCAGATAGCTTTGCGCCACGTCCCGGGCCAGGGTACGCACGCGCAGGATGTAGCGCTGGCGCTCGGTCACTGAGATGGCGCGGCGGGCGTCCAGCAGGTTGAAGGTGTGCGAGGCCTTCAGGACCATTTCGTAGGTCGGCAGCGGCAGGTCCAGCTTGATCAAACGGTTCGCTTCGCTTTCGTAGAAGTCGAACAGCTCGAACAGTTTCTCGACGTTGGCGTGCTCGAAGTTGTAGGTCGACTGCTCCACTTCGTTCTGGTGGAACACGTCGCCATAGGTGACCTTGCCGAACGGGCCGTCGGCCCACACCAGGTCGTAGACCGAGTCCACGCCCTGGATGTACATGGCCAGGCGCTCCAGGCCGTAGGTGATTTCACCAGTGACCGGGTAGCACTCGATACCGCCGACTTGCTGGAAGTAGGTGAACTGGGTCACCTCCATGCCGTTCAGCCAGATTTCCCAGCCCAGGCCCCAGGCGCCGAGGGTTGGCGATTCCCAGTTGTCTTCGACGAAGCGAATGTCGTGAACCAGCGGATCGATGCCGATGGCTTTCAGCGAGCCGAGGTACAGCTCCTGGAAGTTCGCCGGGTTTGGCTTGAGCACCACCTGGAACTGATAGTAGTGCTGCAGGCGGTTGGGGTTTTCGCCATACCGCCCGTCGGCAGGGCGACGGCTGGGCTGCACATAGGCGGCGTTCCAGGTCTCCGGGCCCACGGCGCGCAGGAAGGTAGCGGTGTGGAAAGTGCCGGCGCCTACTTCCATATCGTAGGGCTGAAGCACCACACAACCCTGAGCTGCCCAGTAGTTCTGCAGGGCGAGGATCAGGTCTTGGAAGGTACGCACGGCTGGCGTAGGCTGGCTCACGAAATTCACCTGTATCTGGGGATGCGGATGTAAAGAGCGGGAGTATACCCGATTCGCCTCGCCCTCTACGTTATTGGAGCCTTATGCCACGCTGCTTTTGGTGTTCCGACGATCCGTTGTATCAGGCCTATCACGACCACGAGTGGGGAACGCCGCAGCGCGACCCGGCGTTGCTCTTCGAGATGCTTTTGCTCGAAGGGTTCCAGGCGGGGTTGTCGTGGATCACGGTATTGAAGAAACGCGAGCGCTATCGCCAGGTGCTGGACGGTTTCGACCCGGTGAAACTGGCGTGTCTGAGCGACGAGCGCATCGAGGCACTTATGCTGGATGCCGGCATCATCCGCAACCGCCTCAAGCTCAAGGCCGTGCGCCGCAACGCCCAGGCCTGGCTGGCTGTGGATAACCCCGCCGAGTGGCTGTGGTCGTTCGTCGGCGGCGCGCCGAAGATCAACCATTTCCAGGGTCGTGGCGACGTGCCGGCGGTCACCGACGAGGCCAAGGCGATGAGCAAGGCTCTGCAGAAGGCCGGCTTCACCTTCGTCGGGCCGACCATCTGCTACGCCTTCATGCAGGCCACCGGCATGGTCATGGACCACACCACCGACTGCGATCGCTACGCCGCGCTGGTGCGCTGACGGGGTACAATGCGCGCCTTGCTGAAATAAGGAATTCGCCTGTGGAAAAGTTCAAGGGCGCCCTGATGGTCGGGGTGCTGCGCCTGTTTGCCAAGCTGCCCTGGGGCGCTGTGCAGCGCGTCGGCGCCGGCATCGGCTGGCTGATGTGGAAAATCCCCAACGGCTCACGCAATGTCGTACGCATCAACCTGGCCAAATGCTTCCCGGAGATGGACCCGGCCGAGCGTGAGCAACTGGTCGGTCGTGCGCTCAAAGACATCGGCAAGTCGTTCGTCGAAAGCGCCTGCGCCTGGATCTGGCCGCCGCAACGCTCGCTCGACCTGGTCAAGGAAGTGCATGGCCTGGAAGTGCTGGAGCAGGCCCTGGCCTCGGGCAAGGGCGTGGTGGGGATCACCAGCCACCTGGGCAACTGGGAAGTGCTCAACCACTTCTACTGCAACCAGTGCAAACCGATCATCTTCTACCGCCCGCCGAAGCTCAAGGCGGTGGATGACCTGCTGCGCGAGCAGCGCGTGCAGATGGGCAACCGCGTGGCGCCTTCGACCAAGGAAGGCATTCTCAGTGTGATCAAGGAAGTGCGTCGCGGTGGTCAGGTGGGGATTCCCGCCGACCCGGAGCCTGCCGAGTCGGCAGGGGTGTTCGTGCCGTTCCTCGGTACCCAGGCGCTGACCAGCAAGTTCGTGCCGAACATGCTCGCCGGTGGCAAGGCGGTCGGGGTGTTCCTGCACGCCCTGCGTCTGCCGGATGGGTCGGGCTTCAAGGTGTTCCTGGAGGCGGCGCCAGAGGCCATGTACAGCACCGATGTGAATGAATCGGCGGCGGCCATGAGCCAGGTGGTCGAGCGTTATGTGCGCGAGTATCCGAGCCAGTACATGTGGAGCATGAAGCGCTTCAAGAAGCGCCCGGCGGGAGAGGCGCGCTGGTACTGAGGCCATCGCCTATCGTGGGAGCGGGTTTGCCCCGCGATGGCGTCGTCAGCATTGACGCCATCGCGGGGCAAACCCGCTCCCACGAAGTTGCTTCAACTCAGGTGCTGGATTTGTTCAACTTCTTCAGAAATACGGTCATCTCTTTTTCGGCCTGCTTGTCGCCATGAGCCTGCGCCGCGACGATCCCCTCCTCCCAGGCCTTGCGTGCTCCAGCCAGGTCACCCTGCAACTGATACGCCTTGCCCAGCAGCTTCCACGCCGCCGAATACTTTGGGTCCTGCTTCACGCAGCTGGCCAGGTGCACCGCCGCCTCGGCGCCGTTGCCTTCATCCAGCCAAGCCTTGCCCAGGCCGAAGCGCAGCAGCGGGTTATCCACACCCTTGGCCAGCATCTTCTCCAGCGATTCACGCATGCCCTTCCCTCCTAGAAGAAACTCAAGCCCACGTGGAACAGCTTCTCCACGTCCCGAATATGCTTTTTATCCACAACGAACAGGATCACATGGTCGCCCGACTCGATCACCGTGTCGTCGTGGGCGATCATCACTTCGTCCTCGCGGATGATCGCGCCGATGGTGGTGCCCGGCGGCAGGTTGATGTCCTCGATGGCCTTGCCGACCACCTTGCTCGACTTCGAATCGCCATGGGCCACGGCCTCGATGGCCTCGGCCGCGCCGCGGCGCAGCGAGTGCACGCTGACGATATCGCCACGTCGCACGTGCGCCAGCAGGGTACCGATGGTGGCCAACTGCGGGCTGATGGCGATGTCGATGTCGCCGCCCTGTACCAGGTCGACATAGGCCGGATTATTGATGATGGTCATCACCTTGCGTGCGCCCAGGCGCTTGGCCAGCAGCGACGCCATGATGTTGGCCTCGTCGTCGTTGGTCAGGGCCAGGAAAATGTCGGCGTCGGCGATGTTCTCTTCGAGCATCAGGTCCTTGTCCGAGGCGCTGCCCTGTAGCACCACGGTGCTTTCCAGGGTGTCGGAGAGCTGGCGGCAACGGGCCGGATTCATCTCGATGATCTTTACCTGGTAGCGGCTCTCGATGGCCTCGGCCAGGCGCTCGCCGATCTGCCCGCCACCGGCGATGACCACGCGCTTGTTGGTTTCGTCGATGCGGCGCAGTTCGCCCATCACCGCGCGGATGTCCTTTTTCGCGGCGATGAAGAACACTTCGTCGTCGGCCTCGATCACCGTGTCGCCCTGTGGGGTGATCGGCCGGTCGCGGCGGAAGATCGCCGCCACGCGCGTGTCGACGTTGGGCATGTGGGCGCGGATCTGGCGCAGTTGCTGGCCCACCAGCGGTCCGCCGTAGTAGGCCCGGACCGCCACCAGCTGGGCCTTGCCCTCGGCGAAGTCGATCACCTGCAGGGAGCCGGGGTGTTCGATCAGGCGCTTGATGTAGTTGGTCACCACCTGCTCGGGGCTGATCAGCACATCCACCGGAATATGGTCGTTGTCGAACAGCTCCTCGCGGGTCAGGTAGGCCGACTCGCGGACCCGGGCGATCTTGGTCGGGGTGTGGAACAGCGAGTAGGCCACCTGGCAGGCGACCATGTTGGTCTCATCGCTGTTGGTCACCGCCACCAGCATGTCGGCGTCGTCGGCACCGGCCTGGCGCAGCACCGTCGGCAGCGAGGCGCGGCCTTGCACGGTGCGGATGTCGAGGCGGTCGCCGAGGTCGCGCAGGCGCTCGCCATCGGTATCGACCACGGTGATGTCGTTGGCTTCGCTGGCCAGGTGTTCCGCCAGCGTGCCGCCCACCTGCCCTGCGCCGAGGATGATGATCTTCATCCACTACTCCCTACGTTCTTGTGCTTACCGCGAGGCGGCGATCTTGATCAGCTTGGCATAGTAGAAGCCGTCATGGCCGCCTTCCTGGGCCAGCAGCTGGCGGCCGTGGGGCTGGCGCAGGCCGGCCTCGGTGGCCAGGTCCAGCTCGCGGGCACCGGGGGTGCGGGCGAGGAAGGCGTCGATCACTTCGGTGTTCTCGGTCGGCAGGCTCGAGCAGGTGGCATAGAGCAGCATGCCGCCCACTTCCAGGGTCGGCCACAGGGCATCGAGCAGTTCGCCTTGCAGCGCGGCCAGGGCCGGAATGTCGTCGGCCTGGCGGGTCAGCTTGATGTCCGGGTGGCGGCGGATCACGCCGGTGGCCGAGCACGGGGCGTCGAGCAGGATGCGCTGGAATGGCTTGCCGTCCCACCAGCTGGCGGTGTCGCGGGCGTCGCAGGCGATCAGTTCGGCATCGAGCTTGAGGCGGTCGAGGTTCTCGCGCACTCGGGTCAGGCGTTTGGCCTCGAGGTCGATGGCGACCATGTGCGCAAGCTTCGGCTCGGCTTCGAGCAGATGGCAGGTTTTGCCGCCTGGCGCGCAGCAGGCGTCGAGCACACGCTGCCCGGGGGCCAGCTCCAGCAAGTCGGCGGACAGCTGCGCGGCTTCGTCCTGAACGCTCACCCAGCCTTCGCTGAAGCCCGGCAGGCCGCGCACGTCGCAGGCCTCGGCCAGGACGATACCGTCACGGCTGTACTGGCAGGCGCTGGCGCCGATGCCGGCCTCGGCCAGCAGCGCTAGATAAGCATCGCGGCTGTGATGGCGGCGGTTGACGCGCAGGATCATCGGCGGGTGGGCGTTGTTGGCGGCGCAGATCGCTTCCCACTGCTCAGGCCAGAAGGCCTTGAGCGACTTCTGCAGCCAGCGCGGGTGGGCGGTGCGCACTACCGGGTCGCGCTCCATGTCGACGAGCAGTGCCTCACCTTCACGCTGGGCACGGCGCAGCACGGCATTGAGCAGGGCCTTGGCCCACGGCTTCTTCAGCTTGTCGGCACACCCGACAGTTTCGCCGATGGCGGCGTGGGCCGGGATACGGGTGTAGAACAGCTGGTACAGGCCGACCAGTAGCAGCGCCTGCACATCGGCGTCGGCGGCCTTGAAGGGCTTCTGCAACAGTTGTACGGCCAGCAGGTCCAGGCGCGGCTGCCAGCGGGCGGTGCCGAAGGCCAGGTCCTGGGTCAGGCCACGGTCGCGTTCCTCGACCTTGTCCAGTTGCGCCGGCAGCGAGCTGTTCAGCGAAGCCTTGCCGCTGAGCACAGCGGCCAAGGCACGGGCGGCAGCCAGGCGTGGGTTCATTGGCCGAGTACCTTGCCACTGGCGAATTTCTCGCGGCGGCTGTTGAACAGGTCGGCGAAGTTGAGGGCCTTGCCCCCCGGCAGCTGCAGGCGGGTCAGGCTCAGGGCCTGGTCACCGCAAGCGACCACCAGGCCATCTTTGCTGGCCGACAGGATTTCGCCGGGGGCGCCCTGGGCTGTGGACAAGTTGGCGGCCAGTACCTTGACGCTTTCGCCGTCGAGGGTGCTGTGGCACACCGGCCAGGGGTTGAAGGCACGGATCAGGCGTTCCAGCTCAACGGCTGGGCGGCTCCAGTCGATGCGCGCTTCGTCCTTGTTCAGCTTGTGGGCGTAGGTGGCCAGGGCATCGTCCTGGACTTCACCTTGCAGCGAACCGTCGGCCAGGCCGGCGATGGCCTGGACTACAGCCGGCGGGCCCATCTCGGCGAGGCGGTCGTGCAGGCTACCGCCGGTGTCGTCGGCACTGATCGGGGTGACTACCTTGAGCAGCATGGGGCCGGTGTCCAGGCCAGCTTCCATGCGCATCACGGTCACGCCGCTCTCGGCGTCGCCGGCTTCGACGGCGCGCTGGATCGGCGCCGCGCCGCGCCAGCGCGGCAGCAAGGATGCGTGACTGTTGATACAGCCCAGGCGCGGGATATCCAGCACTGCTTGCGGCAGGATCAGGCCGTAGGCCACCACCACCATCAGGTCGGGCTTGAGCGCGGCCAGTTCGGCCTGGGCGTCGGCGTTGCGCAGGGTTGGCGGCTGGAACACCGGGATGTCATGGGCCACGGCCAGCTGTTTGACCGGGCTCGGCATGAGCTTCTGGCCACGGCCGGCGGGGCGGTCGGGCTGGGTGTAGACGGCCACGATCTCGTACGGGCTGTCGAGCAGGGCCTTGAGGTGTTCGGCGGCAAACTCCGGGGTGCCAGCAAAGACGATGCGCATGGTGTTCTCGCTGCAAAAAAGAAAAAGGCTTGCCGGAGCAAGCCTTCTGGAAGGTGGGGATCAGGCTTGCTGGCGGTGCTGCTTTTCCAGCTTCTTCTTGATCCGGTCACGTTTGAGCTGCGACAGGTAGTCGACGAACAGCTTGCCGTTGAGGTGATCGAACTCGTGCTGCACGCACACCGCCAGCAGGCCTTCGCATTCCAGCTCGTAGGGCTTGCCGTCGCGGTCCTGGGCCTTGACCCGCACACGCAGCGGGCGGTCGACGTTCTCGTAGAAGCCCGGTACCGACAGGCAGCCTTCCTGATACTGGCCCATGTCGTGGGTCAGCTCTTCGACGCTGGGGTTGATGAAGACGCGCGGTTCGCTGCGATCTTCGCTCAGGTCCATCACCACGACTTGCTGGTGCACGTTGACCTGGGTCGCGGCCAGACCGATGCCCGGGGCTTCGTACATGGTTTCGAACATGTCGTCGATCAGCTGGCGCAAGGCGTCGTCAAACACCGTTACCGGTTTGGCAATGGTACGCAGGCGCGGATCGGGGAATTCGAGAATGTTCAAAATGGCCATGGCGGTCAGGCAGTCACTGTGCGGTCGGTTGAAAACTGAGCACACATAATAAAGGGAAAAGGTGGACAAGGCACCTGTGAAAGCTCGGCTAGGGTCTTTATGGGCTTGATAGCTGCCATTTAATGGACAGCTTTTCAAAGTATTACCCACAAAGTTATCCACAGGTTGTGCCACGCCGATGGCCCCCTGTCGATCAAGGAGGATCACCCATGAGCACTCTCCGTTCGTCGCCTTGCTCGCCTGCCGAACTGGAGGCGCGGCTGCGTCTGCATCGCCTCCCCGACATCGGCCTGCGCCGCTTTCTCACCCTGATCGAAGCCTTTGGCAATGCCTCATCGGCACTCAGTGCGCCGGCCAGTGCCTGGCGTGCGCTGGGGTTGTCAGCTGCCAGTATCGATGCCCGTCGCAGCCCTGAGGTGCGCGATGGCGCATTGGCTGCAATGGCCTGGTTAGAGCGTACGGGCCAGCATTTGCTGATGTGGGACGGGCCTGGCTACCCCGCATTGCTGAGTGAAATTGACGACCCGCCACCCCTGCTGTTCGTTGCCGGCGACCCCGCTTTGCTGGAGCATCCGCAGCTGGCGATAGTGGGTAGCAGGCGTGCTTCACCACCGGCGCTGGATACTGCGGCTGCGTTCTCGCGTTGCCTGGCGCAAGCCGGGTTCACCATCACCAGCGGGCTGGCGCTGGGCGTTGACGGTGCCGCTCATCGGGCTGCGCTGAAAGCCGGGGGGCAGACGATTGGGGTGCTCGGCACGGGGTTACAAAAACTTTATCCACAGCGCCACCGTGACCTTGCCCGGGCGATGCTCGACAGCGGCAGCGCGCTGGTTTCCGAGTACCCGCTGGATGCCGGGCCGCTGGCCGGTAACTTCCCCAGGCGCAACCGCATCATCAGCGGGCTGTCACTCGGCGTGCTGGTGGTGGAGGCGAGCATCGCCAGCGGTTCATTGATCACCGCGCGCCTTGCCGCGGAACAAGGGCGTGAGGTGTATGCCATCCCGGGTTCGATCCACCACCCTGGCGCCAAGGGCTGCCACCAACTGATCCGCGACGGCGCGCTGCTGGTGGAAAGCGTGGAACAGATCCTCGACAGCCTGCACGGCTGGCAGAACTTGCCGGGCGCGCCTGTGGGCAAAGCCGACCATCCCCTGCTCGCCTTGCTCCACGCCGCACCCCACACCAGCGAAGGCCTTGCGCACAGCAGCGGCCAACCTTTAGCCCAGGTACTGGCCAGCCTTACCGAGCTGGAGCTCGAAGGCCGGGTGAGCAATGAAGCCGGGCGTTGGTTTGCCCGTTCCGGCTAAGTACACTGCGCACACGGCGTTTATGCGGAGAGACGGAAAATGGTGAGCAGTTGGCGTGTGCAACAAGCCGCGCGTGAGGTGAAGGCGGGTGCGGTGATCGCCTATCCGACGGAAGCGGTCTGGGGCCTGGGCTGCGACCCGTGGAACGAGGACGCGGTGTATCGCCTGCTGGCGCTCAAGTCGCGGCCTGTGGATAAAGGCCTGATCCTGATCGCCGACAATATTCGCCAGTTCGACTTCCTGTTCGAGGATTTCCCCCAGGACTGGATCGACCGCATGGGCGCTACCTGGCCGGGGCCGAATACCTGGCTGGTGCCACACCAGGACCTGCTGCCCGAGTGGGTGACCGGCCAGCACGACACCGTGGCGTTGCGGGTCAGCGATCATCCACAGGTGCGCGAGCTGTGCGCGCTGGTGGGGCCGCTGATTTCCACCTCGTGCAACCCGGCCGGGCGCCCGGCGGCCAAGAGCCGGTTGCGGGTGGAGCAGTATTTCCACAAGCAGCTGGACATGGTGCTGGGTGGGGCGCTGGGGGGGCGGAAGAATCCGAGCCTGATTCGCGACCTGGTAACCGGCGAGGTTGTGCGCCCGGGCTGAGTGCTGGATGCATGCCGTGAACCTTTGTGGGAGCGGGCTTGCCCCGCGATAGCGCCCTCCCAGGCGCTGCGGTTGTAGCTCCTGGCGCGATCGCGGGGCAAGCCCGCTCCCACGGAGGTCGCCTTCAGCCTCAGGATTTTCTGATTCCGTTCCCCAAGGCTGCTCATTTTGTAATCAGCGAATTATCCTACGTTGCCTGTCGACTGCCATTACCTTCTCAGTGGGAACACCTGCCTCTAGGCTCCAGACCGTCGCCGAATAACTTGGCGATCGGGTGTGGTAACCCGAGTAGGGAGAGATCTTGGCAGTCTATGGTGGCTGCATGCGGGAGGCCTTGTGCCTGCCGGGTTTTGAGATCTCTCCCGGTTTACCACCCCGTATGCAGCTGCCACCCATCCGTGTGGTAACGGATGCTTGCCGGCCTAGACGTGAGATCTCAAAATGAAAAAGATCGTCCCCGATCCACCCCTCCCCAACACCTCCACCCACCCCTTCGGCCGCTGCGACGCCGGCCACCCACCGCTCTTCACCGTAAACCCCAACATCGAAGCTCACGACGCCCTGGTGCACGTCGCGCTTTACCTGCGCTGTGCTTACGACACCGGCATCAAGGCCCTCGACCACCTGCGCGACGAGGGGCGAGGCATGTATTGGTCGAGCCTGCACTCGCTGGAAATGGCGGAGGGGTTGGTGGAGGCGATGCTTGAGGGCATCGAGTCGGCGCCAGTGGTCAAGAAATCCACCGGTTGAGCTGACGCAATCGCGGGGCAAGCCCGCTCCCACGCCGATCTCTGGTCATGGCGTGGGAGCGGGCTTGCCCCGCGATTTGGCCTTCAAGGCAGCAGAACAGTCGAGCCGACAGTCCGCCGCGCCGACAACTCACTCTGCGCCTTGGCCGCCTCACTCAACGGATACCGCTGCTGGATATCCACCACCAGCTTGCCGCTGGCGATCATCGCGAACAGGTCATCGGCCATGGCCTGGGTGTTCTCGGCGTTGTTGGCATAGCTCGCCAGCGTTGGCCGGGTGACATACAACGACCCCTTCTGCGACAGGATCCCCAAGTTGACCCCGGTTACCGCGCCGGAGGCATTGCCGAAGCTCACCATCAACCCCCGCGGCCTCAGGCAATCCAGCGAGGTCAGCCAGGTATCCGCCCCCACGCCGTCATACACCACCGCGCACTTTTGACCGTCGGTCAGCTCCAGCACGCGCTTGGCTACGTCTTCATGGCTGTAGTCGATGGTCGCCCAGGCGCCGAGCGCCTTGGCTCGCTCGGCTTTCTCAGCCGAGCTGACAGTGCCGATCAGCTTGGCCCCCAGTGCCTTGGCCCACTGGCAAGCCAGCGAACCCACACCACCGGCAGCAGCATGGAACAGCACGAAATCCCCCGGCTGCACGGCGTAGGTCTGCTTGAGCAGATACTGCGTGGTCAGCCCCTTGAGCATCACCGCCGCCGCCTGCTCGAAGCTGATCGCCTCGGGCAGCTTGACCAGGTTGGCCTCCGGCAGTGTATGTACCTCGCTGTAGGCCCCCAGCGGCCCGCCGGCATAGGCCACACGGTCGCCGACCTTGATCCGGCTGACGCCCTCGCCCACGGCTTCGACCACCCCTGCCGCTTCGGTACCTAGCCCGGAAGGCAGCGACGGCGGCGCATACAGCCCGCCACGGAAATAGGTGTCGATGAAGTTCAGGCCGATCGCATGGTTGCGCACACGCACCTGTTGCGGGCCGGGTGGTGCCGGGTCGAAATCCACCAATTGCAGGACTTCCGGGCCGCCATGCTGGTTGAACTGGATACGCTTGGCCATCACACACTCCTGTCGTCGAGGGTCGCAAAGGCCTTCTATCGGACGCCTTTGCTTGACCGCCGTCAACTGCGACGCGGCGTCGGCCGGTGGTATGCTACGCGGCGAATTTTCCCGCTCCTTCCAGGTGACCCGATGACCAGCCGCACCGAGGCCGTAAAAGCCTACCTGCTCGACCTGCAAGACCGCATCTGCACTGCCCTCGAGACCGAAGACGGCGGCGCCCGCTTCGTCGAGGATGCCTGGGTGCGCGATGCCGGTGGCGGTGGTCGCACGCGGGTGATCGGCGAGGGCAAGGTGATCGAGAAAGGTGGGGTCAACTTCTCCCACGTGTTCGGCAGCGGCCTGCCGCCGTCAGCCAGTGCCCACCGCCCGGAACTGGCGGGCCGTGGCTTCGAGGCCCTGGGCGTGTCGCTGGTGATCCACCCGCACAACCCGCATGTGCCGACCTCCCACGCCAACGTGCGGTTCTTCATCGCTGAAAAGGAAGGCGAAGAGGCGGTGTGGTGGTTCGGTGGCGGTTTCGACCTGACCCCGTACTACGGTAACGAGGAAGACTGTGTGCACTGGCACCGCGTCGCCGAGCAGGCCTGTGCGCCGTTCGGCGCCGACGTCTACCCGCGCTACAAGGCCTGGTGCGACCGCTACTTCCACCTCAAGCACCGTGGCGAACCGCGCGGTATCGGTGGCCTGTTCTTCGATGACCTGAACGAGTGGGACTTCGACACCTGCTTCGCCTTCATGCGCGCCATCGGCGATGCCTATGTAGACGCCTACCTGCCGATCATCCAGCGCCGCAAGGGCACCCCGTACACGCCCGCCCAGCGCGAATTCCAGGAATACCGCCGTGGCCGCTACGTCGAGTTCAACCTGGTCTACGATCGTGGCACGCTGTTCGGCCTGCAGTCCGGTGGCCGCACCGAGTCGATCCTGATGTCGCTGCCACCGCAGGTGCGCTGGGGTTACGATTGGAAGGCCGAGCCCGGCAGCGAGGAAGCGCGCCTGACCGACTACTTCCTGCAGGACCGCGACTGGCTCGCCCAGTAAGCCTGTGGATAACCGAGGAGCTCCCATGGACCAGTACGTCGTATTCGGCAACCCCATCGGCCACAGCAAGTCGCCGCTGATCCACCGCCTGTTCGCCGACCAGACTGGCGAGGACCTCGAGTACGCCACTCTGCTGGCGCCGGTGGACGAGTTCAGCGACTGTGCCCGGGGCTTCTTCAAGCAAGGCAGCGGCGCCAATGTCACTGTGCCGTTCAAGGAAGAGGCCTATCGCCTGTGCGACAGCCTTACCCCACGCGCCAAGCGTGCCGGCGCGGTGAACACCTTGAGCAAGCTGGCCGACGGTACGTTGCAAGGCGACAACACCGATGGCGCCGGGCTGGTGCGTGACCTCACCATCAACGCCGGGGTCGAACTGGCTGGCAAGCGCATCCTCATCCTTGGTGCCGGCGGTGCGGTGCGTGGTGTGCTGGAGCCGATCCTGGCGCACCAGCCGCAGTCGCTGGTGATTGCCAACCGCACGGTGGAGAAGGCCGAGCAGCTGGCCCGTGAGTTCGATGAGCTGGGGCCGGTGGTGGCCAGCGGTTTTGCCTGGTTGCAGGAGCCGGTGGACGTGATCATCAACGCCACTTCGGCGAGCCTGGCTGGTGAGCTGCCGCCGATTGCCGACAGTCTGGTCGAGGCGGGGCGTACCGTTTGCTACGACATGATGTATGGCAAGGAACCGACACCGTTCTGCCAGTGGGCCAGCAAGCTGGGTGCGGCGAAGGTGCTGGATGGGCTGGGGATGTTGGCGGAACAGGCGGCCGAGGCATTCTTCATTTGGCGTGGGGTTCGGCCTGAGACCGGGCCGGTGCTGGATGAGCTGCGCCGGCAGTTGGCGCGCGGCTGAGTCTAGCACCCGATCGCGGGGCAAGCCCGCTCCCACGATCCGGTGTGGGAGCGGGCTTGCCCCGCGACTAATCCTCAAACCGGATCGAGCACAACGCTGCCCCTTCCAGCTTCTGCAATTCTTCGATCACCTGCGGCCTTGCCCGCTGCAACGTCAGGCTTCCGCCACTGCGCATCAACCGCCGCGCCTCGCGGTGCAACATATCCACACCCGAGTAATCGATGAAGTTCACCTGGCGCGCATCGATCACCACGTGTGGCCCCTGGCAGCGCTGAAGGCGCACCTGCAGGTAGTGCGCCGCGCCGAAGAAGATCGACCCGCCAACCCGCAAGATGTCCGTCTCCCCTTCCCGGCTTTGCTGCACCCGCGGCCGTGACGTGCGTTTCAGATAGAAGAACAGCGAAGCCAGCACCCCGGCATAGATTGCCGTCTGCAGCTCCAGCAGCAGCGTCGCTGCCGCCGTCAGCACCATCACCAGGAACTCCGAGCGACTGACCCGGAACAGCGCGCGAATGCCGCGATGGTCGACCAGCCCCCAGCAGATCAGCAGGATGCTCCCCGCCATCGCAGGTATCGGCAGGTGGGCGATCAACCCGGCACCGGTCACCGCGAACAACGCCACCCACAACGCCGAGAACACCCCAGCCAGTGGCGAACGTGCACCCGCGTCGTAACTGAGGCCCGAGCGAGTGAAGGAACCTGCGGACAGGTAGCCGGAGAAAAACGCGCCGCCGATATTCGACAGGCCTTGTGCGCGGATTTCCTGGTCAGGGTCGATCAGTTGCTCCGAACGTGCCGACAACGAGCGGGCAATCGACAGGCTGGTGACCAACCCAAGCATGCCCACCGCGACAGCACTGGGCAGCAGGCGCAGTATCAGCTCCACATCCAGCAGAAACAGCGGGCTGAAGGGCGGGAGCTGCCCGGTGAACGCAGCCACCCTGGGCACATGGCCGAACACGCCGGGCAATAGCCAGGCCACCAGGCTGACCAGCAGCAGGCTTATCAACAGGCTTGGCCAGCGCTGGCGCCACAGTTTCAGGGCAATACCGATGACCAGCGTGGCCAGGCCCAGGGCCAGCGATGGCACATCCACTTCGCCCATGTGCCCAGCCAGGTCCTGCACGGTCTTCAACGCAGTGGCCTGGCTCGGCAGGTCCATCCCCAGCAGGTTCGGTAGCTGCCCAAGGGCGATGACGATGGCGGCGCCGAGGGTGAAGCCCAGCACCACTGAGTGGGAAACGAAATTGACCAGCGCACCGAAGCGCAACAGCCCCAGCAGCAACTGGAAGATGCCGCCAAGGAAGGTCAGCAGCAGTATCAGGGTTACATAGTCGGCGCTGCCGGCCACGGCCAGGGGGCTGATGCTGGCGTACAGGACGATGGAGATAGCAGCGGTGGGGCCACAGATCAGGTGCCAGGACGAACCCCACAGGCAGGCGATCAGCACCGGGACGATGGCCGCATACAGGCCGTACTCGGCGGGCAGGCCGGCGATCAGGGCGTAGGCGATGGACTGCGGCAGGGCAAGGATGGCGCCGCTCAGGCCCACCAGCAGGTCCTGGCGCAGGCTGCGGCCCGATTGGCGGGGCAGCCAGGTGAGGAAGGGCAGCAGGTGGGTCAGGCGCGGCATGGTTATCCAAGATCCTCGATAAGTGGGAGCGTGGGAGCGGCGGTTCGCCGCTCCCACGTTACAGTTTCGCCTCTACGGCTTTACGGGCATCGGCGCCGGCCTTGGTTGTCACGCCCGCCAACCATCCGTCCAGCAGCTCAGGATGCGTTTTCACCCAAGCCTTGGCTGCCTCATCGAAGCTCACCTTCTTATCCACAACCTCCGCCATGATGCTGTTCTCCATCTCCAGCGAGAACTTCAGGTTACCCAGCAGCTTCGCCGCATTCGGGCAGGCTTGTGGATAACCTTTGCGGGTCAGGGTGTACACATCACCCTTGCTGCCGAACCACTGCTCCCCGCCCGTGAGGTAATGCATCTTCAGCTTCACGTTCATCGGGTGCGGGGTCCAGCCCAGGAAGGTGATGAACTGCTGTTTCTTCACCGCACGGTCCACCTGCGCCAGCATTGCCTGCTCGCTGGACTCGACCAGTTTCCACTGCCCCAGGTCGAACTCGTTCTTGTCGATGATCTCTTTCAGCGACAGGTTGGCCGGCGCGCCCGAACCAATGCCATAGAGCTTCTTGTCGAACTGCTCGGCATGTTTTTGCAGGTCGGCGAAGTCCTTCACGCCTGCGTTCCATACATAATCGGGCACCGCCAGGGTGAACTCGGTGCCTTCCAGATTTTTCGCCAGCTGCTGCACATCGCCATTGGCGATGAACTTGTCATGGAAGCCCTGCTGCGCCGGCATCCAGTTGCCAAGGAAGGCATCCACCCGGCCATCCTTCAGGCCACCGTAGATGATCGGCACGGCCAGGCTGTCGATCTTCACCTGGTAACCCAGGCTTTCCAGGAGCAGCCGGGCCAGGGCGTTGGTGCTGGCGATATCGCTCCAGCCGGGGTCGGCCAGTTTCACGGTGTTGCATTGCGCGTCGCTGTCGGCGGCGTGTGCCGTGCCCAGGCTCAGGGCCAGGGCGAGCACGGCGGTGGAGAACTTCTGCATGGCGGCCTCTCTTCTCAATCCAGGGGTGCGGGCTGTGGATAACGTGCCTTGCGCTCGAGGTCGTCGAGATCGATATGGTTGCGCATGTACTGTTGGCTGGCGTCCACCAACGGTTGGTGGTCCCAGCTTTTCAGTGTGCCGATGGCCAGTGCCTCGGCCACCAGGCGGCGGCGCCGTTGGCTGGCCAGCACCTGCTGGCGCAGGGCCGGGATATCCCAGCGCTGCCTGGCTTCATCGGCAAATGCCTGCAGCAGCGCCTGGTGGTCCGGGCTGCCGGTGAGGTTCTCCCGCTCGTGCGGGTCGCGGCTCAGGTCGTAGAGTAGCCATGGGTCGTCTTCGCTGTACACGAACTTGTAGGGGCCACGGCGGATCATCATCAGCGGGCCGACCGTGCCTTCGGCCATGTACTCGCCGATTACCTCGTCATGTCCGCCCTGCCCTTGCAGGTGGCCGAGCAGCGAACGGCCGTCCAGGTGCAGGTGGTTATCCACAGCGCCGCCGGCCAGTTCGACCAGGGTGGGCAGCAGGTCGCAGGTGGACACGCTGGCGCTGATTCGCGCCGGTGCGAAGCGCTTGGGCGCGTGGATCAGCAGCGGTACCCGCGCCGACATCTCGAACCAGTGCATCTTGTACCAGAGCCCGCGCTCGCCAAGCATGTCGCCATGGTCGCCCGAGAACACGATCAGGGTGTCGTCGGCCAGGCCGCACTCCTCGAGGGTCTGCAGCAGCTTGCCGATGTTGTCGTCGATGTAGCTGCAAGCGCCGAAGTAGGCGCGGCGGGCGTCGCGGATCTTGTCCACTGGCAGGGGCTTGTTCCACAGGTCGTAGACCTTGAGCAGACGTTGCGAGTGCGGGTCCTGCTGGTCCTGGGCGATTTCTTCGCGCGGCAGCGGGATATCCACAGCCTCGTACATATCCCAGTAGTGTTTGGGGATGGTGTAGGGGTCGTGGGGGTGGGTCATGGAGACGGTCAGGCAGAACGGCCGGCCGTCGTCCTCGCGCACATGGTCATAGAGGTACTGGCGCGCCTTGAACACCACCTCTTCGTCGAAATCCAGCTGGTTGGTGCGCACGCAGGGCCCGGCCTGCAACACCGAAGACATGTTGTGGTACCAGCTCGGGCGCACCTCCGGTTCATCCCAGTTCACCGCCCAACCGTAGTCGGCCGGGTAGATATCGCTGGTCAGGCGTTCTTCGTAGCCGTGCAGCTGGTCCGGGCCGCAGAAATGCATCTTGCCCGACAGTGCGGTGCGGTAGCCCAGACGCCGCAGGTAGTGGGCATAGGTCGGAATGTCGGCAGGAAAGTCGGCGGCGTTGTCATAGGCGCCAATGCGGCTGGGCAACTGGCCGCTGACCAGGGTGAAGCGTGACGGTGCGCACAATGGGCTGTTGCAATAGGCGGAGTCGAACACCACGGCCTGTTCGGCCAGGCGCGCCAGGTTGGGCATCCTGATCGGCGACGGGTTGTAGATCGGCAGCAGCGGCGCGGCCATCTGGTCGGCCATGATGAACAGGATATTGGGTCGCTTCATGGTGCCCTTCCATCGTCGGGAGTTATGGTGAACGCTTGCAATCCAGCATGGTGCTGTGGATAACGTGGGTAAAGCCCATGCCGGGCAATGACTGGGATTAGCCAAGCTTATGTTTGAGCACCTCGCCGACCTGCCCCTCGACACCTTGCGCGTGTTCGAGGCCGCCGCCCGCCTGCGCAGCTTCACCGCTGCCGCCGTGGAGCTGGGCACCACCCAGCCGGCGGTCAGCCAGCAGATGAAGCGCCTGGAGGCGCAGTTGGGCACGCGGTTGTTCGACCGGATTTACCGGGGCATCGAGCTGACCGAGGCGGGGTTGCTGTTGTTCGAACAGGTGCACCAGGGCTTGCAGGCGATGGACGATGGCGTTGCCCAAGCCAGTGGGCGCGGCCAGCGCGAGGTGCTGCAGGTGGCTACCGACTTCGCCTTTGCGGCGTTCTGGCTGATGCCACGTTTGCAGCGTTTCCACGAGGCTTATCCACAGGTGGACGTGAGCCTGGTGACCGGCGAGCGCAGCCAGGCGATGCTGCGCCCGGACATCGATGTGGCGGTGCTGTTCGGTGATGGGCGCTTCCATCAGGGCGAGAGCCGCTGGCTGTTCGATGAGGAAGTTTTCCCGGTGTGCAGCCCGCGGCTGATTCATGGCAAACCCTTGTCAGCCGTGGCTTTGCAGCGATTGCCATTGCTGCATTTGAAGGGCGAGCAGGCCAGTCGCTGGTTTGATTGGGCCGGGGTTTTCCGTGGTCTTGGCGTGGACAGCCCTCCTCCGTCCGGTCAGCTGCGATTCGACAACTACACCCTGCTGATTCAGGCGGCGATTGCTGGCCAGGGCGTGGCGATCGGCTGGGCGCATCTGGTGGACGGGCTGGTCGAGCAGGGGCTGCTGTGCCGGCCGCTGCAAGGCAGCTTGCGTTCGACGCGGGGGTATTACGTGGTGCTGCCGCCACGCAAGCGGCGTGGGGCGTTGATCGAGCGGTTTGTGGATTGGCTGGAGCAGGAGCGCCTGTAATGAGATGGCGTAGACTTCAAGATGTTCGCATTACTGCAATCAGGAGCCACCGTGCAAAGGATCAAGGGCTATCACGCCCACGTGTACTACGACGCATCGACCCTGGAACAGGCCCGTGAACTATGCGAGGAGGCGACGCGGCTGTTCCCCGTGACCATGGGCCGTATGCACCAGAAACCGGTCGGGCCGCACCCGGACTGGAGCTGCCAGCTGGCCTTCGGGCCGGAGGTGGTGGGTGTGGTGCTGCCGTGGCTGGCGCTGTACCGCAAGGGGCTGGTGGTGTTCCTGCACCCGGAAACCGGGGATGAACTGGCGGATCACCGCGATCATGCGATCTGGATGGGGGCGATCAGGCCGTTGGATTTGTCGATTTTCAAAGCATGACGCCAACCCGTGGGAGCGGGCTTGCCCCGCGATGGCGGCAGTGAAGCCATCGCGGGGCAAGCCCGCTCCCACAACATCAGTTGCGGGCGGCGCGCACGCCTTCGGCCAGCGCCGAGCACAGGCTCAGCACATCAGTCACGGCCTGCTCGGCACCCTTGGCCTGGGCGATCTTGTCGACCAGCGCCGAGCCCACCACCACGCCATCGGCCAGGCGGGCGATAGCCGCAGCCTGCTCCGGCGTACGGATGCCGAAACCAACGCTGATCGGCAGGTCGGTATGCCGACGCAGGCGCGCAATGGCCTCGGTCACATGCTCGGTGGTCGCCGAGCCTGCACCGGTCACACCCGCCACCGATACGTAGTAGACGAACCCAGAGCTGCGCTCCAGCACGCGCGGCAGGCGCGCATCGTCGGTGGTCGGGGTGGTCAGGCGGATGAAGTCGATACCCGCGGCCTGGGCCGGGGTGGCCAGCTCGGCGTCGTGCTCGGGCGGCAGGTCGACGATGATCAGGCCATCGACACCCGCTTCCTTGGCTTCGGCGACGAACTTCTCCACGCCAAAGCGATGGATCGGGTTGTAGTAACCCATCAGCACGATCGGGGTGGTTTGGTTATCCACACGGAATTCACGCACCATCTGCAAGGTCTTGGCCAGGGTCTGGCCTGCTTCCAGGGCGCGCAGGGTGGCGAGCTGGATAGCCACGCCGTCAGCCATCGGGTCGGTGAACGGCATGCCCAGCTCGATCACGTCGGCGCCGGCGGCCGGCAGGCCCTTGAGGATCTTCAGCGAGGCGTCGTAGCCGGGGTCGCCAGCGGTAACGAAGGTGACCAGAGCCGAGCGGCCTTCGGCCTTGAGTTCGGCAAAGCGTTGTTCGAGACGGCTCATGCCTGTTTCTCCTGGGCAGCCATGTGGTTCATCACGGTTTGCATGTCCTTGTCACCGCGACCGGACAGGCAGATCACCATCAGGTGGTCCTTGGGCAGGGTCGGCGCGCGCTTGATCGCCTCGGCCAGGGCGTGGGAGCTTTCCAGCGCCGGGATGATGCCTTCCAGGCGGCAGCTCATGTGGAAGGCGTCCAGCGCTTCGTCGTCGGTGATGCTGACGTACTCCACGCGCTTCACTTCGTGCAGGTAGGCGTGCTCCGGGCCGATGCCGGGGTAGTCCAGGCCTGCGGAAATCGAGTGGGCGTCGGTGATCTGGCCGTCGTCATCCTGCAGCAGGTAGGTGCGGTTGCCGTGCAGCACGCCCGGCACGCCGCCGTTGAGGCTGGCCGCGTGCTTGTCGGTGTGCACGCCGTGGCCGCCGGCCTCGACGCCGATGATCTTGACGCTTGGCTCTTCGAGGAACTCGTGGAACAGGCCCATGGCGTTGGAGCCGCCGCCGACGCAGGCGATCAGGCTGTCGGGCAGGCGCCCTTCCTTCTCTTGCAGCTGGGCGCGGGTTTCTTTGCCGATGATCGACTGGAAGTCGCGGACCATCGCCGGGTACGGGTGCGGGCCTGCCACGGTGCCGATCAGGTAGAAGGTGTCGTCGACGTTGGTGACCCAGTCGCGCAGGGCCTCGTTCATGGCGTCCTTGAGGGTGCCGGTGCCCGCGGTGACCGGGACGATCTCGGCGCCCAGCAGCTTCATGCGGAACACGTTGGCCTGCTGGCGCTCGATGTCGGTGGCGCCCATGTAGATCACGCAAGGCAGGCCGAAGCGCGCGGCGACGGTGGCGGTGGCCACGCCGTGCATGCCGGCGCCGGTTTCGGCGATCAGGCGTTTCTTGCCCATGCGCTTGGCCAGCAGCACCTGGCCGATGCAGTTGTTCACCTTGTGCGCGCCGGTATGGTTGAGCTCTTCACGCTTGAAGAAGATCTTCGCGCCGCCGCAGTGCTCGGTCAGGCGCTCGGCGAAGTACAGCGGGTTGGGCCGGCCGATGTAGTCGCGCTGGAAGTAGGCCAGCTCCTCGAGGAACTTGGGATCGCCCTTGGCGGCTTCGTATTCGCGGGCCAGGTCGAGCACCAGGGGCATCAGGGTTTCGGCCACGTAGCGGCCGCCGAACGAGCCGAACAGGCCGTTGGCGTCGGGGCCGGGGCGGTATTGGGTCTGGGTCATGGGACGCTCCGTAGGCGAAGTAGAGATTCGATGGGCTTTACTCTAACCACGACGTGGCCGGCTGAAAACCGATAAGATTGCGCAAACCTGTCAGGAAAACTCACAAGTAAGATGGCTCAGGACCTTCCCCCCCTCAATGCGCTGCGGGCCTTCGAGGCGACAGCCCGGCTGAACAGCGTCAGCCAGGCAGCAGAAGCGCTTCATGTCACCCATGGCGCGGTCAGCCGGCAGATCAAGGTGCTTGAGGAGCATCTGGGGGTAGCCTTGTTCGTCAAGGACGGGCGCGGCGTCAAACTCACAGATGCCGGTGTGCGTCTGCGCGATGCCAGCTTTGAGGCTTTCGACCGACTGCGCGGTGTCTGCGCCGAGCTTTCCCGGGATGCCGACGAAGCGCCGTTCGTGCTCGGTTGCTCCGGCAGTTTGCTGGCGCGTTGGTTCATCCCCCGCCTTGGACGCCTGAAAGCCGACCTGCCGGAGCTGCGCCTGCACCTGTCAGCGGGCGAAGGTGACCTTGATCCGCGACGCCCGGGGCTGGACGCACTGCTGGTCTACGCCGAGCCACCGTGGCCGGCGGACATGCAGGTGCATGTGCTCGCCGAAGAGCGAATCGGCCCGGTGATGAGCCCGCGCTTCGATGCCTATGATCGTTTGAAAGCCTCGCCAGCCGTGGCTTTGCAGCATGTTGCCGTACTCCATACGACCTCGCGGCCGCAGGCTTGGCCTACCTGGGCGCGGCAGCATGGGTTGGCGCCCGAGGCGCTGAGTTACGGGCAAGCATTCGAGCATCTCTACTACTTGCTGGAAGCAGCGGTGGCTGGGCTGGGTGTAGCCATCGCCCCGCAACCGCTGGTGGCGGACGACCTGAAGGCTGGGCGGCTGGCCGCGCCATGGGGCTTTTCCCCCACCAACGCGGCATTGGCCTTGTGGGTACCCCGGCGTGCCGCGGACGGGCGCGCCGAGCAACTGGCGCAATGGCTGCGCCAGGAGCTGCAGCGGCAGGCGGGTTAGTTGCGGCGGCACATCAGGTAGGCGGCCAGCAGGCCCAGGGCGCCCACCGCGACACCTGCGGTGGCCCAGGGGTGTTCCTGGGCATAGTCGCGGGTGGCTACGCTGGTTTCGCGGGTGCGGGTCTTCACTTCCTCGTAAGCATCGCTGAGCAGGCTGCGTGAGTGCTTGAGGGCGCTTTCGGCGTTGCCGCGCAGCGTCTTCATGGTCTTCTGCGTTTCTTCCGAGGCATCGTGCTTGAGGCCTTCCAAAGTCTTGAGGAGGCTTTCGATCTCGGCTTCCATGCTTTCCAGTGAGGTTTTGCGCAACGCATTGCGTGCCATGTCGACTCTCCTTGCTGAGTGGGGATGTACAGGTTGCGACTGCGCAGGTGGATGAAAGTGCGATCGAACTTTCCCCGGCGGCGATCGCTCGCAGGTAAACCGGGCCTGCGCTGCTAGGCTCAAGCCACTACCCACTCAAGGAGAGCGCTCATGTCGGATCATCACACCTACAAGAAGATCGAGCTGGTCGGGTCTTCGCCCACCAGCATCGAAGAAGCGATCAACAATGCGCTGGCCGAGGCCGGCAAGAGCATCAAGCACCTGGAATGGTTCGAGGTGATCGATACCCGCGGGCATATCCGTGACAACAAGGCCGCGCATTTCCAGGTGACGCTGAAAGTTGGGTTCCGCATCGCCAACAGCTGAAACCAAGCTGGGCTAGGCTTGCCCAGCGTGTTGGGGTATCAAGGTTGCAGGGCGCGTGCTTCGCGCCCTTTTTGTCTTTGATCTGTACAAGGAAAGCGATCGATGAAGAAATTGATTCTGGCCGTGGGGCTGATGGCGTTGGCTGGCGGGGCGATGGCGGCGGGCAAACCGTGCGAGGAACTCAAGGCGGAGATTGCAGCGAAGCTCGATGCCAAAGGGGTGAAGGGGTACTCGCTGGAGATCGTCAACAAGGGCGAGCCGGCCGGCAAGGTAATCGGCAGCTGCGAGGGTGGGACCAAGGAAATCGTCTACCGCCGCGGCTGACTGCCCTCATCGCGGGGCAAGCCCGCTCCCACCGGAATCGTGGGAGCGGGCTTGCCCCGCGATAGCGTTCACTCGACTTTCAAGGCTTGCGCCATCAATTCATAGGACCTGATCCGGTCGGCGTGCTCATACAGGTCGCTGGTGAAAATCAGCTCGTCCGCCCCCGTCTGCTCCAGCAATACCTCGACCTTCGCCCGCACCTTCTGCGGGCTGCCGATCATCGCCAGGCCTAGGAAGCTGCTCACCGCATCACGCTCATGGGGCAGCCAGAGGCCATTCATGCTCTCGACGGGCGGGCGCTGCATCAAGCTCTGGCCACGGATCAGCGCGAGGATGCGCTGGTACACCGAGGTGGCCAGGTATTCGGCCTTTTCGTCGGTTTCAGCCACCACCATCGGAATGCCCAGCATCACGTAAGGCTTGTCCAGCGTCGTCGACGGTTTGAAATGGTCGCGATAGATGCGGATCGCCTCGTGCATGTAGCGCGGCGCGAAGTGCGAGGCGAAGGCGTAGGGCATGCCGCGCATGCCGGCGAGCTGGGCGCTGAACAGGCTGGAGCCGAGCAGCCACATGGGCACCTCGGTGTCGTGGCCGGGCACGGCGATGACCTTCTGGTCGTCGGTGCGCGGGCCCAGGTAGCGCGACAGTTCTTCAACATCGTCCGGAAAATCGTCGGCGCTGCCGGAGCGCTCGCGGCGCAAGGCGCGGGCGGTCATCTGGTCCGACCCCGGGGCGCGGCCCAGGCCCAGGTCGATGCGGTCTGGGTACAGGCTGGCCAGGGTGCCGAACTGCTCGGCCACCACCAACGGCGCGTGGTTGGGCAGCATTACGCCGCCTGAGCCGACGCGGATTCGCGAGGTGCCGCCGGCCAGGTAGCCGATCAGCACGGCGGTGGCCGAGCTGGCGATACCGTCCATGTTGTGATGCTCGGCGACCCAGAAGCGGTTGTAGCCGAAACGCTCAACGTGTTGCGCCAGGTCCAGGGAGTTGCGCAACGCTTGCGCCGGGCTGCCGTCGGCGCGCACGGGCACCAGGTCGAGGGTGGAAATCTTCAGGTCTCGCAGGTGCGTCATTGGAGCCTCCGCTACAGGTGGTTGGCCATGGGCCTTCAGGACTCTGTATGGGCATATTCGCTGGATTCAATGCCTTCCTGCGGATTGATCTGAACTTGGCGTGGGCTTGGTCCTCAGAACCTTAGACACCCCAACCCTGTGACAGGAGGCAGCATGAAGAAGACAGCATCGGCGGTCTGGCAAGGTGGCCTGAAGGATGGCAAGGGCCAGATCTCCACTGAAAGCGGCGCGCTCAAGCAAGCGCCCTACGGCTTCAACACCCGTTTCGAAGGCACGCCTGGGACCAACCCGGAGGAGCTGATCGGCGCTGCCCATGCCGGTTGCTTCTCCATGGCATTGTCGATGATGTTGGGCGAGGCGGGATTCACCCCTGAACGGATCGACACTCACGCCGAAGTGAGCCTGGACAAGCAGGCTGATGGCTTTGCCATCACCGCCGTTCACCTGACCCTCAAGGCCACCGTGCCTGGGGCCAGCGAGGCGCAGTTCCAGGAGATCGCCAACAAGGCCAAGGCCGGGTGCCCGGTGTCCAAGGTGCTCAACGCAACCATCAGCCTTGATGCCACGCTGCTTTCCTAGGAGGCGCAACGGCGGCGGTTTCCTGTAGTCTAACCAGCGTTGGCAGCTCGTCTGCCCTGCCTCAGGAGCCGTTCCATGATCCGCGTAGCATTAGGTGTGCTGGCTTCCCTGCTGGCCACCGCCGCACTGGCCGCGCCCAAGCCGTGCGAGGAACTGAAGGCCGAGATCGAAGCGAAGATTCAGGCGCGCGGGGTGACGTCCTACACGCTGGAGATCGTGCCCAACAGCGAAGTCCATGATCGGAGCATGGTCGTGGGAAGTTGTGAGGGGGGTACCAAGAAGATCATTTATCAAAAGAATGATCGATAACACAGGGGCCGCGTTGCGGCCCATCGCCGGCAAGCCGGCTCCCACAGGGTCATCGCCGTTTTTGTGGGAGCCGGCTTGCCGGCGAAAGGGCTGAGCAGCAGCCCCGTGTTTCACTCAAGGAATGCAGGTGACGTTGCTCGGTTCGTTCACCACCACCTTGCGGCTGGCGTCGTACAACAACACCTGCGGCTGCATCGCCGGAGCCCGGGCCTCCAGGCGGTAACGCTCGCCCGCCTTGAAATCGTTGTAGCGCACGGTCAGGTAGCACGTCCGCTCGGTCGGGTCGGTACTGAAGCCACCGGCGTATATCTCGTAGTCGAAACGCACCACCAGCTCATGTTTACCCGGCGTCACCTGAAAGTAGCGGCCATCGTCCAGGCGCTTGCCGTCCAGGCGGTCGGCCATGAGGGTGCGGCCGGGGGTGATGGTGTACATGTCGATCCAGGCCTTGCCGGGGTCGGCGGGGGGCAAGGGGCTGGCGCAAGCCCCCAAAGCACTGAGGGCCATCAGCATCATGGGCTGGCGCATGGCGAAACTCCCGCTCGCGGTTCACAGGCTACAAGCATAGCGCCGTTCGCGGTGTTCAGGTGCGCTGGCAGCCTGCCGGTTCGCCCTGGCCAATCAGCTTCTGGCGCTGGTCGTAGAGTTTGATCCACGGCCGGAAGCCGATGCTGCCGGCTTGCATCTGGTAGCGCTGGCCGGCAGTGAAGTCCTTGAAGGTGAGATTGAGCTGGCAGTCGCGCCACAGCGGCTCCTCCACCGGGCCGATGTTGCTGGGCGTCACGGCGAACTGGTAGCGCACGGTCAGTTCATGGTTGCCGGGCTGTACCTCGAAATAGCGGCTGTCGGCCCAGTCGCGCTCATCCACTTGCAGGGCGTGCAGCGAATCGTTGTCACCCGGTGCCAGGTCTACCCAGGCCTGATTCGGGTCCGGGTCGGGCAAGGTGGAACACCCGGACAGCAGCACGAGCGTGCCGACGGCAAACAGTGTACGCATGGCAAAGCTTCCCCTTGGCGAGATAGTCTTGGTCGCATTCGGCCGACGAGCGAGATAGACAGCCTCGATGTTTGGACTTTTTCTTTTCATGCGCTGCAGCCGTCGGGCTCTCGACCGCGTTTTCACCCGGTTTGTTCCCGTGACGCTGGGTGTCCTGCTGAGCGGTTGCTCCAGCGTGGGCTATTACGGTCAGCTGGCCGAGGGGCAATGGCAGCTGTTGCGGGCACGTCAGCCGCTGGATCGGGTGATTGCAGACCCGGCCACCAGCCCGGCCTTGCGTCAGCGGCTGCTGTTCGCCGAAAAAGCCCGGGCGTTCGCCAGCGCGCAGCTGCAACTGCCCGATAACGGCAGTTATCGGGTGTACGCCGATTTGGGCCGACCGTATGTGGTGTGGAATGTGTTCGCGACCCCCGAGCTGTCGTTGCAACCTGTGACCCATTGTTTCCCCATCGCCGGTTGCGTGGCCTATCGCGGCTACTACCGCCAGGGTGCCGCCCGCGGAGCGGCGGCGCTGATGCGCCAGGAGGGGCTGGATGTCTATGTCGGGGGCGTGGAGGCCTACTCCACCCTGGGCTGGTTCGACGACCCGATTCTTTCGACCATGACCGGCTGGGGTGAGGAGCGCCTGGCCACGGTGATTTTCCATGAGCTGGCGCATCAGCGCTTCTACGTTCCGGACGATACCGAGTTCAACGAATCATTCGCGTCGTTCGTCGAGCAGGAAGGCACCCGGCAATGGCGCGCGGCGCGCGGGCTGGCGACGGTTGAGGAGCATGGCGCCGGGCAACGTGACGCCTTCATACGTCTGGTGCTCGCCAGCCGCGAGCGCCTGCAGGCGATCTATGCCGGGCCGCTGGATGCGGCGGGCAAGCGGGCAGCCAAGCAGGCGGAGTTCGAACGGTTGCGGCGCGAATACCGAGAGGTGCGGGATCGGGATTGGGCGGGGGACCGGCGTTTCGATGCCTGGATGTACGGGCCGATGAACAATGCGAAGTTATTGCCGTTTGGCCTGTATGACCAGTGGGTTCCGGCCTTTTCGCAGTTGTTCAAAGAGGTGGGTGGGGATTGGCTGCGATTTTATGAGCGGGTGGAGGCGCTTGGGAGGTTGCCGAGCGAGCAGCGCAAATTGGCGTTGGCAGCGCTGGCCTCATCGCGGGGCAAGCCCGCTCCCACGACAGCTCGTGGGGGCGGGCCTGATCTGCGATAAAGCTGGATTAGCGCACGAATGCCTGGTGCAGCTCGGCCAGCGTCTCGAAGTGGAACGCTGGTGCCTCGGCCTGCAGTTCCTCCCGGCTACCGAACCCATAGCCCACTGCTACCGCCTGCAAACCATTGCTGCGGGCGCCGATCAGGTCATGCTTGCGGTCGCCGATCATCAAGGTCTGCGCCGGGTCCAGCCGTTCTTCATCCAGCAGGTGACGAATCAGCTCGACCTTGTTGGTGCGGGTGCCGTCCAGCTCGCTGCCGTAGATCACCTTGAAGTGGTGGTCGAAGGCGAAATGCCGGGCGATTTCGCGGGCGAACTTCCAGGGTTTGGAGGTGGCGATGTACAGGGTGCGGCCCTGGCCATTGAGCGCTTGCAGCAACTCGGGCACACCGTCGAACACCAGGTTTTCGTACAGCCCGGTGGCCTTGAAGCGCTCGCGGTAGAAGTTCACCGCGTCCCAGGCCTTGGCCTCGTCGAAGGCATAGAACTGCATGAACGCCTGCAGCAAGGGCGGGCCGATGAAGTGCTCGAGGCGGGTCAGGTCCGGCTCGTCGATACCCAGCTTGGCCAAGGCGTACTGGATCGAGCGGGTGATGCCCAGGCGCGGGTCGGTCAGGGTGCCGTCGAGGTCGAAGAGGATGTTCTGCTGGTGCATGGTGTTCTCTGTGGTCGAATTCATTCCGGGCGGTCGTAGCCTTCGGCCAGGTGCTGGTCCTTGAGCTTGACGTAGTTGCCGGCGCTGTAGGGGAAGAACGCATGTTCCTGCTCGCTCAGCAGGCGCACCTGCTTCACCGGGCTGCCCATGTACAGGTAGCCGCTGACCAGGCGCTTGCCGGGTGGCACCAGGCTGCCGGCGCCGATGATCACTTCGTCCTCGACGATGGCGCCGTCCATGATGGTGCTGCCCATGCCGACCAGGATACGGTTGCCCAGGGTACAGCCATGCAGCATGACTTTGTGACCGATGGTCACCTCGTCGCCGATGATCAGTGGATAGCCATCGGGGTTGAAGGGCCCGGCGTGGGTGATGTGCAGCACGCTGCCGTCCTGCACGCTGGTGCGCGCGCCGATGCGGATGCGGTGCATGTCGCCGCGCACCACGGTCAACGGCCAGATCGAGCTGTCCTCGCCGATCTCGACGTCGCCGATGACCACCGCCGAGCGGTCGACAAAGGCCCGTGCTCCCACTTTCGGCGTGTGTTGCTGGAAGGTCCGGAGGGCCATGATAGTGTTCCTCTGCAATGCCGATAGGCAGGCTGCCTGCTGCGGTCGGCGTCGATTGTAATTAAGATGGTCCCGTGTTTCTCCTGCCAAGGTACCCGAACCGTGAGTGCGAACAACCCGCTGCTGCAGTCCCATGATCTGCCGCCCTTCTCGGCGATCCGCGCCGAGCATGTGCTGCCGGCGATCGAGCAGATCCTCGCCGACAACCGCAAGGCCATTGCCGAGATCCTCGAAAAGCAGGGCAAGAGCCCGACCTGGGCCGGCCTGGTGCTGGCGATGGACGAACTCAACGACCGTCTAGGCGCCGCCTGGAGCCCGGTCAGCCACCTCAACGCGGTGTGCAACAGCCAGGAGCTGCGCGAGGCCTACGAGTCGTGCCTGCCGGCCCTGAGCGCCTATTCCACCGAATTGGGCCAGAACCGTGCCCTGTTCGAAGCCTATGAAGCCCTGGCCGCCAGCCCTGAAGCCGCAAGCTTCGACGTGGCGCAGAAGACCATCATCGACCACGCGCTGCGCGATTTCCGCCTGTCGGGTATCGACTTGCCGGCCGACAAGCAGCAGCGCTACGCCGAGGTGCAGAGCAAGCTCAGCGAACTGGGCAGCCGCTTCTCCAACCAGCTGCTCGACGCCACCCAGGCTTGGACCAAGCACGTCACCGACGAAGCCGCGTTGGCTGGCCTGACCGACTCGGCCAAGGCGCAGATGGCCGCCGCAGCGCAGGCCAAGGGCCTGGACGGCTGGCTGATCACCCTGGAATTCCCCAGCTACTACGCAGTGATGACCTACGCCAGCGACCGCGCCTTGCGCGAAGAGCTGTACGCCGCCTACTGCACCCGCGCCTCCGACCAGGGCCCGAATGCTGGCCAGTTCGACAACGGCCCGGTGATGGAAGAGATCCTCGACCTGCGCCAGGAACTGGCTGCGCTGTTGGGTTACCAGAACTTCGCCGAGCTGAGCCTGGCCACCAAGATGGCCGAGTCCAGCGACCAGGTGCTGAGCTTCCTGCGCGACCTGGCCAAGCGTTCCAAGCCATTCGCCGCCCAGGACCTGGAGCAGCTCAAGGCCTATGCCGCCGAGCAAGGCACTCCCGAGCTGGCCAGCTGGGACGCCGGGTACTTTGGCGAGAAGCTGCGCGAGCAGCGCTACAGCGTGTCCCAGGAAGCGCTGCGCGCCTACTTCCCGATCGACAAGGTGCTGTCCGGCCTGTTCGTCATCGTGCAGCGCCTGTACGGCATCGAGATCAACGAACTCAAGGGCTTCGACAGCTGGCACCCGGACGTGCGCCTGTTCGAGATCAAGGAAAACGGCCAGCATGTCGGCCGCTTCTTCTTCGACCTCTATGCCCGCGCCAACAAACGTGGCGGTGCCTGGATGGACGGTGCCCGCGACCATCGCCGCACCGCCAATGGCAGCCTGCAGAGCCCGGTGGCCAACCTGGTGTGCAACTTCACCCCGGCCACGAGTGGCAAGCCCGCGCTGCTTACCCATGACGAAGTCACCACCCTGTTCCACGAGTTCGGCCACGGCCTGCACCACCTGCTGACCCGCATCGAGCATGCCGGTGTGTCCGGCATCAACGGCGTGGCCTGGGACGCGGTGGAGCTGCCGAGCCAGTTCATGGAGAACTGGTGCTGGGAGCCCGAGGGCCTGGCGCTGATCTCCGGCCACTACGAGACTGGTGAGGCATTGCCCCAGGACCTGCTGGACAAGATGCTGGCGGCGAAGAACTTCCAGTCCGGCATGATGATGGTGCGCCAGCTGGAGTTCTCGCTGTTCGACTTCGAGCTGCACGCCACCCACGGCGACGGCCGCAGCGTGCTGCAGGTGCTCGAGGGCGTGCGTGACGAGGTCTCGGTGATGCGTCCGCCGGCCTACAACCGCTTCCCCAACAGCTTCGCGCACATCTTCGCCGGCGGTTATGCGGCGGGCTACTACAGCTACAAGTGGGCCGAAGTGCTGTCGGCCGATGCCTTCTCGCGTTTCGAGGAAGAAGGCGTGCTCAACGCCGAGACCGGCCGCGCCTTCCGCGAAGCCATCCTGGCCCGTGGCGGTTCCCGCGAGCCGATGGTGCTGTTCGTTGACTTCCGTGGCCGAGAGCCTTCCATCGATGCATTGTTGCGCCACAGCGGCCTCACCGAGGACGCGGCGGCATGAGCGAGGTAGCCGTGAGCAAGAGCAAGCGACGCTTCATTGCCGGGGCGGTTTGCCCGGCATGCAGCGAGATGGACAAGCTGATGATGTGGAGCGAAGACGGCGTGCCGCACCGTGAGTGCGTGGCCTGTGGGTTCACCGATACCCTGAATGAGCAGGGCCTGTCGGTACCTTCGGAGCTGGGCACCCGGGTCAACCACCTGGCGCCGAAGGCGACGCCGGCCAAGGTGCAGACCGTACAGTTCTTTCCCAATCCGAAGCTGAAGAAACCGGCCGAGTAAGGCCGTCGTGCGGCCCGGGAATCGTTGCCCGGACCGTGTGTTCCCTGCGCCACCAGGTGGTAGGTGTGCAACGCACCCTCTGCCAGGTGGCCGTCCATGCTCGCCAGTCCTTCAACTGAGCGAGATGCCCCCATGTCTTCCGACAACCCTCTCCTGCAGGCCAGCGCCATACCGATCAACTACGATGCGGTAACCTTGGACAACACCCGAGAGGCGTTTGCCTACGCACTCGCGGCCCATCGCGATGGCATTGCCAGGATTGTCGAGCAGCAGCGCCGTCTGCCGACCTGGGATGACTTGGTGCTGGCGGTGGATGAGCTGGATGCGCAACTCAATGCGGTACTCTTGGCCGCTTCGCCCCTTACCTGTAAAGGCGACGATTGGGCGAATCTGCTCAATGTGTTCTATGGGCAACTGCTTACCCGTTTCGATGAAAAACTGGCCAGTTCGGTGCTGCGGGACCTGTATCACAAGCTGGCAGTTCGAATGGGCGTGAACCTCGATGCCCACGAGCGTGCCACCCTGCGTTGGTACAGCGAGGCCTTCATCAGGCACGGGGCGCGGCTGGATGAGGCCGGTAAGCACAAGCTTGCGCAGATCAATGGAAAAATCCAGGAAATCGTCGGCAAATTTGGCGACAACATGTGGCTTGAAGGCACACATGTGAGCGAGCAAGCCTTGCTGGCGGGGCTGCCCGCCAGGCTGCGCGATGAGTTTGCGGAGCAGGCCAGGCACAATGGCATGTCGGGTTGGCTGATCGGTTCGGATGTCGCCTCGACTCACGCGCTGCTCGATCAAGCGGCCGACCGCAGCCTGCGTGAGATGGTCTATCGCCGTCACCATCAGCGGGGCGTCAACAGCGATGCGGAGCAGGACAATGGCACCCACCTGCTCAATCTGGCTCGGGAGCGTGCGAAGAAGGCGCACTTGCTGGGCTTCAGCGACTACCCAGCGCTGAGCCTGCGCGCCAAGAGCGCCGGTGACACTGGACAGGTACGGCGCTTCCTGCATGACCTTGCGGCCCGTATAAAGCCGCTGATGATCAAGCGGCGCGCGGCGCTGCAGGCGCTGGCGGGCCAGCATGGGCTCGGTCCCCTGCAACCTTGGGACAGGCGCCATGTGCAGACCCTCGAGCGCCAGGCCAGGCAGTTACCCACGCGGGATACCTTTCGTGAGTTCTTCCCGTTGCCCAAGGTGATCGATGCCTTGGTCGACCTGGTGCGCAAGTTGTTCGGCCTTAGGCTGGTCGCCGATGCCTCGCCCGGCAGAATGCCAGTCTGGCATCCAAGTGTAAGAGCATTCGAAGTCTGGCTCGACCATGCGCTGGTGGGCTATTTCTACCTGGATGCCGTGCAGTACCCCGGCAAGCAACCCGACCTGGTGGCGACCCGCTACGTCCGTAACCGGCGGGTCGATGCGGAAGGCCGCTTCCACCCCGGTGTGGTGATGGCGTTCATCGACATCCCGCCGGGCAGCCCTGCGTTGCTGGACCCTACCAGCCTGCTCAAGCTGTTCCATGAATTCGGCCACGCCATGCATCATCTGCTGGTGCGCACCACCACTCACGTGGCTTCGGGGGTAAGTAACCTGGGAGCGGATGGGGTCGAGGTCTTCAGCAAACTGTTCGAGCGCTGGGCCTGGGAGGCGGACTACCTGATGGGTATCTCGGCACACAAGGACGACGGTCGGCCAATTGAGCGCAAGCAGCTGCAGGGCTTGCTGGCGAGCCTGCGTGCCGCGGCTTTCGAGCAGACCGCCAACGACCTTGCCCTGGCGTTGTTCGACCTCGACCTGCATTCCACACCCAATGACGGCAGAAGCCTGCGTCAGCGCCTGGGGGAGGCGCGTGAGCGTTGCGGTTACTGGCCGCTGGAGGCGTATGAGCATCCGGCGCATGCTTTCGACCATCTGCTGAGCTACTACGACGCGGGCTACTACGCCTATGTCTGGTCGGATGTTCAGGCCTTTGACCTGTTCACCCGGTTCCAGCGCAATGGCCTGCTGGATCGCGTCACTGGGGCGGCTTTGCAGGTAGCGCTGCTTGACAGCGGTGCAGCACGACCGTTGCACGAGGGCATGCGCGCGTTCCTTGGCCGTGGGCCAAGCCCTGACGCCTTCCTTGCCTGGCATGGCTTGCGCTGACCGAAGGCGCTGGTCGCTTCGAGGAATCCCTTGTACTGTATATCCATACAGCAAAAAGGATTTCCCATGATTCCGCCCGCACCGCAACGAGGCCGTGGCACGGTTCACAATCCACACAACCGCTTTGCCCCGCGTCTGTCGGTGGTGGAGGATGATGGCTGGCACCAGGAAGTCCCACCCACCCAAGGCACGGAGGTGCGGATCGAAACGGCCAGGACCATCATCAGCCGCAATACTTCGCCCGACCTGCCCTTCGATCGTGCCATCAATCCCTACCGCGGTTGCGAGCACGGTTGCATCTACTGCTATGCGCGCCCCAGCCATGCCTACTGGGACCTCTCCCCCGGCCTGGACTTTGAAACCAAGCTGATCGCCAAGACCAACGCCGCCGAGGTGCTCGAGCAGCAACTGAGCAAGCCTGGCTATGTCTGCGCGCCGATCAACCTGGGGTCCAACACCGACCCTTACCAGCCCATCGAGCGCGAACAACAGCTGACCCGGCGCCTGCTCGAAGTTCTGCTGCGCTACCGCCACCCAGTGACCATCGTCACCAAGGGCTCGCTGGTGCTGCGCGACCTCGACCTGCTGAGCGAGCTGGCCAGCCAGCGCCTGGCGCGGGTGATGATCAGCCTCACCACCCTGGACGATGAGCTCAAGCGCACCCTCGAACCACGTGCAGCCGCTCCAAAGGCGCGTCTGCGCGCAATTCGCGTGCTGCGTGAGGCCGGTGTGCCAGTGGGCGTGTTGTGCTCGCCGATGATCCCGATGATAAATGACAGCGAGCTGGAGCACCTGCTGGAGGCGGCGAAGGAAGCCGGCGCACAGAGCGCGGCGTACATGATGCTGCGCTTGCCGCTGGAGGTGGCACCGTTGTTCGAGCAGTGGCTGCACGATCACTACCCGCAGCGGGCCGCGCATGTGCTGAGCCTGATCCGCCAGAGCCGGGGCGGCGAACTGTACGACAGCCGATTTGGCGCGCGGATGCGCGGTGAAGGGGTGTTCGCTGACTTGCTGGCGCAGCGCTTTCGCAAGGCGGCCAGGCGTCTGGGGTTCGAAGGGCGGGAGGAGTTGGCGCTGGACTGCAGCGCATTCTGCCCGCCGGGCGGGCAGATGGCGTTGTTTTGATCTGGATGCCGGCACCTGGAGGCTCGCAAGCCCCCAGGTGCTAGGCGTTAGCGCCAGTTGGCGGCGAGCACCGGTTGCAAGGCTTGCGCCTGCGCCGCGTCAAAGCTGGTGGCAGCCGCACCGGGCGGCGCGAACGCCGCCATGGCCTGGACCAGTTGCTCGACATTGCGGTCCGACAGGTGCTGCCCGTTGCCGGCAACGATGTCGCGCACCCGGGCAGGCGAGCTGGCGTACCAGTCATGCAGGGTGACCTGCTGCCCACTGCCGATGCGGCTGATCAGCAGGTCATCGCCCTGGTGCTGGAACCACAGCTGTTCGGGCAGTACGGGCTTGCCGAAGTGCAGGTTGCTCATGGAGCCCCGGAATGCAACCTCGGTGTGGCCTTCACCAACTTCCACGTCGGCCATGTTGCCGTCGACCATGACGTTGTTGTGGCCTTTGCCCAGCTTGATGTTGGCGAACGAAGAAGACGTCTCGATACGGTTGTCGCCATCGCCGACCACCAGTTTGCGGAACTCGCCCTTGACCGTGTTGCCGCCATTGCCCAGGGTGATCTCGGCGAACGAGCCCGAACTTTCGACTTGGTTGTCGCCGTTGCCGGCCACCAGCTTGTCGAGCTTGCCCTTGACGGTGTTGCGGCCATCGCCCAGCGTGAAGTTGGAGGACGAGCCGGTGCTTTCGATGAGGTTGTTGCCATGGCCTGCTACCAGCTTGTCGACCCCGCCCTTGACCGTGTTGTTGCCATCACCCAGCGTTACCTCGGCCCGCGAGCCAGTGGCGAAGACCTGCTGGTCGTCCTTGCCCAGCAGGGTGGCCGTGGCTCCGCTGCCGAGCAGCGCCAGATGACGACCGCCGTTGGCGGTGACCTTGGTGAACGAGTTGCTCAGGTTCACTGCGTACTGGTCGTCGGCCAGGGTGACGCTGTCGAACGTCGGCACGGTCAACACCGTCGGCTGGACCATCAGGTGCAGCACGGCGTTGGCTTCGCTGCCGGCATTGACCTTGATGTCGAAGGTGCCGGCGAGACCGGGTTGAGGGGTCCCTGCCAACGACGCCTGAGCCGAGTCGAAGTTCATCCAGGCTGGCAGCGGCGAGCCGTCGGCCAGGCTGACCTGGTAGACGGGTGCCTGCTCCTTCAAGTCCTGACCGAACAGCCCGCCCAGTGAACCGGCGCTCCAGGCCTGGCCCGCAGCGATCAGTTGGTAGGCCTGGGCTGGCGTGGTATTGGCCACGGGCCGCTTGAAATCGCTGTTTGTGTCGATGTCCGGCACCTTGACCTCGAAGTCGCGGTGGTCGATGACTGTTGGCCGGATGTCAGGGATCTCGACAGGCCGGGTCGGTACGCTCGGATGGTCATCGAGGCGCTTGCGCACCTCCTCCATGCGGCGGTCGCTTTCCGCCATGATCTGCTCGCGCCGGCGCCTCGCTTCTTCGAAGATCGAGTCGATATCGGTGCTTGGGCGCAGGTCGACCGCTGGTCGGTCAGGGATTCTGATCTCCGGGATCTCGATGGGCGTTGGCCGGATGTCAGGAATCTCGACAGGCCGGGTCGGTACGCTCGGATGGTCATCGAAGCGCTTGCGCCAGTCGTCCGTGCCGCGATTGAGCAGGTCGGTCAGGTCCGGGATCCGGTGATCCGGAATGCTGAAGTCCGGAACCCGGACGTCGGGAATCTTGATATCAGGCCGCTCGATGATCGGCGTGAGCCGGTCGGGGATCTCGATGGGCTTGACCCGGTCCGGCAGCGACAGGTCGATCCCCGGCAGGCGGGTTGGCGGCAGCGCGGGTTGGCCGGTTTCCACCGGCAGGTGGGCGCTGGCGAAGATGAAGTCGTTGGCATCGAGCTGGGCCACTTCGATGGCGTCGAGGTAGGCCAGGTTGACCGGCTGGCCGGCACCACGCAGCACGCTGGTGTTCAGTTCCACGCCATGGATCTGCGACAGGCCGTTGATGGTGCCGCGGTTCTTCTGGACGATGCTCAGCTCTTCGAAACGGGTGACGCCGACCTGGCTCAGGTCGATCTTGTCGATGCCATGACGGAAGCCGCGCAAGGCATTGTGGTAGTCACTGGCATTGAGCTGGTGGCTGATGACGAAGCGGTCCGAGGTGGCGCTGTCGTGGCTGTACACCTTGCCGGCCAGCGCGGCGACCAGTTGGCCGTCGGCGCCACTGCTGAAGCTTACGCCCTCGCCACCGCCGTTGAGCACCACGGTGCCGGCGACGGCGCCGGTGTCCATGTTTGGTCGGCTGCTGTCGACATAGTTGGCCGGGGCGACGAAGCGGTCCTGGAACTGGAAGTTCGCCGCGCCGATGTTGCCCAGCGACTGACCGCTCAGCAGGATGTGCTGGCGGTTGCCCAGGTCGACGCGGACATCCGCGCCCTGCTGCTGCAGGGTCAGGTCGGCGAAGGTCTTGCCGGTGAAACCGACCAGGTCGATGACCTCCCCTTTCGCCGCTTCGAAGCGGTGCACGGTGTCCTGGCCGCCCTCGCGGCGATGGACCACGAAGAAGTCCTTGCCGCTACCGCCGGTCAGGCTGTTGTTGCCTCGGCCACCGTCGAGCAGGGCATCGGCGTTGCCGGCCACCAAGGTGTCGTTGCCGTCACCGCTGATGAGGTTGTGCACGCCGTTCGGGTTGCGCAAGGTCAGCGCCGCGCCGCCGATGCTGGCCACGCCGGTGGCCAGGTTGACCTGGACATCGCCGCTGACCGCCGCGGCGTTGAGGGTGTTGCGCCCGCCTGCGGTGCCGTTGCCGGCGTCATCCAGCACGCCACGGCTGGCCTGGCCCTGCACCGCCTTGAGGTACTCGTCGGTGTAGAAGTAGGTGTCGTCCGCGCCGGCCTTGCTGCCATACAGGCGCAGGGCCCAGTTGTTGAGGGTCACCGGCTGGCCGTTGCTGGCATCCTTGACCTCGAGGGTCCAGGTGCCGGCCGAGCGTTCGCCCCAGTCGCGGGTGCTCATGAAACTGTACTTGAAGGCCCCGGAGCGCGTGCTGCCCATGTCGGCGTCGCTGGCGCCGGCCATCCCCTGCGGCACTTTGCCGGTGCGGTCGAGCAGGATGCTGCGGGTGCCATCGGGCGAGACCAGGGTGACGGTCAGGTCGCCGAGGCGGCCGACGCTGGCGTCCAGGTCGATCTCCACGTGCTCGACGTTCAGCCCGGCATCCATCTGCAGCGAGGTGCTCAGGCTGCCGCCACCGGCCAGGGTCTTGCCCAAGGCGCCACTGCTGGCACTGAACACGCTTTCGTCGGCGCCAGTGTTGCGGGTCATCCAGCTCTCGGCCAGGCGTACCGCTGCGCGGGCGTCCACTTCGCCGAAACCATAGTCGTGGCTGGTGTGCATACCGCCGCCGTTCCAGTTGCGCGCACCGTTGTCGTCCCAGCGGGTGGCACTGTCGTTGACCCGGCGGGCCGACAGCGCAAGGATCTGCTGCACGTCGCGGTAGCCGAGGTTGGGGTTGGCCTCGAGCATCAGCGCGGCCACGCCGGAGACGATCGGCGCGGCGAAGCTGGTGCCCTGCATGCTCGTGTAGTCGTTGCCGAAGGTCGAGCCGCGCTCGGTCTCTACCAGGCGACTGGTGGACAGCACGTTGCTGCCGGGGGCCGAGATCAGCAGGCTGGCACCGGGGTTGGAGAACGGCGTCGAGCCGATCTGCAGGGTCGACAGGTCGCCCTGGGCGTTGATCGCCCCGACCTCGATCGAGAAGCGGTTGTTGTTGGTCAGCGAACCCTGGGCGCTGCCGCCCTTGGCGCGCTGGTTGCCGCCAGCGGTGACGATCACCGTGCCCAGGCCGCCGCGGCCGTTGTGTGCGGCATAGCGAGCGTTGGCCGCCAGGGCGCTGGCGGTGTCGATGGCGCCGTTTTGCAGGTTGCCGATGGCGAAGTCGTTCTGGAAGCCCCAGCTGTGGTTGGCGACGTCGTAGCTGACCATGTTGCCCAGGCCGGTCAGGTCATCGCCCTTGTTGGCCAGGTAGAAGCCGCTGAGCTTGGCGTCATAGGCCACGCCCACGCCGCCCTTGTCGTTGCGCCCGGCCACCATCACCCCGGCGACCATGGTCGCGTGGTTGGAGGCCAGCTCTGGAAGCACGCCCTTGTCACGCTGGGTCTTGAGCCAGGCCTGGTCGACGTTGGCGGCCAGGTCCGGGTGCTGGATGTCGAAGATTTCCGGCGCCGTGGCGAACTCGCCGCCCGGCTCGAACATGGCGATACGCACGCCCTTGCCGGTGTAGTCCTGCCATACCGGCAGCACGTTGGTGTCGCTCAGGTACCACTGCTGCGCGGCCAGCGGGTCGTTTGGCATGCCGGCGTCGAGCAGGGTCACGCTGGCGCGCATGGGTGCGGTCTGGCCGCTGCCCAGGTCGACCACCGAGGCCGACTTGTTGCCCTGGGCGTCGACGATGCCGTACTTGAAGCCCATCATGCCGGTGTAGCCGGCCAGTGGGGTGAACAGCACATCGCCCTGGGCGGTGAGGCTGACCGAGCCACCGGTGGCATCGCCGACGTTGTCGATGCGCAGGCCGCCCTGGCTATTGAGCAGCAGGTCGTTGGCCAGCAGGCTGGCGGCGGCGACCAGGTGGGTGCGGCTGCGGTCGAAGGCCCTGCCCTCCTTGTCGAGGCTGAGCACGTCGGCCACCGGCATAGCGTTGGGGGTCTGCAGATCGACGGCCGAGATATCCGAGAAGTTCAGTTTCTGAATGTTCTTCAGAGTCACGGTACCGTCGCGTCCGGCGACCTTGTCGGCTACCTCGTAGCCACTTGCGGTACGGGTGACGCGGTATTCGCCGTGGTTGCCGTGCAGCGTGACCAGGTTGACCCCGCCGTCGCCGTCGATCACGGCATTGCCATGGCCCACTTCGATCACGTCATTGCCCGCGCCGCCGAAGATCCGGTCGGCGCCGCCACCGGCGTGAATGATGCTGCCGCCTTCGGCGGCATAGATGGTGTCACCCTGTGGGCCGGCGTAGATAACCGCTTTGCCACTGCCGCCGATGATGGTGTTGTGGCCACTGCCGCCGACCAGCACGTCGTTACCGCCACCGCCCACCAGCACCGAATTGCCGGTGCCGCCTTTGATGAAGACGCTGGCGTGGCCACCGCTGACCAGCTTGTCGTTGCCATCGCCACCCTGGGCGATGGTCAGGCCGGCCTTGGCCATGTTCAGTTCCACGCCCTTGTCGCCGACCACTATCGCCGTGTCGTGGCCACCGTTGCCGTGGATATTGGCCGGATTGTCCGAGGCGCTGACCACGAACACATCGTCGCCCGCACCGCCGTTGTAGGTGTTGCTGCCTGCGCCGCCAACCAGCCAGCTGCCGGAAGGCGCGGCGATCAGCGTGTCGTCGCCGCTGCCACCGTACAAGTTGTTCACCCCCAGCACGGCCGCGTCCAGGGTTTCCCCGACACTGCTCTGGCTGGCAAAGGCGCTGGTGGTTCGGCTGTTGCTGCCGCTGGTGGTCGAGATGACTCGGGTACCGCTACCTTGGCTGGCCACGGTGTTGCTGACCGGGTCGCCGAGGAAGTCCACCGCCAGCATTTCCTGCTGTTTGCCGTTGAGGGTGAACGAACCGCTGGCCAGCACCTTGTTGCCGTCGCGAGTCTGTGGGGCGCTCGAGGCTGGACGCACGTTGATCTGGGTGATGCCCAGCTCGGCGAGGGTCTTGAGCTCGCCACCGTCGACCTTGGCATCGTGGCTGCCATCAACCCAGATTCGCAACTTGCTCCAGATCGGATCGCTCTGGTCGATCACACCATCGCCGTTGCCATCTTCACTGGCCAGCGCGGCGAAACCGTCCTTGAAACGCCGCTCGCCCGCTGCACCGTTAACTCCGGCTTTGCCGCCGTAGTATTCGGAGAACATCTGGCTGACGTCCTTGATCTGGCCGCTGCCATCGTCGATCACCAGCATGCCGGTGTTACGGTCAGCCCAGCCGCTGCGCTTGAGGGTGCCACTGTGGTCGGTGTCGAACAGCACCCCGTCACGCAGGTCGGTCATGCGTACGCCATTGCCGGTCAGGTCCAGCAGCAGCGGGTCGACGTAGGTGTTGAAGGTCGACATTGCCGACAGGCCGTTCAGGGTTGCCGCGCTGCGCAGGCTGAAATCCGGTTTGGTCGCGTTCGGCGTCGAGTAGAACTGCGACAGGTAGGTATTGGGGCGAGCATTGGGGTCAAGTTGCATTTCACCTGGGCGAATACCGCCCGAGGCGAGGCTGGCCATTTGTGTGGAGGTGAAGTCGGTTTTGCTGAGGATGCCGCCAAGGGCATAGATGCCATGGGTGGCCGAGTTCTGGATGTAGCCGTTGGCGACGTCCTGCTGGGCTTTGCTCTCGCCCTGGATGTGCTGCTGGGGTTGCGGGGAGGGGTTGATGTCGATGTTGATCAGGCCGGAGGCCTGCGGCGCGTTGCGGATGTCACCGGCGCCAAGCCACAGGCACTGCTGGCCGTCCTTGGCCTCGTAGTATTCACCGTGACGGGTCAGGTTGTCGCGGATGATCTGGCCGCCGTGGGTATGCAGGAGCTTCTGGACCGAATCAATGTTTTCCTGCGGCAGAAGGTTGCCTTCGAAACCTTTGTCGTTGTAGCCGACGGCTTTTAATGACGCATAGACGAAGTCTACACAGCTATTGGTGAGTAGCCGATAACGAGTCGCATCGAAACCACTGACCTCGGGGTTCTTTGAAAAGGCTTTTAGCTTGTTGTACTGGTCTTCCGTGAGTTTGACACTGACTTCAAATACAGTTTCTTTATAACCTGCATCGTCAAATCTTGATACCTGTCCTACGCCACGTGCTTCGTCGTATTTTGATTCGAATCCATAACTGGTTGCGGGATTAACACCATCACTCAAGGAGTACCACATATGTCCACCTATGGACGAGTGAGTGTCTCCCGCCTTGTGGGCGTTCTTGTCGGCTTGGTACTCGTACTCCGCGCCAATCTCTGCGACTTTATAAGTTACACTGAAGTTCCTTTCTGTTGTCACTTTTCTTCCTCGTTGTTAATGCGTCAGTGCTTAGGGTTGTAATAGCTAAACTCTACGTAGCTTTCGATGCCTCTGAATGATTCCACATCACTTGTGGTGCGGGCCTCTATGGTGTAGCTCCCAGGTGAAAGCTCAAGAATCCGAATAAGCCGTACGGCGGTATTTAGTCTTCGTTCATCGCGAATGAATACTTCCCCCCAATATGTCCCCACCGTCCTCACATCTTGATCAAGTATGGAAACGCCATCGCGAAGTACTCGCAGACGCATATCGATAGGTACACCCTCTTCATGGATATCGCCAAAAATCGCAAATTGCTGCTCAAGCACATCAAATGTGCTGCCTGTAACAAACATAAGCGCGAAGCGATAGGTTCCGGTGTTTTTCACTGTGAACTGAGCGGTGGCGGTCTGATTTGCCTTGGACACATCTAGGGGTTGTCTGATAACTACAGGTTCTGAGCATGCGCTCAGACAAAAAAGCATCGTGATCAATAGCCATTTTTGCAGTAGCTTTTGTCCGTGGTGTTGGGTTTTATTCATCTTGGGTTATCGAGTGGCTTTGTGTGATGGGAAGAACGGCTCTGGCGGCTTCCTGCTCAATGCTTGGGGTTGTAATAGCTAAACTCTACAAGGCTTTCGATAGGTCTGAATGCCTCAAGGTCATACAAAGTGCGAATACTTACGGTATATTCGCCTGGCATGAGTTCCTGTATTTTTATGAGGCGCACGGCAGTGTTGAGTTCGCGGTCTTGGTAGTAAAATGACTGACCCCAATCAACCCTCGTGGTTTCCAATATTTCATCGACTACAGGTGTGTTGCCTTTCAATATTCGAAGCTCCAGATGGATCGGAACACCCGTTTCGTCAATATTGCCCCAGGTCTTCTTTTGCGCCTCTATGATGTCCTGTGTGTTACCCTTTACAAAGAGCACTGCAAATCTATAGTTGCCTGGCTTGTTCACGGTAAATTGCGCGCTAGCAATTTGATTTGCTCGTGATACATGCAGAGGCTTTACGATGTTTACAGGGTTGGAGCACGCGCCCAGATAAAAGCAAAGGATAATTAAAAGCCATTTGTGGATTGCGATATTTTGGCTGCTAATATTCGGTATCATTCTTTGTGCCTTCCCCTTCTACTCATCACCGTTCCCGCAAACTCTCTTGCGCATGCTGTTGCAACGGACTCAGGAAATAATCGATCACCGTCCGCTGATCGGTCTTGATCTCGGCACTCACTGCCATGCCCGGCGTCAGCGCGACGGCTTGGCCGTTGACCTGCAGGTGGTCGCTGGCCAGGCGAATGCGGCTGCTGTACACCAGCCCGCGGCGTTCATCCTCGATGGCGTCGCGCGACACGCTCAGCACTTCGCCCTGCACGGTGCCGTAGCGGGTGTAGGTGAAGGTCTCGACCTTGACCGTCACCGCCTGCCCGACCTGAACGAAGCCGACGTCCTTGTTCTCCAGCAGTGCCTCGACTTCCCCGGGCTGGTCACCGGGCACGATGACCATCAAGGCCTGGGCCGGGGTGACCACGCCACCGACGGTGTGCACCGCCAATTGCTGGACGGTGCCGTCGACCGGGGCCAGCAGTTGGGTGCGGGCTTCCTGGTAGCGCGCCTTGGCCAGTTCCTGGCGCAGGCTGGCGACTTTCTGCCCGGCGGTCTGCTGCAGGTCGAGCAGGCTGCGCCGGGCCTGGGCCACCACGCCTTCGCGGCGGCGACGGGCCTCGGACTGTGCGGCGGTCGATTGCAGCACGCTGGCTTGCTGCACCTGCAACTGGCGCTCCAGGTCGAGGCGGGCCTGTTCCTTGTCGAGGTATTCGTGGCGGGCCACGTACTGCTGCTCCAGCAGGTTCTGGTAGTCCCGGGCCAGCTGGGTGGCAATCGGCAGGGTCTTGCGCAGGCTCGCCACCTGCACCTGGGCGGCCTGGATCTCGGCGCCGCGCTGCTGGATCTCGGCATCGACCTGGTCGAGGCTGTTGCGGTATTCCTGGTACTGCCCCTGCAGCCAGCGTTCTGCGTCCTGCACCTGCTGCGCGTCGGCATGCTCGATGTCGCCTTGCAGCCCCTGCGGTGGCTGGCCGCTGGCAATGGCCTGGAGCATCGCGCTGCTGCGCGCCACGTCAATGTGCGCGGCCAGCAGTTCGCTTTCGCTGCGACGTACATCGGCGTCGGCGGTGGTGGGATCGAGCTCCAGCAATAGCTCGCCGGCTCTCACCCGCTGACCGTCGCTGACATGGATGGCCTTGACCACCGCCGTTTCGCTGGGCTGCACCAGCTTGCTTCGGCCGCTCGGCACGACCTTGCCCGAGGCTACCGCGACCACTTCGACCTGCCCTAGGCAGGCCCACAGCAGGGCCAGAGCAGCAAAGCCCATTATGGTCCAGGTGAACACCCGTGGCGCCGGATGGGGCGGGCGCTCCTGCAGGGCCATGGCGGCCGGCAGGAACTCGACTTCATGGGTGGCGCGCACGGGCGCATCGAGCGCTTTGCGCTGACGCCAGGCGTGCTGCCAGGCCTCGCGGTAGCGCTGCCAGAGGCTGGAATAGGCGGACATGGCCTCTCCTTGGTATGGGGTGGTGAGAGGATCAGCCCTGTTGCAGGCGGTGCAGCCTGGCGTAGTGCCCGGCCTGGTGCGCGAGCAGTTCGGCGTGGCTGCCTTGTTCGACGATCTGGCCGCGGTCGACCACGACGATGCGGTTGGCATTGCGCACGGCGGACAGGCGGTGGGCGATGATGATCACCGTGCGCCCCTGGCAGATCGAGCGCATGTTCTGCTGGATGATGCGTTCGGACTCGTAGTCCAGCGCGCTGGTGGCTTCGTCGAAGATCAGGATGCGCGGGTCGCCGATCAGCGCCCGGGCAATGGCGATGCGTTGGCGTTGCCCGCCCGAGAGCGAAGCGCCGTGCTCACCCACCATCGTGTCGTAGCCTTCGGCGAGTTCGAGGATGAAGTCGTGGGCACCGGCCAGGCGGGCGGCCTGCATGACGGTTTCCAGCGGGGTGCCGGGGTCGGCCAGGGCGATGTTCTCGCGGATGCTGCGGTTGAACAGCAGGTTGTCCTGTTGCACCACACCGATCTGTCGGCGCAGCGAGGAGGCATCGGCCAGGGCCAGGTCCATGCCGTCAACCAGCACCCGCCCGCGCTCGGGCACATAGAGTCGTTGCAGCAGTCGGGTCAGGGTGCTCTTGCCGGAGCCGGAGCGCCCGACCACGCCGATCACTTCGCCAGGTTCGATGCACAGGCTGACCCCGCGCAGGATCTCCGAGCCGTCGGCGCGGTAGCGGAAATGCACCTGGTCGAACTCGATGCGGCCTTGCAGGGGCGGCAAGGCGCTGCGTGCCGAGCTGGCAAGCTCGGTGCGGGTGTTGAGGATGTCGCCCAGGCGCTGCACCGACACGCCGGTCTGCTGGAAGCTGGTCCACAGCTGGGCCAGGCGCATGATCGGCTGGGCCACGCGCCCAGCCAGCATGTTGAAGGCGATCAGCTCGCCGACCGTGAGCTGGCCATCGATCACCAGGCGCGCGCCGAGCCAGAGAGTGGCGACGGTCACCAGCTTGCCGATCAGACCGACGCTTTCGTTGGCCAGGGTCGACCAGGTCTGGGTCTTGAAGCCGGCAGCGACATAAGCCGCCAGCTGATTGTCCCAGCGCCGCAGGACCTGTGGCTCGACGGCCATCGACTTGAGGGTGTCGATGCCGTTGACCGTCTCGACCAGGAACGCCTGGTTCTCGGCGCCGCGGTTGAAGCTGTCCTGCAGGCGCTGGCGCAGCACCGGGGTAATCAGCAGCGACACCAGCGCGTACAGCGGTAGCGAAGTCACCACCACCAGGGTCAGCCAGCCGCTGTAGTAGAACATCACGGCAATGAACACCACCGAGAACAGCACGTCCATCACCAGGGTGATGGCATTGCCGGTGAGGAAGTTGCGGATGTTTTCCAGCTCGCGCACCCGCGCCACCGAGTCACCGACCCGACGCGCCTGGAAGTAGGCCAGCGGCAGGTGGATCAGGTGGTGGAACAGCCGCGAGCCCAGTTCGACGTCGATACGGCTGGCGGTATGGGCGAAGACGAAGCTGCGCAGGCCGCTCAGGGCCGACTCGAACAGCATGATGCCCAGCAGGCCGATGGCGATCACGTCCAGTGTGGTCAGGCCGTGGTGCACCAGAACCTTGTCCATCACCACCTGGAAGAACAGTGGCGTGAGCAGGGCGAAGATCTGCAGCACGAATGACACCAGGGTCACTTCACCGAGCAGCTTGCGGTGCTTGACGATGGCCGGGATGAACCAGGTGAAGTCGAAGCGCGAGGACTCGCCGGGGGCCAGTGCTTCGCTGCGTACCAGCAGCAATTCGCCGCTCCAGCGTTGCTCAAGGGTGGCCAGGTCGATGACTTCGGGCCGCTCGGCACGAGGATCCTGGATCAGCACCTTGCCATGGTCCATGCGGGCGATGATGAAGAAGCCGCCCTCGCGATCAGCGGCGATCGCCGGTAGAGGTGTCTGCGCCAGACGCTCGGGGCGGGTCTCGACGCGTTTTGCCTTGAGGCCGAGCTTGCGCGCAGCGAGCAGCAGTTGCGCGGTGGCGAAGGCTTGCTGGCCATCGGTGAGTTCGTGGGCCAGCTGTTCGCCGGAGGCTGCCACGTTGTGGAAACGGGCCAGCATCAGCAGGCAGATCAGTCCGGTGTCCGGGGTGCCTGTTTGGTGTTCACTCATAACGCGTCCATGCAGGCCTACTCGGCCTGATAAAGCTAACTATTTCAATAGGTTAGCGAAGTTTGCAAAATTTTGTAATCATCTTGCCATCATCAAATGATTGATATTTCATTCGAGTGTTTAACTGGCGATGGGCCGCCTGGCCGCTGGCGGCAGGAAGTCGCGGTCCGGGTCGTAGTCCCGGCTCAGGTAGTGGGACAGTTCGAGCAGGTCTTGGGGGGCCAGGCTGCCGGCGGCCTGCTTGAGCTTCAGCGAGTCGATGATGTAGTCGTAGCGGGCGTCGTTGTATTCGCGCACGGCACGGTACAACTGGCGTTCGGCATTGAGCACATCGGCGGTGTTGCGTGAGCCGATTGCCCGGCCAACCTGGTTGGCCTTCAACGAGGCCTGGCTGGAGCGGATGCTTTGCTGGCGGGCCTGGACCTGCTCCACGTCGGCGTTGACCGCCCGGTGCAGGTTGCGGGTCTGCAACACCACTTCGCGGCGGCGGTCTTCGTGTTCGTCTTCGCTCTGCGCCAGGCGTTCCCCTGCCTCACGGGCCTGCGAGCTGGTCAATCCGCCTGCGTACAGTGGAATGTTCAGCTCCAGACCCAAGGTGCCCTGGGCAATGTCGTCGCGGTAGCCGTTGCGGCCGAAGTCGGTCGGGTTGCTGTAGCCGAAACGGTCGTTGTCGCCCTTGCGATAGGAAGCGACGGCATCCAGGGTGGGAGCATGTCCGGCCTTGCGTTGGCGACTGGCCTGCACGGCGGCATCAACGGCGTGCCCGCTGGAGAGCAGGCTGAGGTTGCTCTGCACCGCCTGATCTACCCAGGTGCTGGCATCGTTGGGCACTGGCGGCTGCACCGGCAGTTGGTGGGCGATGCCGGCGATCTGCGCATAGTCCTGGCGGGTGAGGCGATACAGGGCCTCGAAGGCATCATCGACCTTGCGTTGCGCCAGTTGACGGTTGGCGCTGGCGTTGTCGTAGGCCGCCTGGGCATCGAGCACATCGGTGATGCTGGAGGCGCCGTTGGCCAGACGTCCCTGGGCCTGTTCCTGCTGGCGCTTGAGCGCCTTGGCTTCGGCCTTGGCCGCGGCCAGCGCATCGAGCGCGCGCAGGGTATCGAAATAGGCCTCTGCGGTTTGCAGGATGAGCGACTGTTCCTTTGCGGCGAGGTCCAGGCCCGCTTGTGCCGTGCCGGCCTCGGCGGCCTTGAGGGCGTACCAGCGGTCCAGGCGCAGCAGCGGTTGGTTGAGGTTGGCTTGGTAGACCATGCCGCTGCGGGTACGGGTGAGCGCGGGCTCGTCGCGCTGCATGCGGGTGCTTTCGAAGGTGGCGCCGGCATTGAGGGTTGGCAGCAGCCCCGCCCGTGCTTGCGGTACGCGTTCGCTGAGGGCTTGGAACTCGTGGCGGGCGGCGCTCAGGCGCGCATCCTGTTCGACGGCGTGCTGATAGACCTGCAGCAGTTCGGCGCGTTGCGGCTCGGCAAGCAATGGCGTGCACATGCACAGGCTTGCCAGGAAGGTGGTGTGGATCAAGGTAGTGCGGCGGCGCATGACGGTCCGTGTCTGGCGGTGACGAAGGACGCGCATCCTATACTGGCTAAGTGCCTGCAAAAAATCGGAAGAGCGACATGAATGTTGTCAGAAAGCGCGTACTAGAGCGTTTTGTTGGCTTTCTGACGACATTCGCCACGCGTAGAGGCTGCTGTCACCCTGTGCGCTGCATCAGCGCAACTAAAACAACCCTGTAATTTCACTCATGATGCTTGGCATCTGATGCTTTTTTGCTATTATCCAGTGCTCTCCCCGCCTATCCAGAACGCCCGTTCTAGAGCCTGCGCAATTAAGTTTCAGTTAAGTTTCCTACGCTAGCGTGAGACATGAGTCAGCAATGACTGTGATTAGTTACCCGTGCGTGTCATCTAAATCCCCGCGTCACCCCAATCTTTCCCCGGTAACATGGAATTCACTTTCAAACCGTCAAGAGGATGAATCATGCCCGTCAAGGACCCATCCAAGGTTGTCCCGGCCGCACCCGCCGAAAGCGCCGATGCCGCCCTCAAGCATATCGTCGACGGCTTCCTGCGGTTCCACACTGAAGTCTTCCCCGAGCAGCAAGAGCTGTTCAAGAAACTGGCCACCGCGCAGAAGCCGCGTGCCATGTTCATTACCTGCGCCGATTCGCGCATCGTCCCTGAGCTGATCACCCAGAGCTCGCCGGGCGACCTGTTCGTCACCCGCAACGTCGGCAACGTGGTGCCGCCCTACGGGCAGATGAACGGCGGTGTATCCAGTGCCATCGAGTACGCCGTGCTGGCGCTGGGCGTGCACCACATCATCATCTGTGGCCACTCCGACTGTGGCGCCATGCGTGCGGTGCTCAACCCGCATTCGCTGGACAAGATGCCGACCGTTTCCGCCTGGCTGCGCCACGCCGAGGTAGCGCGGACCGTGATCGAGGACAACTGCTCCTGCGGCAGCGAGCACGAAAGCATGCAACTGCTGACCAAGGAAAACGTCATCGCCCAGCTGCACCACCTGCGCACACACCCGTCGGTCGCGTCGCGCCTGGCGGCCGGTCAGTTGCACATCCATGGCTGGATCTACGACATCGAAACCAGCCAGATCGAAGCCTACGATGCCGCCAGCGACCGCTTCCTGCCGCTGACCGCAGGCGAGTCGATCCCTTCTGCCACACCGAGAGGCCGCTACTAAGCGACCCCAACACGCTGAACAAGCCTTGATTGCCGGCTGCACCCGATGGGTGCGGCGCGGCCTTCGCCTGCCTTGAATCTCCCTGAATGCCTTGCCGGCAGATCCGCTGGCGGCCCGCGCCTGCGCGTCATTCAGGGTTCCCCGTGCTAGCGGCCAGCGGAATGGCCGTGAATCGAAAAGGAGCTACATGGTGAACATGACACAGATAAAGGCGGCCCTGCCGCGTGAGTTGCTGGCTTCGGTGGTGGTCTTTCTGGTGGCCCTGCCGTTGTGCATGGGTATTGCCATCGCCTCGGGCATGCCCCCTGCGAAGGGACTGATCACCGGGATCGTCGGCGGCATCGTCGTGGGTTTCCTGGCGGGTTCGCCGTTGCAGGTCAGCGGGCCGGCGGCGGGCTTGGCGGTGCTGGTGTTCGAGCTGGTGCGCCAGCATGGCGTGGCCATGCTCGGGCCAATCCTGTTGCTGGCCGGCCTGCTGCAACTGCTGGCCGGGCGCCTGCGCCTGGGCTGCTGGTTCCGGGTTACGGCGCCGGCGGTGGTGTACGGCATGCTTGCCGGGATCGGCGTGCTGATCGTGCTGTCCCAGGTGCATGTGATGTTCGATACGGCGCCACAGCCTTCGGGTGTGGATAACTTGCTGGGCTTCCCGGCGACGCTGGCTTCGGCCCTGCCGTTGGAAAGCGCAGGTGCCGGTTGGCAGGCCGGTGCGCTGGGCCTGGGCACCATCGCCATCATGTGGGGCTGGGAGCGCCTGCGCCCGCAACGCCTGCGCTTCATTCCCGGCGCCCTGCTCGGGGTGGCGGCGATGACAGCCGTCAGCCTGTGGCTGGCGCTGCCGGTCAACCGTGTGCAGGTGCCCGCCGATCTTTCCGAAGCCATCGACTGGCTGCGCCCGGACGACCTGCTCAAGCTGGCCGACCCGACCCTGCTGGTGGCAGCCTTCGCCCTGGCCTTCATCGCCAGCGCCGAGACCTTGCTGTCCGCCGCCGCCGTCGACCGCATGCACAGCGGCCAGCGATCGGACTTCGACCGTGAGCTGTCGGCCCAGGGTATCGGCAACATGCTCTGTGGGGTGCTTGGTGCGCTGCCGATGACCGGTGTCATCGTGCGCAGTTCGGCCAACGTCCAGGCCGGCGCCCAGACACGGGCCTCGGCGATCTTCCATGGGTTCTGGTTATTGGCCTTTGTGGTGGTGCTGAGCAGCGTGCTGCAGCAGATCCCGGTGGCCAGCCTGGCTGGGGTGCTGGTCTATACCGGCGTGAAGCTGGTCGATTTCAAGGCATTCCGTGGCCTGGGCCGCTATGGGCGGATGCCGATGTTCACCTATGCGGCGACTGCACTGGCGATCATCTTCACCGATCTGTTGACCGGCGTGCTGCTGGGCTTTGCCTTGACCCTGCTGAAGCTGGCGCTGAAGGCGGCGCGGTTGAAGATCAACCTGGTGGCGTCGGGCACGCCGGGGCACATGGAACTGCGTCTGAGTGGTGCGGCGACTTTCCTCAAGGTGCCGGCGCTGACCCAGGTACTGGATACCGTGCCGGAGGGGACGACGTTGCATGTGCCGCTGGGCAACCTGAGCTATATCGACCATTCCTGCCTGGAACTGCTGGAGGATTGGGGGCGCAGTGGCGCGGCCAAGGGCTCGCTGCTGGTACTGGAGCAGCGGCGTCTGAAGCGGCGGGTCGAGGGACGGTTGCGGACTACGGCGGGGGTTGGCGCTTAGGGCCAGTCTGTAGCGGCCGATCGCGGGGCAAGCCCGCTCCCACGATCGAGTTCGTGGGGGCGGACTTGCCACGACTGGGTCGGATCAGGTCAACTCAGGCCGACTGGCTCAACTCCACGCCCAGCTGGCGCGACAGGCATGGCCAGCGTTTCCAGGCCTCTCCGGTTTCCGGGTTCGACAGCTTGTCGCGATAGCGCTCCACTGACTCCACGGCAAAGCTCTCGTCATCGAGCATCTCGTCCACTGAGTGATGCACCACCTCATCCAGCTGGTTGGCGAAGGTCTCGCCGATCAGCTGGTGGGCGATCAGGTTGGCGACCGTGGTATCGACCGGAATCAGCGGCTGCTGGAAATGGCGGATATACAGGTCGTTGACCTCCTCGACCAGGCGATGCGCCAGGTAGGCCTCGTCCAACAGGCAATCCAGCCCGACCTGCCCGGCCATCACGCTCGGCGGCTGCAGGAAGTAGGCTTCGGCAATCTTCAGTACCGGTTTGATCTGCGATTCGATGCCGGCCTCGAGCGCCACGGTGTGCGCGGCTTCGAGCAGTTCTGGAACCTCGTTGATGTAGGCGCCGACAAAGCGCGCCAAGGTACCCTGGGCATCCTGCTGGGGTAGTTGGATCGATGGATGCAGGTGTGGCAGTTGCAGTTCGAGGCGGTTTTTCAGTTGGCCTGTGCGGCTCTCATGTTGATGGGCGTTTTCGATCTGCTCGCGTACAGCAGCGATGTTCATGACAACTCCAGGGACAAGGCGTTACAAACGGAAGACACTAAGTTAGCTTGCTTACGAGAATCGCTAAGACGCATTTGTTATATCTCTTAGGCGCGTGTAGGAAATTGGCTATATCAATGTGCCATTATTGTGTCCCGGCCCAGTATCCATGCGGCTTTCAGCGCAAACGTTTGGTTACGTGAAGATCATTTCAGTCCCCGCGTTGCGCCCCATTGGTCGGTGTCTATACTCCGCTTGAAACGTGATTCGTTGATGAGGCCCGACTGCCTTAAGCAGGGGGCTCGGTCGTCGAAGCCAGGCAGTCTTGGCCACCGTTCCCCCCTTTGTCGTAGCAGGTCGTCCACGCCTCCGGGACTACAAGAACGATAAGGGGAACCCGCAATGATGCGACATCCACATGTCTGGATGGGCCTGTTGCTGTGGTCATTGTTTGGTCAGGCACAGGCAGCATGGACGGTGAACATGGCGCCCGGGGCGACGGAAGTCTCCCACGCGGTGTTCGACCTGCACATGACCATCTTCTGGATCTGCGTGATCATCGGCATCGTGGTGTTCGGCGCGATGTTCTGGTCGATGGTCGTCCACCGCCGTTCCACCGGGCAGCAGGCCGCGCACTTCCACGAGCACACCTGGGTCGAGATCCTCTGGACCGTCGTGCCCTTCCTGATCCTCGTGGCCATGGCCATCCCGGCCACCAAGACCCTGATCGACATCTACGACGCCAGCGACTCGGACATCGATATCCAGGTCACCGGTTACCAGTGGAAGTGGCACTACAAGTACCTGGGCCAGGACGTCGAGTTCTTCAGCAACCTGGCCACCCCCGCCGAGCAGATCCACAACAATTCACCGAAGGACGAGCACTACCTGCTCGAAGTCGACCAGCCGCTGGTGCTGCCGGTGGGCGCCAAGGTGCGCTTCCTGGTGACCGCCGCCGACGTCATCCACTCCTGGTGGGTGCCGGCCTTCGCAGTCAAGCGTGATGCCATCCCCGGCTTCGTCAACGAGGCCTGGACCCGGGTCGAGAAGCCCGGGATCTACCGTGGCCAGTGCACCGAACTGTGCGGCAAGGACCACGGCTTCATGCCGGTGGTGGTCGAGGTGAAATCCAAGGCCGACTACGACACCTGGCTCGGCGAGCGCAAGGCCGAGGCGGCCAAGCTCAAGGAGCTGACCAGCAAGGAATGGACTCTTGAAGAGCTGGTGGCGCGTGGCGACAAGGTCTACCACACCACCTGCGTAGCCTGTCACCAGGCCGAGGGCCAGGGCCTGCCGCCGATGTTCCCGGCGCTCAAGGGCTCGAAGATCGCCACCGGGCCCAAGGAAGCGCACCTGGGCATCGTCTTCCACGGCAAGCCGGGCACCGCCATGGCGGCATTCGGCAAGCAGCTCTCGGAAGTCGATATCGCCGCCGTGGTCACCTACGAGCGCAACGCCTGGGGCAACAACAAGGGCGACATGGTCACGCCGAAGGACGTGCTGGCGCTCAAGCAGGCCGAAGCGCAATGAGCCGGGCTAGCCGCGGCAGTCAGTGGATTGCAGGAGACAGGACATGAGTGCAGTGATCGACGACCACGCCCACGGTCATGAACACGCCCACGGCCCGGCCAAGGGCCTGATGCGCTGGGTGCTGACCACCAACCACAAGGACATCGGCACGATGTACCTGTGGTTCGCCTTCAGCATGTTCCTGCTCGGCGGCTCGTTCGCCATGGTGATCCGCGCCGAGCTGTTCCAGCCCGGCCTGCAGATCGTGGAGCCGGCGTTCTTCAACCAGATGACCACCATGCACGGGCTGATCATGGTGTTCGGCGCGGTAATGCCGGCCTTCGTCGGCCTGGCCAACTGGATGATCCCGCTGATGATCGGCGCGCCAGACATGGCCCTGCCGCGGATGAACAACTTCAGCTTCTGGCTGCTGCCGGCGGCCTTTCTGCTGCTGGTCTCGACGCTGTTCAGCCCCGGTGGCGGGCCGAACTTCGGCTGGACCTTCTATGCCCCGTTATCGACCACCTACGCCCCGGCCAGCGTGACCTTCTTCATCTTCGCCATCCACCTGATGGGCATCAGCTCGATCATGGGCGCGATCAACGTGATCGCCACCATCCTCAACCTGCGCGCCCCCGGCATGACCCTGATGAAGATGCCGCTGTTCGTCTGGACCTGGCTGATCACTGCGTTCCTGCTGATCGCGGTGATGCCGGTGCTGGCCGGCGTGGTGACCATGATGCTGATGGATATCCATTTCGGCACCAGCTTCTTCAGCGCCGCCGGCGGTGGCGACCCGGTGTTGTTCCAGCATGTGTTCTGGTTCTTCGGCCACCCCGAGGTGTACATCATGATCCTGCCGGCCTTCGGCGCGGTCAGCTCGATCATCCCGGCGTTCTCGCGCAAGCCGCTGTTCGGCTACACCTCGATGGTCTACGCCACCGGGGCGATCGCCTTCCTGTCGTTCATCGTCTGGGCCCACCACATGTTCGTGGTCGGCATTCCGGTGGTGGGCGAACTGTTCTTCATGTACGCGACCATGCTGATCGCCGTGCCCACCGGGGTGAAGGTGTTCAACTGGGTCAGCACCATGTGGGAAGGCTCGCTGACCTTCGAGACGCCGATGCTGTTCGCCATCGCCTTCGTCATCCTGTTCACCATCGGCGGCTTCTCCGGGCTGATGCTGGCCATCGCGCCTGCGGACTTCCAGTACCACGACACCTACTTCGTGGTGGCGCACTTCCACTACGTGCTGGTGCCCGGGGCGATCTTCGGCATATTTGCCTCGGCTTACTACTGGCTGCCGAAATGGACCGGGCACATGTATGACGAAACCCTGGGCAAGCTGCACTTCTGGCTGTCGTTCGTCGGCATGAACCTGGCCTTCTTCCCCATGCATTTCGTCGGCCTGGCCGGCATGCCGCGACGGATCCCGGACTACAACCTGCAGTTCGCCGACTTCAACATGGTCTCGTCGATCGGCGCCTTCATGTTTGGTGCCACGCAGATCTTCTTCCTGTTCATCGTCATCAAGTGCATCCGCGGTGGCGCGCCGGCAGCGGCCAAACCCTGGGACGGCGCCGAGGGGCTGGAGTGGTCGATCCCTTCCCCAGCGCCTTATCACACCTTCCAGACCCCGCCGGAAGTGAAGTAGGAGCCCGCCCATGGACGGCTTGTCGCTCAAACGCCTGGTCAGCCGCCTGCTGATGCTCACCGTGGTGATGTTCGCCTTCGGCTTTGCCCTGGTGCCGATCTACGACGTGATGTGCAAGGCCTTCGGCATCAACGGCAAGACTGGCGGGCAGTACGCGGGCACTCAGGTCAGCGACCCTACGCGTTCGGTGCGGGTGCAGTTCATGTCGACCAATGCCGGCGACATGAGCTGGGAGTTCCACTCCACTGCCGACCAGATCGAGGTCAATCCGGGGGCGGTGAACCAGATGATCTTCGTGGCCCGCAACCCGACCAACCAGCCCATGAGCGCCCAGGCCATCCCCAGCATCACCCCCGCCGAGGCCGCGGCGTACTTCCACAAGACCGAGTGCTTCTGTTTCACCCAGCAGGTCCTGCAGCCGGGCGAGCGCATCGAGATGCCGGTGCGCTTCATCGTCGACCGCGACCTGCCGGAGTCGGTGAAGCACCTGACCCTGGCCTACACCCTGTTCGACATCACCGCTCGCCACCCCCCGGTCGCCCAAGCCGCGACCGAGGGCGCCCGTTGAGGGAAGGAGATACAACATGGCAAGCCACGAGCATTACTACGTACCGGCGCAGAGCAAGTGGCCGATCATTGCCACGATCGGCATGTTCATCACCGTGTTCGGGCTCGGCACCTGGTTCAACGACCTCAAGGCCGGCCACCCGGAGTCCCACGGGCCGCTGATCTTCTTCGTCGGTGCGCTGTTCCTGGCCTACATGCTGTTCGGCTGGTTCGGCGCGGTGGTCAAGGAAAGCCACGCCGGGCTCTACAGCGCGCAGATGGATCGCTCGTTCCGCTGGGGCATGAGCTGGTTCATCTTCTCCGAGGTGATGTTCTTCCTGGCCTTCTTCGGCGCGCTGTTCTATGTGCGGGTGCTGGCCGGGCCGTGGTTGGGGGGCGATGGGGCCAAGGGCGTGACGCACATGCTCTGGCCCAACTTCGAGTTCGTCTGGCCGCTGCTGCACACGCCGGACCCGAAACTGTTCCCGCCACCCAAGGAGGTTATCGATCCGTGGCACCTGCCGCTGATCAACACCATCCTGCTGGTGAGCTCCAGTGTGACCGTGACCATCGCCCACCACGCCCTGCGCAAGGGGCACCGTGGCACGCTGAAGCTGTGGCTGGGGCTGACGATCCTGCTGGGGCTGGCGTTCCTCGCCCTGCAGGCCTACGAGTACCACGAGGCCTACAACAAACTCGGGCTGACCCTGGGCTCGGGCATCTACGGCGCGACGTTCTTCATGCTTACCGGGTTCCACGGTGCGCACGTGACCTTGGGCACGCTGATCCTGTTCGTGATGTTCTGCCGGGTGCTGCGCGGGCATTTCGAACCGGACAAGCACTTCGGTTTCGAGGCGGCGAGCTGGTACTGGCACTTCGTCGATGTGGTGTGGGTGGGGCTGTTCATCTTTGTGTATGTCCTGTAGTGCGGCTTTGCAGGTGATCGCGGCTGAAGCCGCTCCTACAGGGATGGCGTGAATTCAGAAGGGGGCGTGCGATACCAGTTGCCCACTGATCAGGCCCCAGGCCACCAGGGCGATGGTCAGGGTGGCGAGGGCGACGCGCACGGTAAGGGCCTTGAGCAGGCGGGTCGACTGGTCGTCGTCCTTGACCAGGAACACCAGGCCACTGAACAGGCTGGCAATGGTGGCCAGCAGCATCAGGACAATTGCGGCCTTGAGCATGGCGAAACTCCGGGGGATGCGGTGATGGATACAAGTATAGCGCTCGACCTCACGAGGCCCTGGTGAAGCCGTTTCGCCCAGGCCTGATACCGACCCTGGTGGTGCTTGCGCTGCTGCCGGGGTTGATCGCGCTCGGCTGCTGGCAACTGCGGCGCGCCGACGAAAAGCGTGATCTGCTGGCCACCTACACCGAGCGCCAGATCGAGGCGTCGGTCACTGCTGACCGGTTGCGCCAGCTGCCGGACCCTGCGTTCTACCCCGTGCACCTGTATGGCCGGTTCGACGCTGCTCATAGCCTGCTGCTGGACAACCAGATGCGTGACGGCAAGGCCGGTGTCGAGCTGTTGCAGCCCTTCCACGACCAGGCCAGCGGCCTGTGGTTGCTGGTCAATCGTGGCTGGCTGCCGTGGCCCGACCGTCGCGTGCCGGTGCGCTTCGATACGCCGGGCCAGGCGCTGGCGCTGGACGCCACGGTGTACGTGCCGCCGGGCAAGACCTTCCAACTGCATCCGGACAACCCCGACGACCAGTGGCCGCAACTGCTGACGGCGATCGACCCGGCCGGCCTCTGGCGGCAGCTGGGCCGTGAGGGCTTTGCCCAGGAACTACGCCTGCAGCCAGGCCCTGGCGCCTACCGCCTGGATTGGCCGGTGGTCGCCATGGGCCCGGAAAAACACCAGGGCTATGCCGTGCAGTGGTTCGCCCTGGCCAGCGCGCTGGTTCTGCTCTACCTGTATTTCGGCTGGCATCACAACGACAAGGAGAACCGCCATGGCCGCCGCCACGAGTCCACTGGACGTGCCTGACCGCCGCAAGCCCCGCGGGCGCCTGCAACTGCTGTTGATCCTGTTCGTCGTGCTCGGGCCGATGATCCTCGCCACCAGCATGTACAAGCTCAAGTTCTGGGTACCGGAGGGGCGCAGCTATCACGGTGTGATGATCGGCAATGGCGAAGGCCGGGCCGATATCGGCATCGATGCCCAGGACGAGCGTTGGCAGCTGCTGGTCAGCGCCCCGGGCGCCTGTGCCGAGGAGTGTCAGCAACTGGTGTACCTGGCCCGGCAGATCCAGGTCGGCCTGGGTCGCGATGCCAGCCGCGCCAGCCATGCCCTGGCGGCGGCCCAGCCGCTGGCCGCCGACTACCAGGCACTGCTGGGCCGTGAGTACCCGCAGTTGCAACGCTACCCGCTGGACGCCCAGCGCTATATCCAGAAGGTCGGTGACACAGCCCCGCAACTGTGGATCGTCGACCCCCACGGCAACCTGGTGCTGCGCTACGACGCCAAGGTCAAGGGCAAGCATGTGCTGGACGACCTGCGTCACCTGCTCAAGCTGTCCAACATCGGCTAGGAGGTTGCCATGGCCAGACCCGGATTCCGCCTTGCTGTGTTTGCCACGCTGCTGGCGCTGCTGGTCGTGCTGCTCGGCGCCTACACTCGCCTGACTCACGCCGGTCTTGGCTGCCCCGATTGGCCGGGGTGCTACGGTTTCATCAGCGTGCCCAAGACCGATGCCCAACTGGCCCATGCCGAGCTGCACTTCCCTGAGCACCCGGTAGAAGAAGCCAAGGGCTGGGCCGAGATGGTCCATCGCTATTTCGCCGGCACCCTGGCAATGGTGATCGCACTGCTCGCCTTCCAGGCTGTACGCCGGCATGCCCACGACGGCCAGCCCTACCGCCTGCCGGTGTTGCTGCTAGGGGTGGTGCTGGCCCAGGCGGCGTTCGGCATGTGGACGGTGACACTGAAACTGTGGCCCCAGGTGGTGACCGCGCACCTGCTTGGCGGGTTCACCACGGTGAGCCTGCTTTTCCTGCTATCCCTGCGTCTATCCCGGGCTTTTGCGCCCTTGCCGAAACTGCCGCTGAGCCTGCGACGTATCGCGGCGCTGGCACTGCTGGTGGTGATCGGCCAGATCGCCCTGGGGGGTTGGGTCAGCGCCAACTACGCGGCGGTGGCCTGTATCGACCTGCCCACCTGCCATGGCCAGTGGTGGCCGGCGGCGGACTTCAGCAACGGCTTCCACCTGACCCAGCATGTCGGCCCCAATTACCTGGGCGGGCAACTGGACAGCGATGCGCGCACCGCGATCCATGTCAGCCACCGGCTCGGCGCAATGCTGGTGCTGGCGGTGCTATCGATGCTCAGCTGGAAGCTGCACCGCCATGGTTTGAGCGGCCTGGCACGCCTGGTATTGCTGGCGCTGGCGCTGCAGTTGGGCCTGGGCATCAGCAATGTATTGTTCCACCTGCCGTTGGGCGTGGCCGTTGCCCACAACGCAGGCGGTGCGCTGCTGCTGCTGACCATGGTGCTGGTGAACTACCGCATCCGCGTGGTCGACAAGGTTCGCGTGGGCCATGGCTGGCGCCTGACGCCGGTGGTCGGGGGGCAACTCACTCATCACATGAGGAACGATTCGTGGCGACGCTTCTAAGCACGGAACGCCAGCGCGCCGGATGGCGCGACTACATGGAACTGACCAAGCCCAAGGTCGTGGTGCTGATGCTGATCACTTCGCTGGTGGGGATGTTTCTCGCCACCCGCGCGGGGGTGGCCTGGAGCGTCCTGTTGTTCGGCAACCTGGGGATAAGCTTGTGCGCGGGGGCCGCGGCGGCGGTCAATCACGTGGTCGATCGTCGTGTCGATGCGCTGATGGCGCGCACCCAAAAGCGCCCGCTGGCCCAGGGCCGGGTCGCGCCTTTGCCGGCACTGCTGTTCGCCTTGCTGCTGGCCGTGGCGGGGATGGTTTTGCTGCTGGCGTTTACCAACCCCCTCACCGCCTGGCTCACACTGGCTTCGCTGCTGGGTTACGCGGTGCTCTACACCGGCTTTCTCAAGCGGGCCACGCCGCAGAACATCGTGATCGGCGGCCTGGCAGGGGCAGCACCGCCATTGCTGGGCTGGGTGGCGGTCAGCGGGCACCTGGGCGCCGAGCCGCTGCTGCTGGTGCTGATCATCTTCGCCTGGACACCGCCGCACTTCTGGGCCCTTGCGATTCATCGCAAGGAGGAGTACGCAAAAGCTGATATTCCCATGCTCCCCGTTACCCATGGCGAGCGTTACACGGCCCTGCATATCCTGCTCTACACCTTGATATTGCTGGCCGTGAGCCTGTTGCCCTATGCCATCCACATGAGCGGCCCACTGTACCTCGCCTGTGCCCTGGGGCTGGGCCTGCGCTTCCTGCACTGGGCCTGGGTGTTGTACCGTGGCACCCGGCCGCACGCGGCGATCAAGACGTTCAAGTACTCTATCGGCTACCTGTTCGCCCTGTTCATCGCGTTGCTCGTAGACCACTACCTGTTGCTGAACCTATGACCCGAACCCAGAAAACCGTCTTCATCCTCGTTGCCCTGGTCGCGCTGATCATGGGCCTGACCGTCAACAAGGTGCTCAACGACCGTGGTCAGTTGAACCCCACCGAACTGATCGATGCCGGCATCATCCTGCTGCCGCAGAGCCGCACCGTGCCGGACGTGACAATGACCGACCAGAACGGCCAGCCGCTGGTGCTGGACCAGCTCAAGGGCAAGTGGTCGTTGCTGTTCTTCGGCTACACCTACTGCCCGGACATCTGCCCGACCACCCTGGCCCAGCTGCGCCAGGTGAAGAGCGAACTGCCCAAGGAGGCGCTGGAGCGTTTGCAGGTGGTATTGGTGAGCGTCGACCCGAACCGCGACACGCCGAACCAGCTCAAGCAGTACCTGGGCTACTTCGACAAGGATTTCGTCGGGGTGGCGGGCTCGATCGAGGACACCCAGAAGCTCGCCAATGCCTTGAGCATTCCGTTCATTCCGGCCGATACCAGCAAGCCCGGGTATACCGTGGATCACAGCGGCAACCTGGCGGTGGTCGGCCCGGACGGGCGCCAGCGCGGGTTCATCCGTGCGCCGTTCAATAACCAGAAGCTGGTGGCGCAGTTGCCGGGGCTGGTCAAGCGCGATTGATCGGGGCTTGAAAACATCGCGGGGCAAGCCCGCTCCCACGACTAACACGTGGGAGCGGGCTTGCCCCGCGATTGTTTCAGGCGTTGATCAGAACGCAGGAACCACAGCGCCCTTGTACTTCTCGGTAATGAACTGCTTCACCTCAGGCGAGTGCAGGGCCTGTACCAGCTTCTTCACCGCGTCCGCGTCCTTGTTGTCCTCGCGGGTCACCAGGATGTTCACGTACGGAGAGTCCTTGCCTTCGATGGCCAGGGCGTCTTTTTCCGGGTTGAGCTTGGCTTCCAGCGCGTAGTTGGTATTGATCAGGGCGGCATCGACCTGGGTCAGCACACGCGGGATGGTGGCGGCTTCCAGCTCCCGGAACTTCAGGTTTTTCGGGTTCTCGGCGATGTCCTTGATGGTCGACAGGATGTTCGTGTTGTCCTTGAGCTTGATCACTCCGGCCTTGTCCAGCAGCAGCAGGGCACGGCCGCCGTTGGTGGCGTCGTTGGGAATGACCACGGCGGCGCCGGAAGGCAGTTCGTCGAGCTTCTTGACCTTGGTCGAGTACACGCCCAGCGGCTCGATGTGCACGCCGGCGACGCTTACCAGGTGAGTACCCTTGGCCTTGTTGAACTCATCCAGGTACGGCTGGTGCTGGAAGAAGTTGGCGTCCAGGCGCTTTTCCGACACCTGCACGTTCGGCTGGATGTAGTCGGTGAACTCCTTGACCTTCAGCTCCACGCCTTCCTTCGCCAGCTGTGGCTTGACGAAGTTGAGGATCTCGGCGTGCGGCACCGGGGTGGCGGCGACGGTCAGGGTCTCGGCGTTGGCCGAGAAGGCCGCGACGGCGGCGACAACAGCAAGCAGCTTCTTCATTGATCACTCCTTGTGAGGGCCGCGACGGCCCCCGAACGGGTCGGCTGGGCCGACCCCATTGGGGTTACTTACGGGAAAAGTGCACGACCAGTTTGTCGCCGATCATTTGCAGTACCTGGACCAGGATGACCAGCAGCACCACGGTGACGATCATCACGTCGGTCTGGAAACGCTGGTAGCCGAAGCGGATCGACAGGTCGCCCAGGCCACCGGCCCCGACCACGCCGGCCATGGCGGTGTAGGACACCAAGGTGATGGCGGTCACGGTGATGGCGGCGATGATGCCCGGCATCGCTTCAGGCAGTACGGCCTTGAAGATGATCTGGCGGGTGGTGGCGCCCATCGACTGGGTGGCCTCGATGATGCCGCGGTCCACTTCACGCAGGGCCGTCTCGACCAGGCGTGCGAAGAACGGCGTCGTGCCGACCACCAGCGGCGGAATCGCGCCCGCGACACCCAGCGAGGTGCCGGTGATCAGCACCGTGATCGGGATCATCACGATCAGCAGGATGATGAACGGCACCGAGCGCACGATGTTGACGATGGTCGCCAGCACTGCGTAGACCTTCTTGTGCTCGAACATCTGCCGTGGGCTGAACAGGAACAGCACGACACCCAGGGGCAGGCCCAGCAGGATGATGAAGGCCAGTGAGATGAACAGCATGACCATGGTGTCGTTGGTCGCCTGCCAGATCTCGACCCAGTCGACGTTGGCGAAATAGCTGAGGATGTCCATCAACGCAGTACCTCCATATGTACGTCAGCTGCAGTGAAGCGGGCGAATGCCGCATCCATGTCCCCACCGATCAAGGCGAGGGTCAGCTGGCCATAGGGTATGTCCTTGATGCGGTCGATGCGTCCGGCCAGGATGCTGTAGTCCACACCGGTTTCGCGGGCCACGGTGCCCAGCAGCGGCGCATAGGTGGCGCAGCCCTGGAAGGTCAGGCGCACGATGCGCCCCGGCACATGGGCGAAATCGTCGCGTTGCTCGTTCTCGTCGACCTGCTCGTCTTCCTGGACGAAGCGCTTGGTAGTGGCGTGCTGCGGGTGCAGGAACACATCCGCCACCGGACCCTGCTCGACGATCTGCCCGGCATCCATCACCGCCACGCGGTCGCAGACCCGGCGGATCACGTCCATCTCATGGGTGATCAGCACGATGGTCAGCTTTAGCTCGCGGTTGATCTCGGCCAGCAGTTGCAGCACCGAGGCGGTGGTCTGCGGGTCGAGGGCGCTGGTGGCCTCGTCGCACAGCAGGATCTTCGGGTTGGTGGACAGGGCGCGGGCGATGCCGACGCGCTGCTTCTGCCCGCCCGACAGTTGCGCCGGGTACTTCTTCGCGTGCTCGGACAGGCCGACACGGGCCAGCAGTTCGGTGACGCGCTTGTCGATATCGCCACGCGACAGCTCGCCGGCCAGTACCAGCGGCAGGGCCACGTTGTCGGCGACGGTCTTGGAGGCCAGCAGGTTGAAGTGCTGGAAGATCATGCCGACCTGCTGGCGGAAGCGCCGCAGCTGGTTCGAGTCGAAGGCGGTGACGTCTTCACCGTCGACCACGATCTTGCCGCCGGACGGCTCCTCGAGGCGGTTGATCAGGCGCAGCATGGTGCTCTTGCCGGCACCGGAGTGGCCGATCAGGCCGAACACCTGGCCATCTTCGATGGTCAGGCTGGTCGGGTTCAGGGCCGGGATATCCCTACCGGCAACGCGGTAGGTCTTGTGGACATTTTGAAACTCGATCACTGAGCGAACCTTGTGGGGCGCATGGAATTTGGGTCAGCGGTTAGCCGGGGCGCGCATTTTAGCCTTTTCCCCTGCGTGTTCTTAGCATTTATTTCGTCACGCTCCAATCCAATCGGCATAACGCGACGGTCGGCAATCCGATTGAACGCATCCGACGGCGGCCCAGTCACTAATTGAACAAGCCCGAACGGGCAGCCTGAAGACTGATGAGGAGAGCCGAAGATGCCCAGCAAGAAGCCCCAGGCGCCACAGCCCAGCCCTGTCGCCGGTACCGACACCCCGGACAAGGCCAACACCAATGCCAAGCTGCAGAGCCTGGAAGCCTTTCGCAGCGACGCCAGTGGCCAGGCCCTGCGGACCAACCAGGGGGTGAAGATCGCCGACAACCAGAACAGCCTCAAAGCGGGTGCCCGTGGGCCTTCGTTGCTCGAAGACTTCATCATGCGCGAGAAGATCACCCACTTCGACCATGAGCGGATCCCCGAGCGTATCGTCCATGCCCGTGGGACCGGCGCCCATGGCTACTTCCAAAGCTATGGCTGCCATGCCGAGCTGACCAAGGCCGGTTTCCTGCAAGATCCCGAGAAAATCACCCCGGTGTTCGTACGCTTTTCCACCGTGCAGGGCCCACGTGGCTCGGGCGACACGGTGCGCGACGTGCGCGGCTTTGCGGTGAAGTTCTACACCGATGAAGGCAATTTCGATCTGGTCGGCAACAACATGCCGGTGTTTTTCATCCAGGACGCGATCAAGTTTCCCGACTTCGTCCACGCGGTCAAACCCGAGCCGCACAACGAGATGCCCACCGGCGGCTCGGCACACGACACCTTCTGGGACTTCGTCTCGCTGGTGCCGGAATCCGCGCACATGGTCATGTGGGCGATGTCCGACCGGGCCATCCCGCGCAGCCTGCGCATGATGGAAGGCTTTGGCGTGCATACCTTCCGGCTGATCAATGCCCAAGGCGTGGCAAGCTTCGTCAAGTTCCACTGGAAGCCGCGCCAGGGCGTGCACTCTGTGCTGTGGGACGAAGCCCAGAAGCTGGCGGGCAAGGACACCGACTACCACCGCCGCGACCTTTGGGAGGCCATTGAGACCGGCCATTACCCAGAATGGGAGCTGGGGGTGCAGATCGTCCCTGAAGCCGACGAGCACAAATTCGACTTCGACCTGCTCGACCCGACCAAGATCATCCCCGAGGAGCTGGTACCGGTGACGCCGTTGGGCAAGATGGTGCTCGACCGCAACCCGGACAACTTCTTCGCCGAAGTGGAGCAGATCGCCTTCTGCCCCGGGCACATCGTGCCGGGCATCGATTTCAGCAATGATCCCTTGCTGCAGGGCCGGCTGTTTTCCTACACCGACACCCAGATAAGCCGCCTGGGCGGGCCGAACTTCCACGAGATCCCGATCAACCGTCCCGTCGCGCCCAATCACAGCAGCCAGCGCGATGCCATGCACCGCATGACCCTCGACAAGGGGCGAGCCTCTTACGAACCCAACTCGATCGATGGCGGCTGGCCGAAGGAAACGCCGCCCGCCGCGCAGGATGGCGGTTTCGAGAGCTACCAGGAACGTATCGATGCGAACAAGATCCGCCAGCGCAGCGAGTCGTTCGGCGATCATTTCTCCCAGGCGCGGTTGTTCTTCCAGAGCATGAGCCCCACCGAGCAGCAGCACATCATCAAGGCCTACAGCTTCGAGCTGGGCAAGGTCGAGCGCGAGACGATCCGGGCGCGGGAAGTGAACGAGATCCTGGCCAACATCGACCTCAAGCTGGCGGCGGCGGTGGCGGCCAACCTCGGGCTGCCTGCGCCTAAGGCCGGCACGGTCAAGGTCAAGGACAGCAAGCCAGCGCAGTCAAAGGCCTTGAGCCAGATGAACCACCCCGGGGACATCGGCATCAGCGGGCGCAAGATCGCCATCCTGGTGGCTGGTGGCGTGGAGGATGCGAGTGTCGACAAGGTGGTCAAGGCGCTGGAGGCGCAAAGTGCGCGCCCCATGCTGCTGGGGCCGACCTCGGCACCGGTGAAGACTGCCGGTGGCCAACAGCTGCCGGTGGATGCGTCGATGGAGGGCATGCCGTCGGTGATGTTCGATGGCGTGTGGGTGCCGGCGGGCAAGGCTTCGCTGGAGGCGCTGGAAAACAGCGGCGTGGCCAAGCATTTCCTGCTCGAGGCCTACAAGCATCTCAAGCCCATGGGCGTAGCCAGTGAGGGCAAGCTACTGCTGAACAAGCTAGGGCTCAAGGAAGATGCCGGGCTGTTGCTGGGCGATGACCAGAAGGCCCTCGAGGCCTTCTTCAAGGCCGTCGAGGGGCACCGGGTGTGGGCGCGGGAGGCGGCTGCCGAGGCGGTGCCGGCCTAGAAAGCATCGCGGGGCCAGTCGGATCGCCGCACCGCCGCTCCGACTGGCCCCGCGATTGTTCACTGCTGATGAGGGATCAATACCACCTGCGCCGGCAATGAGCGCTGGATCTCATGCTTCTGCTTAAGCGCAAAGCCACTGTCGAGCTTGCGCACCCGCTTCTGCAGAAGGGTCTTGAGCCAAGGCGCATCCTCGGTGCGGGGCACCTGGAACACCACCTCGCACTGATAACTCACCACGTCCGCCGCGATATCGTCCAGCTGGCGACGCATCGCCCGGCTATCGGTGGTTTTCAGCGCCACGACGGTGGTGGGCGCGGTCGGGTCGATAACCCGGGCCTCGGGCTTGGACTCGGCAGCCTTGAGCGCCGCTTCGGCCTTTTCCAGTTCGGCCTTGCGTGCCTGGGCCACGGCATCGCCGCCGGTCAGGGCCGGTGCTTGCGGCATCAGCGCCCGGGCGCGGGCCAATGCCGTGGCAGCGGCATTCACATCGCCCTTCTGCAGGACGATCTGGCTACGGCGCAGGTAGGCCTCGGCCAGTTGGCGCTGACGCGGTTCGAGGCGCGAATCATCCGGTGCCTGGGCCTGCAAGGCGGCCAGTTGATCCTCGGCGGTGGCCAGCTCGTTGCTGGCGATGCTTTGCTCGAGCTGCTGCCAGGCATCGGGCTGGGCAGGCGCCACCGGCTGCTCGGCCGGCTTGCTGGAGCAGGCCGCCAGGAACAGGGAAAACGCGGCAACAAGCAGATAACGTGAGGCGAACGGCTTCATTCCTGCGACTCTCTATTTGCGCAAAAAGCGAGCAAGTCTACACCCAGGTGCGCACGCTCGGAAACAGGTCTTCTCAGACTCGAAACCTGCGAAAAGGTTGCAGGATGCGCCTGCGCGCACCCTGAAAATTCAGCGTTTCGGCAACGCCAGGCTCAGCAAGAATAGCACTGCCGCACAGACCACGATCGAAGGCCCGGCCGGGGTGTCCTTGAACCAGGACAGCGCCAGGCCGCCACAGACTGCGGTAACCCCCAGCAGGCTGGCGCCCACGGCCATCTGTTCCGGCGAGCGGGCGTGACGCTGTGCCGCAGCGGCCGGAATGATCAGCAGCGAGGTGATCAGCAGCACGCCGACGATCTTCATCGCCACCGCGATCACCACGGCGATCAGCAGCATCAGCGCCAGGCGCAGGCCGGTCACTGGCAGGCCTTCGACCATCGCCAGTTCCTCGTGCACGGTCACCGCCAGCAATGGTCGCCAGAACATCGCCAGCAGCACCAGCACCAAGGCGCTGCCGCCGAGGATCCAGGCCAGGTCGGTAGGGCTGATCGCCAGCAGGTCGCCGAACAGGTAGGCCATCAGGTCGATGCGCACATCGTGCATGAAACTCAGCACCACCAGCCCCAGCGACAGTGTGCTGGGGGCGAGGATGCCGAGCAGGGTGTCCGAGGCCAGCGGCTGGCGCTGTTGCAGGGTCACCAGCAGGATCGCCAGCAGCAGGCAGCCGACGGTCACCGCCAGCGCCGGGCTGACATCCAGGGCGAAGCCCAGGGCCACGCCGAGCAGTGCGGCATGGGACAGGGTGTCGCCGAAATAGGCCATGCGCCGCCACACCACGAACGAGCCCAGGGGGCCGGCGACCAGCGCCAGCGATACACCGGCAAGCAGGGCGTAGAGAAGAAAATCAGCCATGCTTGCAGTGCTCTCCGTGGACATGGGTGCCAGGGGCGACCACCGAGCCGTGCAGGTCGTGGCTGTGATCGTGATGGTGGTGATAGATGGCCAGGCTCGGCGCGTTCTGGCCGAACAGCTCGACGAAGGCCGGGTCGTTGCTGACCTGCTCCGGGTGGCCCGAGCAGCACACATGGCGGTTGAGGCAGACCACCTGGTCGGTGGCGCTCATCACCAGGTGCAGGTCGTGGGAAACCATCAGCACGCCGCAGCCGTGGCGGTCGCGCAGGCGGGTGATCAGGTTGTACAGCTCGGTCTGGCCAACCACGTCGACACCCTGCACCGGTTCATCGAGTACCAGCAGCTCGGGCTCGCGCAGCAGGGCGCGGGCCAGCAGCACGCGCTGCATTTCGCCGCCGGAGATGGTCTGGATCGGGCTGTCGATCACCTGCTCGGCGCCGACTTCCTGCAATGCCGCCAAGGCTGCCGCACGGTCTACGCCGGGCACCAGGCGCAGAAAGCGCAGTACCGACAAGGGCAATGTGGCGTCCACCTGGATCTTTTGCGGCATGTAGCCGATGCGCAGCCTGGGCTTGCGCCACACTTTGCCGCGATGCGGCTTGAGCAGGCCCAGCACGGCGCGCACCAGGGTGGTCTTGCCGGCGCCGTTGGGACCGATCAGGGTAACGATCTGGCCGGGCGCCACCGCCAGGTCGATGCTGTCGAGCACCGCTTCGCCACCGAAGCTGACACCGACCTGCTCGAGGCGGATCAGGGCATCGCTCATGCCTTGCCCCGGCAGTTGCCGCACAGGCCGACCACTTCGACGGTCTGCGTCTCGACGGCAAAGCCAACGGCACTGGCGCTGCTGACGATGGCGTCGCTGATGCTGTTCTGCTCCAGCTCGATGGCCACGTGACATTCGCGGCAGATCAGGAACTGCCCCTGGTGCGCGTGCTCGGGATGGCTGCAGCCGATAAAGGCATTGAGCGAGGCGATGCGGTGCACCAGGCCGTTTTCCAGAAGGAAGTCCAGGGCGCGATAGACGGTCGGCGGCGCGGCGCGGCGGCCGTCCTGCTCGCTGAGCACGGCGAGGATATCGTAGGCGCCCAGCGGCTTGTGGCTCTGCCACACCAGTTCCAGCACGCGACGGCGCAGGGCGGTCAGGCGCAGGCCCTGACGGTTGCACAGCGCGTCGGCCTCGGCCAGCGCACTGTGGACGCAATGGGAGTGATCGTGGGGACGGTGGGCCAGCGGCGTGATGGACATGGGCAGCGACGGTTCAGGATGGAGACGTTATTATGTTACCTGTTTCTGACGACCCGAGTATCCACCGTGTCCCGAATCCTTGCCCTCTTTGTCGCTTTCATCGCTTTTTCGGCCCATGCCGATGTGCGCGTGCTGACCAGCATCAAGCCCCTGCAACAGATCGCCGCCGCCGTTCAGGACGGTGTCGGCAGCCCCGATGTGCTGCTGCCACCGGGCGCCTCCCCGCACAACTATGCACTGCGCCCCTCCGACGTGCGCAAGGTCGCCGATGCCGACCTGCTGTACTGGATCGGCCCGGACATGGAAGGGTTCCTGCCCCGCGTGCTGAAGAGCCGCGCCAAGCCGACCGTGGCCGTGCAGTCGCTGTCGGGCATGCAGTTGCGTCATTTCGGCGAGGACAGCCACTCCCATGACGAGGAAGACCACGACGATCATGACCACGACCACCGTCCGGGCAGCCTCGACGCGCACCTGTGGCTGTCGTCGGTTAATGCCCGGGTGATCGCGACAAAGATGGCCGGCGACCTGGCAGCGGCCGACCCGGCCAATGCCCCGCGCTACCAGGCTAACCTCAAGCAGTTCGTCGAGCGTCTGGATGCCCTGGATGCGCGCATCAAGCAGCGTGTGGCGGGGATCGCCGGCAAGCCTTACTTCGTGTTTCACGAGGCGTTCGACTACTTCGAGGCCGCCTATGGCCTGAAGCACACTGGCGTGTTCAGCGTGGCCTCCGAGGTGCAGCCGGGCGCGCAGCACGTCGCCGCCATGCGCAAGCGCTTGCAGGCGGTGGGCAAGACCTGTGTGTTCAGCGAGCCGCCGCTGAGGCCGCGCCTGGCCGAGACGCTGACGGCCGGGTTGCCGGTGCGGTTGGCTGAGCTCGATGCGCTGGGTGGGAGCGATGCGGTCGATGGCAAGGGCTATGAGCGCTTGCTGGAGAAGCTGGGCAGCGACCTCGCCGGCTGCCTGGAGCAGTTGTAGGAGCGGCTTCAGCCGCGAAGCAGGCGCCACGTTGTGTGGCACCCGCTGCGCGGGTGATCGCGGCTAAAGCCGCTCCTACAGGTTGCGTTATCGCCCTCTAGAGCGCGAACGGCAGCTTCAGCGCCACCCGCTGACGCTGCGCCAGGCGCACCTCGAATTCGCTCGGGTCATGGATCATCACGTCCATCCCGGCGAACGCCTGCGCCGCGATCAGGCGCGACAGCCAGAAGCGCACGCACGCCACCCGCAGCATCACCGGCCACAGCTCCGCTTCGGCGGCGGTGAACGGTCGCAGTGCCGCATAGGCGCCCAGCAATGCCTGGGCGCGCGGCAGGTCGATACCGCTCTGCTCGTCCAGGCACCAGTCGTTCACGGTGATGGCAATGTCATACAGCATCGGCCCGGAGCAGGCGTTGTAGAAGTCGATCAGTCCGGTCAGGTGGGTGCCTTCGAACATCACGTTGTCACGGAACAGGTCGGCGTGCAGGTTGGCCTTGGGCAGGGCAAGGATCTGCGCCTTGTGCGCGGTGATTTCCGCCAGCGCCGGCTGCAGCAGCCCGGTTTGCTCCTGGTTCAGGCTCGGCAGCAGTTCGGCGCCCGATTCGAGCATCCAGTCCAGGCCCCGGTCGGTGCGGCGCTCGATGATGCGCTCGCGGGTGGCCAGGTGAATGTGCGCCAGCAGCTCGCCGACCTGGGCGCAGTGCTGGTTGTTCGGCAGCTTGATGTGCTTGCCCGACAGCCGTGGCTGCAGCAGCGCAGGCTTGCCGCACAGTTCGCGCAGGCCATTGCCGTCGCGGTCGCGCACGGCGTAGGGCACGGGCATGTCGGCATCGTGCAGCACGTCGAGCAGTTCGATGAAGAATGGCATGTCTTCAGCCGGCCCGCGCTCGATCAGTGTGAGGACGAACTCCCCTTTTTCCAGGCTGACGAAGAAATTGCTGTTCTCGGTACCGGCGGCGATGCCCTGGAAGTCGAGCAGGCGGCCCAGCTCGTATGGCGCCAGAAAGGTTTCCAGCTCAGGCCGGGACACAGGGGTGAAGACTGACATGTTGAAGAATTGCCCATGCGGGCACTTCCGCCGGAAGTGCCTGGTTGATAAGAACGATACGCGTTACTAGCTTACCACTCGAAGATCTTCCAGGACGGAATCAGCATGTCCGGCTGGTCGGAACGAATGAAATTGCCTTCGGAGCCATCGGCGCGTACCAGGAAATAAGGCTTGCCGTTCTTCGGCGTGACCTTGATCGCATACAGGAAGCCGTTCTGACGGTACTCCTGGATGGTTTTATCGCCTTCCGTGCGAATGGTTACATCGGGATCGGCCGATGGGGCTTCGTCCGCCGCCTGGGTGACGACTGGCATGGTGGCCAGCAGACCGAGCAGTAACAGGCGATTGAGTGTGCGCATGATAACCTAGTCCTTTTGTCGTCATTGATCCGGCTATTCTAGCGCCGGACCCGTCGAAAAGGTTGATTCTCCTCATGAGCCAAGCGCCCCTCGTCCTGGTGGACGGTTCGTCCTACCTCTACCGCGCCTTCCACGCGCTGCCGCCGCTGACCACCTCCAAAGGCATGCCCACCGGCGCGGTCAAGGGCGTGCTGAACATGCTCAAGAGCCTGCGCAAGCAGTACCCGGACAGCCTGTTCGCGGTGGTCTTCGACGCCAAGGGCGGGACCTTCCGCGACGCCATGTTCGCCGAGTACAAGGCCAACCGCCCGAGCATGCCCGACGACCTGCGGGTGCAGGTCGAGCCGCTGCATGCCAGCGTCCGCGCCCTCGGCTACCCGCTGCTGTGCGTCGAAGGCGTGGAGGCCGACGATGTGATCGGCACCCTGGCGCGCAGCAGCGCCGCCGCCGGCCGCCCGGTGATCATCTCGACTGGCGACAAGGACATGGCCCAGTTGGTGGACGGCCACGTTACCCTGGTAAACACCATGACCGGAAGCGTGCTCGACGTCGCCGGCGTGCACGAGAAGTTCGGCGTCGGGCCCGAACACATCATCGATTTCCTCGCCCTGATGGGCGACAAGGTCGACAACATCCCTGGCGTGCCTGGCGTTGGCGAGAAGACCGCGGTGGGCCTGCTGACCGGTATCGGTGGCGGCTTGAGCGATGTGTACCAGAACCTGGACAAGGTGCCGGGCCTGGCCATTCGCGGCGCCAAGACCCTCGCCGCCAAGCTTGAGGAGCACCGCGACGCGGCTTTCCTCTCCTACGAGCTGGCTACCATCAAGTGCGACGTGGAGCTGGATGTCGAGGTGGATGCCCTGGTCTGCGGCGAACCGGACCGTGAAGCGCTGCTGGCGTTGTACGCCGAAATGGAGTTCAAGAGCTGGGTTGCCGAAGTCCAGCGCAGCGCGCCCCAGGCCGGTGAAGGCGCCGTTGCCGTCGAGGCTGCCGTTGCCGAGAAGGTCGAGCCGAAGTACGAAACCATCCTCGACCAGGCCCGCTTCGACGCCTGGCTGGAAAAGCTGCGCCAGGCGCCGCTGTTTGCCTTCGATACCGAAACCACCGGCCTGGATGCCCAGCAGGCGCAGATCGTCGGCCTGTCGTTCGCCGTCGAGCCCCATGAAGCCGCCTATGTACCCCTGACCCATGACTACGAAGGCGCTCCCGCCCAGCTGGACCGCGAGCGCGTGCTGCTGGCGCTCAAGCCGCTGCTGGAAGACCCGGCCAAGGGCAAGATTGGCCAGAACGCCAAGTACGACATCAACATCCTGGCCAATGGCAGCCCGGCCATCCACATGCGCGGCGTGGCCTACGACACCATGCTCGAGTCCTACGTGCTCGACTCCACCGCCACCCGTCACGACATGGACAGCCTGGCGCAGAAGTACCTGGACCACACCACCATCGGCTTCGAGGATATCGCCGGCAAGGGCGCCAAGCAGCTGACCTTCAACCAGATCCCGCTGGACAAGGCCGGCCCCTACGCCGCCGAAGACGCGGACATCACCTTGCGTCTGCACCACGCGCTGCAGGCGCGCCTGGCCCAGACGCCCAGCGTGCTGCCGGTGCTGATGGATATCGAGATGCCGCTGGTGCCGGTGCTGGCGAAGATCGAGCGTCAGGGCGCGCTGGTCGATGCCGCGCTGCTGGGCGTGCAGAGCGGCGAACTGGGGGCGAAGCTGGTGGAGTTGGAGCGCGAGGCCTTCGAGCTTGCCGGTGAGGTATTCAACCTGGGCTCGCCCAAGCAACTGGGCGCGATCCTCTACGACAAGCTGGGCATGCCGGTACTGAGCAAGACCGCCAAGGGCCAGCCGTCCACCGCCGAGGCGGTCCTGGATGACCTGGCCGAACAGGGCTACCCGCTGCCCAAGGTGCTGATGCAGTACCGCAGCCTGAGCAAGCTCAAGAGCACCTACACCGACAAGCTGCCGGGGCAGATCAACCCGCGTACCGGACGCATCCACACGTCGTACCAGCAAGCGGTGGCAGCCACTGGCCGACTGTCGTCCAGCGACCCGAACCTGCAGAACATCCCGATCCGCACCGCCGAGGGCCGCCGCATCCGCCAGGCTTTCGTGGCCAGCCCCGGCTACAAATTGCTGGCGGCGGACTACTCGCAGATCGAGCTGCGCATCATGGCCCACCTGGCCAAGGATGAAGGCCTGCTGCATGCCTTCCGCAATGACCTGGATGTGCACCGCGCCACCGCCGCCGAGGTGTTCGGCGTGGGCCTCGAAGAGGTCACCATCGACCAGCGCCGCAGCGCCAAGGCGATCAACTTCGGCCTGATCTACGGCATGAGCGCGTTCGGCCTGGCCAAGCAGATTGGCGTCGACCGCAAGCAGTCGCAGGACTACATCGACCGCTATTTCGCCCGCTACCCTGGCGTGCTGGCTTATATGGAGCGCACTCGCGCCCAGGCCGCTGAAAAGGGCTTCGTCGAAACCCTGTTCGGGCGTCGCCTGTACCTGCCGGACATCAACGCCAAGAACCCGGCCTTGCGCAAAGGCGCCGAGCGCACCGCGATCAACGCGCCGATGCAGGGCACCGCGGCGGACATCATCAAGCGCGCCATGGTGGCGGTGGACAACTGGCTGACCGAGAGCGGGCTGGATGCGCGGGTGATCCTGCAGGTGCACGACGAACTGGTGCTCGAGGTGCGCGAAGACCTGGTCGAACAGGTGAAAGCTGAAATCCGGGTTCACATGAGCGGCGCGGCGCAACTGGATGTGCCGTTGCTGGTGGAAGCGGGCGTTGGCTCGAATTGGGACGAAGCTCACTAAACGCCGCGTGAAAGCTGTGTAGGATCTGCGGCGTAGTGTCGCGGATCCGGCGCAGGCCTCGGGCTTTAGATCGAGCGCTTCATGAAACTATCGCAAATAGTTTCTAGGGGCTCGGAACTAAACCGGTGAACCGCCACTCAGAGGTACTGAATGGCTGGTGAAGCCTTTCGATGCTCCTATGTTGTGTTAAGTGTTGGCAGATATCTGGACCCCGCCCTAGCGGTCCGGACTTGGACCCCGAACTTCCCCCTCCCCATACGAAGTCCGGGGTTTTTTTTGCCCGGAATTCGGCCAGAGGCCTGGGAAATCCGTGGGAGCGGGCTTGCCCCGCGATACGGTCATCGCGGGGCAAGCCCGCTCCCACGAAGTATCCCTTGGCCTTCAGACAGCCGGCTTGTCTTCCAGCTCCATCCAGTCCGCCAGCACGCGATACGCCTCTTCCAGGCCCAGACGCTTGGGCGCCGAGAACAGCTGGATGGTCGCGGTATCGCCCCAGCCCTTGCGGATTTCCGCCTGCACCTTGAGCAAGGTGTTCTTGCCGGCGCCGTGGGTCAGCTTGTCGGCCTTGGTCAGCAGGATGTGCATCGGCATGCCGCTGGCCTTGGCCCAGTCGAGCATCATCTTGTCGAAGTCGGTCATCGGATGGCGGGTGTCCATCATCAGGATGATCCCGCGCAGGCATTCGCGGCTGCCCAGGTAGGCTTCCAGGTGTTTCTGCCAGTGCTGCTTGAGCGGAATCGGCACTTTTGCATAACCGTAGCCCGGCAGGTCGACCAAACGCCGTTCATCGTCCAGACTGAAGAAATTCAGCAGCTGGGTGCGGCCGGGGGTCTTCGAGGTACGCGCCAGGCTGGCGTGGGTCAGGGTGTTGAGGGCGCTGGATTTACCGGCGTTGGAACGGCCGGCGAAAGCCACCTCGTAACCCTGGTCTTCGGGGCATTGTTCGACCTTGGCGGCGCTGAGGGCGAATTTGGCTTTCTGGCAGAGGCCGAGGATGGGGTTCTTGACTTGCATGGGATTTCCGATGTGGGTGTTGCCCAGCGCTGGAGGCGTAGGACCAGGCCTGGCAAGCGGTGTCGTTTCCGTTTGGCTGGCGGAAGTATATAATGCCCCAGTTTTTGTGTGCTCATTCGCCCAGCGAAGGCAATTGAGCATGGGGTGTCGAACAATAGCTCGCGCAACAGAACGCAGCGCGGCCCCCAACCCTGTCAGGTCGTTTCGCATGGCGAAATGGCTGCTTGCTGTCGGTATGTTCCTGCCGTTTTTCAGCGCACAGGCTACACAGGATCCCGAGGCGTTGTACAACCGCACGTGCGCGGCCTGTCACGCCGGACAACTGCCCCAGGCACCCAAGAGTGGTGACCGGGCGGCCTGGGAGCCAAGGCTGGCGCAAGGCATGGAGCAACTGCTGGTACATGTTACACAGGGTTTCAAGGCTATGCCGCCGCGTGGATTGTGCATGGACTGCAGTGCCGAGGACTACCGTTTGGTCATCCTTTGGATGAGCGGCAGTCCCGATACATAACATTTCACCCTTAGCCGTGTTGGATTAGCTGATGAACAAACTAGTCGTGAGTCTGCTGTTGACCATGGGGGTCGCAGGTGCGGCAACTGCTGCGGGACCCATCAAAGGCGATGCCGCCGCCGGCCAGGCCAAGACAGCTGTCTGTGGTGCCTGTCACAACCCGGACGGCAACAGCCTGGCACCGAATTTCCCGAAACTCGCCGGCCAAGGTGAGCCCTACCTGAACAAGCAGCTGCACGACATCAAGGACGGCAAGCGTACCGTGCTCGAGATGACCGGCATGCTGGCCAGTTTCAACGACCAGGACCTGGCCGACATCGCCGCTTACTTCGCCAGCCAGAAAGGCAGCGTGGGTGCCGCCGATCCGAAGCTCGTCGAGCATGGTCGTGCCTTGTTCAACGGCGGCAACCTGGAGAAAGGCATGCCGGCCTGCACCGGTTGCCACTCCCCCAATGGTGCAGGCATCGCCCTGGCGAAGTTCCCGCACCTCAGTGGCCAGCACGCGCAGTACGTCAGCAAGCAGCTGACCGACTTCCGCGAAGGCAACCGCACCAACGACGGCGACGCCATGACCATGCGCACCATCGCCGGCAAGCTCAGCAACAAGGACATCGAAGCGCTGTCCAGCTACATCCAGGGCCTGCACTGAGTGCGTGTTAACACTTGGTTAATGCACAAGCGCTAAAGATGAAAAGGGCAGCCTGCGCTGCCCTTTTTTTCGTTCTTAGCCGTTACACTACAGAACTCGCGCCCTTCCCGGCCTGTCTCAACCAGGTCGCGTCGAGGCGACCAAAGACTGCTCAGGAGTAAAGCATGCGTAAACTGATTCTCAGCGCTGCGCTGGTCGCCGCCAGCGTGTTCGGTATGGCCGCCGTACAGGCCGCGGAGCCTGCCACTGCCGGCAAGGAATATATCGAGCTGAGCAACCCTGTTCCGGTTTCGGTACCGGGCAAGGTCGAAGTCGTCGAACTGTTCTGGTATGGCTGCCCGCACTGCTATCACTTCGAGCCGGTCATCAACCCATGGGTCGACAAGCTGCCCAAGGACGTCAATTTCAAGCGCGTCCCTGCCATGTTCGGTGGCCCGTGGGATGCCCACGGCCAGATGTTCCTGACGCTTGAAGCCATGGGTGTCGAACACGACGTCCACAACGCGGTATTCGATGCCATCCAGAACAAGCGCATGCGCCTGACCAAGCCTGAGGAGATGGCTGACTTCCTGGCCACCCAGGGCGTGGACAAGGACAAGTTCCTCGCCACCTTCAACTCCTTCGCCATCAAGGGCCAGGTCAATCAGGCCAAAGAGCTGGCCAAGAAGTACGAGATCACCGGCGTACCGAGCCTGGTGGTCAACGGCAAGTACCGCTTCGACCTGGGTACCGCCGGCGGTCCGGAAGGCGTGCTGAACGTCGCCGACCAGCTGATCGCCAAGGAGCGCGCCGCTAAGTAAGCGGCGAATGCCATGGGCCGCTTTCGCTCCACCCGAAGCGTCGGCCTGCACCAGCCGCAGGTCAACGAACATCACCTGCAGGCCAGTGGCCTGCCGGCCGATGGTCGCCTGCGGCTGCTCAGTTTCAATATCCAGGTCGGTATCAGTACCGAGCGCTACCGCCACTATGTGACCCGCAGTTGGCAACACCTGCTACCGCACAACGGGCGGGCCGGCAACCTGCAGAAGATCGGTGACCTGCTCAACGACTTCGACCTGGTGGCCTTGCAGGAAGCCGACGGCGGCAGCCTGCGCTCCGGCTTCGTCAACCAGGTCGAGCACCTCGCCCAGCTGGGGGCCTTCCCCTACTGGTATCAGCAGCTCAATCGCAACCTGGGGCGTTTCGCCCAGCACAGCAACGGCGTGCTCAGCCGTCTGAAGCCCCAGCACCTGGAAGACCATCCCTTGCCTGGCCCGTCTGGGCGAGGGGCGATCCTCGTGCGCTTCGGCGAAGGCGCGGATGCATTGATCGTGGTGATGATGCACCTGGCGCTCGGCTCCAAGACTCGCGCCCGGCAGCTGGCCTACATCCGCGAGCTGATCGGCGGCTATCGTCACCAGATCCTCATGGGTGACATGAACACCCATGCCAACGACCTGCTCGACCATTCGCCCTTGCGTGATCTCGGGCTTGTCGCGCCCCAGGTCGAGGCCACTTTCCCCAGCTGGCGCCCCCAGCGCTGCCTTGACCACATCCTACTCAGCCCGAGCCTTACGCTGGAACGCGTCGAGGTGCTGGCACAGCCAATTTCCGATCACCTGCCCGTCGCCGTCGAGATCCGATTGCCTGATGCCCTGACTGTGGATACGCTGCCGGTCCTGAGTTAGTCCTGCCTGGGCGAATCCTGCACTCAAGTGTTGGGCTTTTCCGCCGAAATCCAGTGATTGCAGGACTAGATGCCACTACCCGTTGCGGATCCAGGCATGACCGAAGAAGCCGAGCGCTGGAAAGAAAAATACCTCAAGAGCATCGAGCAGCAGGAAAAACTCGAGCGGCGCTGGGAAGCCCGCCTCGACCTGCTGCGCCGTGGCCTGGTGCGCAGCACCCTGGCGGCTGAAGGTAGCGACAAGACCGTTGACCAGTGCATGAAGGAAATGCGCGAGGTCATCCGCAGCGACAACATGGACGCCGGCCTCGCCGGGCTGATTCCACGCCTGGAAAAAGCCGTGCTCGACTCCGAGCAGCGCCGCGAAACCCGCATGAACCAGGTCAGCGAGGCGCTGACCGCCCTGGTTACCCAGTTGCAGACCTTACCGCTGCCGGGCGATGTGGCACGTCCGTTGAAAAAGCTGGCGAAGAAGCTCGACGGTGGCGTCAGCCAGTCCCGCGAGCTACCGCCCTTGCTTGGCGAGCTCAGTGGTTTGCAGGGGCGCGCCCTGGATGCGGTGCAAAAGCCCGATGACGAGGCTCGCCCCGGGTTCCTGCAGCGCCTGTTCGGTGGCCGTGACGAGTCCCAAGGGGAATTGGCGACCGCACCTGTTGCCGTCGAGGCGACGTCGCCCGCACCGCAGCCAGCCGCTGCAGCCGCCGTCATCGCACCTGAGCCATTGCCCAGGGATGCCGACGAACTGCACGCCCTGGCACCTGCGCCTCAAGCCTTGCCCGAGGCGGCACAGGCAGTGGATGAAACGGTGCCCGTCGAGCTGCCTGAAGCGGAAATCGAATTACCCGGCCCGGCGCTGGTTGAAACCACACCATTGGTCATTGCCGAAGCGCAGCAGGAGGCCGAGCCTTCGTTGGCCGAGGTTGCCGAACCCGTACCCGAGCCTTTGACCGTCATCGAGACGGAGCAAGGCACAACGGATGAGCCGGACACAGTGGCGGAGCTGGTCACTGTCGATGATGGTCCCTATGCCCTGCCCGATGCGGTCGAGCCGCCCTACAGCCAGGTTGCCGCCCATATCGAGCAGACGCTGATCGGCCTGCTCGACGACCTGAGCCTGCCCGAGCGCCACAAGGCCCAGGCCCTGGAGATGCGCGAGCGGGTTTCGCGGGGGCTGAACTGGTACGAGCTGATCCCGGTGCTGGATGACCTGGCCGTGCTCATGCTGGCGATCACCGACAGCGGCCAGCACGAGTTCGAGGCTTACCTGCAGCAGCTCAACGAGCGCCTGGAAACCTTCCAGAGCCACCTGCACGAAGCCAGCGCCGGGCATGCCGACAACAGCTCCGCCGCCCGAGAGCTCGAAAGCCAGTTGCGCGAGCAGGTCGATGGCCTGCAGAGCAGTGTGCAGGGTGCTGCCGATGTCGACAGCCTCAAGCACATCCTGGAGAACCGGCTCGAAGGCCTGCTGGTGACCATGGATGATCACCAGCATGAGCGCGACCGCCGTGAGCATGAGCTGGCCAGCCGCCTGCAAGGCCTGGCCGAGCGCGTGGCGAGCATGGAGCAGGAGGCCCTGGGCTATCGCGAGCATCTCGAGGAGCAACGCCAGAAGGCCATGATTGATCCGCTCACCGGTCTGCCCAACCGGGCGGCCTGGAGCGAACAGGTCGAGCGCGAGGTGCTCGACTGGCAGGAAAACGGCGGTCACCTGGCCATGGCCATCCTCGATCTCGATCATTTCAAGCGCATCAACGATGGCTATGGCCACCTGGCGGGCGACAAGGTGCTGAAGATCGTTGCCGACCAGCTGCGCAAGCGCCTGCGCGGGCGCGACTTCATTGCCCGTTTCGGAGGCGAGGAATTCGTCCTGCTGCTGCCACAGACTTCGCCGCCGGCGGCGGTCCAGGTAGCGGAGGCGTTGCGTGCGGCCATCGAAGCCTGCCCCTTCCATTTCAAGGGTGAGCGGGTGGTGATCACCACATCCATTGGCCTCAGCGCATTCCGCTCCGGCGAGCGTGGCGACCAGGTGCTCAAGCGGGCCGACGAGGCGCTGTACCGGGCCAAGGACGGTGGCCGCAACCGTGTCGAGCAGGCATAGATAGTTAACGCCCCCCAGCCCCCGGATCAATCGACACTTCTGGCCAGCGCTGACGTTCCAGCGCACCGCCAACAGATCGATTGTGAAAGGAGTTGAAAGATGAATGTAACCAAATGGCTCATGCTGGCCGTGCTCAGCCTGGCCTTCCAGACCAGTGCCATGGCCAAGGACATGCTGCTTACCGCGCATGTAGGGGCTGACGGCAAGGTACTGCGCCAGTGGCCGGAGTGGATCAGCCAGGTGGAGCGCCAGGCGCAGGCCAACTACTTCACCCAGTACAAGCTGAAACTCAATCCGCGCATCGTGCATCAGGACCCGGGTTTCTGCTCGGTGTCGCCGATCGACGCCAGCAGCTATGACCGGCAGATGCACGGCCAGGCCAAGGTGATCGGCAAACCCATGATCGAACACCTGAGCGTGATGACCCAGCTGGTGGACATGAAAGGCGCCAGTGGCGACAACTCGCTGGAATTTCTGCTGCTGTGCGTACGCTGAGCGTAACGTCGGCACAGGAGCACGTTATACTGTAGCGCTGTTGTCGCCTACTCAATGACGTGCTCCCCGCAATGAAAAGACTTTTCACCGCCCTGCTCCTGTTGGCCCTGGCAGGCTGTTCCAGTGGCTTGCGTATCGACCGCAGTCACCCCTCGGCCAATCAGGACAGCCGCATCCAGTTCGTCGTGGTGCATTACACCAACGCGTCGCTGGAGCGCTCCCTCGCCCTGCTGACCCATGGCGAGGTCAGCAGCCATTACCTCATCGGCGACGGCCCGGCCACGGTCTACCAGCTGGTGGACGAGAACCGCCGCGCCTGGCACGCCGGGGACAGCCAGTGGCAGGGCCGCACTTGGCTCAACTCCAGCTCCATCGGCATCGAGATCGTCAACGAGGGCTACACGGACACGCCGACCGGGCGCGTCTGGCACCCTTACAGCGAAGCCCAGGTGCAAGCGCTGATCGCCTTGCTCAAGGACATCGTCAAGCGCAACAACATCGACCCGCGCCACATCATCGGCCATAGCGACATCGCCCCACTGCGCAAACTCGACCCGGGCCCGCTGTTCCCCTGGAAGCGTCTGGCCGAGGCTGGCCTGGGTGTCTGGCCGGATGCGCCTTCTGTAGCGCGGCAGCAGGCCTATTTCGAGGTCAATCCGCCGACCATCAGCTGGTACCAGCAGCAACTGGCGCGTTTTGGCTATGCCATCGACCAGACCGGTGAACTGGACGTGGCCACCCGGCATGTGATCGCGGCCTTCCAGATGCGTTTCCGCCCGCGGCTATTCGATGGCACGCCGGATGCGCAGACCGCCGCGATGTTGCAGGTGCTTAACCGCAAGCGCTGACCCGAACTTTTCGGACGCTTGGCGCGCAAGCGGGCCAATTCACACGCCCAGCGGCTGCGCCAAGCTTTGATTCAGTTGCTATACCTTTGGTATTCAACTGGATGCCACGCATGCTTGCCCTTTTCACTTCGGTGCGTCAATTTTTCCACCGTCCCTGGCTGTTGGCCGCGCTCGCGGCGCTTGCCAGCGCCGGGCTGTTGCTTGCGATCAGCGTCAACGTTGCCCTGCAACAGATGAAACAAAGTGAAAGCGCGCAAATGAATGCCCAGGGCGAGCGTTTTCTCGAGCGCCTGGAGCAGGTGTTCGGCCAGTTGCGCGAGGCCGTGGACCAGCTACAGGCGCAGCCCCTGCGCGGCTGCGATCCATTGATGCTGACGCAACTGCAACAGGTGGCGCTGAAGTCGCGGTTCATCTACGAAGCGTCCTATGTGGAAGGTACGCGGGCGTGTTCCAACCGCGGCGACGAGCGGATCATCGAGCCCTTGCGCAGCCCGGATATCCAAGGGCCGACCTACAGCTACTGGCTCAATACCACCACCGAGCCCAACGAGAACCTCGCGGCCCTGATGCTGGGCCGTGGCCGCTTCGTCGTCTCCACCTCCCGTGGCCACCTCACCGACGTCGTCGACCTGCCGCCCGGTGGCAGCCTGCTGGTGGTGCTGGATCGCGGTACCCGTGCCATCCCCGTGCTGGGCCCGACGCAACCCTGGCCACCGACCACCGAATGGCCGCCCGCGCAGGGCAAATCGTTGATCGAGCTGCCCGACCGCCTGGTCTATCGCATGTCCACCAAATCCCCGGACTACCAGTTGGTGCTGATCGCGCCGAGGGCGAGCCTGCCGTTGAAGCTCAACGGGCTGCTCTGGTTACTGTTTCCCGGCAGCCTGGTATTGGCCGGCTGTATCGGCTGGCTGGTGCTGCAACTGATCCTGCAACGCCGCTCGATGAGCTCGGAGCTGCAGCATGCGCTGCGCCGCGGCGAGCTGCAGGTGCTGTACCAGCCGATCTTCGAACTGGACAGCCGCCGCTGCGTCGGTGCCGAGGCCCTGGTGCGCTGGCGCCGACCGGACGGCAGCCTGACCAGCCCGGAGCTGTTCATTCCCCTGGCAGAGAACACCGGCCAGATTCGACAGATCACCGACTTCGTCCTGCAACGGGTGCTCGAACAGCTGGGGCAATTGCTGCGAGCCAACCGCCAGCTCTATATCTCGGTCAACCTGGCGGCCTGCGACGTCATGGCGCCGCGTATAGGCCGGGTCGCGGCGCGGTTGCTGGCGCACCATCGTGTCGCCCCCAGCCAGATCGCCTTCGAGGTGACCGAGCGTGGCCTGATCGATGTGGTGGTGGCGCGGGACAACCTGCAGGCCCTGCGCGCTGTCGGGCACCAGGTGCTGATTGATGACTTCGGTACTGGTTATTGCAGCCTCGCCTACCTGCAGACCTTGCCGGTGGACTGCCTGAAAATCGACAAGTCGTTCATCGATGCCTTGGGCCATGACGCCGCCAGCAGCGGCGTGGCGCCACATATCATCCGCATGGCCCACGACCTGCACCTGCGGGTAATCGCCGAAGGTATCGAGTGCGAGGACCAGGCGGTGCTGCTCAACAGTGAGGGGGTCAACTACGGGCAGGGCTGGCTGTTCGCCCATCCGCTGAATGCCCGCCAGTTTGCCGAGCTGATTACCCGCGGACGGCGCGTGGCTGGGCGGCGGATCGATGATGAGCCTTGAGGCTGACGCGCCCTGAAGGGGGACATGTCAAACTGGCAGTGCCATGTAGAACTGCGTCCCCTGCCCCGGCCGTGAGAACACGCCCATGCGCCCGCCATGCAGTTGCACGATTTCCTTGCACAGCGCCAATCCCAGCCCGGCCCCGCCCTTCTTGCGCCCGACCTGCACGAACGGCTCGAAGATCCGCCCTTGCTGGCCATAGGCGATGCCCTCGCCGTTGTCCTCGACGCTGATGATCACCCGCTCGGCATGCCGCCGAGCATGCAGGCGGATACGCCCGCCGGAGGCGGTGTGGCGAATGGCGTTGTGCAGCAGGTTGTCGAGCACCCGGTCGAGCTGCGCGACATCGGCCTGGATCCGTGGCAGCGGTGGCTCCAGCTCGCGGATAATCTCGATCTGCTTGCCCGAGGCTTGGTCGACGAAACGCGCCTGGGCGCGTTCGAACAGTTCCTCCAAGGAGCAGGGGGCCAGTTCCAGCTTCTGCAAGCCGCTCTGATAGCGGGAGAAGTTGAGCAGGTCGTTGATCAATTGGGTGAGGCGCTGCATTTCCTCGGCAATGGTTTCGAGCAGATCGTTCTCCCGCGCTTCGGGCGGGAAGCTGACACGTTCGCGCAACAGTCCGAACGCCATGTGCATGCCCGTGACGGGTGTGCGCAGCTCGTGGGAAGCACGCAGGACGAATTCACTGCGTACCCGTTCGAAAGCGCGTTGTTCGGTGACATCGTGCAACACCATCACTGCGCCGAGAATAGGTCCTTCGGGGTGGCTGACCGGGGTCAGGCTATAGGTCAGCAGCCTGGTCTCTTCATCCACCTCCAGGCTCAGGTCTTCCGGCAGTCGGTCCAGGCTGCCACCGCGCAGCACCTGGCGCAGCTGTTGGTCCAGCTCGGGGCGTTGCAGGGCTTCGGCCAGGCTTGCGCCGAGGCGGCTCGGGTCCCAGCCGAGCTGGCGCTGGGCCACCGGGTTGAGGTGCTCCAGGCGTCCTTGGCGGTCGATTATCAGCAGGCCGTCGTCGATGCTGTCCAGTACCGCTTGCAGGCGCTGCTGGCCAGCCTGCAGCTCATCGACATTGGTGGCCTGGTGCTTGCGCAGGGCGTCGGCCATCAGGCCGAAGCGGCGGGTCAGCAGGCTGAGCTCGGTAGCCTGGGTCACCGGCAGGGTGACGTCGAAATTGCCCTGGCCGACCTGGTCGGCGGCCTTGGCCAGCGCCTCGATCGGCTGGCCAAAGCGGCGCGCGATGTTGTGCGCGGTGATGAAGCCGAGGACCAGCACGATGAGGCCCATCAGGCCGAGCAGGCCACTGATGAGCAAGGCGTGGTCGCGCGATGCTTCCTCGCTGCGGGTAATGTGCTCCAGGGCCTGGCGGTGCGAGTCGAGCAGGTCGGTGCGCACCTGGTTGAAGGCGGCGCCGAGGGGTTGGTCCACACCCATGCTGCGAGCAGGCGCCGGACTCTGCCGATAAGCCTGGACGAACGCCTGGTAGTTGCTGGCGGCCTTGCTGAAACCGGTACGCTCGCCGCCTTGTTCCAGCCCCTGCTTGAGCAGTGTCTGGAACTGATCCTGCAGGGTGACGAGGGTGCTTGGGGCGGTGTCCTCGTCGAGGATGAGGTTGAGCTGCTCACCGAGGTTCTGGCGCAGCTTCAGGGCCAACTCCAGGGTCTGGGTGGTGTCCTGCACCACGCGCTGCTGCAGCGCTGCCATCTGCAGCACACTGAACAAGCCCAGCAGCAAGCCCAGCAGGGCCACGGTGACCAGCGCCGAGATGCTCAGGAACAGCCGCGTGCGCAGCTTCATCGGCCATTTCATAGGTTGTACTGCTTGCGCTTGCGGTACAGCGTGGAGGCGTCGATGCCCAGGGTCTTGGCGGCCTGGTCGAGGGTGTCGCTGGTGGCCAGTACCGCGCCGATATGGGCGCGTTCCAGCTCGTCCAGGCTTAGCGCCGCACCGACCCGCGGCGCGTTGCCGACGGGTTGCTCAGCCATGCCCAGGTGGCTGATCTCCACTCGTTCCTGTGGGCAGATGATGCTGGCGCGCTCGATCACGTTGCGCAGTTCGCGGATGTTGCCCGGCCAGCGGTAGTTGAGCAGGGCGGCGCGCGCTTCGTCGCTGAAGCCACGGGCCGGGCGCGAGTATTCCTTGACGAAACGCGCCAGGAAACGGTCGGCCAGGGTCAGGATGTCCTCGCTACGCTCGCGCAGGGGTGGCAGGTGCAAGGTGATCACGTTCAGCCTGTACAGCAGGTCTTCACGGAAGCGGTTCTCGCGCACCATCTCGTCGAGGTTGAGGTTGGTGGCCGCGAGGATCCGTACATCTGCCCGTCGCGTGACCGGGTCACCGACCCGCTCGTACTCCTTGTCCTGGATGAAACGCAGCAACTTTGGTTGTAATGTGAGGGGAAAATCACCGATCTCGTCAAGGAACAGCGTGCCGCCATCGGCCTGGCTGACTCGCCCAAGGGTACTTTCGCTGGCGCCGGTGAAGGCACCACGGGTGTGGCCGAACAGCTCGCTTTCCATCAGCTCGGCGTTCAGCGACGGGCAGTTGATGGTCACGCAGGCCTTGCGTGCGCGCTTGCTCCAGCCATGGATGGCGCGGGCCAGTTCGCCCTTGCCGGTACCGGACTCACCGAGGATGAGAATGTTGGCATCGGTGGTCGCCACCTGGCGGGCGGTTTCCAGCACCGCCATCATCGCCGGGCTGTGGGAGTCCAGGCCGTCCTTGGGCTTGCGCACTTCACCCTCGAGGGCTTCCAGGCGCGCCGACAGCTGGCGCACTTCCAGCTGCTTGGCCGTGGCCAGGCGCAGCTGGTCGGGGCTGCAAGGCTTGACCAGGTAGTCGGCGGCGCCGGCCTGAATGGCGTCCACCGCGGTGTCGATGGCCGAGTGGGCGGTAACGATCACCACCCGCATCCACGGTGCCTGGATGCGCATCTGCGCCATTACGTCCAGGCCGTTGTCCTCGCCCAGGCGCAGGTCGAGGAAACACAGGTCGAACACCTGGCGCTGCAGCAGGGTCTCAGCCTGGGCGGCGCTGTTGGCGGTCGCCACGCTGTAGCCCTCGTCCTCGAGGCAGTAGCGGAAGGTACGCAGGATGGCGGACTCGTCGTCCACCAGCAGAATGCGGCCTTGGTTGTCCTGGGCTGATTCCATTTCCTGCGCTCCTGTGGGATTGATCTCAATTAGTGTCGGAAAAATCGGGCAAGTTGCATGGTCGATTCTGATTGATTCTGCTCCATGCATGCTAGCCGCATGCCTTCATGATGGCTAAGTGGCTGATAAATCTAAAGTTGATTGTGGGCAAACAGCTGGCATGTCGGTTGCGAGAGTCATGGGTTGAGTGATGCGAAAGGAGGTTTTGTGATGTCTATTTACCCTCGAATGGCCGTACTGGCGGCGTGTGTGTTGTCGATCGTCGCCCAGGCCCAGGCCAACCCGGTGCAGGACGCGCGCCTTGAAGGCGCCCTGCAGACGGCCCTGTCCCTTAACGCCATGCTCAACGCCTTCCCTATAAAGGTAGAAGTCGATGGCCAGCGGGCACGGCTTTCGGGCGAAGTGGAAAACCCGGTGGAACGCATGCTGGCCGAACAGGTGGCCCTGGCCACGCGCGGGATCGAGCAGGTGGAGAACCAGTTGCGGATTGACCCGGGCCTGGTGGACAGGCCCCTGGAGCTGCGTGCCTACGCCCAGCGTCTGGAAGACGCCACCCTCGGCGCGGTGGTGCGCGCACGGCTACTGTGGAGCCGGATTACCGAGAAGGCCGCTATCGACGTGGAAAGCCGCGAAGGCGTGGTGACCCTGCGCGGCAAGGTGGACAGCCCTGAGGCCAAGGAGCTTGCCGGGGTGCTGGCGCGCACCACCGATGGGGTACATCTGGTCAACAACCTGGTCAGCCTGGACAGCACGGCCCTGGCCAAGGCCCGGGAAAAAACTGTCGATGCCCAAGCAGGCCCGCAGCCCAGCGACAGCTGGATCGTCGACAAGATCCAGGCCAGCTACCGCTTCAGCCGCAACTTGGACGGGCTGAACATCAAGGTAGCCAGTGAAGACGGGCTGGTCAGGTTATCGGGCGAGGTGGTCAGCAGCGAGCAGAAGGCCATTGCCGTGGACGTCGCCAGGCAGATCGTCGGGGTGCGCGGCGTAGACGCCGATCTGTTGAAGATCGCCACCAAGGTAGAGGGCTGATCGTGCAAATCGCACGAGCCCTTGTAGGGGCATCGTGCAGGATACGTCCTTCGCTGTTAAGGGCTTATTTTATAAACTATTGATTTAAAAGGATTTATTAAGAGTTTTATGGCTGGCATGCAGGCTGCACTGTTCTTCCCAAGAACGGATAACAAGTACTGCAGGAGGAGCCGGCATGAATCGCCCCAACGTCAACCGCACGCAGAGCGCTGTAGTACCCCTGCAGCAGCTGCTGTTCCTCGGCATGGCCCTGCTGCTGACCTTGGCGGTCGGCCTGTTCCATCACAGCTGGCAGACCGCCCGGCTGGCCGAGCAAGTGGCGGCGCAGACCGCGCTGTTGACGCAATTGCGGGCAACGCCTCACGCCAGCACCTTGGTCAAGGCCACCCAGCCACTGCCCAGCGCCGATGCTGCCCCTGCCGTTCTCGATCGCGTCGAGCCCCAGCAACGTTGGGTGTTCTGACACTGCTAACCGATTTCGTACAAGAAAAGGAGAAACATCATGCTGAGTTGGGCTATCACTTTCCTGATCATCGCCATTATCGCCGCAGTTCTGGGCTTTGGTGGTATCGCCGGTGCTGCGACCGGTATCGCGAAGATCCTGTTCATCGTCTTCCTGGTGCTGTTCGTTGCCTCCTTCTTCTTCGGCCGCGGTAGAGGTTGACGACCATGAGCAGGATGCTCCCGAAAGCCTTGGCCGTCGCACTGCTGCTGGGCAGTGGTGCGTCGGTGTTGGCCGCCAATGACGGCCAGGTCCGGGTCAACCAGTTGCTTGGCTCGGACCCCGAATACCAGAAGACCTGGCAGAAGACGATAAAGAAAGAAGAGCGCTTGCCCGAATGGGTGATCAACCTCAGCGGCAGCTCGGCACAGCAGATGTCGGCGGTGACCGAGGACGGCGACCAGTATCTGGTTGGTCCGCTCTGCGAATCCGAGGGCAATTGCACCTACAAGCGCCTGGTTGTGGCCTTCAGCTGGGACAAGGACGAAGCCTTCGGCATGCTCGTGGAAGTGCCAGAGGGCTTGCCTGCGGACAAGTCACCGACCCGCCATGCGGACTACCGCTGGTTGGGCAAGCCGGACGAAGGCATGAAAGCGTTGCTGCAGGAGCAGCTCAAGCGTGACCCGAACTGGTACTGACCGGCGGTCGCGCACTGTAACGCTATAGAAGCTGAACCTTTTTATCTTTCAGGCTTCTATGATGCGCCGACCCGAGGAGGGACGGCGCATGACCAGGGGGCCGGGCCGTTCTGACTGTTGCAGGGTCGGAGTGGCCTAGGGGTACAGGGAGTGCCTCCAGCGTGGGCCGGGTCAGGAGAGGGTGGCATCGGAAGTTGCAGGTCGATCAGGTCGGAATGTAGGACGTGACCGATCTGGCTTCCGAAGCGCCTGTAGGGATTTATCTATCCATACGAGCGACTTTTTACTTCAGACACATTTTGTCGCTACCGTATATCGAAATTTTTTTAGTTGTCCGACAGGTCAGCCGGTGTGGCATTTCAGCCATTCGGATTGTCGAACACGCCATCAAACCCCCTTCTTTCATACCTGCAAATCTGCCGAAAAATGGCGCATTGGCCTTGTTCGGAAATCCGAACGTTGAAAATCAAGGCTTTGGCGATGCTCGATTTCGGCTTCTGGTCTCATGCCGATTCGGTATGGGGTAGTCGTTTCCGGCATTAGACTGCCCCTGCCCACGTCGCAATAGTTGCCGCCTTTTTCCTTGGCCCGAGCGCCAGAAATACTCGCTCGCGGTGTCCTTACAGAGGGGCCCGGAACGGAACATGCAGCCGCCCAGAAGCTTTGAAGCGCTCTGGAACGCGACTTTCCGTCAGGTGCCCGTGACCACTACAACAAAGGGTAATGACATGAAGAAGGCAAAACTGAGCCTCGCCTGGCAGATCGTCATCGGTCTGTTGCTGGGCGTTGCAGTCGGCGCGCTACTGAATCATTTCAGTGCAGAAAAGGCATGGTGGATCAGCAACGTCCTCCAGCCGGCCGGCGATATCTTCATTCGCCTGATCAAGATGATCGTCGTCCCGATCGTGATTTCGTCGCTGATCGTGGGCATCGCCGGGGTAGGCGACGCGAAGAAACTGGGCAGTATCGGCCTGAAGACCATCATCTACTTCGAGGTGGTGACCACCATCGCCATCGTCGTCGGCCTGGTCCTGGCCAACGTGTTCCACCCGGGCGCCGGTATCGACATGAGCACCCTGGGCACCGTCGACATCTCCAAGTACCAGGCCACCGCGGCCGAGGTGCAGCATGAGCACGCGTTCATCGAGACCCTGCTCAACCTGATCCCGTCGAATATCTTCGCGGCGCTGATGCGTGGCGAGATGCTGCCGATCATCTTCTTCTCGGTGATGTTCGGCATGGGCTTGTCGAGCCTCAACGCCGACCTGCGCGAGCCGCTGGTGCGTACCTTCCAGGGCGTGTCGGAGACCATGTTCAAGGTCACCCACATGATCATGAACTACGCGCCGATCGGTGTGTTCGCCCTGATCGCCGTGACTGTCGCCAACTTCGGCTTCAGCTCGCTGCTGCCGCTGGCCAAGCTGGTGCTGCTGGTGTACTTCGCCATCGCCTTCTTCGCCTTCATGGTGCTGGGCCTGGTGGCTCGCCTGTTCGGCTTCTCGGTGATCAAGATCATGCGCATCATGAAAGATGAGCTGATCCTCGCCTACTCCACCTCCAGCTCCGAGACCGTGCTGCCGCGCGTGATCGAGAAGATGGAGAAGTACGGTGCGCCGAAGTCGATCTGCTCGTTCGTGGTCCCGACCGGTTATTCGTTCAACCTCGACGGTTCGACCCTGTACCAGAGCATCGCGGCGATCTTCATCGCTCAGCTCTACGGCATCGACCTGTCCTGGAGCCAGCAACTGCTGCTGGTGCTGACCCTGATGGTCACCTCCAAGGGTATCGCCGGCGTGCCGGGCGTATCGTTCGTGGTACTGCTGGCCACCCTGGGCAGCGTGGGCATCCCGCTGGAAGGCCTGGCCTTCATCGCTGGTGTCGACCGCATCATGGACATGGCCCGTACCGCACTGAACGTGGTCGGCAACGCCCTGGCCGCGGTGGTCATCGCCAAGTGGCAGGGCATGTACGACGCCGAGAAGGGCGAGGCGTACTACAAGGCGCTGGTGCTGGAGAAAGGCCAGAAAGAGGCCGTGGTGGCGGGCAAGACCGTCAACCAGTAAGCCACTGAGCTGAACGAAGAGCCCCGACCAGTCGGGGCTTTTTGCTGTCTGCGCATCGCACCGTGGGCGCGGGATATGGCGCCTGAGCTGTGCCGATACGCTATCATTCGGGCATTTTTCACGGGGGAACACACGGATGCTCAACGGCCTCTGGCTCGGCTTTTTCCTGATTGCGGCCATCAGCGCACTGGGCCAATGGCTGGTGGGCGGCAATGCCGGCATCTTCGCCGCGATGGTCGAGAGTATCTTTGCCATGGCCAAGCTCTCGGTAGAGGTCATGGTCCTGCTGTTCGGCACCCTGACCCTGTGGCTGGGTTTTCTGAAGATCGCCGAGAAGGCCGGTATCGTCGAATGGCTGGCCAAGGTCCTCGGGCCGCTGTTCGCCCGGCTGATGCCGGAGGTCCCGCCGGGCCACCCTGCCCTGGGCCTGATCACCATGAACTTCGCCGCCAACGGCCTGGGGCTGGACAACGCCGCCACGCCCATCGGCCTGAAGGCCATGCGCTCGTTGCAGGAGCTCAACCCCAGCAGCACCACGGCGAGCAACGCGCAGATCCTGTTCCTGGTGCTCAACGCCTCGTCGCTGACCCTGCTGCCGGTGACCATCTTCATGTACCGCGCCCAGCAAGGCGCACCTGACCCGACCATGGTGTTCCTGCCGATCCTGCTGGCCACCAGTTGCTCGACCCTGGTCGGCCTGCTGTCGGTGGCGGTGATGCAGCGCCTGCGCCTGTGGGACCCGGTGGTGCTTGCCTACCTGATCCCCGGTGCGCTGTTGCTGGGTGGCTTCATGGCCTTCCTCGGCACGCTGTCGGCGGCCGCGCTGGCCAGCCTGTCCTCGATCCTGGGCAACCTGACGCTGTTCGGCGTGATCATCCTGTTCCTGGTGATCGGCGCGTTGCGCCGGGTGCAGGTGTACGAGGCGTTCGTCGAGGGTGCCAAGGAGGGCTTCGACGTGGCGAAGGGGCTGCTGCCCTACCTGGTGGCGATGCTGGTGGCCGTGGGCGTGCTGCGTGCCTCCGGCGCTCTGGAGCTGGCGCTGGATGGCATCCGCCACGCGGTGACCTGGATGGGCCTGGATACGCGCTTCGTCGAGGGCCTGCCCACCGCGCTGGTCAAGCCGTTCTCCGGCAGCGCGGCGCGGGCGATGCTGATCGAGACCATGCAGACCCAGGGCGTGGACAGCTTCCCGGCGCTGGTGGCGGCGACCATCCAGGGCAGCACCGAAACCACCTTCTACGTGCTGGCGGTGTACTTCGGCGCGGTGGGTATCCAGCGCGTGCGCCACGCGGTGGGCTGTGCGCTGCTGGCCGAGCTGTCCGGGGTGATCGCGGCGATCTTCGTCTGCTACTGGTTCTTTGCCTGAGCCTGGCTGACAGTCCAGTCGATCACCTGGCGCGCCAGTTGGTCGCTGGCCGTACCGAAGCCGGCGACCACCGCTGGCACTTGCTGCCCGCCTAGCGCCTGGCGTACTTCGAAGCGTTTACTCGCAAGGATGCGCTGGCTGCGGCCCTGCACCAGCCGTGCATCGTAGCGGATCACCACCTCCACCGCCCCGTCCGGGCGGTACTCGCTCTGGAATGCCTGCAGTTCGCCACCCAGCTCGTAGTCTGCCTGCAGGTTGCTGTCGTCGGCACTCAGGCGCTGCACCCGGCCATCGCGCTGGAAGCCGTCGAGCAGGCGATTGCGCACCAGCATTGGCGTCGGGTCGCTCCAGCGGGCGCCCTTGTAGCTGCTGATCACATCCCCCTGGGGAATGACCGCGATACGCGGCCCGGCCAGGGCTTCGCTGGCCAGTGGCTTGTTCAGGCGCAGCGACCAGTCCAGCGGCGCGGCACTGCGGGCGGTCTGGCTCACCGGCAGGCGATAGATATCCACAGGCTCGGACTGCGGCAGGATCGAGCAGGCCGTAGCCAGGCTCAGGGCGGTAACGAGTGCGGCCAGGCGCAGCGACAGCTTCATGGCTGGAACTCCTTGTTGTTGTCGCGGCCCAGCAGGTAGCCGCTGGGGTCGGCTTCCAGGCGCCGGGAGATGCCCTTGAGTGAGTTGAGGGTCTCGCGCAGTTCGCGGATCGCCGGGGCGATCTGGTTCAGGCCCTGGGCACCGTCGTCCAGGGACTGACGGTTGTCCTGCAACAGGCTGTTGATGGTCGCGGTGCTTTCGGCCAGCGATTGCATGGCCTGCTCGGCGCTGCCGATGGCCTGCTTGCCCTCGGTGCCCAGCAGGCCATTGGCGTTGCGCATCAGGGCCTGGGTTTCGGCCAGGGTGGCATTGGCCTGCTTGCCGACCTGGGCCAGCTGTTCGATGGCCTCGGAAATCCCGCCCTTCTGGTTGGCGAAGGCGCTGGTGGTCTGCTCGAGGTTGGCCAAGGTATTGCTGAGGCGCTCGATATTGCTCGAGGAGAACATCTGGTTGGCGTTGTGCAACAGCAGGTTGATGTTGGTCACCAGGTCGCTGCTGTCGTTGAGCAGGCGCGAGATGGGTGATGGCGAGGCGACGATCACTGGCAGCTTGCCGTCCTTGCCCTTGAGTTCCGGGCTTTGCGGCGTGCCGCCGCTGAGCTGGATGAATGAGTTGCCGGTCACCCCCGCCAGGGTCAGCTTGGCCTGGGTGTCTTCCTTGACCGGCGTGTCGCCGCTCAGGCGCACGCGGGCCAGGACCCGGCGCGGGTCCTTCGGGTCCAGGCGCAGGCTGCTGACATCACCGACCTTGATGCCGTTGTACTGCACGGGGCTGCCGCGGGACAGGCCCGACACGGCCTCGTTGAACACCACTTCGTAGTCCTTGAAAGCGTCGTCGACACTGGACTTGGTCAGCCACAGGCCGAACAGCATGGCGCCGGCCACCACCAGCACGGTGACCAGGCCGATCAGGACATGATGAGCTCGGGTTTCCATCGTCAGCGCTCCTGGCGGGCGCGCAGGGCGGCATCTTCGGCCGCCCGGCCGCGCGGGCCGTGAAAGTATTCGTGAATCCAGGGGTCGTCCGTCTGCTCGACCTCGGCCAAGGGCCCGGCTACCAGCACCCTTTTCTGCGACAGCACTGCGACCCGGTCGGTGATGGTGTAGAGCGTGTCCAGGTCGTGGGTGATGAGGAACACCGACAAGCCCAGGGCGTCGCGCAGGGTGAGGATCAGCTGGTCGAAGGCGGCGGCGCCGATCGGGTCGAGGCCGGCGGTGGGCTCGTCGAGGAACAGGATGTCCGGGTCCAGGGCCAGGGCGCGGGCCAGGGCGGCGCGCTTGATCATGCCGCCGGACAGCGAGGCCGGGTACTTGTCGGCGGCGCTGATCGGCAGCCCGGCCAGGGCCAGCTTGACCCCGGCCAGGTGCTCGGCGTCGGCCCGCGACAGCCCGGCATGCTCGATCAGCGGCAGGGCGACGTTCTCGGTAACGGTCAGCGAGGAGAACAACGCGCCCTTCTGGAACAGCACGCCGAAGCGGCGTTCGACCAGCGAGCGCTGGTTTTCGTCGAGCGTGGCCAGGTCCTGGCCGAACACCTTTACCGTGCCTTCATTGGGCCGGCGCAGGCCGACGATGCTGCGCAGCAGCACCGACTTGCCGCTGCCCGAACCGCCGACCACGGCGAGGATCTCGCCGCGGTACAGGTCCAGGTCGAGGTTCTCGTGCACGCTCTGGCTGCCAAAGCGGTTGCACAGGCCCCGGGCTTCGATCACGGCTCCAGTCACCAGCCCATCTCCATGAAGAACAGCGCGGCCACCGCGTCCAGCACGATGACCACGAAGATCGATTGCACCACGGCGGAGGTGGTGTGGGCACCCACCGACTCGGCGCTACCGCTGACCTTGAAGCCTTCCAGGCAGCCGATGGCGGCGATCAGGAAAGCGAAGAACGGTGCCTTCGCCATGCCCACCAGGAAGTGCTGCACGCCGATGTCGCTCTGCAGCAGCGAGAGGAACATGGCCGGCGAGATGTCCAGGGTCAGGGCACAGACCACCGCGCCGCCGATCATGCCGCAGAGCATCGCGACGAAGGTCAGCAATGGCAATGCGATCAACAGTGCCAGCACTCGGGGCACCACCAGCAGCTCGATCGGGTTAAGGCCCAGGGTGCGAATGGCGTCGATCTCTTCGTTGGCCTTCATCGAGCCGATCTGCGCGGTGAACGCGCTGGCGGTGCGACCGGCCATGAGGATGGCGGTCAGTAGCACGGCGAATTCACGCAGGAAGGAGAACGCCACCAGGTCGACGGTGAAGATGGTCGCGCCGAAGTCGGCCAGCACCGTGGCGCCGAGGAAGGCCACCACCGCGCCCACCAGGAAGGTCAGCAAGGCGACGATGGGCGCGGCGTCCAGGCCGGTCTGCTCGAGGTGCGCGACCACTGGGGTGACCCGCCAGCGATGCGGCTGGAACAGGCGCAGGAACAAGGTCTGCAGGATCAGGCCGATGAAACCCAGCACCTGGTTGGTGTCCTGCCAGAGCTGGTCGACGGCGCGGCCGATGCGCGCCAGCAGGAGCAGCAGCACTGGCTGCTCCGGTTCCTTGACCGGGATGCAGTAGTCCTGCACCGAGCAGTAGACGTTCTTCAGCAAGGCCCGGCTGGCATCGGGGAGTTCGTCGCTGCAGCGCGACAGGCGCTCGGAGCCCAGCAGCTCGGCCAGCAGCGAGGCGCCGGCGGTGTCCAGGCGGCCCAGCTGGCAGAGGTCGACCTGGGTGTCATCGCTGTACTGGCTGCCCAGGCGCTCGCATTCGCGCTTGAGCTCGGCGTAGTGGGCCAGGGTCCAGTCGCCGACGATGCGCAGGCGCGAGGGCTGCTCGGTGGTGTCCAGGGTGGCGCTCGGGGCGGTCATAGGCTCCATGCATCTGACTGGGGAATCGGCGACTCAGATCATAGCCCATCGCGGGGCAAGCCCGCTCCCACCAGATTCATGGCGTGGGAGCGGCGGTGCGCCGATGCGACTTGCCCCGCGATCTTGTCAGGAGTCCACCACCTTGAACCGCAACACCCCGATCACCTGCCCGTCCTCGGTCAGCACCCTCACCTGCCACTTGCCCACCGGATTGGGCGGGAAGTTCTGCTTGTGGGTCCAGGCGCGGTAGCCCTCCTTGCGCCCGCCGTGGATATCCAGGGCAATGCGGTCGACCTCTTTGCCGTCGAGCTGCCACACATGGTAGATGCGCTCGTTCAGCCCGCGCGGTGCATTGATGGCGGTGTAGGCGTACAGCCCGCCGCTGCGGATGCGACTCGCGGCCACTTCGTCCAGCGAGGCGCCCGGCTGGCGGTTGAGCACTTCGGTGCTGATCGCCACATCGGTCATCCACAGCGTGGCCGGTGGCACCCACGAGCGCAGCAGCCAGCCGCCGCCGCCGACCGCCAGGGTGACCAGCACCAGGGCCACGCCGCGGCGCCAGTTGTTGATCGGGAAGCTGCTGGCCAGGCTCGGGAACGACAGCGCCATGGCGGCGATCAGGGCCAGCTTGAAGCTTTGCGCGGTGGTCAGGTGCAGGATGATCGGCAGTGCCGTGAGCATGGCGGCGAACAGCGTCAGGGTATGCAGCGCCAGGAACAGCCAACGCCGCGGCGCCAGCCACTTGTGGTACAGCGGGTCGATGATCGAGATCAGCCCGGCGGCGCCAAGCAGGCCGGTGAACACCAGCTGGCCGCTGTTCCAGGTGGTGGTGATGAAGAAGAACGGCAGGACGAAGAACAGGCTTTCCTGGTGGATCATCTGCGTCGCGAAGCGCAGCAGCGGTTGCGGGATCTCGCGCTTGAAGGTGCGGGCGAACAGTTCGGTGAGGGTGTTCTCCAGCATCAGCCAGACCCAGCTGACCAGCATGACGATGGCGATCCAGCGAGCCAGGCCGGCCTGGCGATCGACCAGGATGAAGCTGCCGATCCCCGAGAGGAAACCGTAGAGCGCGATGATGCCGGGGTAGCGTTTGAGCAGCTCGATGATGCGCAGGATGAAGCTGGGGATCGGGGGCATGAGGCAAGCAACAGGAAGCGGTGGATGGCTATGCCGGCCTCATCGCGGGGTAAGCTCGCTCCCACGCATGAAATCGGCGTGGGAGCGGGCTTGCCCCGCGATGAGCGCTGGCGAAAGGCCTACAGGATACCGCCGAATCAGGGCGCCCGTGTAGCACCGCTGGGCTTGGCGTGTGGCCGGCGGCGGCGGATCAGCCCGACCGCCAGGATCAACCCCAGCAACAACGCCACCAGCCCATACAGCTCGTCATAGCCCAGCAACGGCTTCTCGATGCGCAGGTACCCCGGCTCCTTGAGCAGTTCGCGTAGCGCAGCGTCGGCCTGCTTGAGGCTGACCTGGCGCAGTTGCCGCACCGGATCGGTGAAGCGCCCGTCCTCGTAGGCGTTCAGCGCCCCCCAGTAGTAGTCGGCGAGCGCCGCATTGCCCTGGGTGGTCCAGCTTTCCCGGGCAATCGCCGCTTCCTTGATGCGGGCAAAGGTGTCCGGGTCCAGGCCATGCTTGCGCAGGTGGTCGAACAGCTGCTCGAGTACCTTGAGTGCCTTGTCGAGGTCCTGGCGTTCGAGGTCGGCATTGAGGCTGAGCAGCCCGCTGTCGCCAAAGCTCTCGCGTTGCGCCGACGGGCCGTAGGACAGCCCGTGGCGCAGACGCAGCTGGTCGTACAGCGCCCAGTCCAGGTAGCGCGACAGCAGCTCGAGGGTCTGGTCATGCCCCTCCTCCAGCGTCGGCTCGATGAACAGCCAGTGCAACTTGACGTTGTCGCCCAGCCAGCCGCGGGTCAGGTCACGACGCTGCTCGGCCTGCTGGCTGATGCTTTCGAGGTTGCGGCGCTCTTCGGGCTCGGTCGCCGGCAGCTCGCCAAAGGTGCGTTCCAGATAGGCCGGCAGCAGGCGGTCGAGGCCGCCGACGACGATCAGCGACATGTTGTTGGCCACATACCAGTGCTCGCGCAACTGCTGGACCTGCTCCAGGGTCATGTCGTCGAGGTTGGAGCGCTCCGGGCATTTCAGGCCCAGCTCGGTGGCCAGCTGGTCGCTGGCCGGGTGGCCGATGTCCTGACGATCGAGCCAGCGCTGCAGGCGGCCGTAGTGGCCGCCGTCCTCGCGTTCGATGATCTTTTTCGCGGTGGCCAGCGCCTTTTCGTCGATGTGGGTGTCGCGGATGACCGCCAGCAGCAGGTCGAGCACCTTGCGCTGGTTACGCGCCGGGGCCTCGATGACGAAGGTGGTGTCGGCGCTGCTGGTGAAGGCGTTCCACTCCCCGCCCAGGGCCTGGATGCGCTCCTCCAGGCCACCCTCGCCGGTCTCGTCGATACCGCTGAACAGCAAATGCTCGAGCAGGTGCGGCAGCTCGCGCTGGTCACAGTCGAAGTCGTCCAGGCCCACGCCTACCACCAGGCGGATCGACACATGGTCGCGCTCGTAGCCGGACTTGAGGATCACCTGCAGGCCGTTGGGCAACAGGTAGCCCTCGACTCGCGAGCGGTCGAGGGCGAGCGTGGGCAGGCTGCAGATCAGCAGGCAAACGAACAACAGGCAACGCATAGGCGAGCTTCGGTCTCCGGGGTGTCTGGGCTCAAGGCTGGCGGGCTTCGTCCGGCACGCTGTCGAGCATCAGCCCGCCGGTGTCGGTGCCGCCCAGTACCACATAGGCACTGCTGCAGAACAAAGAGTTCAAACGCTTCATGTCGGCAATGAGCTCCAAGTGTAGCGAACTGGTCTCGATACTCTGCACCACTTTACGTTGCAGGCGGCTGACATGGGCGTGGGCCAGGCGCCGTTCCTGGGCGCGGAAGCGACGTTTCTCGCGCAGCAGCTGCTGCGCGCTCTGCGGGTCGGCGCTGAGGAACACCGACAGGCCCAGGCGCAGGTTGGCCAGCAATTGCTCCTGCAGGCCGGTCAACTCCTCCAGGCCGACCTGGGAGAACTCCCGGCGCTGCGAGGTCTTCTGCTGCTGCACCTTGCGCAGCATCCGTTCGATCAGGTCGCTTGCCAGCTTGAGGTTGATCGCCACCTCGATGATCTCTGCCCAGCGCCGGTTGTCCTGCTCGGCAAGGTCTTCACGGGGCATCTGCGCCAGGTACAGCTTGATGGCGTTGTACAGCGCCTCGGCATCCTCGCCGAGGGCCCGAACCTGTTGCGGCAAGGCCGTCTGGGTACCGCGCAGGGCGCCAAGCATGGCCTCGAGCAGGCTGTCGACGATATCGCCCAGGCGCAAGGTCTCGCGCACGGCGTTGACCAGCGCCAGGCTGGGGGTATTCAAAGCGGTCGGGTCCAAGTGGCGTGGCTGGTGGTGGCCATTGCCGCTGTCGCGTTCGGGCAGCAGGTAGCTGCACACCCGGCCCATGGGTTTCACCGTTGGCAGCATCAGCAGGCAGCGCAAGGTGTTGTAGAGCAGATGGAAGCCGATCACCAGCTCCTGCGGGCTGAAGCTCAGGCTGTCCATCCACTCCACCAGCGGGTGCAGCACCGGGATGATCAGCAGCAGGCCGACGATCTTGTACAGCAGGCTGCCCAGCGCCACCCGGCGCCCGGCGCTGTTCTGCAGGCTGGTGGTGAGAAAGGCCAGCAAGCCGCTGCCGATGTTGGCGCCGATCACCAGGCCGATGGCCACCGGCAGGCTGATCACTTCGGCGCCTGCCAGCGTGGCGGTGAGCAGCACGGCGGCCAGGCTGGAGTAGGAGATCATGGCGAACAGCGCGCCGATCAGGGCGTCGAGCAGGATATCGCCAGTGAGCGAGGCGAACAGCACCTTCACCCCCTGGGCGTGGGTGATCGGCGCGGCGGCGTGGACGATCAGCTGCAGCGCCAGGATGATCAGGCCCAGGCCGATACCCACCCGGCCCAGCTGGCCGGCGCGGGTCTGCTTGCGCGAGAGGAAGAAGATCACCCCGAGGAAGATCAGCAGCGGCGACAGCCAGGACAGGTCGAAGGTCAGCACCCGGGCCATCAGCGCGGTACCCACATCGGCGCCGAGCATGATCGCCAGGGCCGGGGTCATGGCCATCAGGCCCTGGCCGACGAATGAGGTGACCAGCATGGCGGTGGCGTTGCTGCTCTGCACCATGGCGGTGACCAGGATCCCGGCGATGAACGCCAGCGGGCGCTTGTTCATGTTCTGGCCGAGCACCCGGCGCAGGTTCGAGCCATACACCCGCAAGATGCCGGTACGCACGATATGGGTGCCCCACACCAGCAACGCCACGGCGGAGAGCAGATTGAGCAGGGTCAGCATGGTCGGGCCCCCTTTTCTTCTATGCCCCTGGGCGGGGCCAATGGGTGCAGCGGCGAGCCTGGCCCGGGGGTGGGCTGGTTTTTCCAGTGCTCACTGAAGCTTTAGTTGTTTTGCCTGGCTGGCGCCAGCTTGGCATGGGTGAAACGTATTTGAAACATGCGCTGGCCTGATCGTCGGCAACAAAAAAAGGCCCCGAAGGGCCCTTTCGCTACCGCGCTTCCTGGGTCTATTGACCCGGGATGTCCTTGCGCAGTTTCACTGGATCGTGTTCCTTGCCCTTCTTGCGGGCCATCGCCGTGCGCATGCGGATGTTGATCGCCTCCACCGCCAGCGAGAAAGCCATGGCGAAGTAGACGTAGCCCTTCGGCACGTGCACATCGAAGGATTCGGCGATCAGCACGGTACCGACGACGATCAGGAACGAAAGCGCGAGCATCTTCAGCGATGGGTGCTTGTCGATGAAATCACTGATGGTGCCGGCGCAGAGCATCATCACCAGTACCGCGACGATGATCGCGGCGATCATCACCGGCACGTGGGAGACCATGCCCACCGCGGTGATCACCGAGTCCAGCGAGAACACGATGTCGATGATGGCGATCTGGATGATGGTGTAGAAGAACTTGCCACCCGCGCCTTTCGGCTCGTCGGGGTTTTCGTCCTCGCCTTCCAGGCCGTGGTAGATCTCCTGGGAGCTTTTCCACAAGAGGAACAGGCCGCCGAAGAACAGGATCAGGTCGCGCCCGGAGATACCCTCGCCCAGCACATGGAACAGGTCGTCGGTCAGGCGCATGACCCAGGTGATCGACAGTAGCAGCATGATCCGCGTGACCATGGCCAGGGCCAGACCGAAGATCCGCGTGCGCGGCTGCATGTGCTTGGGCATGCGGCTGACCAGGATCGAGATCATGATGATGTTGTCGATCCCGAGCACGATCTCAAGCGCGGTGAGGGTGAAAAAGGCAACCCAGATTTCCGGGCTGGTCAGCCATTCCATGTGTATTCCTTCGAGCGGTAAAGGCAAAGCGCCCTGATGGCGGGCGCTTTGCGGTTGGATGAGGCGCTTGTATTACAGACTGCTGAACAGCGGGAAAGTCCCCAGTGCCAGTGCGCCGAACATTATGCACAGGCACACCAGCACTGCCCACTTGAGGGTGAAGCGCTGGTGGTCGCCGAACTCGATGCCGGCCAGGGCCACCAGCAGGTAGGTGGAGGGTACCAACGGGCTGAGCAGGTGTACCGGCTGGCCGACGATCGACGCGCGGGCCATTTCCACCGGGGTGACGCCGTAGTGGCTGGCGAACTCCGACAGCACTGGCAGCACGCCGTAGTAGAAGGCGTCGTTGGACATGAAGAAGGTGAACGGCATGCTGACCAGTGCGGTGATCACCGCCATGTAGGGGCCGAACGCCTCCGGAATCACCGCCAGCAGGCTCTTGGACATGGCATCGACCATGCCGGTACCCGACAGGATGCCGGTGAAGATGCCCGCGGCGAAGATCAGCCCGCTCACGGCGAGCACGCTGGAGGCGTGGGCGGCGATGCGGTCCTTCTGCTGCTGCAGGCACGGGTAGTTGACGATCATGGCGATGCTGAAGGCGATCATGAACAGCACCGGCAGCGGCAGCACGCCGGCGATCAACGCAACCATCAGCGCGGCGGTCAGGGCGCCGTTGAACCACAGCAGCTTCGGCCGGCGGGCTTCCGGGAACTGCGACACGCTGATTTCGCTGTGGTCGATGTCGTCGGTCGGCAGGTGCAGTTCACCCAGGCGGGCACGCTCACGCAGGCCGTACCAGTAGGCGATTGCGAGGATCGCCAGCACACCGAAGGCCATGGCCGGGATCATCGGCACGAAGATGTCCGAAGGGTCCACGTGCAGGGCACTGGCGGCGCGCGCGGTCGGGCCGCCCCACGGGGTCATGTTCATCACCCCGCCGGCGAGGATGATCAGGCCGGCCATGATCCGCGGGCTCATGCCCAGGCGGCTGTACATCGGCAGCATGGCGGCGCAGCAGATCATGTAGGTGGTGGCGCCATCGCCGTCGAGGGACACCACCAGCGCCAGCACCGCGGTGCCGACCGAGACTTTCAGCGGGTCGCCCTTGACCAGCTTGAGGATCTTGCGCACGGCCGGGTCGAACAGGCCGGAGTCGATCATCAGGGCAAAGTAGAGAATGGCGAACATCAGCATCACGCCAGTGGGCGCAAGCTTGCTGATGCCCTGCAGCATCATCGGGCCGATGTCGCTGTAGAAGCCGCCGAACAGGGCGAACAGGATCGGTACCAGGATCAGCGCGATCAAGGCCGACAGGCGCTTGGTCATGATCAGGTACATGAAGGTGATGACCATGGCGAAGCCGAGGAAGGTCAGCATGGCGGTACTCCAGGCGTGGCGCGGCGAAAGGAAGGACGATTCGGGCGGATCAGCGCGTCAGGCGCTGCGCGAGGAGCAGGCGGAGGGGTACTGCGAAAAGGCGGGCACAGGAAAACATCAGAATCACCATTGTTGTTGTTGATTGGGCCGGGCGCGGAAGTTTCCGGGTGCCCTGGCTGACCGGTCTGCTGCCGGTGGTGGCGCTATCCTATGTGGGCAAGCTTTCAGCCAGCTTTCGGCTGGCGCCAGGCGACGGGAGGTCGTTTCGATGTCGGATGTCGTGGAAGGCGGGTGCCATTGCGGTGCCCTGCGTTATCGCTTGTCGGGCGCCCTGGGCGATGTCGCCCATTGCCATTGCTCGATCTGTCGGCGGGTCAGCGGGGGCACGCTGGTGACCTGGGTCACCCTGCCCTTCAAGGATTTCCAGTGGTTGGCGGGTTCACCGCAGCGCTACATGGCGCCGGAAACCTGCAGTCGTTACTTCTGTGGCAGTTGCGGGGCGCACGTGGCGCTGGTGACGACCCATAGCCCGGATTCGATCGATGTGACCGTGGCGACGCTGGATCACCCGGAGCGGGTGCCGGCCAATCGGCATATCTGGGTGGGGAGCCGCTTGCCGTGGTTGCAGGTGGACCAAGAGTTGCCGGAGGAAGACGAGGAAAGCCCGTAGGGCATTGTGCTGCCTCTTCCGGCCCTATCGCCGGCAAGCCGGCTCCCACAGGGTTATGCGATCCCTGTGGGAGCCGGCTTGCCGGCGATAGAGGCTGACCTGCCATGCGCTAGGGCAGCTGCAACCCCCCGGCCGCCTTGTGCAACGCTCGCAGGTGCTCGCCCACCTGCTTGATATTGGCCTCCACCGCCTTGATCTCCCTGCCCCGCTCCGGCCCCAGCAGCGCCCTCACCTGCTGGTCCAGGTCGGTGCTCAGGCGCAGCAGCTGCGCCTGGCGCTCGCTGCTCACCTGCTCCAGCTGCTTGCGCTCTTCTGGCTGCGGCAGGCCGTAGCCCCCTGCCCCGAGCAATTCCGCCGGGCGGCTGAGGAAGCCGCTGTTGGCCAGCATCGCCTGCAAGGTCTCGTTGGCCTTGTCGAAACTGCCGTCCTTGAGCGCCCGCCCGTTCAGGTAGCGTTGCTTGACTTCATCCTGGGCCAGCAACAGTTGGCGCCGCAGCCCGGCCTGTTCGAGCAGCAGCAAGGCCGCGCTGGTACGCAGGTCGGCGCGGTCGAACCACTGGCGGCGCTGCTCGGCATCCTGTGCCAGCCAGTCTTCCACGGTGGTCTGTCTGACCGGCAACTGCTTGCGCAATACCTCGAACATCGCCTGGTAGCGATCGCGGTAAGAGTCGAAGCGATAGCCCAGGCGCAGGGCTTCGCGCGGGTCGTCGAGCACGCTGGTATCGGCCAGGCCCCTGCCCTTCATGACCTCGAGCAGGCCGTTGGGCATGATGCTGTCCAGGTCGTTCAGGCGCGGGTTGCCGGTGCCGCTGCGCAGCAGCTTGAGCGACTCCACGGCGCAGTTGTTGGACAGGAAGTAGTAGTTGCCGTCGTAGCTCCAGTGCATCTCGGCGGCCTGGCGCACCAGGTTCTCGATCTCGCCGCGGCTGAGCTTGAGCGGCACCGAGGCCAGGCTGCGCAGCTCGGTCTTGGTGTACTCGTCGATCACCTGCCCCAGCGGCAGCACGAACAGCCGTGACGGGTAGGCGCCGACCAGGCCATCCCAGCTGGACAGCTGTACGTCGTTGACGAAGGCGCGGTACGACAGCACCAGGCTCTGGTCGAGGTCCAGGCGGCAGGCCGGCCCGCGTGGCCGACCCGGGGCACAGATCACCAGGCGCAGCATGCTGTGGCCCCAGCGGCTGACCCAGTTCTGGTTGGCCTCGGCCAGCAGGTAGTCGACCTCGTAGACCCGTTCCGGGTCGATCTCGCCCAAGGGTTGGCGGGCGAAGTCGTTGCCGGCGTTGAGGAACGGCAGGCCCTTGGCGCAGGCGTCCTGGTGCGGCGCCCAGCCGAAGTGGTCGCGCAGGTACTGGTTCAGTGCCGGGCGGCGGCAGCCGTAGCTCGGGTCGAGGAGGAAGTACTCCATGTTGACCGCAATGAACTCTTTCGGGCTACTCAGTTCGTAAGGGTCCGGGCTGCGCACCAGCTGGCCATTGTGTTGCTCGCGCTCGCCGCGCCGGCCGACGTACTGCGGCCAGCCGGCCAGGTCCAGCAGGCGCGGGTCGTCGCTCAGGGTGAAGCGGCGCTCGGCCTGGCCGCGACAGTCCTGCGCCAGGCCGACCTTGCCAAGTGCGCCCTGCTGGCGCTTGCAGCGGCTGATCAGCCGGCGTTCGGCGTCCGGCCACAGGCGGGCGCGGTCATAGATATGGGTAAGCTCGTGGAGCACGGTGGCCAGCAGTTCTTCGCGGACCGTGCCATGGGGGCGGTTGGTCTTCTCGCGGGCGGCACTGCCGTCTACGAGACCCGGCAGCAGGCGCCGGTTGAGATCCAGGCTGGCGACCGGCGAGGCCTGGCCGTAGGCATCCTCGGGCATGCGCGAGGTCCAGCTGACCAGGATCTGCCGGTCGAGCTGCTGCTTGAAGCGCGGTGGCAGCTTGGCCATGGCTTCGTCGAGCAGCACCTGACTGGCCTGCCGTTGCGAAGGGTCAAGGCCGTCGGTCTGCAGCACCAGCTGCAGATCGGCCAGGGCGGGCGTGCCAAGCAGCGTCAGGGCGCAGCCCAGCAGCCAGGCACGCATGCGCTTCACAGGGCGAGGATGGCTTCGGCCAGCACCTGGTCGCTGGCGTCGCGGGCTTCGGGCACACGGGCTCGCAAGGTGTCGAAGGCGGCTTCGAGCTGCGCGCCGCGGATGTCGCCATTGCTGGCGACGAAGCTGGCGGCGTCGTCGTGGGCTTCACGCACCACTTTCGAGTCGCGGATCGAGGTGGTGGTGTCGGAGGTGAAATCGATCGACCGGCCAAAGGCGCGGACGATGATGTTGCTGGTGGCCACCAGGGTGTGTGCCTGGGCCAGGTCGGCGAGCAGCAGCATGCCGAGGGTGGCGGCGATCAGCGGTTTACGCATGGAGCATCTCCGGAAATGCAAGGGAGCGGGTGTAGTTATTGGACGAGAATCGCTTCGGCCAGTTCACGGTCGCCGACAGAGTGCCGGGCGCAGCCGTGGCGCAGGGCGTCGAACGCCGCCTCCAGCCGGGCGCCACGGATCAGGCCGTCGCTGGCGACGAACACGGCGGCATCGTCACGGGCCGCGACGATCCGTTTGCGGTCGAAGGGGGCGGCCGTCACCTGGCTGGTGACGTAGCCCGTGATGACCAGGCTCTGGGTGGTGGCATCCATCGCCTGGGCGCTGTTCATGCAGGCCAGGGCGACAAAGGAAAGCAATAGATAACGCATGGGCTTTGAAGTGGCGATTGTCTCGGGCTGCGAAGGCTACCCCGGATGCACGGCTCGGAGCCAGTGAATCCGGGGCAAGGGCAGGGTCAGATGGCGAGGATGGCGCGCGCCAGCTGCGCATCGCTGGCTTGCAGGGCCGGCAGCTGCTGGCGGATATGCACGAATGCGCTTTCCAGCTTGGCGCCGCGGATGGCGCCATCGCTGCCGACGAAGCTGGCGGCATCGTCACGGGCGGCCTTGACGATCTTGTCGTCGCGGAACGAGGAGGAAATATCGGACGTGGCGTCGGTCGAGGCGGCTACGGCGCCGACGACGGCGTCGGTGGTGACGACGAAGCTGGTGGCGTTGGCGGCACCGGTGAGGGACAGCAGCAAGGCGGCGCCAATCAGGTGATAACGGGACATGTTGGTGGACTCCTGCACAGGGTCAAGGTTGGTTCTGGTTATCGGACGCTCGCTTGGCTCGTCACGGTACTTTATATGCCAGGCGCGTAGGACAAGCGTAACACGCGGCGGTTCTTACGCCTGGGCGTGAAAAGCGGATCAAATCGTAACTGTATCTATAGAATTTAAATTGTATAAAACTGTTACGCTTGCGTGCGCGAGTGCTCTACTGCGCGGCTTAAAACAAAAAACCCGCCGCAGTTGCCTGCGGCGGGTTCTTGAAAGTTCACGGTGCCGACCTGGGCCGGCGGCCGGCGCTTAGCGCCAGAAAGGCTTGCTCAGCTCTTCGTAGCGCTGCGACTCGCTGATACCGGCGTCGGCCAGCAGGCGGGAGTCCAGGCGCGCCAGTTGGCGGCGGCTGGCCATGCGGCGCTGCCACAGTACCAGGGTGGACAGAACGCGCAGTGGCAGGGCGGCGTTGGAAGCTTGGGCGTTTTCGAAAACCATGTCGGAACTGAGGGTACGTTCCATGATGTGTCATCCTTCCGCTTGTGGCGGCATTAGGGAGTGATTTAACTGGTGCCCATCTTCCTCCTCTCTCGTCCAGAACAGTAGGTACAGTTCAAGTGTATTGTGATGGGCCAGTTAACTGTTGAAAGCGACTGTTGCACTGGTTATTGGCGAAACTGTACTGGTGCGCACTTTTTTGGTGCGGTTTTGTGCTGTTGGTAGGGAAATGGATGGCAAGAGGCGATGTTTAAGGCAGTACAGTAGTACAGTTTTTGGTAGGTTCTAGCTGAAAGTGTTCGACGACACAGTTGCAGCGCCAGGCACCTGCCGGCCATCACGCGATCCCCCAGCGCCCCAAGCCCCTCAAGCCGAGACCGCCGCCCGCCGCGCACGCTCGGCCTTGCCCAGCAACCGCTTCATCCGCCATTCGAAGCCAAACGTCAGCGCCACCGCCGCGCAGGCCAGGCCCAGCGCCAGCCCCCACCAGATCCCCTGCGCGCCGCCACCGAGGTTGAAAGCGAACAGCCACGCGCTCGGCGCGCCCACCAGCCAGTAGCACACCAGGCCGATCAGGAAGGTGGTCTTGGCATCCTTCAGACCACGGATCGAGCCCATGGCGATGGTCTGCACGCCATCGAACAGTTCGAACCATGCCGCCACCATCACCAGCTGCACCGCGAGCATGAAGATCGCCGCGAAGGCCGGGTCGTTGCGGTCGATGAACAATCCGACCAGGGCGTCCGGCAACAACCAGAACAGTGCGGCGAAGGCGAACATCAGCGAGGCGCCGAAACCAATCCCCACGCGCCCGGCACTACGGGCCGCCAGCAGGTTGCCGGCGCCGTAATAAAGGCCGACGCGCATGGTCACCGCATACGAAAGGCCCGTCGGCACCATGAACGCGGTGGAGACGATCTGCAGGGCGATCTGGTGCGCCGCCAGCTCCGTGCTGCCCAGCACGCCCATGCACAGGGCGGCAAAGGCAAACAGGCCCACTTCGACCATATAGGTCCCGCCGATCGGCAGGCCCAGCCGCCACAGCTCGCGCAGCGCCGGCAGGGAAGGGCGCAACAGGCCCTTGCGCAGTGGGTAGGCGGCATAGGCCTTGTGCCAGCGAATATAAAGCGCCAGGGCGATGGACATGCCCAGGGTCACCACCGCGGTGACCAGGCCGATGCCCATCAGCCCCAGCTTGGGCAGGCCGAACATGCCCTCGATCAGCGCATGGTTGAACAGGTAGTTGGCCACCGTGCCCACCAGGCTGATGACCATCACCGGAGTCGAGTGGCCCAGGGCGCTGGTGAAGCCACGCAGCGCCATGAAGGTCATGTAGCCGGGGAGGGCGAGTGGCAGCAGGGTGAGCAGCTGCATCGCCGACTCGACGTTCTCCGGCTTCTGGCCGAACAGCAGCAGCACCGGCTTGAGGTTCCACATCACCAGCGCCGAGATCAGCGCCAGGCCCCAGGCCAGCCACAGGCCGCTCTGCGCCAGGCGGGTGACGCCCTCGATGTCGTTGGCGCCCTTGCGGATGGCCACCAGCGTGCCGACCGCGGCGATCACGCCCAGGCAGAAGATCGACACGAACGAGTAGCTGGCCGCGCCCAGGCCGCCACCGGCCAGGGCCTGCGGGCTGATGCGAGCCATCATCAGGGTGTCGGTGAGCACCATCAGCATGTGCGCCAACTGCGAGGCAATCAGCGGCCCGGCCAGGCGCAGCAAAGCCTTGAGTTCGGTGGTGGGCGCGACATGCATGGGGGCGGTCCTTCTTGATGATTCTGGAAGCGAGCCGTCGATTCTGAGGCTTCGGTCAGCTTTGCACAAAAGGATAAATGCGATCAGTGCCATGAGTCTGACTCATGCCTGTATGATCCTCTGCACCGACCCAGCTCCCGTATGACAGGTGCATCATGATCCGCCAACTGCCTCCGCTCTATGCGCTGCGCGCATTTGAAGCTGCCGCTCGGCTGAGCTCATTCACCCGTGCCGGGGAAGAGCTGGCGATCACCCAAAGCGCGGTCAGCCGGCATATCCGCACCCTGGAGGAGCATTTCGCCTGCCGCCTGTTCGTGCGCAATGGCCGCAGTCTGCAGCTGACCGAAGCGGCGCGCATGCTGCTGCCCGGTGTGCGCGACGGGTTCGCCTCGCTGGAGAGGGCCTGCGAAACCTTGCGCGGTGAAGATGACATCCTGCGCATGAAGGCCCCATCAACCCTGACCATGCGCTGGCTGTTGGCGCGCCTGAGTCGCTTCCGCCATCTGCAGCCCGGCAATGAAGTCCAGCTGACCAGCGCCTGGATGGACGTCGACCATGTTGACTTCAACCAGGAGCCGTTCGACTGCGCGGTGCTGCTCAGCGATGGCAGCTTCCCGGTGGACTGGGAAGTACGGCGGCTGTTTTCCGAGTTGCTGATCCCGGTGGGCGCCCCCGACCTGCTCGATGACGCGCCCTGGGACGAGCGGCGCCTGGCGGGTATCGAACTGTTGCACCCCACGCCGGACAAGCGTGACTGGCGTGCCTGGCTGGCGCGCATGGGGCTGACCGACAAGGTGTCGCTCAAGGGCGGGCAGGTGTTCGACACCCTCGAGCTGGGCATGATCGCCGCCGCGCGGGGCTACGGGATCTCCATGGGTGACCTGCTGATGGTGGCCGAGGATGTGGCCCAGCGGCGGTTGAGCCTGCCCTGGCCGACCGCGGTGGCCAGCGGCATGGACTACTACCTGGTGTGGCCAAGGACCCGGCCGGGTGGGGAGCGGTTGCGCAGGCTCAGCGTGTTTCTGCAGGAGGAGGCGCAGGCGATGGATTTGCCAGCTGTGCATATCCTTTCGGCGCAGGGCTAGAAACGCCCGAAAGGCCACAGCAAGAAAACGTTTGCGAATATCCCGGCCCTGTACTCAAGTATTTCCTACAGACGCCGATCAACTTGCACCAGCGTCCCGGAAGAGGACGCGATTCCCCGTTGATAGGAAGCGGGCGGTCAGCGTGATCAGGACGATCCCGGCCTCTTGCCAGGAGCCTTGCCATGTCTCAACCGCGTGCCCGTATCGCCTCGCAGCTCGGGATCGCCCTCGCCATCGTGCTGGCGCTGGTGATCACCGGTAGCACCCTGTTCGCCCTGCGTTCGCTGGACGACGCCAACCTGGCCACCCGTCAGGAACACCTGGCCAGCGAGGCGCGGCTGCTGGCCGACCAGCTGGACACCTTCCACGGTTCGCTCAAGGACAACACCCAGCGCCTGAGCGGCCTGTTCGAGCGGCGGTTCGCCTCGGGCCTGATGCTGCACGCCGGCGAGACGGTGCAGGTCGCAGGCCAGGCCACGCCGGCCCTGTACCTGGGCGAGCGGCTGTTGAACAACGACTTCCAGGTGGTCGATGAATTCCAGCAGATGACCGCCGGGATCGCGACGCTGTTCGTGCTCAGCGGCGACGACTTCGTGCGCATCAGCACCAACCTGAAGAAGCAGGACGGCAACCGCGCCATCGGCACCCAGCTGGACCGCCAGCACCCGGCCTATGCCAAGCTGCTGGCCGGGCAGATGTATGTCGGCCGCGCGATGCTGTTCGAGCGCAACTACATGACCCGCTACGTGCCGGTGCGCGATGGCGGCGGGCGGGTGATCGCCGTGCTGTTCGTCGGTTTCGACTACACCGACGCGCAAAACGCCCAGTTCGCCAATCTCAAGCGCTTTCGCATCGGCCAGACCGGTTCGCTGGCCATTCGGGACGATCAGGGCCAATGGCTGGTCCCCCCGGCCAATGCCGACCAGGACCTGTTCAGTGTCAGCGCGCCGTTCGCCGAAGGTCCGTGGACCGTGGTGGCGAGCATGCCCAAGGCGGAAATCCGCGAAGTGACCTGGAGCGTCGGCCTGCGCCTGGCCATCGGCAGTCTGTTGGCGATGCTGCTGGCCGTGGCCGCGACCCTCTGGCTGCTGCGTCGCAAGTTGCGCCCGCTCGGCGACCTGGTGCGCCAGGCCGAAGCCCTGGGTGCCGGCGATCTCAACGCCCGCCTGAGCGTCACCAGCCATGACGAGATCGGCCAGTTGGCCCGCAGCTTCAACCAGATGGGCGATGCGTTGGCGACCATGGTCGAGCATATCCGCACCGCCTCCGACCAGGTCAGTGGCCGCGCACGCTCGTTGTCGGGTCTGTCGTCCGGCGCCTGCGAGGGTATGGACCAGCAATCCGGCGAGATCACCAGCATGGCCGGCGCAGTGGAGGAGTTCAGTGCCACCTCGATGAACATCGCCGACAACATGGCCGGTACCGAGCGCATGGCCCGCGACAACGCCCAGCAGACCCGCATCGGTCGCAGCGCGATGGACGAAGCCTCGGTTTCCCTGCGGCAGATCGCCGAGGCCTTGGGCGGCACCGCCAGCGTGATGGACACCCTAGGTGCTCGCTCGCAGGAGATCGGCGGCATTGTCGGCGTGATCACCTCGATTGCCGAGCAGACCAACCTGCTGGCGCTCAATGCCGCCATCGAAGCTGCCCGGGCCGGCGAGCAGGGCCGTGGTTTCGCCGTGGTCGCCGACGAGGTCCGTGGCCTGGCCGCGCGCACCCGCCAGGCCACCGACGAGATCTCCGGCATGATCGCCAGCATCCAGCAGCAGACCGGCCATGCCATCAGCACGTTGGAGCAGGGCAACCAGCTGATGCAGGAAGGCCTGGCGCGCAATGACAAGGTCGCCGAGGCCCTGGCCCGGATCGACGAGCAGAGCAGGGTGGCGGGCGAGCAGTTCGCCGTGATCAGCACTGCGACCCAGGAACAGAGCAGCACCGCGACGGTGCTCAGCCGCAACCTGCAGAGCATCGCCCAGGCCAACAGTGAGCAGCGCGATGTGGCCAATGAGCTGGCCACGACGGCCCGCGAGCTGGAAGGACTGGCGGGGCAGTTGCGCCAGGAAGTGGATCGGTTCCGCGTTGGGCGCTGATTGAGCAAACAACATCATCGCGGGGCAAGCCCGCTCCCACGGAGGCCTTGGTGCGCTCGTGGGAGCGGGCTTGCCCCGCGATAGCGATCGACGTTCTACATCGCCCCCAAGCCCAACGCCTGCGCACACGCCTGCAACGATCTGCGCTCGCTCTGCGCATACAGCGCCAGCTCATCCTGCACCTGCAACCCCAGCGCCAACTCGAAGGCATCCCGATTGGCATTGCTGCCATAGTCGGCCTGGCCCTCATCCCCCAGGTTGGACTGGAAGATCCCCGCCGCACTCACCGGCAGGAAATCCTCATACACCAGCGCCTCGAAATGCACGTGCCCGGCGTCGATCAACCCCTGCAGGGTGGTCGGGCGATCCTGTTGCCCGCGCTCGGCCAGGCCTTTCTCGGTGGCGAAGTAGCGAAAGTACGCAAGCCCCTGCTCGCGCATCTGCCCCAGGTCATCCGGAAACTCGGCGAAGTGCTCCGCGAGCAGCGCCATATATCGCTTGGCATTGGCCTCCGCCGGCGCGCCGCCCAAGGCTTCACGGGTCGCATCCAGCAGCCGGTCGTACAGCTGGCGCCCCTTGGGCGTCAGCGCTGCGCCGCGTTGTTCGATCTCGCCGAAGCGCGCCGTGTGGCTGCCCTGGGCATCGCTGAAAGCGACCCTTTCCTGCAGAGCCTTGAAGCTGGTCTGGCGTAGCAGTATCGGCTGGCGGCGGGTGGGCGGCCCTTCGACCACCGCCTTGGGCGGAATGCCCTTGGCCGGCATGCCGAGCTGGATCGCGTCGATGTCCAGGGTGCGCGGGGTCAGGTGGTTGATGTGTGGGCCTTTGAACGCCACCACGTCAGCGATCAGGCGGTGCTGGTCGTGCAGTTGCTGGTACTGCTCGGCGGTGACGGTGGCGTCCTGGTGCCAGCGGAAGGTGTGCAGTGCTTCGTCGACAAACGTGTCGGCATCGCTCGCGTTCAGGCCACCATCGTGTTCGCATTGGGCGATCAGTTCGAGCACACGGGTGGTGAAGATCTGTCGCTTGTCGAGAATACCCTGGGCCAGCGTGCGCAGTTGCGGGTTGTCGATCAGTTCCAGGCGTAGCAGCGAAGTGAACACCCGGAACGGGCTGACATGCAGCGACTGCTCGTGCACGGCGCGGAACGCGGTGGAATGCACCGGTACGCCGGCGGAGCTCAGGTCGTAATAGCCGACCGGCGCCATGCCCATGACCGCGAACAGGCGGGCGATGGTGGCGAGCTCCTCGGCGGTGCCCACGCGGATGGCGCCGTGGCGCTCCTGGTCGAGGCGTTCGATCTCGCCGGTCCAGCGTAGTGCCTCGGCCACCTTGGGCTGCGCGGCCATCACCTGCCGGTTGGTTTCGCTCACCAGCTCAAGCAGCGTGCCGTACAGCGGGACTTCCTGCTTGTACATGAGCGACATGGCGGCAGAGAACTGCGCACGGATGCTGTCGGGGCTGACGAAATCGTGGGCGGGCATCGCAAGCTTCCTGGGTGAGTGGAGGACACTTACATGAAAGCTGGGAATGGAGCTGCCATACAAGCGAAAAAAAGTGCGGGTTTCATTCCTTTTATGATCGAACTTGCCGGCCCTATCGCGGGGCAAGCCCGCTCCCACGAACTGTGTGGGAGCGGGCTTGCCCCGCGCTGGCGTCAGTGCTCGCGCCGCTGGATCTGCTCGGCAACCCAATCCACCAAGGCCCGCACCTTCGGCACCTCCGCCGCATGCTCGGCATATGCCAGGTAATGCGCGCCATTGCTCTTCATCGCATGGTCCCAGGCCAGCACCAGGCTGCCCTCAGCCAGCTCTTTGGCCACCAGGTAACTGGGCACCAACGCCACTCCGCATCCGGCCTGCGCCGCGCTCAACGCCATGTAGAAGGTGTCGAAGCGTGGCCCATGGTAGCTGTTGTCGGTATGCAGCCCTTGCTCCAGGAACCATTCGTGCCAGGCCTGGGGGCGCGAGGTGCTCTGTAGCAGCACCAGCTCCGCCACCGCGCCGGCGTCAGGCAGCGTGCGCCCTTGCAGCAGCTCCGGCGCGCACACCGGCACAACCTCTTCGCCGAACAGCTCGATGCAGGTGGCCCCGGGCCAGGTGCCCTGGCCATAGAAGAACACCACGTCGGCCGAGCCCTGCAGCAGGGCGAATGGCTCCATCTCGTTGCGGATGTCCAGGTGCAGGTTCGGGTGGCGCTTGCCGAAGCCCTTGAGGTGCGGGATCAGCCAGCGCACGCCGAAACTCGGTTGAGTGGCTACCTTCAATACTTCGGTCTGCGAGCCGTAGCTCAGGACATAGCGGCTGGACATGTCCACCTGGGTGAGGATCTTGTTCACCTCGGCCAGGTACAGGCTGCCGGCCGGCGTCAGTTGCAGGCGGCGGCGGATGCGCAGGAACAGGTGGTGGCGCAGCATCTCCTCGAGCTGCGCCACCTGCTTGCTCACCGCGCTCTGCGTCAGGTGCAGCTCCTCGGCGGCGCGGGTGAAGCTCAGGTGGCGGGCTGCGGCCTCGAAGCACTGCAGGGCGGTCATGGACGGTACCAGGCGTTTGGACATAAGCGGTCTCGGCGGCTGAAATCATTACCTGGTGGAATGATATGCGGAATAAAGGTCGTTTGTTGCACCCGAGTAATCGGATTAATACTGACCCACGACATTTTCAACCCCTTCACCCGATGTAAGGAGAAGCACGATGGTTGCTGGATTGCTCGAGCGCCTTGGCGTCGCCGCCGCGGCTCACACCCAGGGCGATTACCCTGTCCATACCCCCATCGACGGCAGCCAGATCGCCTCGGTGAAGTTGCTCGGCAAGGCCGACACCGTTGCTCGCATCGACCAGGCGCATCAGGCCTTCGAAGCCTGGCGCAGCGTGCCGGCGCCACGCCGCGGCGAGCTGGTGCGCCTGTTCGGCGAGGTGTTGCGCACACACAAGGCCGACCTCGGCGAGTTGGTATCCATCGAAGCCGGCAAGATCACCCAGGAAGGCCTGGGCGAAGTGCAGGAGATGATCGATATCTGCGATTTCGCCGTCGGCCTGTCGCGCCAGCTGTACGGCCTGACCATTGCCTCCGAGCGCCCGGGCCACCACATGCGTGAAACCTGGCACCCGCTGGGCGTGGTCGGGGTGATCAGCGCCTTCAACTTCCCGGTTGCAGTGTGGGCGTGGAACACCGCGCTGGCGCTGGTGGCGGGTAACGCCGTGGTGTGGAAACCGTCCGAGAAAACCCCGCTCACTGCGCTGGCTTGCCAGGCGCTGTTCGACAAAGCCCTGAAAGCGTTCGGCGAGGCACCGGCAGGTGTGGCGCAGTTGGTGATCGGCGGCCGCGATGCCGGTGAAGCCCTGGTCGACGATCCACGCGTGGCGCTGGTCAGCGCCACCGGCAGCACCCGCATGGGCCGTGAAGTCGGCCCACGGGTAGCGGCGCGCTTTGGCCGCAGCATCCTCGAGCTGGGCGGCAACAACGCGATGATCCTGGCTCCGAGCGCCGACCTCGACCTGGCCGTGCGCGGCATCCTGTTCTCCGCAGTCGGGACCGCCGGTCAGCGTTGCACCACCCTGCGACGCCTGATCGTGCACCGTTCGATCAAGGACGACGTGGTCGCCCGCGTCAAAGCCGCCTACGGCAAGGTGCGCATTGGTGACCCGCGCAAAGACAACCTGGTCGGCCCGCTGATCGACAAGCAGTCGTTCGATGCCATGCAGGGCGCGCTGGCCAAGGCCCGCGACGAAGGCGGGCAGGTATTCGGTGGCGAGCGCCAGCTGGCCGAGCAGTACCCGAACGCCTACTACGTGTCGCCAGCTATTGCCGAGATGCCGGCCCAGAGCGAGGTGGTGCGCCACGAGACCTTCGCGCCGATTCTCTACGTGCTGGCCTACGACGACTTCGAAGAGGCCCTGCGCCTGAACAACGAAGTACCGCAAGGCCTGTCATCGTGCATCTTCACCACCGACATCCGCGAGGCCGAACGCTTCCAGAGCGCCGCGGGCAGCGACTGCGGCATCGCCAACGTCAACATCGGCACCAGCGGCGCGGAGATCGGCGGGGCGTTCGGGGGCGAGAAGGAGACCGGAGGTGGGCGTGAGTCCGGGTCGGATGCCTGGAAAGGCTACATGCGTCGCCAGACCAACACCGTGAACTATTCGCGGGAGTTGCCGCTGGCCCAAGGTATCGTCTTCGATTGAACCTTGTGGGAGCGGGCTTGCCCCGCGATAGCGTACGATCAGACGACGCCATCGCGGGGCAAGCCCGCTCCCACGAAGGCCGCTTCACGCTGCTTCACCTGCAACAAGAATAATATCGCTGGAGCCGGTCATGTCCGAACTGCGTCAAGAATGCTTGTGGGAACACGTCACCCAGCCGACCGTTGCCGCCCAGGCCCTGGCCGGCGAGCACAAGGCCGATGTCTGCGTGATCGGTGGCGGCATCACCGGCCTGTCGGCGGCGATTCACCTGCTGGAGCAGGGCAAGACGGTGATCCTGCTGGAGGCCTGGAAGATTGGCCATGGCGGCTCTGGGCGCAACGTCGGCCTGGTCAACGCCGGCACCTGGATCCGCCCCGATGACGTCGAGGCCACCCTCGGCCACAAGCAGGGCGGCCGCCTGAACAAGGTGCTTGGCGAGGCGCCGGGCGAAGTGTTCGCCATGATCGAACGATTGGGTATCGACTGCCAGGCCCGGCACCAGGGCACGCTGCACATGGCACACAATGCCACCGGCATCGCCGACCTCGAAGCCCGCCACCAGCAATGGACCCGGCGCGGCGCCGACGTCGAGCTGCTGACCGGTGCGCAATGCCAGGAATACTGCGGTACCGACAAGATTTCCGCCGCGCTGCTCGACCGCCGCGCTGGCACCATCAACCCCATGGGATACACCCAGGGCCTTGCCGCTGCCGTGACCCGGCTGGGGGGCAAGCTGTTCCAGCAGTCCTCGGTCGAGGGGCTGGAGCGCGACGGCGATGCCTGGCGGGTGCGCACCGCACAGGGTGCGGTGCGTGCCGACAAGGTGGTGATCTCTACCGGTGCCTACACCGAAGGCGACTGGAGCAACCTGCAGAAGCACTTTTTCCGCGGCTATTACTACCAGGTCGCCTCCAAGCCCCTGCACGGCGCCGCCGCCGACAAGGTCCTGTCCCATGGCCAGGGCTCGTGGGACACCCGCACCGTGCTCAGCAGCATCCGCCGCGACGACCAGGGTCGCCTGCTGCTCGGCAGCCTTGGTCGGGTCGACAACAAGCCGGCATGGTTCGTGCGCAGTTGGGCCGACCGTATCCAGAGCCACTACTACCCGCAGCTGGGCAAGGTCGAGTGGGAGATGCACTGGACCGGCTGCATCGATTTCACCCCCGATCACCTGATGCGCCTGTTCGAGCCAGCGCCGGGGCTGGTGGCGGTGACCGGCTACAACGGTCGCGGCAACACCACCGGCACGGTGATCGGCCGGGCGTTTGCCGAGTTCCTGCTCAAGGATGACCCGGACAGCCTGCCGATTCCGTTCTCGCCGATGAGGCCGGTGAGCGCGCCGTCGTTGCGCACGGCGTTTTATGAGTCGGGTTTCTCGCTGTATCACGCGGGGCAGTGCTTGCGGGTGGTGCTGTAATTGCTAGCGCGGGGCAAGTCGGGCCACCGCGATAGGCTCACTTATGCAGCCAGCTCAGGAACCCGCCTTTCTTCACCGCTGCCGGTTTCTGCAGCAGCAGTGACTCGCGCTTCTGCCGCCGGAACCGCTGCAGCTTGGCCAAGGCCGACTTCACATCGCCGCTCTGGGTCAGGCAGCCGCGCACCTGCTCCTTGTCGATGCGATAGAGTACGCAGCCGGTCAGGGCACGAAACTCGACAGGCGAGGCCTCGTCATCCACCAGGCCCTCGAGCGCCAACACTTCCCCCGGCCCCATGCGCCCACCTTCGATCAGCCGCTCGCCATCGCGCACCGCGGCCGATACCACGCCGCGGCTGATCAGCAGCACATGCTCCGAGCGTTCGCCGATGCCGAGGATCACCTGATCGGCCGGGTACTCCACCGTGGTCATGCGCTGGCTCAAGCTGTCGCGTTCCTCGCTGGTCAACGAGCGGAACACCCGCACCTCTTCCAGCAACTCGCGTTGGCGGCTGCGCGGTGGCACGCCAAGCTCCAGGTTCCATGTCACGCCGCTGGCTTCCAGGTGGCGGTGGGCCAGGTCGAAGAGCTGGTTGCGTACCTCGGTCTTGCGCGACATGTCGGCGACGAAGCCACTGGCCTCGTACTCCACCGACTCCAGCGTCGAAGCCTTCACCGTGACCTTGGGCGCCGGCTTGTCGAGCAGGGTGCTGGTGCCTTGCAGGGTCTTCTCCAGCGCGTCGAACACCCGTTGCGGGCGCACCTTGGCCGGCACCACCACGCTGATCGACACGCCGTGCACCTCGGCCGGGCGGCTGAAGTTGAGGATCTTGGCCTTGGCCGCCACCGAGTTGGGGATGACCGCCAGGCTGCTGTTGCCGGTGATCAGCCGGGTAGCGCGCCAGTCGATGTCGACCACCTTGCCCTCGGTGCCGTCGATGGAGATCGAGTCGCCGATCTGGTAGGGCCGCGTGGTGTTCAGCACGATGCCTGAGAACACGTCGGCCAGCGTGCTCTGCAGCGCCAGGCCGATGACGATGGCCATCACCCCGGAGGTTGCCAGCAGGCCCTTCACCGGCAGTTGCATCACATAGGCCGCCGCGGCCACCACCGCGGCGAGGAAGATCAGCGCCCCGAGCACATCCTGCAGCAGGCGCCCGCCGTGGCTGCCGCGGGCCACCAGCAGCTGGCCGAACACCACGGTTACCGTGCGCGCGCCGAACAGCCACCAGCCGATCGCCAGCACCGTGGCCATCAGGTTGCGTGCCACGTCGTCGGCCCAGGGCGCGGGTTGCAGCGGGCTCATGCCCGCCGTCAGCAACACCGCGCTGAACAGCAGGAAGATCACCAGCCGCGTGGCGATGCGCCAGGCCCTGTGGTGCAGCGCGATCAACTGCCAGAACAGGAGGTCGAGAAAGATCAGCAAGGTGCCGAGCAACAGCGGGTACGACTGGATGAACGCCAGCATGGTGGTCTCGGTGCGGGGGGAGGGCTGTGGGTAGTAATAGAGCAGGTTGGGGTGGCGGGCAATGACTGGATGCGAGGTATCGCAATCGCTGTCTGCGTGGGAGCGGGCTTGCCCCGCGATAAGGCCAGATCAGGCAACGCCAATCTATCGTTCGCAAAATAGAACGCTATAGCCAAATTTCACTATCTACCGCTGCAAAGGTCCTGGTTTTAATCTTCTCCCATCAACGCGAAACACCCAACTCACTGAAGATCGAAACCCAAGGAGCACCGGCAATGAACAACTTCAAATACAACCGCCTGAACAAAGACGACGCCGCCGTACTGCTGGTCGACCACCAGGCCGGCCTGCTGTCCCTGGTCCGCGACATCGAGCCGGACCGCTTCAAGAACAACGTGCTGGCCCTGGCGGACCTGGCCAAGTACTTCAACCTGCCGACCATCCTCACCACCAGCTTCGAGCAAGGCCCCAACGGCCCGCTGGTGCCGGAACTCAAAGAACTGTTCCCGGATGCCCCGTACATCGCCCGCCCCGGCCAGATCAACGCCTGGGACAACGAAGACTTCGTCAAGGCAGTGAAGGCCACCGGCAAGAAGCAACTGATCATCGCCGGCGTGGTGACCGAAGTGTGCGTGGCCTTCCCGGCGCTGGCGGCCCTGGAGGAAGAGTTCGACGTGTTCGTGGTCACCGATGCCTCCGGCACCTTCAACGAGATGACCCGCGATGCCGCCCACGACCGCATGAGCCAGGCTGGCGCGCAACTGATGACCTGGTTCGGCGTGGCTTGTGAACTGCACCGCGACTGGCGCAACGATGTCGAAGGGCTGGCGGCGCTGTTCTCCAACCACATCCCCGACTACCGCAACCTGATCACCAGCTATAACGCCCTGACCGCCGGCAAGTAAGCCGCCGAAAGCCTGGCACCCGCGAGGTGCCAGGCAAGGCAGCACACCCATCCAATCCAGCGCCCGTCTGCTGTTGCACAGTGGATGCAGGCCAACTCATCTCCAGGGAATGTCAGCGATGAACAGCGCAACCGAAGGCAACCGCAGCGTCGTCACCCTGGTGATCCAGCACAAGGTCCGTGCCCAGGCGCTGGCGCACTACGAAACCTGGCTCAAGCGCGCCGTGACCACCGCTCGGCAACAGCCCGGTCATCTGGACGTCAATGTCATCCGCCCGGACGATGGTGGCCGCCACTTCACCACCGTGGTGCGCTTCGCCGACGCCGGCCTGCTGCAGGCCTGGGTCAACTCTGCCGAGCGCCAGGCGTTGATCACTGAAGTGCTGCCACTGTTGGAGGACGGCGACCAGACCCAGGTGCACGATGACCCGGAGTTCTGGTTCACCCCGCCCAGCGTCGGCGCCGCGCAACCGCCGCGCTGGAAGCAGGCCCTGCTGACCTACCTGGTGATCTGCCCGATGACTCTGGTCATTCCCCAGCTGCTGGCGCCGCTGTTTGCCCGCTACCCGCTGCTGGGTGGCCAGATCACCGGCAACTTGATCACCAACCTGTTCGTCATCCTGCCCGTGGTGTTCTACATCATGCCTTGGGTGACCCGCCGCTGCGCCGCCTGGCTGCGTGGCTGAATCTTGCGAACCGCCAAATCCACTTTCAGGAGATACCGATATGAGCACGCTCGTCACCCGCGATGGCACCTCGATCTACTACAAGGACTGGGGCAGCGGCAAACCCGTGCTGTTCAGCCACGGCTGGCCACTGGACGCCGACATGTGGGATTCGCAGATGGAGTACCTGGCCAGTCGTGGTATGCGCGCCATCGCCTTCGACCGTCGCGGTTTTGGCCGCTCCAGCCAGCCATGGGAAGGTTACGACTACGACACCTTCGCGGATGACATCGCCCAGCTGATCGAACACCTCGACCTGCGCGAAGTGACCTTGGTGGGCTTCTCGATGGGCGGTGGCGATGTCAGCCGCTACATAGCCCGCCATGGTAGCGAACGCGTGGCTGGCCTGGTGCTGCTGGGCGCGGTGACGCCGATGTTCGGCAAGCGCGGCGACAACCCGGACGGTGTCGATACTGCGGTATTCGACGGCATCAAGGCCGGCCTGCGCGCCGACCGTGCGCAGTTCATCGCTGACTTCGCGGCGCCGTTCTACGGCATCAACCATGGGCAGCAGGTGTCCCAGGGTGTCCAGGCCCAGACCTTGAACATCGCCCTGATGGCGTCGTTCAAGGGCACCCTGGATTGCGTGACTGCGTTCAGCGAGACCGACTTCCGCCCGGACATGGCTCGAATCGACGTGCCGACCCTGGTGATCCATGGCGACGATGACCAGATCGTGCCGTTCGAAACCACCGGCAAGCGGGCCGCCGAACTGATCCGTGGGGCTGAACTGAAGGTGTACGCCGGCGCGCCGCACGGGTTCGCGGTGACCCATGCGCAGCAGTTGAACGAAGACCTGCTGGCGTTTGTGCAGCGGTAAAGGTGCATGGCACTCGCGGTCAAAGCGTCCTGCAGGTCCCGCGCATTGCCTGTCGGTGCCGGCTTGCTCCGCGGGACGGCCTGCACGAGCCCCAGGGGTTGCTAACCTCAATCAGCCCCACGGCACATCCATCCAATCCTTGGCCCGGCGTCAACCGGCATGCTCTGCCGTGACGCCTGCCGCATCCCGATGGAGAACACCATGTCCCAGGACCCGAACGACAAGAGCCGCCGCCAGTTCCTCGCCGCCAGTACCGTGCTTGGTGCGGCAGGCGCCATCTGGTCCGCGTTACCCTTCACCGGCGCCGCCGGTTCCGCCCACGCAGCCACCCAAGGATCGCCCATGACCGCCGACCTCATCCTGATCAACGGCAAACTGCACACCGTTGATCGCGAGAAGCCCACCGCCACTGCCGTCGCCATCAAGGACGGCAAGTTCCTCGCCGTGGGCAGCGACGCCGAAGCCATGGCCCACAAGGGCGCCGCCACGCAGATCATCGACCTCAAGCAGCGCACGGTGATTCCGGGCCTCAACGACTCGCACCTGCACCTGATCCGCGGCGGCCTGAACTACAACCTCGAACTGCGTTGGGAGGGCGTGCCGTCGCTGGCCGACGCCCTGCGCATGCTCAAGGACCAGGCCGAGCGCACGCCGAGCCCGCAGTGGGTGCGCGTGGTCGGTGGCTGGAACGAATTCCAGTTCGCCGAAAAGCGCATGCCCACCTTGCAAGAGATCAACCAGGCCGCACCGGACACTCCAGTATTCCTGCTGCACCTGTACGACCGCGCCTTGCTCAACCGTGCCGCGCTCAAGGCCGTTGGCTACACCAAGGACACGCCCAATCCGCCAGGTGGCGAGATCCAGCGCGACAAGTTCGGCAACCCCACCGGCATGCTCATCGCCCGGCCCAACGCCACCATCCTCTACGCCACCCTGGCCAAGGGGCCGAAGCTGCCGCTGGAGTACCAGGTCAACTCCACCCGCCAGTTCATGCGCGAGCTCAACCGCCTGGGCCTGACCAGCGCCATTGATGCCGGCGGCGGCTACCAGAACTACCCGGACGACTACCAGGTGATCCAGGAACTGGCCGACAACGACCAGCTGACGGTGCGCATCGCCTACAACCTGTTCACCCAGAAGCCCAAGGAAGAGCTCACCGACTTCAAGAACTGGACGCAGAAGGTCAAGCCGGGCGATGGCAGCGACTTCTTCCGCCACAACGGCGCCGGCGAAATGCTGGTGTTCTCCGCCGCCGACTTCGAGGACTTCCTCGAACCGCGTCCGGACCTGCCGCAGACCATGGAAGCAGAGCTCGAACCGGTGGTCCGCCACCTGGTCGAACAACGCTGGCCGTTCCGCCTGCACGCCACCTACAACGAGTCCATCTCGCGCATGCTCGACGTGTTCGAGAAGGTCAATCGCGACATCCCGTTCAATGGCCTGCCGTGGTTCTTCGACCATGCCGAAACCATCACCCCACAGAACATCGAGCGCGTCCGAGCACTGGGCGGCGGTATCGCCATCCAGGATCGCATGGCCTTCCAGGGTGAATACTTCGTCGATCGCTACGGCGCCAAGGCCGCCGAGCACACCCCGCCGATCAAGCGCATGCTCGACATGGGTGTGCCGGTGGGGGCCGGTACCGACGCGACCCGGGTGTCCAGCTACAACCCGTGGACGTCGCTGTACTGGATGGTCAGCGGCAAGACCGTCGGCGGGCTGGAACTGTATCCGCAAGGCCTGAGCCGCGAGACCGCGCTGCAGCTGTTCACCCATGGCAGCGCCTGGTTCTCCAGCGAGCAGGGCAAGAAGGGGCAGATCAAGGTCGGCCAGCTGGCGGACCTGGCGGCGCTGTCGCTGGACTTCTTCAGCGTCGATGAAGAGGCGATCAAGGGCATCGAGTCGGTGCTGACCATCGTCGACGGCAAGGTGGTGTACGGCGCTGCCGAGTTCGACAAGCTGGGCCCGGCGCAGGTGCCGGTGTTGCCCGAGTGGTCGCCGGTGGCCAAGGTGCCGGGGCACTGGCGCGCCGGTGCGCCGATGGCGGCGGCGCTGCACCAGTGTGTCGGGCCTTGTGGCGTGCATGCCCACAGCCATGAGAAGGCGCGGCATTCCAGTGTGCCGGTGAGCGATTACCAGGGCTTCTGGGGCGCATTGGGCTGTTCCTGCTTCGCCTTCTGATGGCCTGATCGCGGGGCAAGCCCGCTCCCATCGAGACCGTAGGGTTACGTGGGAGCGGGCTTGCCCCACGATGGCGTGCTACGCCATGTCGCTGATGGCGAATTCCTCCGCCAGATGATCGATCAACGACCGCACCGACGGCAGCAACCCGCGCCGCGACGGAAAGATCGCATGCACGATGCCGCAACGCGGATGCCAGTCCGGCAGCATCTCCACCAGCCGCCCCGCTGCCAGGTCCTCGCGCACCGCCACCCTGGGCAGGTGCGCGATCCCCACGCCCGCCACCACGAAGTGTCGCAAGGCAAACAGATCATCGGTGACCATCCGCGGCGTGTGCGGGATCACCAGGCTGCGGCTCATGTCCTCGCCCTGGAACAGCTCCCACTGGTACTCACGCTGGGCGCTGCCCCAATGCACACTGGGCAGCTCGCTGAGCTGCTGCGGGTCGAAGCCTTCGGCAAGCTGCTCGAGAAACGACGGGTGCCCGACCAGGCACTGGGTGCTGTTGCTCAGCACCTTCATCACCATGTCGGTGTTCTCCAGTGGCGGAAAGCGTACCCGCAGCGCCACGTCGAAGCCTTCGTGCAGCAGGTCGACGCGGCGGTTGGTGCTCTCGATGAACAGTTCTACCTGTGGGTATTTGAGCATGTAGCGGGTGAGCATCGGCCCGACCCAGGAGTTGAGCAGGGTGGTCGGGCAGCTGATGCGCACCAGCCCGCGTGGCTCGCTGCGGTTGCGCTCGATGATCTCGGCGGCGCCCTCGGCCTCCACGCGCATGGCCAGGCAGCGGTTGTAGTAGGCCTGGCCGATCTCGGTCAGCGAGCAGTGCCGGCTGGTGCGGTGCAGCAGGCGTACGCCGAGGCGCTCTTCGAGGTCGGCGATGCGCCGGCTGAGCTTGGACTTGGGCATGTCCAGCGCCCGCCCGGCGGGGGCAAAGCCGCCGTGCTCGACCACCTGGGTGAAGTAGTAGAGGGAGTTGAGGTCTTCCAAAGGGGGCGATCTCCACAGCGCGCCGGGGTAGTGGGGCGCAGTCTACCGGGCGATGGTGGCCCTCATCCAATTCCCTTCAAGGCAATGTCGCTCAGGACGACTCGATTCCCTCCAGCATCGCCTCCGTCAGGCCTTCGGCCATCTCGATACCATGCAGGCTGGCCCACAGCAGGCTCCTGCCGGTTTCATCCATATGCTCCAGCGCCTTGTAGCCGACGTTGTAGGCGCTGCGCAGGTATTCGGCGACATGCACCAGGGCGTCGTGGGCGTTGATATCTGGATTGACCGAGAACAGCGGTGGGTGGCCGGCGTCGCATTGGCCGAAGGGGTGGTGGCGGGTGTCGGGGAGGGGTGGGTCGGGGACGATCTTTTTCATTGCAGATTCCTTCTTCAGGTTTGACTGCAACCGTCCGTTTCCACGCAGAGGGCGGCAGTTGTACACGGGGTGGAAATCCGGAAAGAAGGTCACCCGGTAGGCCAGAGGCCTCCCGCATACAACTGCCATTACGGCACCTTCTCAGGACTACCGGGTTTCCACGCCCGATCGCTGAACCGACAGCGACCCGGTCAGCCTAGAGGGCATGATTTCCCCGGACAATCAGAAGGGTATCGACAGACTTTGTAGGGTATTTCTTGGGGCTGTAGGCTGCCCAGTGGGAAAGGTCCGCATAGCTCGTAGGAAGTGGTTGAGGCTTTTCTAATTTGAGGTTGCCAGCCACTCGCAGCAGCTCAGGAACGATCTGACAAGAACCCCAGAGAGCGGGGGCTCTCATCGAGTTGGCCTGAGAGAGCAAACTGCGTTCTTTCCATTCCACAGGGACGCATCATGACTCAAGCAGCCTTGATATGTGTAAGGCGTGGCCTTACGCTTCTTCAACCATGATTCGGAGTTTCAGGCACAAAGGCCTGAAGTCACTTCACCTGCGGGGTGATACCTCGGGTGTCCGATTTGATCACGTAGCACGTCTGCGGCGTTTACTTGCATCGCTGGATGTCGCGCAAAGCCCTGCGGACCTGGACCGTCCAGGCAACCGTCTTCATCCGTTGCGGGGGCAGTTGAACACCTTCTGGGCCGTGAATGTTTCGGGCAACTGGCGTTTGGTGTTCCGTTTTATCGGTACTGATGTCGAACTGGTCAATTACCTGGACTATCACTAAGGGGCTGAAACCATGCCTATGCACAACCCTCCCCATCCTGGCGAAGCCCTGCGCGAAGACGTCCTGCCCGCCATCGGCATGAACGTCTCCTCCCTGGCCCGCCACCTGGGCTATTCACGTGGTCAGTTATCCACAGTGCTCAATGGCCACGCAGCCATTTCAGCCGACCTGGCCTATCGCCTCGAACTGGCCGGGCTTGGCAGTGCCCGTCAGTACCTGGCCGAGCAGGCGGCCTACGACCTGTGGCAGGCCGCGCACCGCGAGCATCCACCTATCGAGCGGTTGGCGTTCGCCTGAGCCTCAATCCTCATCCGACGCAAACAACCGCTCCAGCTCCACCCGCGCTTCCTTGGCCGTCTGCATCACCTTGGCGCGGTCATCGCGTACCTGCCCCTGGGCTTCGAGCACCTGCTCGTCATGCTCGGTGAACCGGGCGATGCGGTCTGTTGCCTGTGCTTCGGTGAGCCCCAGCCCGACCAGCGCGCGCCGGCTCATCTCCAGGCTGGAATAGAACGTCTCGCGGATCGGGTCGGCACCAACGTCCATCAGCTTGTGTACATGCTGGCGGTTACGTGCCCGGGCGATCACCTTCAGGTGCGGGTACAGGCGCTTGGCCCGCTCCGCGGTGTGAATGGCCACCTCGGGGTCGTCGATGGTGATGATGAAATACTCGGCCTCGCCGACCTTGGCCGCGTGCAGCACTTCGGGGCGCAGTGGGTCGCCATAGAACACCGGCACCTGTTCGAACATGCGGGTCATCTCGATGGCGTCCACCGAGGTCTCCAACGCAATGAACGGGATCTTCTGCGCCCGCAGGATGCGCGCAACGATCTGGCCCATGCGGCCCATGCCAGCGATCACCACGCGCGGGGTGCCGGCGGCGATGGCCTTGTACTGCTCGGGCACCTCGCGGGCAGGCTGCGGGCGCTTGAGGGCGCGGGCGCAACCGAGCATCAGCAGCGGCGTGACAGCCATCGACAGAGTGATGGTCATCAGCAGCAGGTCGTAGGTCTGGGTGTCGAACAGGCCCTGGTCCTTGCCCAGCTTGAACACCACGAAGGCGAACTCGCCACCGGCCGCCAGCACCATGCCTAGGCGCAGGGCGCTGGCGCTGTTCAGGCCGCCGGCCAGGCGGCCGACGCCGACCAGCAACGTAAGCTTCACGCCGATCAGCAACAGTGTCAGGCCCAGCAGCAGCAGCGGCATTTCCAGCAGCAGACGCAGGTTGGCGCCCATGCCGACGCTGATGAAGAACAGGCCCAGCAGCAGGCCCTTGAACGGTTCGATCTGCGACTCCAGCTCATGGCGGTATTCGGAGTCGGCCAGCAGCAGGCCGGCGAGGAAGGCGCCCAGGGCCATGGACACGCCGGCTTCTTCCATCAGCCAGGCTGTGCCGATCACCACCAGCAGCGCGGTGGCGGTGGACACTTCCGGCAAACCGGTGCGGGCGACGATACGGAACAACGGGCGCAGCAGGTAGCGGCCGCCGACGATGACGATGGCGATGCTGGCGAACACCCTCAGGCCATGTTCGAAGCTGTCGCCGTGGCTGGTGTCCGGGCCGCTGGCGGCCAGCAGCGGCACCAGGGCGATCAGCGGGATCGCGGCGATGTCCTGGAACAGCAGGATGGCAAAGGCCAGGCGGCCATGGGGCGCGTTGAGCTGCTTGCTCTCGGCCAGGCTCTGCAGGCCCAGGGCGGTGGACGACAGGGCCAGGCCAAGGCCGAGCACGATGGCCGCCGGCAGCGTCTGGCTGAAGCCGAACAGGGCGATTGCGCCAAGTACCGCGCCGGTCAGGACCACTTGCGCGGTACCCACGCCGAACACCGACTTGCGCATCAACCACAGGCGCCGTGGCGACAGTTCCAGGCCGATGATGAACAGCAGCAGGACAACGCCCAGTTCGGAGATGTGCGCGACGCTCTCGGTATCGCGGATCAGCCCCAGGGCCTGCGGGCCGATGGCGACGCCGGCCAGCAGGTAGCCGAGCACGGCGCCCAGTTGCAGGCGCTTGGCTAGCGGTACGGCGACCACGGCGGCGAGGAGGAAGATGACGGCGGTTTGTAGCAGGCTGCCTTCGTGTGGCATTGCTCGGACTCCTTGAACTGCGTGCGGCAGCGTTTGATGCAACAGCTTATGCCATCGATGAAAGAGGCGGGCATTTTCGGGTAGGGAGGGAAACAGGACAATCCTGGGATCACAGGAAGCAGCGTTCTGAAAGTAGAACCTTTGCTGAATCAATCGCGGGGCAAGTCGGGCCGCCGCCCGACTTGCCCCGCGATCAACTGCTTACTGCAGATGGACTTTCAGCGCCTGCGCCGCCTGATCCATTGCACTGCGCACACTGGGCACGGTGCTCAGCACGTTGAGCAGGCCGTAGTCATGGATCATGCCGTTGTAGCGCACGGCGGTCACCGGTACCCCGGCGGCGCCCAACTTGCGGGCGTAGGCTTCGCCTTCGTCGCGCAGCACGTCCATCTCGGCGGTCTGCACCAGGGCCGGCGGCAGGCCTTGCAACTGCTCGAGGCTGGCGCGCAGTGGCGAGGCATGGATGTCGTCGCGCTGGCGCGGGTCGGTGGTGTAGTTGTTCCAGAACCACTGCATCATGTTGCGAGTCAGGAAGTGGCCTTCGGCGAACTGGTTGTAGGACGCATTGTTGAAGTTGGCGTCGGTCACCGGCCACAGCAGGGCCTGGAAGCGCAGCTTCGGCGTGCCGGCCTCCTTGGCCTTCAGTGCCACCACCGCCGCCATGTTGCCGCCGACGCTGTTGCCGGCCACCGCCAGGCGGCTGCCATCCACGCCGATCTCCTGGCCATGCTCGGCGACCCAGCGGGTGGCGGCGTAGGCCTGGTTGATCGCGGTGGGGAACCTGGCTTCCGGCGATGGCGTGTAGTCGACGTACACCGCCGCGGCACCAGAGCCCACCACCAGGTCACGGATCAGGCGTTCGTGGGTGGGGTAGTCGCCCAGCACCCAGCCGCCGCCGTGGAAGAACATGAACACTGGCAACTCACCCTTGGACCCTTCGGGCCGCACCACGCGGATTTCCAGCGGCTGGCCGTCCGCCTGGATGGTCCTGCGTTCGACGCGGATCCCCGACAGGTCGACCTTCACCCCGGCCTGGGCGCCGCTCAACACTGCCCGGGCATCCTTGGGCGCGAGGGTTTCCAGCGGCTTGCCGCCCCCGGCGGCCAGGGCGTCGAGGAAGCCCTGGGTGGTGTGTTCGACACCGGGGCTGCCGGCGGCGAAGGCGCTGTTCACGGCGAGGGCCAGCAGGCCGGCGGTCAGGGTGTGGGACAGTTTCATGTTCTAGCTCCTTTGGTGGGCGAGCGCAGGCTCAGTTCTGGTTGGCGAGGACGCTGGGTTGCACGTAGCTCACGGCGCGCAGCTGGCCGCTGCTGTCGCGGTAGGTCAGGGTGGCGGTGCTGGTCTGGCCTTGGGTGCCGGCGGGGGCATCGACGCTGACGACCTTGGCGATGTCCAGGTCCATGCCGTAGCGGTACGGGGTGGCTTCGCTGGCGAAGCTGCTGACGCTGGTGCCGAGGGCCAGGGTGGTGACGGTGACGGCAAAGGCTTTGCGAAGGGTCATGATCGTTCTCCGGGTTCTGCTGAGTGGGCTTGGCGACTGCTTGCTGCTTGAGGTGAATATTGCGCGCAAATATTTAGTGCGCAAAATATATTTCCGCTATGACGCTGATTGAGTGCGTCTTGGCTAGCTTCTGTGGGAGTGGGCTGCGTTTGCGAGGCAGTCTCAGGCGCTGGGTCGGTACTGCAACGCTTCCGCCAGGTGCGCTCTGGCGATGGATTGCGCGCCTTCTAGGTCAGCCAGGGTGCGGGCCACCTTCAGCAGTCGGTGCGCGGCCCGCAACGACAGCGTCAGCCGTTCGCAGGCCTGCTCCAGCCAGGCCTGGTCGACCGGCTCCAGCGGGCAATGCCGACGCAGCCCCTTGAGGTCGAGGAAGGCGTTGGCGCAGCCCTGCCTGCGCTGCTGCAGCGCCCGTGCCTCGGCCACCCGCTGGCCGACGTTGGCGCTGGTTTCGCCGCTGGGCTGGTGGGTCAGCACGGTACTTTCCCGGGCCACGGTGAGGTGCAGGTCGATGCGGTCGAGCAAGGGGCCGGACAATTTGTTGCGGTAGCGCTGGATCTGCTCGCTGCTGCACCGACAACGGCCGGTGGGGTCGCCCAGGTAGCCGCAGGGACAGGGGTTCATGGCCGCCACCAGCTGAAAGCGCGCCGGGAAGCGCACCCGGTCCTTGGCCCGGGCCACCACGATCTCGCCGGACTCCAGCGGCTCGCGCAGCACCTCCAACACCCGTCGTTCGAACTCGGGCAGCTCGTCGAGAAACAGCACGCCATGGTGCGCCAGGGTGATCTCCCCAGGTTGCGGCCGGCTGCCACCGCCTACCAGCGCGGGACCTGAGGCGGAGTGGTGTGGATGGCGAAACGGCCGCTGTGGCCAGCAGTCGAGCGGGGCATGGCCACTGACCGAGCGGATCGCCGCCACCTCCAGTGCCTCGCGCTCGTCCAGCGGCGGCAGCAGCCCGGGCAGACGGCTGGCGAGCAGGGTCTTGCCGGTGCCCGGCGGGCCGGAGAACAGCAGGTTGTGCGCGCCGGCCGCGGCCACCAGCAGAGCCCGCTTGGCGGCGATCTGGCCTTGTACGTCACTGAGGTCCGGGTAAGGGCGTTGCTCCAGCAGCAGGCCATTCGCGGCGTAGGGTGGCAGCGCCGGTTGTGCGTTCAGGTGGGCCACCAGCTCTCGCAGATGCCCCACTGCGTACACCACCAGGCCGCTGGCCAGGCTGGCTTCCTCGGCGTTCTCCCGAGGCACCACCAGCGCTCGGCCCGCGTCTCGCGCCGCCAGTGCCGCGGGCAGCACGCCTTGCACCGGGCGCAATGCCCCCGACAGCGCCAGTTCGCCCAGGCATTCGATGGCGTCGAGGGCGGCAACCGGCACCTGGCCATTGGCGGCCAGGATGCCCAGCGCGATCGCCAGGTCGTAGCGGCCACCGTCCTTGGGCAGGTCGGCGGGGGCGAGGCTCTGGGTGATGCGCCGGGCCGGGTAGTCCAGCCCGGAATTGACGATGGCGCTGCGTACCCGGTCCTTGCTCTCCCTGACCGTGGTCTCCGGCAGGCCGACCAGGGTGAGCGTGGGCAGGCCGTTGGCCAGGTGGGTTTCGACGCTGACGGCGGGGGCCTGCACCCCGACCTGGGCGCGGCTGTGGACGAGGGCGAGGGACATGGGCACTCCGTGTTTGCGTGTGAGGGGCCGCGTCCTGCGGCCCGGCAGAGCTTAGTAGTGTCCCTGGGTGGGAGGACGAGAAGAGTGCGTCGAATCTTGTCCGGCCTGGCCCCCAGGACTGTGGGCGCTCGCCGTCCGTGGCTGCCTGGCGCAGATCACCGGAATCCCCGAACCCCGCGCCCGGGCCAGCAACTCCTCGGTATCGTCGCCACCCGGCAGCGCCAGCACCACGTCAGGCCGGCTGTCGCGCAGCATGAAGACGTTGCGCAGGCGCTCGGCCAGTTTGCCGTGCAACTGCCAGTTGGGCGGGTAGCGCACGATGTCGGCGCCCTGCTCGCGGGCCCAGCCTTCGATCTCGCCGCCCAGGTGCTGGCTGCCGCCGTGGATCAGCACCTGGATCGGTTGCTGGCGCTGGAGGGTGTCCAGCGCCTGGCGGCAGCGTTGGTTGTCGGTGTAGTTGCGCCCCGCGCAGATCAGTACGCGCATGCCCACCCCCTCAGAACCATTGGCCGAAGCGGCGGATGTACAGGGTCTTCATGCCCTGGGCCACCAGGCAGTAGCCCAGCAGGGTAGCGGCCAGCCATGGGAAGTATTCCCACGGCAGCGGTACCAGCCCGACCATCGCCCCCAGTGGCGAGAAGGGGATGTAGATGCCCAGGCACATCACCAGGCCGGTGGCCAGGATCACCGGCAGCGCCGCGGTGCTCTGCAAGAACGGCACCTTGCGGGTGCGCAGCATGTGCACCACCAGGGTCTGCGACAACAACCCCTCGATGAACCAGCCGGACTGGAACAGCGCCTGCATCTCCACACTGTTGGCGGCGAACACGTACCACATCAGGGCGAAGGTGGTGATGTCGAAGATCGACGAAGTGGGACCGATCCACAGCATGAAACGGCCGATGTTGCGGGCATCCCATTTGCGTGGCTCGCGCAGGAACTCCTTGTCCATGCGGTCCCACGGCAGCGACAGCTGGGAGAAGTCGTACATCAGGTTCTGCAGCAGCAGGTGGATCGCCAGCATCGGCATGAACGGGATGAACGCGCTGGCCACCAGCACCGAGAACACGTTGCCGAAGTTGGAGCTGGCGGTCATGCACAGATACTTCATGATGTTGCCGAAGGTTTCGCGGCCCTTGAGCACGCCTTCCTCCAGCACCATCAGGCTCTTTTCCAGGAGGATGATGTCGGCCGATTCCTTGGCGATATCGGTGCCGCTGTCCACCGAGATGCCCACGTCGGCATCGCGCAACGCCGGGGCGTCGTTGATGCCGTCACCGAGGAAGCCGACGGTGTGGCCATTGGCTTGCAGCGCCTTGAGCACCCGCGACTTCTGCAACGGGGTGAGCTTGGCGAACACCGTGCGCTCTTCGACCAGGGCCTTGAGCTGGGTGTCGTCCAGGCGCTCGATGTCCTGGCCGAGCAGCGGCTGGCCGGGCGCAAGGCCCACTTCGCGGCAGACCTTGCAGGTGACCACCGGGTTGTCGCCGGTCAGCACCTTGACCTTCACCCCCATCTCGCGCAGGGCGGCGATGGCCGGGCCGGCGGTTTCCTTGGGCGGGTCGAGGAAGGTCAGGAAGCCTCGGATCACCAGTTCGCGCTCGTCATCGGTGTGGTACTGGGGTTTGCCGTCAACGGCCGGGATCTCACGGGTACCGACCAGCAGCACGCGGAAACCTTCCTGGTTGTAGGCGCTGGCGGTGGCCAGCAGCTGCTGGCGTCGCGCGGCATCCAGGGCGACCCGCTGGCCGCCTTCTTCCACATGGGTGGCGATGGCCAGCATTTCCTCGACGGCACCTTTGCTCACCAGCAGATGGTCGCCCAGGGCATCCTTGACGATCACCGACAGGCGCCGGCGGATGAAGTCGAAGGGCAATTCGTCGACCTTGGCGTAGGCATAGGGTGGCTGGAAGCCCTGGTCTTCGCCGGCAAAGCGCAGCACGGCCTGGTCCATCAGGTTCTTCACGCCGCTCTGGTGGTGGCTGTTGAGCCAGGCCAGTTGCAGCAGGCGCGGGTCCTTGCGGCCGCTGGGGTCGACGTGGTGTTCGAGGATGATGCGGTCCTGGGTCAAGGTACCGGTCTTGTCGGTGCACAGCACGTCCATCGAGCCGAAGTTCTGGATGGCGTTCAGGCGCTTGACCACCACCTTGCGCCGGGCCATGGCCACGGCGCCCTTGGCCAGGTTGGCGCTGACGATCATCGGCAGCATTTCCGGGGTCAGGCCCACGGCCACGGCCAGGGCGAACAGGAAGGCGTCGCTCCAGTCGCCCTTGACCACGCCGTTGAGCATGAACACCACCGGCACCATCACCAGCATGAAGCGGATCAACAGGCGGCTGACGCTGTTCACGCCACGGTCGAAGGCGGTCTGGCTGCGCGAGCCGACGATGGCCTTGGCCAGCGAGCCGAAGTAGGTGCGCTTGCCGGTGGCCACCACCACGGCGCGGGCGCGGCCGCTGACTACGTTGGTGCCCATGAAGCCGATGTTGGGCAGGTCGAGCAGGCCGCTTTCATCGCTGGCGCTGCCTGCGGCGGACTTTTGCGCGACGTGGCCGAGGGTGTCGTACTTCTCCACCGGCAGCGCCTCGCCGGTCAGTACCGCCTGGCTGATGAACAGGTCGCGGGACTCGATCAGGCGGATATCGGCGGGGATCATGTCGCCTGCGGCCAGTTGCACGATATCGCCGGCCACCAGCTCGTTCATCGGCACTTCGCGCAGGCGTGCCGGTTGGTCGTGGCGTTCGCGGCGCAGCACGGTGGCGGTGGTGCGGACCATGGCCTTGAGGGCGTCGGCGGCCTTGCCCGAACGGTACTCCTGCCAGAAGCGCAGCAGGCTGCTGAGGCTGACCATGGTCATGATGATGATGACCTTGGTCAGGTCCGCTTCCTCCAAGTTGCCTGCGCGTACCGGCAGCCAGTAGTCGGTGACGAAGCTGATGCCGGCAAGGGTGAGCAGCACGTAGATGAAGGGGTTGTGCAAGGCCTTGAGCAGTTGCACCAGGGCCGGTTGCGGCTTGTCATGGGCGACTTGGTTGGCGCCGTCGCGCTGCAGGCGCTTGGCGGCTTCGTGTTCGGTCAGGCCCAGCTCGCTGGCGTCGAGGTTGGCCAGGGTCACCGCCAGGCCATTACGTGCTTCGCGGGCGGCGAGCATGGACAGGCGGGTGTCTTCGCCGGCTTTGCTGCGGGGGTTGCGGTCTTTTACGGTCATTTGGCTGTGCTCCTGCCGCAGGAGGCGGCACGACACACAGTCGACTCACGGTAGGGAAGGTGAGTGAACGTGTCCCGTGTCGCAATCATTCGAACAATGAAAGGCGTGGTTTTTCCGACGTTTACGTGTTCGCTGGCGAATGCCGGAAATAAGATCGGCAGCGAACTTTCTACTGGCTGAGTCCATGGTTGGTTAATTCCTTTGCTAAATGGCGGGCAATAGAACTTCAACAAACTTTAATTATTTAAAGTTCGGAAGTTTCTGACGATTTAAATGGCGTCCGTTCAGCGAGCGGACAGCATCGCGCGCGTCACTGCAGGCAGCAACGGGCGCGCTATCGACTGGGCGGTTCCAGGGATGAGGACAGGCCCCAGCCAAGGACAGGACGGTGCGGGGCCTCGTGCGCAAAGGCGCGCAGGCGAGGGATAGTGCTAACGAGGTTCATGAGCTTGCCTCCGACCGGGCGGGCACCCGGGGTGGCAAGCTACGGCGGAGCAGCAGGCTCTGGCGCGGCTTGCCCGACCTAGGGGCGGGCCCGGAGTTCCGGTTCAAGTGCCTGGCGAGCAAAGGCTGCCAGACAGCGACTAGATACTGTGTCCATTGAATTCTTCGTGAGTTGAAATAAAGGCCCGCTTTTCGGGGCGGGTGAACTTTATGCAAAGCATAGCGGGGAAGTCAACCGGGAAGGCGTAACTTAAACAAGTTTCATCTGCTGGGAGGGGAATTAATGCTGTGCAGCGCTTGTAATGCCATCTGGGGCAATCCCGCTTCTACCTGAACAAGGTAGAAGCGGGCATTCGCTCAGGGCTTGGCACCCAGGATGATGTGCGAGGCCTTGATCAGCGCGGTGGCCTTCACACCCGGCTTCAGGCCAAGTTCCTGCACCGCTTCGCGGGTGACGATGGCATACACCTCGGTGCCGCCGGACAGCTTCAGCACCACCTCGGCATTCACCGCGCCGTCGCCGACCCGCAGCACTTCGCCTTCGAGGCTGTTGCGTGCTGACAGCCTGTAGCCGGCGGCATCGGTCATCAGCACCACCCACGGTGCCTTGACCAGCGCCACGGCCTGCTTGCCGACGTTGATATTGAGGTTGTGCAGGCTGGCCATGGTGACCACCGCCACCAGTTTCTCGCCGCCGCCGAGGGTCAGCTCGACCTCGGCATTCACCGCGCCAGGCTGGACGGCGCTGACGGTACCTTCGAAGACATTACGGGCACTGACTTTCATGGCAAACACTCCGTGTGTCGATCGTTATTCCTTGGCGGACGGCGCCATCCTGGCTTCCAGCTCGGCGAATTGCTGCTCGAGGGCTTCGAGGCGGGCGCGGGTGCGGGCCAGCACCACCATCTGGCTGTCGAACTCCTCGCGGCTGACCAGGTCGAGCTTGCTGAAGGCGCCCTGCATCAGCACCTTGAACTGGCTTTCCAGTTCGGCGCGGGGCGCGGCGGTGTCACCGCTGAACAGGCGCGAGGCCTGGTCGCTCAGGGCATCGAGGAAGGCTTTGGGCGCGAGCATGTCTGGTATCCGCTGATCACTGAAAGGGCAGCAGTGTAGCACGGGGCTTTTGCCCGCTTGCCCTGCACGCTTTTCGCGCAGGGCGGCCAAAGGTCGCGCACCGATTTTGTGCGCTTTTTCGTTGCTGGCAACTGGCCAATCCCTACCGATTCACGCAACTCACTGTTTTCTAGCTTGTTCTGCGAACTGGCAAGGTTTCTGCAAAGATCCGAGTGAGCCATGCACTGATGCAGTCCCTTGTGACCAGGCAGTGCGCAGGCGGAGCCGCAAGGTCCTTCGTCACAGGCGGATCGTGTGTCGGCGGGGAGAATGGAGCCGACGACGCGTTACAAAGCCAGGCGCTGCGCTTAGACTTGAGACGGGTTTGTTTTCCTGGGGCAAGTCCATCAAATCGGGAGAGAGTTTCATGAAGCTAGTCACTGCCATCATCAAGCCGTTCAAGCTGGACGACGTGCGCGAGTCGCTGTCGGAAATCGGCGTGCAGGGCATCACCGTGACCGAGGTCAAAGGTTTCGGCCGGCAGAAGGGTCACACCGAGCTGTATCGCGGCGCTGAATACGTGGTCGATTTCCTGCCCAAGGTGAAGATCGATGTCGCCATCGACGACAAGGACCTTGATCGGGTGATCGAAGCCATCACCAAGGCAGCCAACACCGGCAAGATCGGCGACGGCAAGATCTTCGTGGTCAATCTGGAGCAGGCGATCCGCATCCGTACCGGCGAAACCGATACCGACGCGATCTAAGCGCCAAGCAAAGCCTCACCAAACCCAACGCCCCAGGAGAAAACAACATGACTCTGCGCAAGATCGCAGGGCTAGGAGCCCTATTGTCCCTCGTAATGCCAGGGCTGGCCCTGGCCGAGGAAACTGCCGCCCCTGTGCTGAACTCCGGCGACACCGCCTGGATGCTCACCGCGACGGCACTGGTCCTGTTCATGACCATTCCGGGCCTGGCGCTGTTCTACGGCGGCATGGTGCGCTCGAAGAACGTGCTGTCGGTGATGATGCAGTGCTTTGCCATCACCGGCCTGATCAGCGTCCTCTGGGTCATCTACGGCTACAGCCTGGCTTTCGATACCGCCGGTATGGAAAAGGGCGTGCTCAACTTCAATTCCTTCATCGGTGGCTTCTCCAAGGCCTTCCTCAGCGGCGTCACGCCGTCGGGCCTGACCTCGGCCACCGCGCTGTTCCCTGAGGCAGTGTTCATCACCTTCCAGATGACCTTCGCCATCATCACCCCGGCGCTGATCGTCGGAGCCTTCGCCGAACGCATGAAGTTCTCGGCCATGCTGATCTTCATGGGCGTGTGGTTCACCCTGGTCTATGCGCCGATCGCGCACATGGTCTGGAGCGGTGACGGCGCGCTGATGTGGGACTGGGGCGTGCTGGACTTCGCCGGCGGCACCGTGGTGCATATCAACGCCGGTATCGCCGGCCTGGTCTGCTGCCTGGTGCTGGGCAAGCGCAAGGGCTACCCGACCACGCCGATGGCCCCGCACAACCTGGGCTACACCCTGATGGGCGCGGCCATGCTGTGGATCGGCTGGTTCGGCTTCAACGCAGGTTCCGCCGCGGCGGCCAACGGCACCGCCGGCATGGCCATGCTGGTGACCCAGATCGCCACCGCCGCCGCGGCCCTGGGCTGGATGTTCGCCGAGTGGATCTTCCACGGTAAGCCAAGCGCCCTGGGCATCGCCTCGGGCGTGGTCGCCGGCCTGGTCGCCATCACCCCGGCCGCCGGCACTGTCGGCCCGATGGGCGCGCTGGTGATCGGCCTGGTGTCCGGCGTGGTCTGCTACTTCTGCGCCACCAGCCTCAAGCGCAAGCTGGGTTATGACGACTCCCTCGACGCCTTCGGCGTGCACGGTATCGGCGGCATCATCGGCGCCCTGCTCACCGGTGTGTTCGCGGCGCCTGCCCTGGGCGGCTTCGGCGCGGTAACCGACATCGCCGCACAGTTCTGGATCCAGGCCAAGGGCGTGATCTTCACCGTGGTCTACACCGCCATCGTCACCTATGTGATCCTCAAGGTCCTGGACCTGGTGATGGGCCTGCGGGTCAGCGAAGAAGAAGAGTCGGTCGGCCTCGACCTGGCTCAGCACAACGAGCGCGGCTACAACCTGTAACCGCCACGCTGGAAAACTTGCCCGGTTCGCCGGGCATTTTTTTGCCTGTGGTTTGCCGATTCGCGCCGGGCAAACGGTTTCTCTGTCTTGATCGCGACGTAGGTAGAAAACTTACAAGTCATTGGGCGTTTCTGGTGCTTTGCTTTTTCTGCGGGCGCGCTAGAATGCGCGCCGAAGGGAGCTGGACGAGTAGTCCACACACTTCGCCACCCTTTGCTAGGCTTGCCAATAGCCTGTGGCCAGCAAGGGTTCAAAGTATTTTGTCAGGCCTTGCCAGGAGCAAGGCCTGCAGGGTGCCAGGCCCCCCATGAGGGGGTGGACACCCAGGGCAGTGGCCAATCCACGGCCAGTTGAATTTTCACTGGTGGCTGCCGGTCTACGGCTGCACCGGTCTATAACTAACCTGCTTTTCGCAAGTCATGAGGTAGAACATGAGCGACGACGATCTGGAAAATGATGACCTCGAGGTAGGCGACGAAGACGAGGCTGATGAAGGCCTTGAAGCTGCGGCTGACGACGGCGCGGAAGACTCCGGCGACGACGACAGCAGCCCGGCTCCGGCGGCCAAGGGCAAGTCCAAGGCGGCGGTCTCGGTAGACGAGATGCCGAGCATGGAAGCCAAGCAGAAAGAGCGCGATGCGCTGGCCAAGGCGATGGAAGAGTTCCTTTCGCGCGGAGGCAAGGTGCAGGAGGTGGAGGCCAACGTGGTCGCCGATCCGCCCAAGAAGCCGGACAACAAGTACGGCAGCCGCCCTATCTGAGTGGCTGAACGCAAAAAAGCCCGCCGTCGCTGCGGGCTTTTTTGTGCCTTTCGGTTTTGTGCCGCTTCCTCAATGTCAGCGCCAGCGCGCGAGCACGTCGGGCAACTGCGACAGCCGCTGGATCTCCGCATCCGGCGCCTGTTCGCCGCTCCAGGGCTTGTGCTGTGGGTTGAACCACACCGCCCGCAGCCCGGCGCGTTGGGCGCCGGCGATGTCGTCGCCCGGGTGGTCGCCGACGTGCACTGCGGCTCCGGCATCCACTTCGCCACGTTTCAGCGCTTCGAGGAAGGGCGCAGGGTCCGGCTTGCCTATCCCGAGGTCCTCCGCGCACAGGGCGAAGCGGAAGTAGTCCGCCAGGCCGAGCCTGCGCACGTCGGCATTACCGTTGGTGACCACGCCGAGGGTGTAATGATGGCGCAGGATCTCCAGCACCGGCTGTACCTCGGGGAACACCTCGACCTGGTGCCGGGCATGCAGGAACACTTCAAAACCTTCGTTGGCCAGCTCCTGGGCGTGTTTCTCGCTGTAGCCGACCTCTTCCAGGGCGTGGAACAGCACCCGCCGGCGCAGGGCGCTGATGCGGTGCTTGAGGCCCGGCTCGGCCTGCACCAGGCGCTCGCGGATGGCGAACAGGTGCTCCACTGGCACGCCGCCAAGGATGGGCGCGTTGGCTTCGAGCCAGTCGCGCAGGACGACTTCGGCGCTGGCGATGACCGGCGCGGTATCCCAGAGGGTGTCGTCGAGGTCGAAGGTGATCAGCTTGATGCTCATGAGTCCGTGTCCTTGCTGCGTTTGGCCCGGGGATGGGCGCTGTCGTACACCGCGGCCAGGTGCTGGAAGTCCAGGTGGGTGTAGATCTGCGTGGTGCTGATGTCGGCGTGGCCGAGCATTTCCTGCACCGCGCGCAGGTCCTGGGACGACTCCAGCAGGTGGCTGGCGAAGGAATGGCGAAGCATGTGCGGGTGCAGGTGCTGGCCGAGCTCGCGCTCGCCGGCGGCCTTGACCCGCAGCTGGATGGCTCGGGGGCCGAGGCGCTTGCCCTGGCGGCTGAGGAACACCGCAGAGTCCCGCGGGCCGGCGATGCCGCGTTGCTTGAGCCACGCCTGTATCGCCTCGCGGGCCTTGCGGCCGACCGGCAACACGCGGCTCTTGCCGCCCTTGCCCTGCACCTGCACCAGCCCGGCGGTCAGGTCCAGGTGCTCCAGGTCGAGCCCGGTCAGCTCCGACAGGCGCAGGCCGGACGAGTAGAACAGTTCGAGGATCGCCTGGTCACGGCGGGCGATGAATTCGTCGTCGACGCCGCCATCGAGCAACTGCAAGGCGCGGTCGGTGTCCAGCACCTTGGGCAGGCGCCGCTCACCCTTGGGCGGCGTCAGGCCATTGGCCGGGTCGTGCTGGCAATGGCCTTCGCGGTTGAGGTAGCGGTATAGCCCGCGCACCGCCGAGAGCAGGCGCGCCAGGCTGCGCGAGGACTGGCCGTGATGGTGCTGGCGGGCGACCAGCTGACGCAGTTGCTGGACCTGCAGGGCGCCCCAGCCGACGATGCCCTGGGTGTTGCAGAATTCGATGACCTTCTCGAGGTCACGGCGGTAGGCCAGCAGGGTGTGCTCGGACACCTGGCGCTCATTGCGCAGGTGTGCGCAATAAGCCTCCAGCTGGCGCTCCATCAGCGCACCGAGCGCAGGGTCTGGGTGAAGCGTGGGACCACGCGGCCGAGCACTTCGGCGATGTAGCTGAGGAACAGGGTGCCGACACTGCTCTTGTAGTGCTGCGGGTCGCGGCTGCCGATCGCCAGCACGCCATGCAGGCCCTGGTACTCCAGGGTGGCCACGGCGCTGGAGCCGACTTCCTTGTGCTGATCGTTGCCGAACAGGAATGCCAGCTCGTGCTCGCGCAGGCTACCGCTGATGGTCTTGCCGCCGCCGATCAGGCCACCGATGGCCTGCTGCGCCTCGGCGCCGGAAACCCAGCGCCCCACGGGCGCCGCGTTTTCACCGAACAGGATCAGGCTGACGAAGGGCACCTGGAACTCCTGGCGCAGGCTGTCCTCAACCGCCATCACCACTTCCTCGAGGGTGCCGGCGTCGAGCAGGTCGAGGATCAGCCGGCGGGTCTTGTCGAACAGCCGGTCGTTGTCGCGGGCCACGTCCATCAGCTGCGACAGGCGATGGCGCATCTCGATGTTGCGGTCGCGCAGCAGCTTGAGCTGGCGTTCCACCAGCGACACGCTGTCGCCGCGCTGGTGGGGAATGCGCTGCTCGACCAGCAGCTCGTCGTGCTCGGCGAAGAAGGTCGGGTGGGCGCGCAGGTAGGCGACCACCGCTTCGGCATCGAGCTCACTGGCCTGCGGGGATGCAACGTTAGGCTGATCGGTCATGGCGGATACTCGCTTAGAGACGAACTTGTCCTTCGAACACACGAACGGCGGGGCCGGTCATCAGTACCGGCTTGCCGGGGCCGGCCCACTCGATGCTCAGGCGCCCGCCCGGCAGGTCGATGGTCACCGGCGAGTCCATCCAGCCCTGGCTGATCGCCGCCACGGCGGCGGCGCAGGCGCCTGTGCCGCAGGCCTGGGTTTCGCCCGCGCCACGCTCCCACACGCGTAGGTTGGCGCGGTGGCGGTCGACTACCTGGATGAAGCCGGCATTGACCCGTTGTGGAAAGCGCGGGTGATGCTCGATCTTCGGGCCCAGCTCATGCACCGGCGCGCTGCGCACATCGTCCACGCGCAGCACCGAATGCGGGTTGCCCATGGACACCGCGGCGATCTGGTGCACCTGGCCGTCGACTTCGAGTGCATAGCTGGTCGCCTGCTCATCGGCGATGAACGGGATCTCGGCCGGTGTGAAGCGTGGCGGGCCCATGTCGACGCAGATCTGCCCGTCGTTGCGCACATCGAGGACGATGATGCCGCCCTTGGTCTCGACGCGAATGCGCTTCTTCGCGGTCAGGCGCTTGTCCAGGACGAAACGGGCGAAGCAGCGCGCGCCGTTGCCGCATTGTTCGACCTCGGAGCCGTCGGCGTTGAAGATGCGGTAGCGGAAGTCGACATCCGGGTTGTTCGGCGCCTCGACGATCAGCAGCTGGTCGAAGCCGATGCCGGTGTTGCGGTCACCCCATTGCTTGGCGTGCTTGGGTTGGATGTGTGCGTGCTGGCTGACCAGGTCGAGGACCATGAAGTCGTTGCCCAGCCCGTGCATCTTGGTAAAACGCAGCAGCATGGGTTCACTCCGGCAGCAGGCTTTCGCCGGCGAACAGTTCGGTGACGGTCTCGCGGCGACGCACTTCGAAGGCCTGGTCGCCATCGACCAGCACTTCGGCGCAGCGGCCACGGGTGTTGTAGTTGGAGCTCATGACGAAACCATAGGCGCCCGCGGAGCGCACGGCCAGCAGGTCGCCCTCGACCAGGTCCAGCACCCGGTCCTTGCACAGGAAGTCGCCGGTCTCGCAGATCGGGCCGACCAGGTCGTAGGCCCGGCCTTCGCCGTCACGGGGTTTGACCGCGCTGACGTCCATCCAGGCCTGGTACAGGGCCGGGCGGATCAGGTCGTTCATGGCCGCGTCGATGATGGCGAAGTCCTTGTGCTCGGTATGCTTGAGGTACTCCACGCGGGTCAGCAGCACGCCGCCGTTGGCGACGATGTAGCGGCCCGGCTCGAACACCAGCGCCAGGTCGCGCTCGCCGACGCGTTCGCGAATGGCCTGGATATAGTCGGCCAGTTCCGGCGGCTGTTCGTCGCGATAGCGCACGCCGACACCGCCACCCAGGTCCAGGTGGCGCAGGTGGATGCCGCACTCGGCCAGGCGATCGACCAGTACCAGCAGGCGGTCGAGGGCATCGAGGAACGGCTCAACGGTGGTCAGCTGCGAGCCGATGTGGCAGTCGACGCCGACCACGTCGAGGTTCGGCAACTGCGCGGCGCGCACGTAGATGGCCTCGGCGTCGGCAATGGCGATGCCGAACTTGTTTTCCTTGAGGCCCGTGGAGATGTACGGGTGGGTGCCGGCGTCGACATCCGGGTTCACGCGCAGCGACACCGGCGCGACCTTGCCCATCTCGGCGGCCACTACTTGCAGGCGCTCGAGCTCGTCGGTGGATTCGACGTTGAAGCAGTGCACACCCACTTCCAGGGCGCGGCGCATGTCTTCACGGGTCTTGCCGACTCCGGAGAACACCACGCGATCGGCGCGGCCACCGGCGGCCAGGACGCGCTCCAGTTCACCGCCGGAGACGATGTCGAAGCCCGCGCCCAGGCGCGCCAGCAGGTTCAGCACGCCCAGGTTGGAGTTGGCCTTGACCGCGAAGCAGACCAGGTGATCCACCCCGTGCAAGGCATCGGTGTAGCTGCGGTACTGCGCCTCGATATGGGCACGCGAGTACACGTAGGTGGGCGTGCCGAAGCGTTCGGCGAGCGCCGACAGGGCCACCCCTTCCGCGAACAGCTCGCCGCCGCGGTAGTTGAATGCATCCATGGGATTTCCTTACTGCGCGGGCGACTCTTCAGGCTGCTCTTGCTGCTGCTCCAGCACCGGTTGCGGCTGGACAGGCTTGGCATGCTGGTGCGACTTGCGCGGGCCTTTGCCGTCTTTGCCGTCTTCCGGCAGGTACAGGGGGCCTTTCTGACCGCAGGCCGAAACGAGGCAGGCAACCGCGACCACTGCCGCGAGGGAGGAAATCAGGCGTTTCATGGGTGAAATCCTTGGAAATATGCAGTATTGCGGCCGAGTATACCGAGCGACCACCTGATTGCCTATGCAAGGGGCGCCCCCGCTCGGCGGGCGTAGGCGACCGAAGGACATGCGGCTTTTTCTTACAGCTATTAGCTTGTAGCTTGAAGCTTTCGCCCTTATCGTGCCCGGCTTGCGTGTGTACAGCCATTTTTAGAGGTCCCTGCAATGAGTTTGAGCGAAGCGCGTTTCCACGACCTGGTCGATGCGACCCAACAGGCCCTGGAAGACCTGTTCGATGAAAGCGGCATGGACCTGGACATGGAGAACTCCGCCGGCGTCCTGACCATCAAGTTCGACAACGGCAGCCAGCTGATCTTCAGCCGCCAGGAGCCGCTGCGCCAACTGTGGCTGGCGGACAAGTCCGGTGGCTTCCACTTCGACTACGACGCAGAGAGCGGCAAGTGGGTGTGCGAGAAGAGCGAAGAACTGCTCGGCGAAATGCTCGAGCGCATCGTCTGGGAGCGGGCCGGCGAGAAGCTGGACTTCGACGAGATCTGAAATGAGCGAACAGCCCAGGCCGCCAAAGCCGCTCTACAGCAATGTGAGCCCGGCGGTGCCGTCACCTTGTATCAGCATATGTCGGCTGGATGAGCGCAAGGTGTGTACCGGTTGCCACCGCCACGTCGAGCATATCCGCGAGTGGCGTGCGGCCGATGACGAACGGCGCCGGCAGATCTGCCGCGAGGCGCTGGCCCTGAAAGCAGGGGCCCAGGCATAGCCACAACGGCGGTGTGGGCTTGAGTATTTGCCCCGCTGTGGTAGTGTCAGGGTCTGCGTCGGTGACGCCAAGCATTTCACAAACCCCGCCCTTGGGCGGGGTTTTGCTTTATCTGCCTTTAGTAAATTGCCTGTTCAAAGGAGTCTGACTGGATCATGAGCACCAAGCCTTCCCTCATCCTCACCCGACTGGACGTGCAGCGTCTCGAGCGTCTGCTCGACAGCCTCGATGAAAGCACCCCGGGTGTGCTCGCCCTGCAGGACGAGCTGGACCGCGCCGAGAACGTGGTGGGTCACGAGGAAGTCCCGGCCGGCGTGGTGACCATGAACTCCCGCGTGCACTGCCGCGAGATTGCCAGTGGCAAGGATTACCACCTGACCCTGGTGTATCCGCAGGACGCTGGCCCTGAAGGCAACGTCTCGATCCTCGCGCCGATCGGCTGCGCACTGCTCGGCCTGTCGGTGGGAGATCAGATCGACTGGCCGGCGCCGGGCGGCAAGACGCTCAAGCTCGAGCTGCTGGAAGTGGAGTACCAGCCGGAAGCGGCAGGGGACTTCGATCTCTGAGGTGATCAGGGCTCCAGCCGCGCCTGCAGCTGTTGCAGCCCTTCGTTGAGTGCCTGTTCCAGCTCGCGTTTGTAGCGCAGGCAGAGGCTGGTGGACCCTTGCTCGTCCTCCAGCAGTTCGGACAGGTCGAGGTCGGTGATGTAGCAGCGGTAACTGCCGCTGCCGCGGCGCTGGCGCAGGATCTGTCGCGCGACCACGGCATACAGCTGGTCGCCATGCTCCAGTTCAGAAAACTCCTGCTGGTCGCAGTAAAGGGTGACGTGCACCTCATCGCCCGTGCCGGCCTGGAGGATCGCCTGGACTTCGAAACAGGCCTGGTTCTGGCTGTCCGCGGGTGCCGGCCTGGGTTCCAGGCTGCGCGCCTTGCCTGGGCCGGATGGCAGCAACTGGTAGTAGAGGATGTCCAGCGATGCTTGTTGCAGGCTGTCCAAGGGCAGCAGGGCATCGCGGCGCATCACCATCGCTTGCAGGAAGCGCTGCAACGGCAGCAGCAGGTGCGGCTCGTCCTGTTGCGGCAGCCGCTGCTGCCAGAGTGCGTTGTGCTCGTCGAGCACATACAGGTCGGCCCAGCCTTCGAGCAGACGGTAGAACACCTGGATGCAGCCGGGTTGGCCCTGGGCCAGGACCAGTGGCAGGTCGTGGTCCTGCAGGGCGTGGGTGTCCAGGTGCAATGGGCTGTAGCTGCTGCGTTCCTCGCCGAGTGCCGCCAGCACGGCGTCGTGGTGGGCGAGGCTGGCCAGGGTGACCTGCCCGGGCTGCAGGTCAAGGATGTGGGTGTGCTGGGCCACCTGTAGCAAGTAACGGTGATTCAGGCCTTGATCGAGCAGCAGTTGCACGGTGTCGAAGATTTCCTCGACCCGCTGGCTGATGGCTTGGGCGCGGTTGTGGCAATAGCAACGCACCCGTACCCGCGGGCGGTGGCTGCGCAGGCCCAGGCTGTTGAGGAAGTCGCGCAGGCAGCGCACCAGTGCGTGCTCGCCGTCGTAGCGCTGGACCAGCACCTCGTTCCAGCTGTTGAGGGTGATCTGGTCGAGGGTCAGTACCAGGTTCTCGCGCACCCCGGCGTAGCTCAGCGAGTCGGTACGCTCGGTGGTCATCAGGATGTTCAGGTCGCGGTGATGGCGCAGCGGGTCGACGCCGACATTCACCAGCAGCAGGATCTCGTCGGCCACGCTCGGCTGCAGCAGGCGCACCTCGCTGACTGTCTCCAGAGGCAGGGGAATGCTCTGCTGCAGGCTGCCGATCAGGTTGAACAGCTCGAACTCGCTCAGGTCGCTGGCGCCCGGGTGCAAGGCCAGGCGCGTGCTGCTGTCGATCACGCCATTGCGGTGGGCCCAGGTGAGCAGCTCGAGCAGTTCGCGGCAGCGCTTGATCGGGCTGAAGTGCTCCCACTCATGTACGCCCAGGTTGCCGTTGTACAGCCCCCAGTGGTGTGTGCCCGGTTCCTTGCGGTTGGGTGATTGCACCAGGGTGAGGGTGTCCTCGGCCAGGTCCGGGGCGATTCCCGGGTTGATCACCTCGATCTTGCCGGCCCGGCGCTCGAAGGCGGCGTAGAGGCGGCGGCCAAGCACATTGAGGTCACGCTGGTCGGCCCGGCTGTTGGCGTTCTGCTGGCGGGCGAACTGGGTCAGGAAGCGGTAGCTGTGGTTCAGCTCGGCCACCAGTTCGCGGCGCTCGACGGCCACCTGGCGGACTTTCCACTGGCTGCGGCTATCCAGCAGCGCCAGCTGGCGCTCGTCCCAGCCCCATTGCTCGGTCAGGCGCCCCAGCAACTGGCGCTGCCAGCCCCCGCTTCGGCTGCGACCCAAGTCGCCGATTTTCTTGTTCACCTTCAGGTACAGGCTGCGCCGCACCAGCTCCAGGCGTGCCGGCTCGCCACGCAGGAGCAGGTAGCGCTCGATGCGGCGGTAGACCATCACATAGGGGTCGAGCTCATCCAGGTCCAGCTGGTTGGCGAACACGGCCTGCTTGTAGTCCAGGCTCAGGCAGCGCACTTGTGGATGTTCGCTGGCGTAGGCCTCGGTAAGCAGCAGCTTGAGCAGCGACTTGTAGGGTGAGTCGATGCCCTTGAACAGCTGCCACAGCCCGGCGCCGACGAACTCGCCTGACGGGATATGCGCCAGGTTCCCCAGGTCGAGGTCGTCCTGGGCACGGATGAAGCGCTTGGACAGCAGGGTCTGGGTGTAGTCGCGGTAGTTGTGCTCCTGGTACACCGGCACCAGCCACCACAGTGGCGTGCGCCCGGCCAGCCAGATGGCGGTGCGGTAGAACTCGTCGAGCAGCAGGTAATGCTGGGTGGTGCCGCAGTCGTCGGAGCTGAGCTGGCCATCGCGCTCGCCCTGGACGAAGCCCCGCGGTTCGATCAGGAAGAAATGCGCTTCGGCGCCCTGGCCGGCCGCCCAGGTTTCGAGCAACTGGCACTTGCGTCGCAGGTCGGCCACGGCTTGTTCGTCCAGGTCCGGTGCATGGCACACCCACAGGTCCATGTCGCTCTGTTCGGCCTGGGCCAGCGTGCCGAGGCTGCCCATCAGGAACAGGCCGTGGATCGGCTGCGGCGGCTTGCCGTGGCGTGGCTTGTAGGTGAACGAGCGGGTCAGGCGCTGGGCTTCGGCGAGCAGTTCGTCGTCGGGCTCGAAACCGGAGACGCCGGCGGGGGTGGTGCCGGAAACATAGCCGGGTAGCAGCGGATGATTGACGTGGAAGAACAGCGGCAGCAGCGTGAGGACCTGCTGCTGGCGTGTGGATAACCCTTCCATCGCCCGTGCCAGGCGGCCTTGGTTGATCTTCAGGAAGCGCGCGCGCAGCTTGGCCAGCTCCTTGCGGTCGATGCCTTGTTCCAGGTCGGGGCGGATTTCGTGGGGGTGGTTCATTGCGCGCTCAGGCAGGCCGGGGGAAGCACTGGCGAGTTTAGCCTGAGTGGCGCGGTCGGATAAGGGGTTGCTGGCTTTTTGACGTCAGATTCGCAACGCCTGCGCAAGCCATCGACGCTAAGCCCGCTCCTGCAGGTCTGCCGAGCTGCAGGAGCGGGAGCAGGAGTTCAGGCCGGCTGGGCGGCTTTCGATTTGAGGATGTTCAGCAAAAGCTGGACGCTTTCAGCGGCATCGTTACCGAGGCTGGTCAGGTAACCACCATCGGGTTGGTCGGTGAGCCCTTTGTCATGCAGGCGCTGGGCGGCAGCGACCAGGGCGGGGGAGGCGTCGCTGCTAACCTTGATGCCTTCCTGGTGGTTGTCCAGGTTGAACTGGGAAAGGACTTCCAGTTCGGCGATCAGTTCGGGGGTAAAAGGCATGGGCAACTCCTGACTTCGAGACAAGGATGGAAGTCAGGAGTGTAGTCAGACTTATTCGATGTCGCCTTGATCCGCCTCAGGTGGCAGCTCCGGCAAGGCGCGCAGGGCGGTTTCGTACCACTCGGTATCGAACGGGCGATCTTCGTCGAGCATGGCGTCGATCTCGATGGCCAGCACGTGGGCCATGAGGTTGAGGATGTCTTCACGCTCGTAGCCGACCAGGGTCAGCTTGTTGAAGGTGGCCTTGGCGGCTGGCGGCTCGCCGCTTTCGATCTGGTTCTCGATCGCCTGGGTCAGGGTGGCCTCGGCGAAGTCTTCTTCATCATTGCTGTCGATGTCTTGGGGTTCGCTCATGGCGGTGCTCCTGTGGTGAGGCGCACAGTGTGCCACGCCTGCGCTGGCAATGCCCGGCCATCAGCGCCGGGCATGGCACTGGCCAAGGGTGGGCAAGGGCGCTATAACAGCCGGGCCAACCCCATACGGCCTTGGAGGCTGTCTCAATGCTCAAGCTTCATGGATTCGCGGTCAGCAACTACTACAACATGGTCAAGCTGGCCTTGCTGGAGAAAGGCGTGCCCTTCGAAGAGGTGCCGTTCTTCGGCGGCCAGTTGCCTCAAGCCCTGGCCATCAGCCCCCGCGGCAAGGTGCCAGTGCTGCAGACCGAGCACGGTTTCATCAGCGAGACCGGTGTCATCCTCGACTACATCGAGCAGACCCAGTCGGGCAAGGCGCTGCTGCCGGCCGATGCCTTCGGGCAGGCCAAGGTGCGCGAGCTGCTGCGGGAAATCGAGCTGTATATCGAGCTGCCAGCGCGTACCTGCTACGCCGAGGCGTTCTTTGGCGCTGCGGTCGAGCCGTTGATCAAGGAGCGGGCGCGGGCCGACCTGCTGGCGGGTTTTGCCACCCTCAAGCGCAATGGCAAGTTCGCGCCTTATGTGGCCGGTGAGCAGCTGACCATCGCCGACCTGATGTTCTGTTTCTCGGTAGACCTGGCCTGCGCGGTGGGCAAGAAGGTGCTGAACGTCGACTTCCTGGCGGACTTCCCGGAAGCGAAGGCGCTGTTGCAGTTGCTGGGAGAGAACCCGCACATGGCGCGGATCGTGGCGGACAAGGATGCGGCGATGCCAGCGTTCCTCGAAATGATCAAGAGCAAGCGCTGACTGGAGTCGGGGCCGCAAAGCGGCCCCAGATTGCTTAGCGCGAAGCCAGCAGTGCCTGGCCGCGAGCCACTGCCGCGCGCACCTGGGCCGGCGCGGTGCCACCGATGTGGTTGCGGGCATTCACCGAACCTTCCAGGGTCAGCACGGCAAACACGTCCTGCTCGATCTGGTCGCTGAACTGGCGCAGTTCGTCCAGGCTCATCTCGGCCAGGTCCTTGCCGGTGTCGACGCCATATTTCACCGCGTGGCCGACGATCTCGTGGCAGTCACGGAACGGCAGGCCGCGGCGCACCAGGTAGTCGGCGAGGTCCGTGGCGGTGGAGAAACCGCGCAGCGCCGCTTCGCGCATGATCGCGTGCTTGGGCTTGATCGCCGGGATCATGTCGGCAAAGGCGCGCAGCGAGTCGCGCAGGGTGTCGGCGGCGTCGAACAGCGGCTCTTTATCTTCCTGGTTGTCCTTGTTGTAGGCCAGCGGCTGGCCTTTCATCAGGGTCAGCAGGCCGGTCAGGGCGCCGAACACGCGGCCGCTCTTGCCACGCACCAGCTCCGGCACGTCCGGGTTTTTCTTCTGCGGCATGATCGAGCTGCCGGTGCAGAAACGATCAGGCAAGTCGATGAACTGGAACTGAGCGCTGGTCCACAGCACCAGCTCTTCGGAGAAGCGCGACAGGTGCATCATGGCGATGCTGGCGGCCGCGCAGAATTCGATGGCGAAGTCGCGGTCCGAGACGCCGTCCAGCGAGTTGCCGGCCACGGCCTCGAAGCCCAGCAGCTTGCAAGTCAGCTCGCGGTCGATCGGGTAGGTGGTGCCGGCCAGCGCGGCGCTGCCCAGGGGCATGCGGTTGGCGCGCTTGCGGCAGTCGACCAGGCGCTCGTAGTCGCGGCTGAGCATTTCGAACCAGGCCAGCAGGTGGTGGCCGAAGGTCACCGGCTGCGCGGTCTGCAGGTGGGTGAAGCCGGGCATGATGGTCTCTGCTTCACGCTCGGCCTGTTCCAGCAGCCCCTTTTGCAGGCGGGTGATCTCGGCCAGGATCAGGTCGATCTCGTCGCGCAGCCACAGGCGAATGTCGGTGGCCACCTGGTCGTTGCGGCTGCGACCGGTGTGCAGCTTCTTGCCGGTGATGCCGATGCGATCGGTCAGGCGCGCCTCGATGTTCATGTGCACGTCTTCGAGGTCGACACGCCAGTCGAAGCTGCCGGCCTCGATCTCGCCCTGGATGGTCTTCAGGCCATCGATGATGGTGTCGCGCTCGGCGTCGCTGAGTACGCCGACCTGCGCCAGCATGGTGGCGTGGGCGATCGAACCCATGATGTCGTGGCGGTACAGGCGCTTGTCGAAATCGACCGAGGCGGTGAAACGGGCGACGAAGGCGTCGACGGGTTCACTGAAGCGGCCGCCCCAGGACTGATTGGTCTTGTCGGTGCTCATGGATTCACTCGTTGAAGGCGTGAACGGAAAAAGTGCCGCGATCATAGCAGGGTTGCGCCCGCCGCCGCAGGGCGCCGGTCGCGAGAATCGTCCGGTAACAAGGGGGTGCGGCATATTCAACGATTGAACGGCAGTGTTCCACGGAGCGTCTACAGTTGGACAAAGGACTGGCGGTGAATCTGCCAGGCCAGTGAATCTTTGGCCTTCGCACCGGTCTGTAGCGTGACCGCGTTTCGGTCGCCCCACACTTGTCTACGCTATACCCGTGCGAGACTCACTCAGGAATCCAGCGCAATTATGAATGTCCTGATCGTTGATGATGAACCCCTGGCCCGCGAGCGCCTGAGCCGGCTGCTTGGCGAGCTGGAGGGTTACACCGTGATGGAGCCCAGCGCCACCAACGGCGAGGAGGCCCTGACCCTGATCGAAAGCCTCAAGCCCGACGTGGTGGTGCTGGATATCGGCATGCCGGGCCTCGATGGCCTGCAGGTCGCCGCCCGGCTGTGCGAGCGCGAGTCGCCGCCGGCGGTGGTGTTCTGTACCGGCGACGACGAATACGGCAGCGAAGCGTTCAGGGACAGCACCCTGAGCCATGTCGAGAAACCCATCCAGCCCCCGGCGCTGCGCGATGCCCTGCGTCGCGCCGAAAAGCCCAACCGCGCCCAGCTGGCGGCACTGACCCGCCCCGCAGGCGACACCGGCGGCGGCCCACGCAGCCATATCAGTGCCCGCACGCGCAAGGGCATCGAGTTGATCCCCATTCCCCAGGTCATCTATTTCATCGCCGACCACAAGTACGTCACCTTGCGCCACGAGGCAGGCGAGGTGCTGCTCGACGAACCGCTCAAGGCCCTGGAAGACGAATTCGGCGAGCGTTTCGTGCGTATCCACCGCAATGCCCTGGTCGCCCGCGAGCGCATCGAGCGGCTGCAGCGTACGCCGCTGGGGCATTTCCAGCTCTATCTCAAAGGCCTGGACGGTGACGCGCTGACCGTCAGCCGGCGCCATGTGGCCGGTGTGCGCAAGATGATGCAGGCACTCTGACAAGCCGGGTCGGGCCCGTGGGAGCGGGCTTGCCCCGCGATTGATCCACATCTGCTTGCCCCTCGGCAGAGCTGTTATCATCGGCGGCATTTCTCTGGTTCGGGGCGTTTCATGTCCACTCGCGAAATCCGCATTGCCACCCGTAAAAGTGCCTTGGCCCTGTGGCAGGCCGAATACGTCAAAGCCCGCCTGGAACAGGCGCACCCAGGCCTCGTCGTGACCCTGGTGCCCATGGTCAGCCGTGGCGACAAGCTGCTCGACGCGCCGCTGGCGAAGATCGGCGGCAAGGGCCTGTTCGTCAAGGAGCTGGAAACCGCCCTGCTCGACAACGAAGCCGACATCGCCGTGCATTCGATGAAAGACGTGCCCATGGACTTCCCCGAAGGCCTGGGCCTGTACTGCATCTGTGAACGTGAAGACCCACGCGATGCCTTTGTTTCCAACACCTTCGCAAGCCTCGAAGCCCTGCCGGCCGGCAGTGTCGTCGGCACTTCGAGCCTGCGCCGCCAGGCGCAATTGCTGGCGCGTCGGCCCGATCTGAAAATTCAGTTTCTGCGGGGCAACGTCAACACCCGCCTGGCCAAGCTCGATGCCGGCGAGTATGACGCCATCATCCTCGCCGCCGCCGGCCTGATCCGCCTCGGTTTCGAAGACCGTATCACGGCCTCCATCAGCGTCGACGACAGCCTTCCGGCCGGTGGCCAGGGCGCGGTTGGCATCGAATGCCGCAGCGCCGATGCCGAGATCCATGCCTTGCTGGCACCACTGCACCATGCCGACACCGCTGACCGGGTGGTGGCCGAGCGTGCCCTGAACAAGCGCCTCAATGGCGGCTGCCAGGTGCCGATCGCCTGCTACGCGGTGCTTGAAGGCGAGCAACTGTGGCTGCGCGGCCTGGTCGGCCAGCCCTCCGGCGGCACCTTGTTGGTGGCTGAGGCCCGGGCGCCGCGTGGCGATGCCGAGCGCCTGGGCGTGCAGGTCGCCGAAGACCTGCTCGGGCAGGGCGCCGAGGCGATCCTCAAGGAAGTCTACGGCGAGGCCGGCCACCCGTGAGCCCCTGGCGCCTGCTGCTGACCCGCCCTGAAGAGGACTGTGCGGCACTGGCGCAGACGCTGGCCGACGCGGGTATCGCCAGCGCCAGCCTGCCGTTGTTGGTGATCGAGGCGCTCGCGCCGACCCCGGCGCAGATGCAGCAGCTGCGGACGATCGCCGAGGCTCAGGCCATCATCGTGGTCAGCAAACCGGCGGCCCGCCTGCTGCTGGACCGGTTCGCCCAGGCGGGAGTGACGCCGCCGTGCGCAGGCTGGTTCACGGTAGGTGAGGCGACGGCGCGAATTCTTCAGGACCATGGGCTGCAAGTGGCCTTTCCAGCGGCCGGTGACGACAGCGAAGCCTTGCTCGGGCTGCCCGCCTTGCGCGAGGCTATTGCCGCCTCAGCGAGGCCTCGCGTCCTGATCGTGCGCGGCGTCGGAGGTCGTGAACTGCTGGCAGAGCGTCTTGCCGAGCAAGGTGCTAGTGTCGATTATCTGCAATTGTATCGCCGCTGCCTGCCCGACTACCCTGCCGGAACCCTCGCCCGACGCATCGATGGGGAACGCCTCAATGGCCTGGTGGTCAGCAGTGGGCAGGGTCTGGAACACTTGCATCGACTCGCGGCTGCGGACTGGTCGCGGTTTTCCCGATTGCCGCTGTTCGTGCCCAGCCCACGGGTAGCCGAACAGGCCCGGGCACTCGGGGCGCTGGATATTGTGGATTGCCGTGGCGCCAGCGCCGCGGCCTTGCTGGCAGCCGTGCAGCGAACCGCTGCGCCTGCCTCTTAAGGCGCTAAGCTAGAGAGCGATGCGCCACCATGCAAAGGATGGATACGTGAGCGAAACTGTCTTGTCCAACACCGAACAGCCCTCGGCGCCCGAAGCGCCGGAACCCACCTCCGCCAAGCCCGCCCGACGCTCCGGCAACGGCTTGGCGCTGCTGGCCCTGCTGCTGGGCGCCGCCGGCGTCGCGGTCGGCGGCTGGGGCGTCTGGCAGGTTCGCCAGCTGCAAGGCAGCGAGCAAGGCCAGGGCGAACACTTGCAAGCCCTCAACCAGCGCGCCGACGCGCTGCAGCAGCGCGAGCAGCAGCTCAGCGCGCAGTTGGCCAGCCTGCCGGCGGCCAGTGAACTGGAAGACCGCCGCCGCCTGGTGGCGCAACTGCAGGGCGACCAGCAGCGCCTGAGCCAGCGCCTGGAGACCGTTCTGGGCGAAAGCCGCAAGGAATGGCGCCTGGCCGAGGCCGAGCACTTGCTGCGCCTGGCCACCCTGCGCCTGTCGGCGTTGCAGGACATCACCAGCGCCAAGGCGTTGGTCGAAGGCGCCGATGAAATTCTGCGTGAGCAGAGCGACCCGGGCGCCTTCGCTGCCCGCGAGCAGTTGGCACGCAGCCTGGCGACGCTTTCCAGTACCCAGCAGCCGGACCGTACCGGCCTGTTCCTCAAGCTCGCAGCGCAGCGTGAGCTGGTGCAGCAGCTCAGTGCCCAGTCGCCGGAATTCGACAGCAAGGCCGACGCCATGGGCGCGCTGACCGCCGATGGCGACGGCGCCAGCCGCTGGTCGCAGTGGTGGGCCGAGATCTCCAAGTACTTCCAGATCGAGTTCAATGCCGACGACAACGTTCGCCCGCTGCTGTCCGGCCAGTCGCTCAACCAGCTGCGCCTGGCGCTGAGCCTGACCATCGAACAGGCGCAGTGGGCGGCGCTCAATGGCGAAGCCAAGGTCTACACCCAGGCCTTGGACGATGCGCGCAGTGTGTTGCTGGCCAACTTCAACCCGGACAATCCGCAGAGCAAGGCAATGCTCGACAACCTCAACCAGCTCGCCGACCAGCCGGTATCGGTGGTCACGCCTGACCTGAGCGAGAGTCTGGCCGCGGTGCAGGCCTATATTCAGCGTCGCCATCTGCCGGCCTCCGCCGAAGGGGCCAAACCATGAAGCGCGTCTACCTGCTGGCGGTGCTGGCGATCGTCATCGCCGCGGCGCTGGGCATCGCGATCGCCAAGCACAGCGGCTACGTGCTGATCGCCTACGGTGGCTTCCGCTACCAGTCGGGGCTGTGGGCGGCACTGGGCGCGCTGGTCGGGATCGTCCTGCTGTTGCTGCTGGTGCGTTACCTGATCGGGCTGGTGCTGACGTCCTCGGGGGTGGTCAACCCGTGGTCGCGGCGCAACCGCAGCCGGCGCAAGCGCATCGCCGTCGAGCAGGGGCAGCTGGATCTGGCCGAGGGGCGCTGGGCGAGTGCCCAGCGCCACCTGCAGCGTGCCGCCGAATCCGATCGCCAGCCACTGCTTTACTACCTCGGCGCCGCCCGTGCCGCCAACGAACTGGGCCGGGTCGAGGAGCGTGACCAGTTGCTCGAGCGCGCCCTGGAACGCCAGCCCCAGGCAGAGCTTGCCGTGGCCCTGACCCATGCCCAGTTGCAGATGGACCGCGGCGAAGGCGACGGGGCGCTGGAGGCCCTGCAGGCCATGCAGGAGCGCCATCCGCATAATGCGCAGGTGCTGCGCCTGCTGCACCGCCTGCACCTGGAACGTGGCGACTGGCCGGCGCTTATCCGCCTGCTGCCTGACCTGCGCAAGCACAAGGTGCTGCCAGCGGCCGAACTGGCCGACCTGGAGCAGCGTGCATGGGGCCAGAACCTGGGCCTGGCGGCGACCCGTGACGAGGACCCGCAGGCGGCGCGTCAGGCGCTCGAGCGCGCCTGGCAGCAGTTGACCAACGCCCAGCGCCAGGAGCCGCAGCTGGTGTCGGCCTATGCCGAGCAGCTGCGTCAGGTCGGCGCCCAGGGTGAGGCCGAGCAGGTGTTGCGCGGCGCGCTCAAGCGCGGCTACGAAAGCCATCTGGCCCGTTTGTACGGGCTGGTACGCGGTGAAGATCCTGCGCGCCAGTTGCAGGCGGCCGAGGGCTGGCTGAAGGAGCATCCGCAGGACCCTAGCCTGTTGCTTACCCTGGGACGCCTGAGCCTGCAGAATCGCCTGTGGGGCAAGGCCCGTGACTACCTGGAGAGCAGCCTGCGCATGGAGCGTAATCCAGAGGCTTGCGCGGAGCTGGCGCGGCTGCTGGCCGGGCTTGGCGAGACCGAGCGCAGCAACCAGCTGTTCCAGGAAGGCTTGGGGCTGCTGGATGAACGTCTGCTAGCGTTGCCGTTGCCGGAGGGGGTTCGGGCCTGAGGGGCCTGCATTTCGCCCCACGCAGAGCACATTGCCCTCGTGGGGCGTTGCCTTGGGATGTGCAGGTAAAGGGTGCTGAATTTTCCTTCGCTCGTGTCGGAATACTCCCACTTTCTGTGAAAATGATTCCCTATCCATTCAGCGACTTGTCTGTGCTGTAGCGACTTGATACAAAGCGCTCCTTTCCTCTACCGTTCCAAACCACATCTCCTCTTTTCGGATCACCTTCGCCCATGTCGCTGGCCTGCCTGCGCAGCTTTTTCTTTCCCGCCTTCCTGGCCGCCGTCGCTGTGCTGGTGGCGTCGTTTCGCCTCGAGAACGTGGTTGGCCTAGACCCTTGCGCGCTGTGCTTCAGTCAGCGGCTGATGCTGGGGCTCTATGCACTGGCTTGCCTGGCGGCGGTCATCCACGCCGGTCAGCAGCGCTTGCATGCCTGGCTGGCCTTGGGGTTCTCGGTTGCCGGCGCCTTGCTGGCCGGCCGGCATGTCTGGTTGCAGGCCGAGCCGTTGCCGGTCAGCGGTTGCCATCTGCCGCTGGCGCACCTGATGGAGCGCCCATGGGGCGAGATCCTGCGAACCTTCCTGCTGGGCAGCCCGGACTGTGTGTCGATCAACTGGAGCTTTCTCGACCTGACCCTGCCTGAATGGAGCCTGCTGGCGTTCCTGTTGCTGGCCGCGCAACCGCTGTCGTGGCTGGTGGTGTATCGATTGCGCCACGGCGCGGTGGCTTGATCCAGCGCAACGCGCCGGGGATTGCGCGACCAGTGGTGGCCGGCAGAGGGATTAAACGCTTGTATGAACTTAGTCTGCTGCGTACCTTGATGGGCAGGTCGCGCGGGAATAATCTCCCAGCACGCATACCGAAAATACAACTGCTCGATGCCGTTTGCTGATGTCACCTTTGTGTCACGGTGTTGTGTCGCGAGGTGCAACGGCATCTACCCAGAAGGGAAGAGATCGCCATGCTCGATAGTTGCCAGAACGCCCAGGAACGCTGGGGCGGTGTTCACAAGCTGATCGATCGTTGGCTGGAGGAGCGCCAGGAGTTGGTGCATGCCTTCCGCGCCTTGCGCGATGCCAAGCCGGCCTTTGCCGACAAGGACAAGAACCGCGATTTTTGCGCGCTCCTGGTCGACTATGTCTCGGCCTGGCACTTCGAAGTCAGCGAGCAGCTGGTCAGCGAAGCCAAGGCCTTTGGCGATACCAAGGCCCTGGAGCTTGCCACACAGATCAACCCGCGTATCGATGACAGCACCCAGATCGCGCTGGCTTTCAACGACCATTGCGAGAAGGGCGAGTGCACCGACCCCGAGCGCTTCGCGGACAAGCTGGGCAAGCTGGGCGGCCTGTTGCGAGAACGCTTCGAGCTGGAGGACTGCCTCATCGAAGTGCTGCATACCGCGCACAAGGAAGAGGACGCGCTGCAGGCCTGATTCAGTCGGCCACGTCCAGCAGTTCGATCTCGAACACCAGTGGGGTATAGGGTGCGATCAGGTCACCCGCACCGTCGGCGCCATAGGCTTGCGCCGACGGGATCACCAGGCGCCATTTGGCCCCCGCTTTCATTCGTGGCAGCGCCACCTGCCAGCCCTCGATCACCGAGTCCAGCTTGAACCACTGCGGTTGCAGGTTCTGGTCGAACACCGTGCCATCCGGCAGTTTCCCCACATAACGCACCTGTACGCGATCGCTGGCCTTGGGTTGCGCGCCGTTGCCGCTGGCCAGTTCGCTGTAGAGGATGCCCTCGGGCAGCTCGCGTACTCCGGCCTTGGCCCGCTCGCCGGCGATGAAGCGTTTTTCCGCTTCCACCAGCTTGTCCACCTGTGCCTGTTCGGCGGCGGCGTTGGCTTGTGTTTCGTGCTGTTCGAGGATGGCCTGCATGCGTGACTTGGCGATCCGTGGCGGCTCGCCCTGGTAGGCCTGGCGTAGCCCTTCGACCAGTGCGTCGAGCTGCAGGCCGGGTACTTCCTGGCGCAGCCGTTCACCGAGGCTGGCGCCCAGGCTATAGGCCAGGTCGCTGTCGTTGGCGGGGGCGGTCTCGGCATTGGCCAGGGAGAGCGGCGTCACCAGGCACAGGCCGAGAATCAGATAACGAGGCATGGACGTCTCCTGCGGCAATGAGCGCGAAGTATGCCAGCGTTGTTGGCCAGAGATGTGTAAATATCGGCACTGCACTAATGGGCAACTACACTTGTTTCCAGCTGCAAGACAACAACTTTGCCCAGGCATGCAACGCGGCGCTACTGAGACTGTCAACATGCCCTAGCGGCGGTAGCAGCAGAAGCATAGTATGAGCCGCACTCTCGTCAGCCAGGAGGTAAACCATGTCGGCCAAAAAGAAGCCAGTAAGTACGCCGTTGCACCTGCTCCAGCAACTTTCGGGCAGCCTGCTCGAACATTTGGAAGATGCCTGCTCCCAAGCGCTGGCGGATGCCGAGAAACTCTTGGCCAAGTTGGAAAAACAACGTGGCAAGGCCCAGGAGAAACTGCACAACGCCCGCCTGAAGTTGCAGGACGCCGCCAAGGCCGGTAAAGCCAAGGCACAAGGCAAGGCACAAAAAGCCGCTGGCGAACTTGAAGACTTGCTCGACTCGCTCAAGGATCGCCAGAGCCAAACCCGTACTTATATCCAGCAACTCAAGCGCGATGCCCAGGAAAGCCTGAAGTTGGCACAGGGTGTCGGCAAGGTGCGCGAGGCGGCCGCCAAGGCTCTGGACTCGCGTACTGCGGCACCGAAAGCCGCCGCGAAACCTGCAGCCAAACCCGCAACCAGACCTGCTGCCGCCAAGGCGCCGGCGAAGACCGCCGCCGCGAAACCTGCCGCCAAGCCAGCGGCCAAACCGGCTGCCGCCAAGGCACCGGCTAAGGCTGCCGCCGCGAAACCTGCCGCCAGGCCAGCGGCTAAACCGGCTGCCGCCAAGGCACCGGTGAAGGCTGCAGCTGCGAAGCCTGCCGCCAAGCCAGCGACCAAACCGGTTGCCGCCAAGGCACCCGCGAAGACTGCCGCCGCGAAACCTGCCGCCAAGCCAGCGGCTAAACCGGCTGCCGCCAAGGCACCGGCGAAAGCCGCCGCCGCGAAGCCTGCAGCCAAACCGGTTGCTGCCAAGGCACCCGTGAAGACCGCTGCCGCCAAACCAGCGGCAAAACCAGCAGCCAAGCCTGCTGCCGCCAAGGCCCCGGCCAAGCCAGCAGCAACCCGGGCCGCCGCGAAACCGGCAGCCAAGCCAGCAGCCAAACCAGCCGCTGCCAAAGCCCCAGCCAAGCCTGCCGAAAGCAAGCCAGCCACTCCGGCCGCCAACGCCACCCCGGCGTCTGCGGCCAGCGCGACCATGCCTGCGACCACCGGCACTCCGACTCAGTCGCCGACTTCGGCGTCCTGAAGCCCACGGGCCGCGGCGCGCAGCTGATGCAGCGCGTCGTGGTTCCTGGCCGGGCCTGGCACCAGCCAGGCCAGCCAGTCCGGCGCCGCGCCCGCTTGCGCCGGCCATTCTCGCGCCAACGCCTCCAGGCGTTCCAGCAAGGTGCGTTCAGCCTGCAGTTCCAGCGCTTTCACCTGCTCACGCATCACGCTCAGTTGCGGGTCGGCCAGCGCGTGTTCGCGCCATTGCCGGCGCAGGGCGCGTAGCGGCGCCACAACGTCGCGCTGCCAGGGCCGGGCCAGCGCCTGCAGGGTGGCAATCCGTTGTTCGTCGGGGGCTATGCCGCGGGCCTGCAGCCAAGTCCCGCAGAGCAGCAGGCAGACATCGCCGCCCAGTTCCTGAAGGGCCAGACAGGCCGCCTCGACACCCGGCCGGGCATACAGGGCCAGGGCATGATTCCACAGGTCGGTGTGCATGGTTTCACTCGCGCCAGTGATCGGGGAAGCTGGTAGACTCCGCGACCATCATGATCAGACTATCGAACCTCACTTTACAGCGTGGTCCCCAGCGCCTGCTAGAAGGCGCCGAGATGACCCTGCACACCGGCCACAAGGCCGGCCTGATCGGCGCCAACGGCGCCGGCAAATCCAGCCTGTTCGCCTTGCTGCGTGGTGAGCTGTCGCCCGATGCCGGTGACTGCCAGCTGCCCGGCGACTGGCGCATCGCTCATATGCGCCAGGAGGTCGATACCCTCGACCGTATCGCCGTGGACTATGTCCTCGATGGCGACGTGCGCCTGCGCAAGGTCCAGGCCGAACTGGCCGCCGCCGAACTGGCCCACGATGGCACTGCCCTGGCGCGCCTGCACAGTGAACTGGACAGTGCCGACGGCTACACCGCCGACGCCCGCGCGCGCAAACTGCTGGCCGGCCTTGGCTTCAGCAACGAGCAGATGGACCGCCGCGTCGGCGACTTCTCAGGTGGCTGGCGGATGCGCCTGAACCTGGCCCAGGCACTGATGTGCCCGTCCGACCTGCTGCTGCTCGACGAGCCCACCAACCACCTCGATCTCGACGCCATCCTCTGGCTGGAGGATTGGCTCAAGGGTTACCCGGGCACGCTGCTGCTGATCTCCCACGACCGCGACTTCCTCGATGCCGTGGTCGACCATGTGCTGCACGTCGAGCAGCGCAAGCTCAATCTCTACAAGGGCGGCTACAGTGCCTTCGAGCGCACCCGCGCCGAACGTCTGGCGCAACAGCAGCAAGCCTACGAGAAGCAGCAGGCGCAGCGCGCGCACATGGAAAAGTACATCGCCCGCTTCAAGGCCCAGGCCACCAAGGCCCGCCAGGCGCAGAGCCGGATCAAGGCCCTGGAGCGCATGGAGGAGCTGTCGGCGGCCCACGTCGACTCGCCCTTCGACTTCGTCTTCCGTGAGTCGGAGAAGATCTCCAGCCCCTTGCTCGACCTGTCCGAAGGCCGCCTGGGCTATGGCGACAAGGCCATCCTCGAGAAGGTCAAGCTGCAGTTGGCGCCGGGCGCGCGCATCGGCCTGCTCGGCCCCAACGGCGCGGGCAAGTCGACCCTGATCAAGAACCTCGCCGGTGAGCTGCAGCCATTGTCCGGGCGCCTGGTGCGTGGCGAAAACCTCGCCGTCGGCTACTTCGCCCAGCATCAGCTCGACTCGCTGGACGACAAGGCCAGCCCGTTGCTGCACCTGCAACGCATTGCACCGGGCGAGCGTGAGCAGACCCTGCGTGACTTCCTCGGCGGCTTCGACTTCCACGGCAACCGTGTCGACGAGCCGGTGGTCAACTTCTCCGGTGGCGAGAAGGCCCGCCTGGCCCTGGCGCTGATCGCCTGGGAGCGGCCGAACCTGTTGCTGCTCGACGAGCCGACCAACCACCTGGACCTCGAGATGCGCCTGGCGTTGACCATGGCGTTGCAGGAGTTCGCGGGTGCCGTGGTGGTGGTCTCCCACGACCGTCACCTGCTCAAGAGCACCACCAACGACTTCCTGCTGGTGGCCGATGGCAAGGTCGACACCTTCGATGGCGACCTGGATGACTACAGCCGTTGGCTGGTCGAGTTCCGCCAGCGCAACGCGCCGGTGAGCAGCACGCCGGCCAACCCGGACAAGACCGACAAGAAAGCCCAGCGCCAGGCGGCCGCGGCCCTGCGCCAGCAGTTGGCGCCGCACAAGAAGGCCGCCGACAAGCTGGAGGCCGAGCTCAACCAGGTACACAAGGACCTGGCCGAGGTCGAGAGCGCGCTGGGCGACGGTGGCGTGTACGAGGCCGCGCGCAAGGACGAACTGCGCGACCTGCTGGCCCGCCAGACCAAGCTCAAGCAACGCGAAGGCGAGCTTGAGGAGGCCTGGATGGAGGCCCTGGAAACCCTCGAAAGCATGCAGGCCGAACTCGAGGCGCTGTCCTGATGGAGGAGCTGCGCTCGCTGTTGCCGGGGCAGTGGATGGACTCGATGTGGCTGGGGTTGCAGATTCTGCTGATCCTGATCGCCGCGTTCGTCCTGCAGCGCATGGTCGCTCGCGGGTTGAGAAGCCTGGGCGAACGCTACCCGTTGCCGCACGAGCTGATGGTGCCGGTGCGCGGCGCCTTGCGCTGGCTGATCATGGGCAGCGCGCTGCTGTTCGTGCTCGAGCGCCTGGGAGTATCGGCCACGGTGCTGTGGACCGCGCTGTCGGGCTTCGTCGCGGTGGCGGCGGTAGCGTTCTTCGCTATCTGGAGCGTGCTGTCCAACCTGCTGTGCGCGGTGCTGATCTTCACCGTCGGGCCGTTTCGTATCGGCGATGTGGTCGAGCTGGTCGACACCCTCGACAAGCCAGGGGTGAAGGGTCGAGTGATCGCCATCAACCTGCTGTACACCACGCTGATGGAAACGCCGGAAGCGGGTGGCGCGCTGGTGCAGGTGCCCAATAGCCAGTTCTTCCAGAAAGCCGTGCGCCGTTGGCGTGGCGCCGAGGCTTCAGTGGCCTTGCAAGAGGCGCCTGTCGAGAGCGACTGACAGGGCGCTGCTTATTGCAATCGCGGGGCAAGCCCGCTCCCACGCCCGGGTCCTATTGGATGGCTGGCGTGGGAGCGGGCTTGCCCCGCGATCGTTTCAAGCAGAAAAACCGCTGGTCATTTTTTCGCCAGCACCGTAGCTTAGCGGTTTGCAAAAGCTGTTCGAGCGAGGTGTGCGATGTCGATGGAAACGTGGTTGGCCTTCTTTGCCGCGTGCTGGGTGATCAGCCTGTCGCCGGGTGCCGGGGCGATCGCCTCGATGTCCAGCGGGCTGCAGTACGGTTTCTGGCGTGGTTACTGGAACGCCCTGGGCCTGCAACTGGGCCTGATCGTGCAGATCGCCGTCATCGCCGCCGGTGTCGGCGCCATCCTCGCCGCTTCCGCCACGGCCTTCCAGGTCATCAAGTGGTTCGGCGTCGCCTACCTGGTCTACCTTGCCTACAAGCAATGGCAAGCCCTGCCGATGGACATGAGCGACGAGTCCGGTGTGCGGCCTATCGGCAAGCCGCTGAGCCTGGTGTTCCGTGGTTTCCTGGTCAACGTCAGCAACCCCAAGGCGCTGGTGTTCATGCTTGCGGTGCTGCCGCAGTTCATCAACCCGCACGAGGCGTTGCTGCCGCAGTACGTGGCGATCACCGTGACCATGATCAGCGTCGACTTGCTGGTGATGGCGGGTTACACCGGCCTGGCTTCGCGGGTGCTGCGTCTGTTGCGCACGCCGAAGCAGCAGAAGCGCCTGAACCGTACCTTTGCCGGACTGTTCATTGGCGCGGCGACGTTTCTCGCTACCTTGCGTCGCGCGCCACTTTGACGAGTGCTGGGGGGCTGCTCTGCAGCCCCGTCAGCGCTGCTTGTCCACCAGCCCCTTGAGCAGATCCATCGGCATCGGAAACACGATGGTCGAGCTCTTGTCCCCGGCAATCGAGCCCAGCGTCTGCATGTAGCGCAGCTGCATCGCCCCCGGCTCCTTGCCCAGCATCTGCGCCGCCTGCATGAGTTTTTCGGATGCCTGCAGCTCACCTTCGGCATGGATCACCTTGGCCCGTCGTTCACGCTCGGCCTCGGCCTGGCGGGCGATGGCGCGGATCATCGACTCGTTGAGGTCGACGTGCTTGATCTCGACGTTGGCCACCTTGATACCCCAGGCGTCGGTTTGCGCGTCCAGCACTTCGCGGATATCCGAGTTGAGCTGTTCGCGCTCGGCCAGCAGTTCGTCCAGCTCGTGCTTGCCGAGCACCGCACGCAAGGTGGTCTGGGCCAGCTGGCTGGTGGCGGCGAGGAAGTCCTCGACCTGGATGATCGCCTTCTGTGGGTCGAGTACGCGAAAGTACAGCACGGCGTTGACCTTGACCGAGACGTTGTCGCGGGTGATCACGTCCTGGGGCGGCACATCGAGCACCACGGTGCGCAGATCGACGCGGACCATCTGCTGGATGCCGGGAATCAGGATGATCAACCCAGGGCCCTTGACCTGCCAGAAGCGCCCGAGCTGGAACACCACACCGCGCTCGTACTCGCGCAGGATGCGCAGCGCCGACAGCAGCAGTATGGCCAGCAGCACCAGTACGGCGCTGAAACCGAATTGCATGAACATCGTCTACTCTCCTTGCGCCGTGGGCGCAGTGGCGCTGACCTCCAGGGTCACGCCATGACGGGCCGTCACCCGAACGTGCTGGCCAGGTTGCAGCGGTGTCGCGCACTGCACCTGCCACTGTTCGCCCTGGGCCTGTACCGAGCCGCAGAACGGGTTGTCGCTGCGCACCTGCGTCACCGTGACCAGGCTGCCCACCAGCCCGGCATCGCCGCTGACCAGGGCGCGCCGGCGCGCTTTCACTGCCATGCCCAGCACGCCGCCGAGCAACAGCGCCGAGAGCACTGCCAGGCTGATGATCAACGCCAGCGGAATGCCGAAGCCGGGGGCGTCGGTGTCCATCAGGATCACCGCGCCGACGACGAAGGCGACGATACCGCCGAAGCCGACCACGCCAAAGCTGGGCAGGAACGCCTCGGCGACCATGAACGCCACCCCGAGCAGGATCAACGCCACCCCGGCATGGCTCACCGGCAGCAGTTGCAGGGCATACAGCGCCAGCAGCAGGCAGATGCCGCCGACCACGCCGCCGACCCCGGAGCCCGGGTTCATGAATTCGAACAACAAGCCGTACACGCCGATCATGATCAGGATCAGCGCCACGCTGGGGTTGGTGATCACTGCCAGCAGGCGAGTGCGCCAGTCCGGCAGGTGTTCCACCACGCTGGCGCCGGCGGTCTGCAGGGGCAGGGCTTGGCCGGCGACGCTCAGCGTTCGGCCATCGAGCTGGCGCAGAAGGTCGGGCAGGTCAACGGCGACCAGGTCGATCACCTTCAGCCGCTGGGCTTCGCTGGCCGACAGGCTGACCGCCTCGCGCACGGCCTTTTCCGCCCAGTCGGCATTGCGCCCGCGCAGTTGTGCCAGGCCACGGATGTAGGCTGCGGCGTCGTTGACCTGTTTGCGGGCGAGGGTGTCCTGCTCGCTGTTCGCGGGGGGCTTTTCGTCCCGGCCGGGGACGCCGATCTGTACCGGTGTCGCCGCGCCCAGGTTGGTCCCAGGGGCCATGGCCGCCACGTGACTGGCATAGAGGATGTAGGTGCCGGCGCTGGCTGCCCTGGCGCCGCCAGGGGCGACGTAGGTGGCCACCGGCACAGGGCTTGCCATGATGGCCTTGATGATCTGGCGCATGGCGCTGTCCAGCCCGCCGGGGGTATCGAGGCGGATCACCACCAGTTGCGCGCCTTGTGCCTGCGCCTGGTCCAGCCCACGCAGCAGATAGTCGGCGCTGGCCGGGCCGATGGCGTCATCGACGCTCAATAGCCATACATTTGCGCCAGGCGCGCTCTGCCCGCCCGGGGCGAAGCCGAGGATCAGCAGCAACAGCAGCACGTGCCAGCGCCGGGCGATCACCTGTCGTCACCTCATGCGGACCTGTCCTTGAAGTTTAGCCGTGGCTGCCGGGCCACGGCCTAAACTTGAGGATGGGGGCAAAACCGGAGGTGCATCATGCGTATGGCCAAGACCCTTCAGCAGCGCCTGGACCAGGCCAACTGCGACTACGACATCATTCCCCATCCCCATTCGGCCACCAGTCTGGAGTCGGCGCGCACGGCCGGCGTACCCGCCGAGCGGGTCGCCAAGTCAGTGATGCTCGATGACCGCCATGGCAACTTCATCATGGCCGTGTTGCCGGCCAACCGGCATCTGGACATGACCGAGGTGCGCATGACCGGCGCCTGGCAGCTGACCCGCGAGAGCAACCTGCCGAGCCTGTTCGGCGATTGCGAGCGCGGCGCCATCCCGGCCCTGGGCGACGCCTACAACATTCCTATGCTGCTCGACCGGAGTCTTACCCGTCAGGGCGATGTCTACCTCGAGGCAGGTGACCACGATCACCTTATCCACATGAGCATGGAGCAATACTTGAAGCTGGTGCCGCACGCCGAAGTGCGCGAATTGAGCTGATGCTCGCAACCAACGCCGGGTTGGCGTCGTGGACGACCCGCCCGGCCAGAGGAGGAATCATGGAAGCACCGAACCATCCATTTGCCGACCTGTTCAAGCAACTGGGGCTGGCGGACGATGCCACCAGCATCGACCAGTTCATCACCACCCATTCGCCGTTGAAGAACGAGATCAAGCTGGTGGACGCACCGTTCTGGACCGAGGCGCAAAGAACCTTTTTGAAGGAAAGCATCATAGAGGACGCCGATTGGGCGGTACCCTTCGACCAACTCAACGAAGCGCTGCGCCGCCCCCGCAAATAAAGCGCCGAGCGGCACCTGATGGGTGATCGGGCCGTTGCTATGCTCAGGTAAAACAAGAGGGGATGGCGCAATGAAAGATCCCTACGCACCAGGATTCTGGTGCACCGTGACGATCCTGGGCACCCTGACCGCCGGCTACTTCTACGGTATCCGGCACACCCACCAGATGAACCAGGCCGTGCAGTTTCTCTATGCCGCCGCCGCCGTTACCGCGGCGGTGGCGCTCTGCGGCCTGGCCTGGATCGCCTGGCAGCATTTGCACTTGAACAAGCGTGAGGTGGCCCAGGGGCGAACGTTGCTGACCATCTGGAACACCAAGGTCGCCCTGCGCCGGGTCGAGACGGTGTTCGACCGCTACTTCTGGGGCAGCTACTGGCACTCCGGGCGCACTTTCGAGGAGGTGATGGGCGAGCTCAAGGGCACACCGCTGGAGCAAAGCCTCGACGCCCTCAAGCGCCAGTGCCGGGAACTCGACCGCGAGGTGCACGACCATCACCACCACTGGCTGGCCAACGCCCGCGACCTGTCCAGCGTGGCCACGGCGATGGCCCGCGAGCGCTATCAGCTGGACCTGTGCGATGCCCCGGTGCGCGAGGGCGGCAATACCGCCGTGCTCAATCGCGATCTGGAAGTGCTGGTGTACACCTGGTCGGCGCGCCTGCGCAGCTTCGACCATCAGTTGGACGAGCTGGAGCGCGCTTACCACTAAGCGGGATCATTCGCCGCGGATGTATTGCTCGAGCTGCAGGATCAGGTTGGCCTGCTCGGCGATGGTTTCTTTCACAAGGTCGCCAATCGACAACAGCCCCAGCAGCTTGCCGTTATCCACTACGGGCAGGTGGCGCAGATGGCGGTTGGTCATCAGGTTCATGCAGTACTCGAGGTTCTGCTTGGGCTCAACGGTGACTACCGGCGAACTCATGATTTCCCGTACCGGCGTGGCAGCCGATGAGCGCCCCTTGAGTACCAGTTTGCGGGCATAGTCGCGCTCGCTGACGATGCCTACGACCTGGTCGTTTTCCATCACCGGCAATGCACCGACGTTCTTCTCCGCCAGCAGCTTCAAGGCATCCAGCACCGAGTCATCAGGGCTGATGGTGTAGACGGTCTGGTGCTGGGACTTGGCTTTGAGGATTTGTTCGACGTTCTTCATACGGGCCTCGGTGGGTGAAAAAGCGCGGTGTCGGAGTAAATAAAGCATCCGGCACGGCGCTCTGCACGGCAATGCAGGAAACGGCATCGAGGCAATTGAAAAACGTCATCGCGGCAAGGGGCTGCTGTGCAGCCCCAGGTTGGTCATCAGAGCTTCGGCATTTGCCCGATCCGCGCCACCATCTCGCTGACGATCTGCAGGTCGAGCATGAACTGCTCCACGGTCTTGAACTCGTTGTCGTTGTGCCCGGTGTACTTCACATCCGGCATGGCCAGGCCGAACTGCACGCCGTTGGGCAGGTCGTGCACCGAAGTGGCGCCGGCGGAGGTGCCGTACTCGTGCTTCATGCCCAGGTTCTCGCTGGCCACGGCCAGCAGGGCCTTGACCCACTCGCCCTCGGGGTTGCGGTACATCGGCTCGTCCATGCTGTAGTCGAAGGCCACCTTGGTCTGGCTCTTGGCAGCCCAGCTGTCGAGCTTGCCGGAGATCTCACCCTTGAGGGTGTCGAGCGACTTGCCTTTGGGAATGCGCAGGTTCACCGCCAGCTTCAGCGCCTTGTCATCCAGGCCGACGAAGGTCAGCGAGGTGGTCAGCGGGCCCATGAAGGCGTCCTTGAAGCCCACGCCAAGCTTGTTGCCCAGGTAGTCCAGGCCCCAGTTGTCGGCGGCGTAGCGGGCGGCGTCGGTGATGTGGTTGTGCTTGAGTGGCACGTCCTTGCCCAGGCCATTGAGGAAGTCGAGCATGCGCGCCACCGGATTGACCCCGGACTCGGGCTCGGAGGAGTGCGCCGAGACGCCGGTCACGGTCAGCAGCACCTGCTTGCCGTCGACTTTGGCGTCGATGCTGAAGTCACCGCCATGGCGCTTGACGTAGGCCGCGCCGGCTTTTTCCAGGGCCTTGGCCAGTTCGGCCGGCTTGTCGCCGGTCAATGTCGCCACCGAGCTGCCGGGGATCTGGTTGGTGGCCAGGCCGCCGGTGAGGTTGATCACTTCGGCGCCTTTGCCATCACCGGCACGTTTGGCGAAGGTAGCCATGACGGTGCCATAGCCCTTCTCGGCGATCACCACCGGGTAGCCGCCGTCCAGCGCGAGGTTGTAGTCGGGGGTGGCGTTGCGTTCGAAGTAGTAGGGGATGGCGTCACCGGTGGTTTCCTCGGTGGTGTCCACCAGCAGCTTGAACTGGCGCGCCAGCGGCAGCTTCTCGTCCTTGGCGACCTTCAGCGCGTACAGCGCCACGACGATGCCGTTCTTGTCGTCCTCGGTGCCGCGGCCGTACATGCGGTCGCCCACCAGGGTGACCTTGAACGGGTCGAGCTTGGTGCCGTCCTTGAGCTTCCAGTTTTCCGGGGTCACCGGCACCACGTCGGCATGGGCGTGGATCCCGATGACTTCCTTGCCCTCGCCGAGGGTGATCTCGTAGACGCGGTTGTCGATATTGCGGAACTGCAGGCCGAAGCCCTCGGCCAGGGCCTTGATCTTGTCGGCGATCTTGAGGAACTCCGGGTTTTCGTGCTGCGGCACGCCCTCTTTGCGAACGGTCGGGATCTCCACCAGTTCGCGCAGGGTTTCCTTGGCGGCCTTGCCGTATTTGATGCGGGTGTACAGGCCCAGCAGGCGGTTGATCTCGTCCTGCTGCTCGGCAGCCAGCGGCTTGCCGGCCAGGTACAGCTTGAGGGTGTCGCCCAGCTTGTCGGCCTTGGCCAGGTCGCTGCCGGCCAGCTTGCCGAGGAACTGCTTGAAGTCGGCCGGATCGCTGCCGTCGTAGGCCTTGATGATGGCGGCGGACTGCTGCTGGGAGAGGTTGGCCTGGGCCGGGATCGAGAACATGGCCACGCTGGCCAGCAGGAGCGATGCGGCGGATAGCTTGGTAAATGGCATGGGTGTGCGCATTCCTTTGCAAGTGGATGAGAGTGCCCGTTTACGCAAACGGAAGAGGCCCACGCTATCACCAATGACTACTGGCGCGGGAGAGGTGGCAATGTGCATTTCTGCACAAACGTGCAAGCTTTCATCTACGACGCGGTCTGCAGACTTATGACAAAAATGCGTATCATTAGCGTTTTTTGTAATAACCCGTTCTACGAGAGAAGGATCCTCATGTTCACGTCTTACCTTGCCCCCCTGGCCGGGGTGCTGGCCTTCACCCTTGCCTGCATCACGCCCGCCCAGGCCCGCGACGATGGCACCGACCACTCTGTCACCCTGGAAAAGGTCGTGCAGACCTTCACCGTGCAGACCGACGGCAGCTTCCAGGTGGCGGTCGAGTCGGTCTCGCGCATCAACGAAGAGCGGGCCATCCAGGCCAAGGCCCAGCAGCCGCTGAGCTACAACCGCTCGTACGAAACCCTGGAGGTCGACGAAGCCTTCACCCAGAAGCCCGATGGCCGCAAGGTGATGGTCGATGCCTCGCAGATCAAGGAGCAGCAGGAGCAGGCGTCCACCTACGCGCCGATGTTCCAGGACTCCCGGGTCAAGGTGGTGATCTTCCCGGAAGTGGCCGTCGGCGATCGCCTGGTGCTGCGCTACAAGCGCCACCGCAGCACTGCGCTGTTCCCCGGCCACTTCGAGGACCTCACCGGCCCGGATTTCCACCCCGTGGAGCAGTTCTCGCTGATCTACGACATGCCGGCGGATCTGCCGCTCTACGCTGATGCCCGTGGCTTCAAGGCGTCCACGCCCAAGGCCGGCAAGGGCCGCAAGGTCTACCGCTGGGACTTCGTGCCCGCCGACAGGGCCAGGATCGAGGCGAGCGCCGTGTCCTACCTGGACTACGGCCAGTACCTCGCGGTCTCGACCTTCAAGGACTACGCAGGGCTTGCCGCCAGCTACCAGGCGCGCGCCGGCGTGGAAGTGACGCCGGCCATCGCCGCACTGGCCGAGCAGCTGACGGCGAACCTGCCCGATGCCCGGGCCAAGGCGCTCAAGCTCAGCGACTGGGTGCGTGAGAACATCCGCTATGTGGCGGTCTATGTCGGTGCCGGCGGGGTGGTCCCGCATTCGGCGCAGAGCGTGCTGGACAATCGCTATGGTGACTGCAAGGACCATGTCGCCCTGCTTGAGGCATTGCTCAAGGCCGCAGCCATCGAAAGCTCGCCTGCCCTGGTCAACCTCGGCAACGCCTACCACCTGCCCAAGGTGCCGACCCTGGGCGTGCTCAACCATGTGCTGACCTACGTACCGAGCCTGGACCTGTACCTCGACTCGACCGACCCGTCGGTGGCCGCCGGCTACCTGCCGCTGATGGACCTGGACAAGACGACGCTGCTGACTGCCTCTGGCGCGTTCGGCAAGACCCCGGCTTCCCAGTTCGGCAAGCAGGTTGGTGAGATGCTGTTCAAGGTCAAGGGCACGGGCGCCGCGGACTTCACCGGCGCTTCGACGATCGAGGGTTGGGCCAGCGAGGTCAACCGCTATGGCGCCAAGTCGATGAACCCGGCCGACCTCGACCGCATGGTCGAGCAGGTGCTCAATGCCTACGGGCAGCGGGGCAGCGGCAAGATCCTGATCCAGCCATCGGTGGCGCCGGAGCGCTTCCACAGCCAGGTCCAGGGCCATACCGAGAACCTGGTGAACCTGCCAGGGCCAGTGGGGCTCCCTGCACTGAGCAGCCTGGTCGGCGGTATCTCGCAGATGGTCTATGGTTTTGCCGCGGAAAACGAACGCACCCAGGGCTTCGTCTGCATTTCCAACGAAACGGTGGAGAAGTCGCGCTTCGAGTTCCCTGCCGAAGTCACCGTCCTGGCGACGCCCAAGGCCGTTGCCGTGAAGGAAGGCAGCTTCGACTACAGCGCCCGTTACACGCGCGATGGCAATGCCGTGGTGGTCGAGCGGCACATGCAGTTCAAGCATCCGAAGGCGGTGTGCACGCCTGAAGAGTTCAAGGCGATGAAGCCGGTCATTGAAACCATGGTCAGGGACCTGCAAGGCCAGATCATCGTGCAGGGCTGAGGCCCGCAAACGCAAAAGCCCCGCCAGAGCGATCTGAGCGGGGCTTTTGTTTGCCGCCGTCGGTGAAAACACACGGGTGGCAGCGCGAAGTCATGGCGCACTCGGCGGGATTCGAACCCACGACCCCTGCCTTCGGAGGGCAGTACTCTATCCAGCTGAGCTACGAGTGCAACGCGCCGCATGATACCCATCTGCGTTGGTGGCGTCCATCGCCTTGATATAGGAGTGTTTTTCCCTGGCTATGCAATCGCGGGCCCGTGGCAGCGGGCTTGGCCTGCGATGCGCTCTAACCATATTCGATATCGGTATTTTCCAGGCCAGGCTTATACCCGCTATTTTCTCGCCACAACTTGTCATAACAAGTCAGCCGACAGAGAAGACCATGGCCGAATTGCTCCCGCTTTCTCCCGTACCGCTTTACACCCAGCTCAAGGAGCTGCTGCGCGAGCGCATCCTCGACGGCAGCTACCCACCGCACAGCCGCATGCCCTCGGAAAACGAGCTGGGCAAGGCCTTCGACGTCAGCCGCATTACCGTGCGTCAGGCCCTGGGCGACCTGCAGAAGGAAGGGCTGATCTTCAAGATCCATGGCAAGGGCACCTTTGTCGCCAAGCCCAAGGCGTTCCAGAACGTCAGCACCCTGCAGGGCCTGGCCGAGTCGATGACGCAGATGGGCTATGAAGTGCTCAACCGCCTGCGCAGTTTCCGCCATGTGCCGGCCAGTGCGTTGGTGGCGCAACGACTGCAGGTAGAGGAGGGCAGCCTGGTTACCGAAATCCGCCGCGTGCGCCTGATCAACCGCGAGCCGGTGTCGCTGGAAATCACCTGGCTGCCCCAGGCGGTCGGCGAGAAGCTGGAGAAGGCCGACCTGGTTACCCGCGACATCTTTCTGTTGCTGGAAAACGACTGCGGCATCGCCCTTGGCCATGCCGACTTGGCCATCGACGCGGTGCTCGCCGACAGCGACCTGACCCAGGCGCTGGAGGTGGAAGAGGGCGCGCCGATCATGCGTATCGAGCGCCTCACCCACACCGCCGACGGCGCCCCATTGGACTTCGAACACCTTTATTACCGTGGCGACGCGTTCCAGTACCGCCTGCGCATCGACCGCCAGAAGGGAGGCAAGGCATGAGCATCGAGACCCAGGATTACGACATCGTCGTCATCGGTGGCGGCACCGCCGGGCCCATGGCCGCGATCAAGGCCAAGGAGCAGGACAAGACCCTGCGCGTGCTGTTGCTGGACAAGGCCAACGTCAAGCGCAGCGGCGCCATCAGCATGGGCATGGACGGCCTGAACAACGCCATCATCCCCGGGCACGCCACGCCCGAGCAGTACACCAAGGAAATCACCGTCGCCAACGACGGCATCGTCAACCAGGCCGCGGTGCATGCCTACGCCACCAAGAGCTTCGAGACCATCGAGCAGCTCGACCGCTGGGGCGTGAAGTTCGAGAAGGACGAAACCGGCGACTACGCGGTGAAGAAGGTCCACCACATGGGCGCTTATGTGCTGCCCATGCCCGAGGGCCACGACATCAAGAAGGTGCTGTACCGCCAGCTCAAGCGCGCCCGGGTGGAGATCAGCAACCGCATGGTCTGCACCCGCGTGCTGCTCGATGGCGAAGGCGCCGCCGCCGGAGTACTGGGCTTTGACTGCCGCTCGGGCGAGTTCCGGGTGATCCGCGCCAAGGCGGTTGTCCTTGCCTGCGGCGCCGCCGGGCGCCTGGGCCTGCCCTCGTCGGGCTACCTGATGGGCACCTACGAAAACCCCACCAATGCCGGCGACGGCTACGCCATGGCCTACCATGCCGGGGCGGAGCTGGCCAACCTGGAGTGCTTCCAGATCAACCCGCTGATCAAGGACTACAACGGCCCGGCCTGCGCCTACGTCACCGGGCCCTTGGGCGGCTACACCGCCAACAGCAAGGGCGAGCGCTTCATCGAGTGCGACTACTGGAGCGGGCAAATGATGTGGGAGTTCCACCAGGAGCTCGAAGGCGGCAACGGCCCGGTGTTCCTCAAGCTCGACCACCTGGCCGAGGAAACCATCCAGAACATCGAACAAATCCTGCACAGCAACGAGCGCCCCAGCCGTGGCCAGTTCCACGCCGGGCGCGGCACCGACTACCGCCAGCACATGGTCGAGATGCATATCTCCGAGATCGGCTTCTGCTCCGGGCATTCGGCTTCGGGGGTGTGGGTCAACGAAAAGGCCGAGACCAGCGTCAAGGGCCTGTACGCCGCCGGCGACATGGCCGCGGTACCGCACAACTACATGCTCGGCGCTTTCACCTATGGCTGGTTCGCCGGGGTGAATGCCGCGCAGTACGTGGCCGGGCGTGAGTACGCCGAGGTCGACACGCAGCAGGTCGAACGCGAACAGGCGCGGGTGTTCGCGCCCTTGCAGCGTGAGCACGGCCTGCCGCCGGCCCAGGTCGAGTACAAGCTACGCCGCATGGTCAACGACTACCTGCAGCCGCCCAAGGTGACCAAGAAGATGGAAATCGGCCTGGCGCGCTTCGCCGAAATCGAACGCGATCTTGAGCAGATGAAGGCCAACAACCCCCATGAGCTGATGCGTGCCATGGAAGTTGCGGTCATCCGCGACTGCGCCGAGATGGCCGCGCGCGCTTCGTTGTTCCGCAAGGAGAGCCGCTGGGGGCTGTACCACCACCGGGTTGATTTCCCCGAGCGCAATGATGGCGAGTGGTTCGTGCATTGCCATCTGAAGAAGGGCGAGGACGGTGAGATGACCAGCTTCAAGAAAGCGGTGGAGCCGTACCTGATCCCGCTGGATGCCGAGGAACAGACCGCGTACGACCGGCTGCGCGTGAAGGCCGATGCCGCCTGATCGCGGGGCAAGCCCGCTCCCACGGTAGATCCCAGACGTGGAAGCGGGCTTGCCCCGCGATTGCGATGCCAATGACAGAACGAGGGCCAAAGGCCCCAAGGACCCCGTGAACATGGCCTACCAACCCCAGGAAATCTTCTTTCGCAGCAGCGCCCCGGTGACCATCGACGAAGACAAATGCATCGCCGAAAAAGGCTGCACGGTCTGCGTCGAGGTGTGCCCCATGGACCTGTTGGCCATCAACCCGGCCACGCAGAAGGCCTACATGGCCTTCGACGAATGCTGGTACTGCATGCCCTGCGAGAAGGACTGCCCCACCGGCGCGGTGAAGGTTGATATCCCTTACCTGCTGCGCTGAACCCGAACCCCGCCATCCGGCCGAACCACCGGACGCCCACCTGCAACGCCCCTCGTTTCCCACCACCCAGCCCGGTGGCGGAGACGACGCCAATACTCAGAACGATTCGAGGGGAAGCACCCATGCGCCTTGTAGCAACCGTGGCCGGCCTTGCGCTGGCAATCACCGGCCTGAACGCCAGCGCCGAAACCATCCGTATCGCCATCGGCACCCAGGACACCACCATCAACTGCGCCACCGGCGGCCTGTTGATCCGCGAGCTGGGCCTGCTCGACAAATACCTGCCCCATGACGGCAAGTACAAGGACGCCCAGTACCAAGTCGAGTGGAAGAACTTCACCAGCGGCGCGCCGCTGACCAACGAGATGGTCGCCGGCAAGCTCGACTTCGGCGCCATGGCCGACTTCCCCGGCTCGTTCAACGGCGTCGCCCACCTCGACGCCGGCAAGCGCAGCCTGTTCATCAGCGTGCTGTCCGGCAGCGTGCACGGCAGCGGCAACGGCATCGTGGTGCCGGCCGCCTCCAGCGTGCAGTCGCTGGCCGAGCTCAAGGGCAAGACCATCTCCGTGCCGTTCGCCTCCACCGCCCACGGCATGCTGCTGCGCGCGGTCGCCGCCCAAGGCTGGGACCCGCAGAAGGACGTCAAGATCATTGCCCAGGCCCCGGAGATCGCCGGTTCCGCCCTGCGCAGCAACCGCATCGAGGCCCACGCCGACTTCGTGCCCTTCGCCGAGCTGTTCCCCAACCGCGGCTTCGCCCGCAAGATCTACGATGGCGCCCAGGCCAACGCGCCGACCTTCCATGGCGCGCTGGTGGACGCCGACTACGCGAAAAAGTACCCGGAAGTGGTCACCGCCTACCTGCGTGCAAGCCTGGAAGCCGACCGCCTGCTCGCCGACGAGCCCGAGAAGTACAGCGAGCTGATCGAGAAAGTCACTGGTATCGAAGCCGAGGTGAACTACCTGTTCCACGGCCCGCTCGGCCTGCAGACCCGCGACCTCACCTGGAAGCCCGAGTACCGCCAGGCTGTAGCCACCTCCATCGACACCCTCAAGTTGCTGAAGAAGACCGACCGGGGCCTGGACACCGCGCAGTTCATCGACGACCAGTACATCCGCAGCGCCTACCAGCAGGCCGGGCAGGACTACGAGCAGGCGCTGAAGAACTACGACCCGCTGCCGCTCAAGGCCGTTGATGCCGCGACCGGCAAAGCCATTACCGACTTCAGCCGCCTGGCGCAGATCTGGGTGCGCGGCGAGGACAAGGTGCGCCACTACGCCTCGCCGGAGGCCGCGCTCAGCGCCCTGGCCCAGTTGGAGCAGGAGGGCAAGGACATCCGCGCGATCTACGCCCAGGCCGTCGACAGCGGCATCAAGCTGCTGGCCAACCAGGCCTGGTTCGTGCGCAACGGCCAGGGCCAGCTGGCGGCTTTCCTGCTCAAGGGCCAGGCCGAGCAGTACGCCAAGGCCCATGGCGGCGAAGCGCTGGACTTCGTGCATGCCAACCAGAAGCTGCTCGCCCAGCGCTGATCGGGAGCCGCCGCCATGACCCGTGACCTTGCGCGCTGGCCCCTGCGTCTGGCTTCGCTGCTGGGCTGCCTGCTGTTCTGGCAGCTGGCCGCGAGCCACAAGCTGGACCTGCTGCTGTTCACCTTCACCTACGTGCCCACGCCCGGCGCGGTGCTCGACGCCGCCTGGCAACTGCTGGCCTCCAACGCCCTGCTGGCGCACCTGGGCAGCAGCCTGGCGCGGGTGTTCGCCGGCTACGGCGTGGCGGCGCTGCTGGGGGTGAGCCTGGGCCTGTTGATCGGCCGCTCGAAGTGGCTGGAGGACACGCTGATGCCGCCGCTGGAAGTGTTGCGGCCGATCCCGGCGGTGGCCTGGATCCCGCTGGCGATCCTGATGTTCCCCTCCTCGGAGCTGTCGATGGTGTTCATCACCTTCACCGGTGCGCTGTTCCCGATCCTGCTCAATACCGTGCACGGCGTCGAGGCGATCGACCCGCGCCTGGTGGCCTCGGCGCGCAGCCTGGGCGCCGGGCGCTGGGCGATCCTGCGCGAAGTGGTGCTGCCGGGCGCGCTGCCGAGCATCGTCACGGGGCTGGCCATCGGCATGGGCACCTCGTGGTTCTGCCTGGTGACCGCCGAGATGATCGCCGGGCAGTTCGGTATCGGTTACTACACCTGGGAGTCCTACACCTTGCAGAATTACCCCGACATCATCGTCGGCATGCTGCTGATCGGCGTGCTGGGCATGGGCAGCAGCGCGCTGGTCAAGCGCCTTGGCGCGCTGGCCACGCCCTGGATACGGAGGCGTGCGTGATGAGCAGTTATCAACAGGTGCCCGGGCGTATCGAAGCCCACGGGCTGTCGATTCGCCTTGGCCATGGGCGTGACACGTTCGAAGCGGTGCAGGCGCTGGACTTTGCCATCGCCCCGGGCGAGTTCGTGTGCATCCTCGGGCCGTCCGGCTGCGGCAAGTCCACCTTGCTCGGCGCACTGGCCGGGCACCTGACGCCGGCCGGCGGCCAGTTGTTGGTGGACGGGCAAGCGGTCGGCGGCCCTTCGCCGCAACGCGGCATGGTGTTCCAGCATCACACCCTGCTGCCTTGGCTCCGCGTGCTCGACAACGTGGCCTTCGGCTTGAAGATGCAGGGGCTGGGCAAGGCCGAGCGTCAGCATCAGGCCGCCGAGATGCTGCAACTGGTCGGCCTGGGTGATTTCGCCCAACGCTGGCCCAGCCAGTTGTCCGGCGGCATGCAGCAACGCGCCGAGATCGCTCGGGTGCTGATCAATCGCCCGCGCCTGCTGCTGATGGACGAACCGTTCGGCGCCCTCGATGCGCAGACCCGTGCGCGCATGCAGGAACTGCTGCTGGATATCTGGGCGCGCATCCGCACCACGGTGGTGTTCGTTACCCATGACATCGACGAGGCGCTGTTCCTGGCCGACCGCCTCCTGGTGATGAGCCCCCGGCCTGGGCGCTTTATCGAAGACCTGCGGCTGGACTTCGCCCGCCCGCGGCAAGCGAGCCTGCTGACCAGCCCTGCATTCACCCACCTCAAACGCCATTGCCTGGCGCTGCTGCGCCATGAAGACGGCCGCGAGCTGCCGCGCCTGACACCCTTGGGCCTGCCCGACACCGACCATCCTCCGCTGCGGATTGCGCTATGACTGAACGAACCACGGACAACCCCGACATCATCGAACTGCTGCCACGCCTGAACGCCCTTGATGCCGGCGTGCGACGCATCGCCCTGATGGAACTGGCCGACCTGGAAGACCCGCACGGCCTGCCCTGGCTCACCGATGCGCTGTTGGTCGACGCCAATGCTGATGTGCGCGCCGAAGCCGCGCGCTTGCTCGAAGCCTGGGAGGCGCCGGAAGTGGTGCAGGGCCTGTGCGCCGCATTGGCCGACCCCGCCGAGCCGGTGCGCCTGGCGGCCGCCCAGAGCCTGAGCGAGCTCAAGACCCAGGAGGCCGGGCAGCTGATCCTGCCGTGGGCCACCCATGCCGATGCCTTCGTGCGCGCCAGCGCCCTGCGCGCCTTGCGCGAGCTGCGCCTGGAGGACGCCGCTGTGCCTGCGTTGCAGGCGTTGGCGGATGTGGATGCCGGCGTGCGCCGCGAAGCGGTGGGCATCCTCGGCTGGCTCAAGCATGCGCCGGCCTTGCCCGCGCTGGCGCAGCTGGCGGCCAACGAGCCGGATACCGAGGTGCGTCGCGCCGCCATTGGCGCGTTGGGCCTGGCCCGGGATGCCGGTGTGCTGCCGGCGCTGATCGGCGCCCTGGCCGACGAGGCCTGGCAGGTGCGTGAAGAGGCGGCGACAACCCTGGGCAAGGTCGGCCAGGCTGAAGCGGGTCAGGCCTTGATCGCGGCGCTGGGCGACAGCTACTGGCAGGTCCGCTTGCGCGCGGCGCGGGCCTTGGGCCGGCTGCGCCATGCGGCCGCGCTGGAGGGGCTGGCGCAGTTGCTGGGCCATGGCATCGCCAACCTGCGCAAGGAAGCCGCGCTGGCGCTGGGCGAGCTGGGTGAAGCCCGGGCTTTGCCGGCGTTGCAGGCGGCCGAGGCCGACAGCGACCCGGAAGTGCGCAAGGCGGTGCGCATCGCCCTGGCGCAGTTGCAGGGGGTGGTGTGATGGACGCGCCCAGCGCCTTGCGCAACCGCCGCGAACGCGGTGAGCTGCTGGTGCACTGGGGTGAGGCTGCGCAGGTGATCAGCCACGCCCGGCTGCGCGGTGCCTGCCCCTGCTCACAGTGCCGGGCAGCACGGCTGAAGGGTGCGATTTCACTGGTGGGCGAGGATGTGCGGGTGACGCGGATCGAGGTCCAGGGGTATGGGGTGCAGCTGGTGTTCAGCGATGGGCATGAGCGGGGGATTTATCCCTGGGACTACCTGCGCGAACTGGGCTGAAATCGATCGCGGGGCAAGCCCGTTCCCATGGAGTCACTTGCGTGGGAGCGGGCTTGCCCCGCGATATGGCCGGTACAGGCAACCCATTCCTAGAGCGCAATCAACTCCGGCCGCAACCCCTCCACCCTATGCACCACCGGCCGCAGATACCCGCCATCCCCGGTAATCTGGTGCAGCACCTTCTCGCGCAAGCCATGCAGTGCCACCCCGGTGCGTTGGCGCGGATGCTGCAGACCAACTTCCACCACCGCCTTGATCCGCCCCGGCCGCGGTTCCAGCACCACCACCCGGTCGGCCAGGTAGGTCGCTTCCTCTGCATCGTGGGTGACCAGCAGGATGGTGATCCCCGCACGTTCACGAATTGCCAGCAGTTCGTCCTGCAGTTGTTGGCGGGTCAGGGCGTCGAGGGCGCCGAAGGGTTCGTCCAGCAGCAGGATCCGTGGGCTGGCCACCAGGCCGCGGGCGATGGCCACGCGCTGGGCCATGCCGCCGGACAGCTGGTGCGGATAGGCCGATTCGAAACCGACCAGCCCTACCAGTTGCACAAATTCATGCACCCGACGGGCGCGCTCGCCCTGGGTGAGCTTGTCGTTGACCAGCCCCAGGCCGATGTTCTGCGCCACCGTCAGCCATGGGAACAGGCGGTGCTCCTGGAACACGATGCCGCGCTCGCCGCCAATGCCATCGACCGGCTGGCCGTCGACCCGGATCGTGCCGCTGTAGTCGGTGTCCAGCCCCACCAGCAGGCGCAGCAGGGTGGATTTGCCGCAGCCGGAGGAGCCGACGATGGCGATGAACTCGCCTTGGTTGATCGACAGGTCGAAGTTGCGGATCGCCTCGAAGGGCTGGCCATCGACGCTGAAGGTCTTGCCGACCCCTTCGAAGCTGACCAGCGGCGGCGTGGCGTCGGGTTGGTTGGCCGCGTGCAGGGCCGGGGTGATGAAGGCGTTCATGCGGATCTCCAGCGCGTGGCGCGCGATTCGAGGCGTTGGCCGAGGTGGCCGAGCAGGGCGCCGACCAGGCCGATCAGGACCATGGCGGCCATCACCTGGTCCATGCGGAACAACTGTTGGGCGCCGATCATCAGGCTGGCGATGCCGCCGTCCGAGGGCATGAAGTACTCGGCGCCGATAGTGCCGAGCCAGGCGTAGATCAGTGCCAGGCGCAGCCCGGCGAAGATCGCCGGGGCGGTGCCGGGCAACACCAGCAGGCGCAGGCGGTGCGGCAGGTCCAGGCGCAGGGCCTGCGCCGCCTCGCCCAGTTGTGGCGGGAGGCTGGCGATGCCGCGCTGGGTGGCGATCAGCAGCGGGAAGAACGCCGCCAGCGCGACGAACACCAGCTTGGCGCCTTCACCCAGGCCGAACCAGGCAGTCAGCAGCGGCACCCAGGCAAACAGCGCCACCTGGCGCAGCGCCGACAGGCTCGGGCCGAGCAGGCGCTCGGCGTTGGCTGACAGGCCCAGCAGCAGGCCCAGGGCGAACCCCGCGCCACCGCCGAGCAGCAGGCCGGCCAGGGTGCGTTGCAAGCTCAGGCGCAGGGCCTCGGGCAACGAACCGTCGAGCAGGCCTGCGTACAGGCTGCGCAGCACATCCAGCGGTGAAGAGAGGATGTTGGCATCGACCCAGCCAAGGCTGTTGGCGGCCTGCCACAGCAGCAACAGCCCCGCAGGCAGCAGCAGGCTTTGCCAGCCGCGTGGCACCTGGCCGCGCAACTGCTCGCCAGTGGCCGGTTGCGGCCAGTGCAACAGGCTGCGTTCAAGGCGCGTGAAGCCGCGATCCATCAGCGCGCCGACCAGGCCAATCAACAGGATGCAGAGGAACACCAGGTCGAGCATGAACAACTGCCGCCCCCAGACCATCAGGTAGCCGATGCCTTCGCTGGAGGCCAGCAGTTCCACAGCCAGCAGCGAGGTCCAGCCAGTGGCCAGGGCCAGCCGCACACCGGCGAGAAACGCCGGTAGCGCGGCGGGCAGCAACAGGCGCAGGAACAGCAGGTGAGGGGGCAGGCGCAGGACGGCGGCGGCTTCGCGCAGTTTGGGTTGGGCGTCGCGCACGCCGACCAGGGTATGCAGCGTGACCGGCACTACCACGGCCTTGACCAGCACCACCAGCTTGAGCAGCTCGCCGATGCCGAAGAACAGCATGAACAGCGGGATCCAGGCCAGAGTGGGGATCTGCGCCAGGGCGACGAAGGTGGGCAGCACCAGGGTCTGCGCCCGTCGCGAGCCGCCCAGCCAGGTGCCCAGCAGCAGGCCGCTGGCTATCCCCGCCAGCAGCCCCCAGATCAGGCGCTGCAGACTTATCCACAGGTGGCCCCAGAGTTCGCCGGAGCCGAACTCCAGCGCACTCTGCCAGACCAGCGCGGGGGCGGGCAGGATCTGTTCGCTCATCCAGTGCTCACGGCTGGCGACGACCCACAAGGCCGCCACCGCCAACGGTACGATCCACGGCAGGTAGAAGCGGCCTTGCGTCGCGAAAGGCCCGCGTAGCGGCCCCCACAGGCGCCGCAGATTGGCGCTCAAGACTTCGCTCATCGGGGCATCTCCCAAACCGTTCCTTGTTTATTCATTTATGGAATTAAAAATTCACACAAATGGCATTCAAGGGATAAGAGCATGCGGCCGATGCATGCGAAAGCCCCATCCCGTTGCGTTTTCCTCATATTTTCCATGCGTTTCCTGCAAGTCCGCCGCAGGCCCGCATGACGTCTGGTTTATGTCTTCTGGTTACTAAAAAATGAAGTTTTGATCTTTGTAGGTTCTAACCGGACCTGCCTAGCTTCTGGCCCATAGCGCCGGCCATCCGCCGGTGGCAGCCTGCCAAGGAGCCTTGCCATGAACACCGCCTTCCGCCACCTGATCAGCCCGTTGCTCGCCGCCCTGTTGAGTGCCGTGCCCGTGGCAGCGCATGCCGCCCAGCCGGATGTGATCCGTATCGCCGTGCCCGACCTCAGCGCCGGCAGCAAGCCCAGCGCCGGTGGCGTGGTCGATGTGTTGCGCGACCAGCAGTTGCTGGAAAAAGAGTTTGCCAAGGATGGCATCCGTATCGACTGGCGCTTCTTCAAGGGCGCCGGCCCCGTGGTCAACGAGGCGTTGGCCAACGGCCAGGCGGACTTTGCCTACCTGGGTGATCTGGCCGCGATCATCGGCAAGGCCAATGGCCTCGACACCCGCGTGCTGTCGGCAGGGGTGCGTGGCGTGAAGAGCTACCTCGGCGTGGTGCCCGGCTCGGGCATCCACAGCCTGCAGGACCTCAAGGGCAAGCGCGTGGCGGTGTTCCGCGGCACCGCCAACCAGCTGTCGTTCGCCAGTGCCCTGGCCAGCCAGGGGCTGTCCGAACGTGAGCTGAAAGTCATCAACCTCGACTTCAACGCAGCCAACGCCGCCTTGGCCGCCAAGCAGATCGACGCCACCTGGGGCCTGTCCAGCCTGCTGTCGCTGCGCGAGCGCGGGTTGGTCGAGCTGCCGGTCAACTCCCGGGACCTGAAAGGCGCCGGCAGCACCCAGGCGGTGCTGCTCGGCACCGGCGAGTTCATCCGCCAGCACCCCGATCTGGTGCAGCGGGTGGTCAACGCCCAGGAACAGGCGGCGAAGTGGCTGCGCGACGAGCGCAATCGCGAAACTTACGTGGACCTGGTGGCGAACACCGCCAACTGGCCGAAGGCGATCCTGCGCGATGACCTGGCCCAGGAGAACCTCGCCGACTACTTCGACCCACGCCTGGATGCCGGTTTCGTCGGCCTGCTGCAACAGGGCGTCGACCTGGCCGCCAAGGAGCGCCTGATCCGCCGTGGCTTCCAGGTGGCCGACTGGGTCGAACCACGCTTCATCGACCACGCCCTGCAACAGGACCAGGCCGTCCAGGCCGCCCGCTGACCCGACAACAACCCTGAGGAGCACGACCATGAGCAACGCCGCACTGGCCACCGCGCCGCAAACCCTCGAACTCGACATCCACCCCGTTGCCGGGCGCATCGGCGCCGAGATCCGTGGCATCAAGCTGTCCGCCGACCTCGACCCGGCCACCCTCGACGCCATCCAGGCGGCGCTGGTGCAGTACAAGGTGATCTTCTTCCGTGGCCAGGAGCACCTGGACGACGTTGGCCAGGAAGCCTTCGCCCAGCGCCTCGGCGACCCCATCGCCCACCCCACGGTGCCCGTGGTCGACGGCACCAGCTACCTGCTCCAGCTTGATGGAGCCGAGGGGCAGCGGGCCAACTCCTGGCACACCGACGTGACCTTCGTCGATGCCTACCCCAAGGCCTCGATCCTGCGCAGCGTGGTGGCCCCGGCCTCCGGTGGCGACACGGTATGGGCCAACACCGCCGCGGCCTATCAGGAACTGCCCGAGCCGCTGCGCGCCCTGGCCGACCAGCTGTGGGCGGTGCACAGCAACGAGTACGACTATGCCAGTGCGAAGCCGGATGTCGACCCGGCCAAGCTTGAGCGCTACCGCAAGGTGTTCACCTCGACGGTGTACGAGACCGAGCACCCGGTGGTGCGTGTGCACCCGATCAGTGGCGAGCGCGTGCTGCAGTTGGGGCACTTCGTCAAACGTATCAAGGGCTATTCGCTGGCTGACTCGCAGCACCTGTTCGCGGTACTGCAGGGGCATGTGACACGCCTGGAAAACACTGTGCGCTGGCGCTGGCAGGCCGGGGATGTGGCGATCTGGGACAACCGCGCGACGCAGCATTATGCGGTGGACGACTACGGTACGCAGCCGCGCATCGTGCGTCGGGTGACCCTGGCCGGCGAGGTGCCGGTGGGGGTGGATGGACAGCTGAGCCGGACCACGCGCAAGGGCTGAGATCGCTGGGGCCGCAAAGCGGCCCCTGTTCGCTACAACTCGGCGTCACAGGCCACCAACTGCCTCACCAGTCCCTGCGCCAGCGCCGACAAGCCATACCCCACCCGGTTCACCACCCCATAGCGGGTGTAGAACGCCTCCTCCTGTTCCGGCGCCAGGTCCGCCAGCTTGAGCGCCACCAACCCTTCGTAAGGTCGCAGGTTCGCGCTGCAGGCGATGCCGATGGTGTCCGAGTGCAGCGCCACATTGAGCAGCGCATAGCCATGCTCGCACTCCACGCTGGGCAGGAAATCCTGGCGCCCGCTCAGGTCGCTGAGGATCTTGCGGATGTTCGGCGGGCGGAAGGTGGTCGCCAGCGGGTAGTCGAACAGGTCCTGGGCCCGCACTTCGGCGCGCTCGGTCAGCGGATGCCCGGCGCGGCAGCAGAAATGCCAGCGTTGGGGGGTGAGCTTGTGCACCTGGTAATCCGGGTCGGCTTCGAACTGGCGGGTGTCGGCGACGAAGAACTCGATCTCCTCGGCGATCAGCCGACGGTTCAAGGCCTGCCAATTGTCCACCTGGAAGCAGGTGCGCGCTGCCGGGTACTCGGCGACGAAGCGCGCCACCGCCCGCGGCACCAGCCCGCCGGCGGGCGCCGGCCCCGAGCCAAAGCGCACCACGCCGGTGGTGGCGCCGTTGAACTGGTTGATCTCGTTGACCAGGTTGTGCGCCCCATGCACCAGGCGCCGCGAATGCTCCAGCACCAGCAGGCCCTGGCGGGTCGGCGCCAGTTCCTTGCTGGCGCGGTCGACCAGGCGGCAGCCGACGTTGTGCTCCAGCGTCTGGATGCTGCGGCTGAAAGCCGATTGCGAGAGGTTCACCGCAGCCGCCGCGGCGACGAAGCTGCGATGCTCGACAAGGGCGATGAAGTGGCGGAGCTGGCGCAGGTCGATATGCATTTTCTACATGGAAACTTTCGGTGGAATGCAATTGCTGGGAAGGGTTGGGAACCTTATAAAGGGAGTCTCTTATTCCACAAAATATGAATTACAAATATTTATATCTCTTAAAAGAATATAAGCCAGCCTGACCGCGATTCGGTTCCGCCAACGGAAATGCTCGCCTGGGCCCTTGCCTCAAGGAGCATCTGCATGTCCCGACTTTCCCGTTGGCCCGCGCGCGCCTCGCTGTTCGCCCTGCAACCCCTGGCGGCTGGCGTGCTGTTGGCCGCTTCCGGCAGCAGCCTTGCCGATGAGCCCAGCGCTGCCCCACCCGTGACGCAGGAGGCCAAGCTTGGCACCGTCACCGTCAATGCCCGGCGACGCGAAGAGACCGCGCAGAGCGTGCCCACGCCGATCAGCGTGCTGGGCAGCGAAACCCTCGAGACCCAGCGCATCTACCGCGTGCAGGATTTGCAGCAACTGGTGCCGAGCACCAACGTCGCCTACGTGCACGCCCGCCAATCGAGCATCTCCATCCGCGGCCTGGGCAACAACCCGGCCAGTGATGGCCTGGAAGGCAGCGTCGGGATCTACCTCGACAACGTCTACCTCGGCCGTCCGGGCATGGCGGTGTTCGACCTGCTCGATGTCGAGCAGCTGGAAGTGCTGCGCGGCCCGCAGGGGACGCTGTTCGGCAAGAACACCACTGCCGGGGTGCTCAATATCACCACGCGCAAGCCGACCTTCCACCAGGAGGGCAGCGTGCAGTCCTCGCTGGGCGAGGATGGCTACTGGCAGACCCAGGGCAGTTTCTCCGGCCCTTTGACCGACACCCTCGCCGGGCGCATCAGCGCTTATCACACCGAGGACGACGGCTATGTGAAGAACGTCTACAACGGCCACGATCTCAACGGTGGCAAGCGTCAGGGCTTTCGCACCCAGTTGCTGTTCAAGCCCAGCGAAACCTTCAATCTGCGCTGGATCGGCGAATACAACGAGGAGAACTCCGATAACGGCATCCTCAGCCTGTACAGCACCGGCCCGACCATCAACGGCGTGAACCGCTACGAGAGCCTGGCCGCCCAGGCCGGCGCGACCCTGGTGTCGGGTAAGGACCGCAAGGTCAACTTCGACGCCGACCAGATGGTCAAGGTATTCCAGGGCGGTACATCGGTGGAGGCCAACTGGACCCTGCCCAACGACTTCACCCTCACCTCGATCACCGCTTACCGCTGGTGGGACTTCACCCCGCGCAACGACGACGGCCTCAACGTGCCGGTGTTCTACAGCGCCGGGGTATCGGTGCGGGACAAGCAGTACTCTCAGGAGATTCGCCTGGCTTCGCCCACCGGCGGCTTCTTCGACTACGTGCTGGGGGCGTACTACTTCAAGCAGGACCTGGACAACAAATCGTTCACCTACCACGGGCCGCAGGCCGACATCTGGAACCTGACCCCGGCCGGCGCCCTGGCCAATGTGAACACCATCGGTAATGGCCACATCGATACCGACAGTTATGCGTTGTTCGCCCAAGGCACCTGGCACCTGACCGAGCGTCTGGATTTCACCGCCGGAGTGCGCGGCACCTATGAAGAGAAAAGCGCCTGGGTGACCCGCGACGCGCCGTCCGGCGGCGCGGCCGTTACCGGTGCGGCGGCCGCGGCTCGCCAGGGCAGGGTGGGCGCCTACGATTCTGGCGACCTCAACCAATACAGCTTCGCACCGTCCGGCCTGCTCAGCCTGAGCTACCGCTTCACCGATGACCTGCTGGGCTATGCCAGCCTTTCCCATGGCGAGAAATCCGGGGGCGTCAACCTGACTGTCGGCGCCGCGCCACGCCTGGGCACCGATTCGCTGCTGGTGGGGACCGAACGCGCCAACAACGCCGAACTCGGGCTCAAGAGCACCCTGTTCGACAACCGCCTGCAGCTCAACACCAACCTGTTCTGGACCGAAGTGCACGGCTACCAGGCAAACGTCTATGACCAGGTCAATCGCGTGCAGTACCTGGCCAACGCCGGCAGCGTGCGTTCGCGGGGCCTGGAGTTCGAGGCCACGGCTTTGCCGATTCGCGGGCTGACCCTGAACTTCAACGGCTCGTGGAACGACGTGCGCTACACCGAGTACGACGATGCGCCGTGCCCGCCAGAGATCAGCCTGGCCAATGCCGCCGCCACCTGCGACCTGTCCGGCCACCAGGTGGTCGGCGCCTCCAAGTACATCGCCAACCTCAACGGCCAGTACAAGTGGCAGCTGACCGAGCGTATCGAGCCCTACGTCACCGCCAGCTACGCCTTCCGCTCCAGGGCCGTCGGCACCATCGACGACTCCGACTACGGCCAGATCCCCAGCTACGCCATCGTCAACCTGTCCACTGGTGTGCGCCTGGACCAGGGGGACGGCGTGCTCGACCTGTCGCTGTGGGTGAAGAACGCCGGCGACAAGACCTACTTCACCAGCCTGTGGAACTCCGCCAACGGCGGCTATGCCGGCGTGCTGGGCACCCCGCGCACCGTGGGCGCCACCGCCCGTTACGACTTCTGAGCACAAGGAGCTTTGCCATGAACGCCAAGACCCAACCCCACGACCTGCCCGAAGGCGCCTGCCTCACCGCCAAGGTACCCGACCGCGACGAAGCCCTGCTCGGCGACGTGGTGGTCAACCCATACCGCCTGGCGCCGCTGACCGCGATCATCCGTGATGGCGGGCGCACCCTGAGCGCCGCCCATGTGCGGGTGCTGGGGCGCGGCGAGCGCGGTGTCGATATTGTCTACGATGTATCCGACCGCTCGCTGTGGACCTACGGTGGCATTCCGGTGTTCGGCCTCTACCCCGACCACGTCAACCAGATCGAGGTGAGCTACAAGCTCGATGGCGAACGCATCCGCGAACGTTACGAAATCTACGCCCCGGCAGTGCGCCTGCCGGTGGTGGCGAAGCAGACTGCCGCGCTGCCCGAAGTGGAGCCGGTCAAGGTCGCGCCCGGTTTCGAGCGGCGCCTGTACCTGTTCAACCACCTGCTGGCCGAGATCCCCGGCGGGCGTGCCTTCAAGTGGAACGGCCTGGGCGGCGCCGCCGAGTGGGACTCGGTGGGCAACAACTGGATCGCCGACAGCAACGGCGATGTGCGCTGGTACCTCGATATCGAGCAGATCCACGATTCCAACCACCGCGACGGCCTGGGCGGGACCATGGGCTTCCACCAGACCCGCGACGGCAAGCTGATCTGGGGCCAGGGCCAGACCTACTCCAAGTACGACCTGCTTGGCCGGCGTATCTGGCAGCGCAACCTGCCGGACAAGTTCGCCGACTTCTCCCACGAGATCCGCGAGACGCCCAACGGCACCTACCTGCTGCGGGTCGGCACCAGCGATTACCGCCGCCCGGACGGCAAGCGCGTGCGCTCGATCCGCGATCATATCATCGAGGTCAACGAGGCCGGCGACGTGCTGGACTTCTGGGACCTCAACCAGATCCTCGACCCGTACCGCGGCGAACTGCTGGAAACCCTGGGCAAGGCGGCCATCCAGCTGCCGGACGGCGTGCAGAAACACGACGAGCGCCTGGCCAACGAGCTGGCCGAGGGCGAGCAGCCGTTCGGCGATACGCCGGGGGTAGGCACCGGACGCAACTGGGCCCACGTCAACGCCATCGACTACGACGCCGATGACGACAGCATTATCGTTTCAGCACGCCACCAGGGCGTGGTAAAGATCGGTCGCGACAAGCAGGTGAAGTGGATTCTTGCCGCGCCCCAGGGCTGGCCGGCGCGCCTGCGGGACAAGGTGCTCAAACCCGTGGGCGAGGGCTTCGAGTGGTCCTGGACCCAGCACACCGCCTGGCTGACCGGGCGCGGCACGCTGACCGTGTTCGACAACGGCTGGGGCCGGGATTTCGGCCCGACCAAGCTGGCGGGCAACTACAGCCGGGCGGTGGAGTACAAGATCGACGAGGCCAAGGGCACGGTCGAGCAGGTGTGGCAGTACGGCAAGGAGCGTGGTGATGAGTGGTACAGCCCGATCACCTCGGTGGTGGCGTATCGGGCCGATACCGATACCCAGTTCATCTATTCGGCTTCGGTGAACTTCCTCACGCCCCAGAAGCTGACGACCAGCGTGCTCAATGAAGTGCGTCGCGGCAGCCAGGACGTGGCGGTGGAGCTGAAAGTGCACAGCCGCCAGCCGGGCAGCGTGGGCTACCGGGCGCTGGTGATCGATCTCGACAAAGCGTTCTGATGGACTAACCTTCCAGGGCCCTATCGCGGGGCAAATCGTATCGGCGCACCGATGCGATTTGCCCCGCGCTGCATTTCCACTGATCTGAATCTCGACCACTCGTTCTTTTTTTCGAACAGCCTATTGTCCAACCCCCCAGCGCCCGCTTAGCATTCCGTTTGAGATTTCAAACGCTCGGCATCCAGGCGTCGAACACCCTGGTGCACGAATTCCTGACGGCCGCCCCCCAATCGAGGGCGCCTTTTCAACAATCAAAATTCGCAGTAAAGGGAAGCCGACATGCAGCTCAAAGACGCTCAGTTGTTCCGCCAGCAGGCCTTCATCAACGGTGAATGGCTGGATGCGGACAGCGGTCAGACCATCAAGGTGACCAACCCGGCCACCGGTGAAGTGATCGGCAGCGTGCCGAAGATGGGCGCCGCCGAGACCCGCCGCGCCATCGAGGCCGCCGACAAGGCGCTGCCGGCCTGGCGCGCACTGACTGCCAAGGAGCGTGCCGGCAAGCTGCGCCGCTGGTTCGAGCTGATGATCGAGCACCAGGACGACCTGGCCCGCCTGATGACCACCGAGCAGGGCAAGCCGCTGGCCGAAGCCAAGGGCGAGATCGCCTATGCCGCCTCGTTCATCGAGTGGTTCGCCGAAGAAGCCAAGCGCGTCTACGGTGACGTCATCCCTGGCCACCAGCCGGACAAGCGCCTGATCGTCATCAAGCAGCCGATCGGTGTCACCGCCGCCATCACCCCGTGGAACTTCCCTGCCGCGATGATCACCCGTAAAGCCGGCCCGGCCTTGGCCGCCGGTTGCACCATGGTGCTCAAGCCCGCTTCGCAGACTCCGTACTCCGCTCTGGCCCTGGTCGAGTTGGCCACCCGTGCCGGCATCCCGGCTGGCGTGCTGAGCGTCATCACCGGCAGCGCCGGCGAAGTCGGCTCCGAGCTGACCGGCAACTCCCTGGTGCGCAAGCTGTCGTTCACCGGCTCGACCGAAATCGGTCGCCAGCTGATGGAAGAATGCGCCAAGGACATCAAGAAGGTTTCCCTGGAACTGGGCGGCAACGCGCCGTTCATCGTGTTCGACGACGCCGACCTGGACAAGGCGGTCGAGGGCGCGATCATCTCCAAGTACCGCAACAACGGCCAGACCTGCGTCTGCGCCAACCGTATCTACGTGCAGGACGGCGTCTACGACGCCTTCGCCGAGAAGCTCAAGGCCGCCGTGGCCAAGCTGAAGATCGGTAACGGCCTGGAAGAAGGCACCACCACTGGCCCGCTGATCGACGGCAAGGCTGTCGCCAAGGTCCAGGAACACATCGAGGACGCCGTCGCCAAGGGCGCCAAGGTGCTGTCCGGTGGCAAACTCATCGAAGGCAACTTCTTCGAGCCGACCATCCTGGTCGACGTGCCGAAAACCGCCGCCGTCGCCAAGGAAGAGACCTTCGGCCCGCTGGCGCCGCTGTTCCGCTTCAAGGACGAGGCCGAAGTCATCGCCATGTCCAACGACACCGAGTTCGGCCTGGCCTCGTACTTCTACGCCCGTGACATGAGCCGCGTGTTCCGCGTCGCCGAGGCCCTGGAATACGGCATGGTCGGCATCAACACCGGCCTGATCTCCAACGAAGTCGCGCCGTTCGGCGGCATCAAGGCCTCGGGCCTGGGCCGCGAAGGTTCCAAATACGGTATCGAGGACTACCTCGAGATCAAATACCTGTGTATCAGCGTCTGATCGCCAGGTAAACGGTTTTACCTCTGCCAGCGGGGCGCGAGAGCGACGTCTCGCTGGCCTTTTTGACATAGCGGTACCCGGTGGCCAGGGCATGCGTGACAGTCGATCAACGAATACTGTGCACGCCTGCGTCCAGCCACCCCCGAATAAAAGCGCCGCAGAACCGGCGCAATTGAGGGCACTATGAGCAAGACCAACGAATCCCTGATGCAACGTCGTGTCGCCGCCGTCCCACGTGGCGTTGGCCAGATCCACCCGATCTTCGTCGATACTGCGAAGAACTCGACGGTGATCGACGTTGAAGGCCGCGAACTGATCGACTTCGCCGGCGGCATCGCCGTTCTCAACACTGGCCACCTGCACCCGAAAGTGGTCGCGGCCGTGCAAGAGCAACTGACCAAGGTCAGCCACACCTGCTTCCAGGTGCTGGCCTACGAGCCTTACGTCGAGCTGTGCGAGAAGATCAACAAGCTGGTACCAGGCAACTTCGACAAGAAGACTCTGCTGGTCACCACCGGCTCCGAAGCCGTTGAAAACGCCGTGAAGATCGCCCGTGCCGCCACCGGCCGTGCCGGCGTGATCGCCTTCACCGGCGCCTACCACGGCCGCACCATGATGACCCTGGGTCTGACCGGCAAGGTCGTGCCGTACTCCGCCGGCATGGGCCTGATGCCAGGCGGCATCTTCCGCGCCCTGTTCCCGAGCGAGCTGCACGGTGTCAGCGTTGACGACGCCATCGCTTCGGTCGAGCGCATCTTCAAGAACGACGCCGAGCCGCGCGACATCGCCGCGATCATCCTCGAGCCTGTGCAAGGCGAAGGCGGCTTCCTGCCTGCGCCGAAAGAGCTGATGAAACGCCTGCGCGCCCTGTGCGACCAGCACGGCATCCTGCTGATCGCTGACGAAGTGCAGACCGGCGCTGGCCGTACCGGCACCTTCTTCGCCATGGAGCAGATGGGCGTCGCGCCTGACCTGACCACCTTCGCCAAGTCCATCGCCGGCGGCTTCCCGCTGGCCGGTGTGTGCGGCAAGGCCGAGTACATGGACGCCATCGCCCCGGGCGGCCTGGGTGGCACCTACGCCGGTTCGCCGATCGCTTGCGCCGCAGCCCTGGCGGTGATCGAAGTGTTCGAGGAAGAGAAACTGCTGGATCGCAGCAAGGCCGTTGGCGAGCGCCTGACCGCCGGCCTGCGTGAAATCCAGAAGAAGCACTCGATCATTGGCGATGTCCGTGGCCTGGGCTCGATGATTGCCGTGGAAGTCTTCGAGAAAGGCACCTACACCCCGAACGCCGCCGCCGTTGCCCAGGTGGTCGCCAAGGCGCGTGACAAAGGCCTGATCCTGCTGTCCTGCGGCACCTACGGCAACGTCCTGCGTATCCTGGTACCGCTGACCGCCGAAGACGCCCTGCTGGACAAGGGCCTGGCCATCATCGAAGAGTGCTTCGCCGAACTGGCCTGAAATATGTGACACGTTTCAGAAAAAAACCCGCCTCGGCGGGTTTTTTTATGCCGTTCGTAGGCTTCAGGCGCTAAGGTTGTACGAGGAATCCGTGGAAGCTGCGATGGATCGCGCGTCATTTCTGGAGACTCGCTCATGAGCGCTGCCGACCCCGTCCCCCCCTGCGTGCTGATTGCCGAAGGCGACCCCTGGGTGCGCGACATGCTCAGCGAAATGCTGCTCAGCGTGCGCTGCGATGCGCGCTTACAGGTTTGCGCCGATGGCTCGCAGGCGCTGAACGCGCTGGCGAGCAAGCCTGACCTGATCATTGCTGCCCGCGAACTCGCCGGCCTCGATGGCCTCGACCTGCTGCGCAAGGTGCGCGCCAAGGGCGACAGGCCTGGATTGCCATTTATCCTCATGAGCGATCGCACTGACAGTGCCAGCGTGCGCGAGGCCGTGCCACTGCAGCCCACGGCGTACCTCAGCAAGCCGCTCGACCTGGACAACCTGCGCAAGCGCCTGGAAAACCTGCTGCTGGAGGTGGGCGAGCAGATTGCCTGCCCGGTGCCGCCGCTGCAGCCCGGCGCGCAACTGCCGGCCTACCTGGAACAGCGCCGGGCTACTGCCGATGGCGGCCCGTTGTTTGCCGATGTGCAGGTGGCGGTCAAGCGTGCCCTCAATCCCCATGGCCTCAATCTCAAGGTGCTCGAGGAAGAGGTACGCAACGACCCGCAGATCACCGGCGTACTCATCGCCGCCGCGAACAGCGCCGCGCTGCACCGCGAAGCGCCCGTGCAGACCTTGCTGCAGGCGTTGAACAAGCTTGGCAGCACCCAGAGCATGAACCTGATCCTCGGGCTCACGCTCAAGCGCAGCGCGCGGTTGAGTGACCCCCTGTTGGCGCGGCATGCCGCGCACTACTGGAACCTTTCGCTGCATGCTGCCGACTACGCCCGCACCCTGGCGCGCACGCTCGAAGTGGACGAAGGGCGCTGCTACTGCGCCGGTTTGTTGCATTGCCTGGGCGACCTGGCGGTGCTGCGTACCTTGCAGGAGTGGCGCCTGGCCGGTGGCGAGCTGGACGAGGACCAGGTGGAGCTGTCGCTCAACGAGTTCGGCGCGCCGTTCGGCTCGGCGCTACGCACTCGCTGGCGCTTGCCGCTCGACCTGCGCGAGCTGATCGCCGCGGTGTACCAGCTGGGTGGTGGCGTTTACTCTCGGGAAATCCTGGCGATGAACCTGGCCGGGCAGTTGGCGCGGCTCAAGCCCAGCGAAGGGCTGGAGAAGATTGCCAGCAGCAAGACGGCGCGCCTGCTCAAGCTTGGCTTGCCGGAGCTGTCGCGGCTGCGCAAGGTGGACCCCGAGGCGCTGGCGCGGGAAGATGCCGAGCGTCTGGCGGCGGAAGCTGCCGCGAACGAGCCGGAGGTTGCCCCGATCATTGCGCCGGCTACCGATGCAGGTCCGGCCGAGGGCGAGGAGCACCAGGCCTGATTGGCGTATCGCCGGGGTTGTATTCAGGCTTGGGATCCTTCCTACAGATATTGCGGACGGCTGTTCGTATCCAGAGAAATCCTTCAGGGGTAGTTTTCCCTCCACTCCAACAACGGAATGGCAGGAAGGTTGCGGCTGAAGATGAGCACGTACAGACACCGTGGTCTGCGCTATCAGGTCTATCGATCGCAAGCGCGGAAGCTCGCCCAGGAAGCATTCTGCAGGAGCCAACGTCTGCTCGGTTCTGGGTTTGACGTCGACAAGGTGTGTTTCGAACCCTTAGGTCATAGGGCTGTCGAGGCTTTTCAGTGCTGGGGCGAGCAGACCCACCACTTTCCTTGGGAGGAGGTGCCGCGATGGACGGACTGCGATCTCAAAGGTTTCGACCTGTCGTTGTGGTCAGCGCGAGAGCTCTGCGGTCTTTGCTATGCCAGCCCCCGGCAAAGCAGGCGCTGCATCAAGATCATCCTGCTGGAGGGCAATCCCGGCCCGGGGAACCCATTGAGGGGGCTAGTGGCTTCACTGTCGCTGCTGGCAGTTGCGGAGTACGCAAGGATGCTCAAGTACTCGCGAATAGAAGTTCAACAGCCCGACCCGGGGGCTGAACCCTTGTATTTGTCGCTTGGCTTCGCTCGCGATTCGACCGGGAGTCTCGTGATGCCCGTTGCGGCTATGAGCCAGCAACGTAATTTCCATATATCGGAGGTGCCTATGAGCTATTCGAAAGATTCCAGAAAGGCTGCGTTGATCAAACGCTACACAGACCAAGCCATCGCTCTGGCGGGGGAAATCACCGATCAGCAATGGCATTTTCTCGAAGTCGGCTTCAAGGAGGGACTGGAAAAAGAGCCTGCGGGGAAATTGGCTGGGCCACGTAGCGGGCCGATCGATTACGAGTGGAGTACCGCAGCTGCGAAGTGATCCGCTTCAGCCTTTGACGATCTGGTTCTTGCCCTGGCGCTTGGCACGGTACATGGCCGAATCCGCCCGGGCGAACAGGCTGTCGAGCGTTTCATCCTCATCTCGCAGCCCGGTCAGCCCTTGGCTTACGGTGACCCCGTAGGTTTGCTCGCCATGGCTGAAACTCAACCGCTGGATCTCCCGCTGCAGCCGCTCGGCAATCTGTTCGGCCACCTGCGCGGTGCAGCCCGGGAACACGGCAGCGAACTCCTCTCCCCCTATGCGCCCGAACTGATCGCCCCGACGTAGCACGGCCTTGCCGCTGTCGGCTATGCGCTGCAGCACCTGGTCGCCTTCCTGATGGCCATAGCTGTCGTTGATGTGCTTGAAGTCGTCGATGTCCAGCAGCAGGAAGGCCATCGGCGTGCCGTCCTCGCGGGCGCTGTCGAAGGCCTGCTGGGCGCACTCGAAGAAATGCCTGCGGTTGCTGCTCTGGGTGAGCACGTCGGTTGTGGCCAAGCGTTGCAGCTCACCTTCGAGTTGCTTCTTCTCTGTGATGTCCTCGGCGATGCCAACGATGATCACCCGCTGGTCGCCCTCGCGCTGTTGGTTGATATAGCACTTGTCGCTGAGCCAGCGCACCTCGCCGGCGGCGTTGAGAATACGGTACTCGCGGTCCTCGACGGTACCCTTGACCAGCACCTGGGCCAGGCTGCGCTCGGCGTACTCCAGGTCGTCCGGGTAGATGGCGTCGCGCCATTCGTTGTAGTCGGCCAGCACCAGGCTGGCCGGGCGGCCGAAGATGCGCTCGTAGGCGGGGCTGACGTAGAGCACCTGGCGGGTTTCCCAGTCGAAGGCCCAGAGCACGGCGTTGACGCTGTCGAGCAGCGAACTGTACAGCTGCTCGCGTTCGCTCAGGCGGGCCACTTCGCCTTGAGCGTGCAACAGGGCGAGCAGGGTTTGAGCAGCTTCGGGGCGCGGGGTGCCGGTTGAGGTGGGTGGGATATCTTTGGCCATGAGCACGGAACGGTTCTCGACGATGGGCGTGCGGCCACGATCCGGCCCGCCACGCGGGCGATATGCCGGATTTGAGTCGATTACAGGGGGGGAAGTTCCGGTCGGCACGCCCCGCTGCGGGGCATGCCGATCAACGGTGGCTCAGGCGCCGTTGGGGCGCAGCGAGTAGGTCTTGAGCTGGGCGGCGAAGTCACGCAGCGACTGGATGCCACTGGCCTCGGCCTCGTGTACCCAGTCCTTCATGGCGGCGAGCATGTCGTGGCCATTGGCGCTGGTACGCGCCCAGATCTGCTGCAGCGCCAGACGCTTTTCGTAGATGGTCTTGAGTGCCTGGCTGTGGGCCAGCAGCGACTCGATGCGCACGTGGTGGCGATCCTGCAGCAGGCTGGTTTCCCGCGAGAGCAGGCGCTTGGCGCGGCGGAAGCGGTGGCGTACCGAAGTATCGACCCTGTCCAGCTCCTGCTTGACCAGCGGGCCGATCACCAGCTTGCGGTACTGGGCCATGATCTGGAAGCGGTTGTTGAGGATGGCCATGGCGGTGTCCATGTCCAGCGATGCCTTGCCCTCCACGCGGTGGGCGATAGGCGCCACGCGTTGCACCTTGGCCAGGCGCAGCAGGCTCAGCAGGCGGATCCACATCCAGCCCATGTCAAACTCCCAGCGACGCACCGAGAGCTTCGCCGAGTTGGGATAGGTGTGGTGATTGTTGTGCAGCTCCTCGCCGCCAATGATGATGCCCCACGGCACCAGGTTGGTGGCGGCGTCGCGGCATTCGAAGTTGCGATAGCCCACGGCATGGCCCAGGCCGTTGACCACGCCGGCGGCCCAGAACGGGATCCACATCATCTGGATCGCCCAGATGGTGATGCCGATGGTGCCGAACAGCAGCAGGTCGATGACTGCCATCAGGGCGATGCCGCCGAGCTTGTAGCGGGTGTATAGGTTGCGCTCGATCCAGTCGTCCGGGCAGTTCTTGCCGTAGATGCGCAGCGTCTCCTCGTTGCGCGCTTCTTCCCGGTACAGCTCGGCGCCCTTGCGCAGCACGGTGCCCAGGCCCTTGTGCACCGGGCTGTGCGGGTCGTCGGGGGTTTCGCACTTGGCGTGGTGCTTGCGGTGGATGGCGGTCCACTCGCGGGTGTTCTGCGCCGTGGTGAGCCACAGCCAGAAGCGGAAGAAATGCTTGAGGCCCGCGTTCAGCTCCAGGGCGCGGTGGGCTGAGTAGCGGTGCAGGTAGATGGTGACGCTGACGATGGTCACATGGGTCATCAGCAGGGTGACGGCGACCAGTTGCCAGGCCGACAAGTCGAGCAGACCGTAATACCACATAACGGGAAATACCCTCGGAAAACAGGCGGAACAACGCTGGCATTATCCTTTGGCGGGGAAATAAAACCAGTCGCGCTTTTGGATAGGAAGTCACAGGGTGTTTCAGCCCCTATAATGCCCCTTCATTTTTCATGGGCTCATTCACCCGACATGTCTGTTTCCGTTCGCGACGCCTTGCGCATGGCCGGGCTCTACGTGTTGCTTTCGATTCTCTGGCTGGCGCTGTCCGAGCTGGTCCTGCACGGCATGACCGAGGACCCGTTGGCCTTGGCCGTGGGGCGGCAGATCAATGTCGTGCTCTGGGTCTTGCTCAGTGCCGCGCTGATCTTCGTTTCCCGCGCGCGCCTGCTGGATTTCATCGGCATCGGCGCCCGCCTGCGCAGCGAGGACCGCGAACGCCTGCGCATGGCCGCAGCGGTGTTCGACAGCACCCTGGAAGGGGTGCTGGTGACCGATCGCAACGGCCTGATCGTGCACGTCAACCGGGCGTTCATGCGCATTACCGGCTACCAGCAAGAAGAAGTCATTGGTCAGCGCCCGAGCAAGTTCAAGTCCGGGCGGCATGGCGCGCCGTTCTACCAGCAGATCTATGCCGCGCTGGCGGAGCAGGGCGAATGGAGCGGAGAAATCTGGAACCGCCGTAAAAGCGGGGAGATCTACCCGCAGTGGCAGACGATCTGTGCCATTCGTGACGACAGTGGTGAACTCAGCCATTACGTTGCGGTGTTCAGCGACATCAGCGTGATCAAGCACACCGAGCAAGAGCTGGCCTACCTTGTCCATCACGACCCGCTGACCGGCCTGCCCAACCGCCTGCTGTTCAATGATCGCGCCATGCAGGCGATGGCTGCGGCGCAGGCCAACAAGCGCGGCTGCGCCTTGCTGCTGCTCGACCTCGACCACTTCCAGAGCATCAACGATGGCCTCGGCCACACCATTGGCGACCAACTGCTCAAGCTGGTCGGCGAACGCCTGCGCGAGGTGCTGGGCAACGGCGTGACCCTGGCACGCCTGGGGGGCGACGAGTTCGGCGTGCTGGCCGAGAGCTGCCAGCAGGTCGGCCAGGCCGGCAAGTTGGCGCAATCGATCATCGAACGCTTGAAAGAACCGTTCTGCTTCGAGGGCAACCGCCTGTTCATCAGTGCCAGCATCGGCATCAGCCTGTTCCCCAACGATGCACTGAGTGCCGAACAGCTGCTGCGCAACGCCGATTCGGCGCTGTTCAAGGCCAAGAGCAATGGCCGCGCCTGCTACGCGCTGTACACCGAGGAGCTTACCGCCCATGCCCAGCAGCGGGTCGAGACCGCTGGCGAGTTGCGCCGGGCGCTGGAGCAGCAGGAGCTGCGGGTGTTCTTCCAGCCGGTGCACGACCTGTTCACCGCACGGATGATCGGCGTCGAGGCCCTGGTGCGCTGGCAGCATCCGCAGCGCGGCCTGGTCCCGCCCGGGGAGTTCATCCCCATCGCCGAGCGCACCGGGCTGATCGCCGAGATCGACGCCTGGGTGCTGCACCAGGCCTGCCGGCAGATGGTGCAATGGCAGACCGAAGGGCGGCAGCTGGCGTTCGTCGCGGTGAACATTTCCAGCCGCCTGTTCAGCCAGCGCGACCTGTACCGACAAGTGGCCGATGCGCTGCATGACACCGGGCTGGACCCTGCGCTGCTGGAACTTGAGGTAACCGAGAGCGCGGTGATGGAAGACCCTGAAGTCGCCCTGGAGCAGTTGCACCGCTTGCGCGAGCTGGGTGTGACACTGGCCATCGACGACTTCGGCACGGGTTATTCGTCATTGCTGCGGCTCAAGCGAATGCCCGTGCAGAAGCTCAAGATCGACCAGGGCTTTGTCGCGGGCCTGCCCCATGACGAGGACGACATCGCCATCGTGCGGGTGATCATCGCCCTGGCGCGGAGCATGGGCATGCAGGTGCATGCCGAAGGGGTTGAACAGGCGGAACAGGCGCGGTTCCTGCTGGAGCAGCAATGCCAGCTGGGGCAGGGGTACTGGTTCGGGCGGCCGGTGCCGGCGGCGGAGCTGCACTGGGGTTGAGACCGTATCGCGGGGCAAGCCCGCTCCCACGGTGGGTCGTGGGCTTGCCCCGCGGTGGCCTCAACGCTTGTTCAATCCCTTGGCCAGGCGATCCCCGCCCAGCTGGATCACCGCCACCAATGCCACCAGCATCACGATCACGGTCAGCATAATCTGGCTGTCGAAGCGCTGGTAGCCGTAGCGATAGGCGATATCCCCCAGGCCTCCGGCACCGATCGCTCCGGCCATGGCCGAGGAGTTGATCAGCGTCACCAGGGTGATGGTGAACCCGCCGACGATGCCTGGCAGCGCTTCGGGCAGCAGCACGTGCCAGACGATGTGCCAGCGCCGGCAGCCCATGGCCTGTGCGGCTTCGATCAGGCCATGGTCCACCTCGCGCAGGCTGACCTCGGCGATGCGCGCGAAGAACGGCGTGGCGGCGATGGTCAGTGGCACCACCGCGGCCCAAACGCCATAGGTGGTGCCAACCACCAGGCGGGTGAAGGGGATCAGCGCGACCATCAGGATCAGGAACGGGATCGAGCGGAACAGGTTGACGATGGCGCCCAGCACCCGGTTCAGCGCGGCGGCCTCGAAGATCCCGCCCTTGTCGCTGGTGACCAGCAGCACTGCCATCGGCACCCCGACGAGCAGCGCAACCAACGAGGACACGCCGACCATCAGCAGGGTGTCGAGCAAGCCTTGCAGCAGGCGATCAATCCACATGGCCGAGTACCTCCACATCCGCGGCCCAGCGGCGGGCGCGTTCGAGCAATTGGTCAGTGTCCAGCGGCGAGCCGCGTACGGCCAGGATCAGTTGCCCCAAAGCATGCTCGCCGATGGTCTCGACGCCGCCCTGGAGCAGCCGCACGCGCCCGCCCAGATCGCTGAACAGGGCGCTCAGCTCCGGCTCGCCCACCAGGTCGAGCTTAAGCACCACAGCCGCGTCGCGGCTGATCGGCTGGGCACGCAGGCTGGCTTGCAAGGCGGCCGGCAGCTTGGTCTGCAGCGGTGCGAGCAGGGTCCGGGTGACGTCGTGGCGCGGCGCGCCGAACACTTGCCAGACCTCGCCCTGTTCGACGATCTCGCCCCGCTCGAGCACCACCACGCGGTGGCAGATATCGCGGATCACCGCCATTTCGTGGGTGATCAGCACCACGGTCAGGCCTAGGCGTTGGTTGATGTCGCGCAGCAGCTCGAGGATCGAGGCAGTGGTTTCCGGGTCGAGCGCGGAGGTGGCTTCGTCGCACAGCAGGATCTCGGGGTCATGCACCAGCGCCCGGGCGATGCCGACGCGCTGCTTCTGCCCGCCGGACAGCTGCGCCGGGTAGACATGGTGCTTTTGCGCAAGGCCCACCAGCTCCAGCAGCGCGCTTACCTTGCGCTGACGTTCGGCCTTGGTTACGCCGGCCACCTTCAGCGGCAGCTCGACGTTCTGCCACACGGTCTTGGCCGACATCAGGTTGAAGTGCTGGAAGATCATGCCGATGCGCCGGCGCAGGGCCACCAGGCGGTCTTCGTCGAACGGTGCGATATCCACCTGGTCGATCAGCACCCGGCCCTGGCTGGGCTGTTCCAGGCGGTTGATGGTGCGCAGCAGCGAAGACTTGCCGGCACCGCTGCGGCCGATGATGCCGAAGATTTCACCGCGGCGGATGTTCAGGTCGATGCCTTGCAGCGCTGGCTGGACCTGGCCCGGATAAGTCTTGGCCAGACCGATGAAGCGGATGTGCGCCTGGTTCACTTCCGGGCGCAGGGCCGTTTCCTCGGCCTTGAACGGTTCGGCGGACGGGATGGGCGCCCTCAGGGCGCTGGCCTGGGCCATGTCAGCCTTCCCAGCCGGCCTGGTAGAGCTTGCCATGGGCCTTGTCCAGGGCGGCGCGCACGGCTGGCGAGTGTTGGTAGATATCGACGAACTTGGCCAGGCGCGGGTCGTTTTTCTCCTGTGGGCGGATAACGAACTGGATCACGTACTCCTTGTTCTCCAGGCCGTCGAACAGCAGCGCCGAGGTGGCGTCAAAGGTGTTGGCCAGGCGGATATACGCCGGGTAGCCCTGCACCAGGTCGGCGTCGTCATAGGCGCGCACCAGTTGTACCGCTTCTACCTGGAGAATTTTGATCTTCTTCGGGTTGGCGATGATGTCGTCCTCGGTGGCCTTGTAACCCACGCCCTGCTTGAGGGTGATCAGGCCGGCCTTGGCCAGCAGTTGCAGGCCACGGCCGCTATTGATCGGATCGTTGGCGATGGCCACGCTGGCGCCTTCGGGCAGCTCGGCAAAGCTTTTGTACTTTTTCGAGTACAGCCCGACGTTGTTGATGATCCCTGGTGCATAGGGGACCAGGTTGAAGCCGGCGGCGGCCTTGGCGTTTTCCAGGAACGGGATGTGCTGGAAGTAGTTCACGTCGATGTCGCCGCTGTTGAGGCTGACATTCGGCGCGATCCAGTCGCTGAATTCGATCAGTTTCACATCCAGGCCCTGTTTATGGGCCTCCTCCACCGCCGCCTCCAGGGGGATGGCGAAGGCGGCGGTGGTGCCGATCTTCAGCGGCTCCGCGGCAAAGGCGGCGGCGGACAGGCCGAGGCCCAGGGCAATGGCCGCGACGGGCCGGAACAGTTTCTCAAGCATGGTGCAGGGCTCCAGTCGGGGCAGGGTCGGGGGTGTTGCGGTAGCGGGCGCCGGGGTGCCCGGCGGGCAGGCGTGCCTCGCCGTTGGCGAACAGCTTCTCGCGCAGGGTGCCCTCGGCGTAGGCGGTCTTGTAGCGACCGCGGCGTTGCAGGGCGGGAACCACCAGTTCGATGAAGTCCTCGTAGCTTTCCGGGGTGACGGTGCGGGTCAGGTTGAAACCGTCCAGGCCGGTTTCGTCTATCCAGGCGATCAGTTGCTCAGCCACCTGCTCGGCGTCGCCGACCAGGGTTACATAGCGACCGCCCAGGGCGTGCTGTTCGAGCAGGCGGCGGCGGGTCCAGGCGCTTTCCTGCAACTGGCGAGTGGCGGACTGGATGGCGTTGCCCTTGGCGAAGCCGATGGGCTCGTCGAGTTCGTAGCGCGAGAAGTCGATACCGGTGGAGCTTGCGAAATGCGCGACCCCGGCCTCGGCACTGGCGTAGTGCAGGTATTCGGCGTGCTTGGCCTGTGCCTGCGCCTCGGTCGGCGCAACGATCACGGTGATGCCCATGAACACCTTGAGTGCCTGTGGGTCGCGCCCGGCCGCCTTGGCCGCGGCGCGCACCTTGTCGACCTGGGCGCGGGTGGCGGCCTTGTCCTGGCCGCTGATGAACACGCACTCGGCATGGTTGCCGGCAAAGGCCAAACCGCGCGCTGAACTGCCGGCCTGGAACAGTACCGGCGTGCGTTGCGGCGAAGGTTCGCACAGGTGATAGCCCTCGACCTTGTAGAACTCGCCATGGTGCTCGACCTTGCGCACCTTGTCGGGGCGTGCATAGACACGCTGCGCGCGGTCGGCGACCACGGCATCGTCGGCCCAGCTGCCTTCGAGCAGCTTGTACAGCACCTGCAGGTACTCGTCGGCCTGGTCGTAGCGGCGGTCGTGCTCCGGTTGCTGTTCCAGGCCCATGGCCCGGGCGGCGCTGTCGAGGTAGCCGGTGACGATGTTCCAGCCGACCCGGCCATTGCTCAGGTGGTCGAGTGTGGAAAGGCGCCGAGCGAACAGGTAAGGCGCCTCGTAGGTCAGGTTGGCGGTGAGGCCGAAACCTAGATGCTTGGTAACGGCGGCCATGGCCGAGACCAGCAGCAGCGGGTCGTTGACCGGCAACTGGATCGACTCCTTGAGCGTCACGTCCAGCGACTGGCCATAGACGTCGTAGGTGCCGACGATATCGGCGATGAACAGCCCGTCGAACAGCCCGCGCTCGAGCAGGCGGGCCAGGTCGGTCCAGTAGTCGAGGGTCTTGTACTGGGTCGAAGTGTCCCGAGGGTGGCTCCACAAACCGTGGTTGATATGCCCGATGCAGTTCATGTTGAAGGCATTGAGCAGGATCTGCTTGGCCATCAGATGGTCCCCCGGCGCGGCGGCTTCTCGTCGTTGAGGTAGTAATTGCCGATGGCGTGGTACTTCCAGCGCACCGGGTCGTGCAGGGTGTGCACCCGGGCGTTGCGCCAGTGGCGGTCGAGGKTGTGCTCGGCCAGGGKGGCCTGGCTGCCGGCGAGCTCGAACAGCGTGGTGCCGGCGGCCAGGGAGATCTCGGTGCTGATCGCACGGGCCTCGGCGACGGCAATCGAGGCGGCGGCCAAGGTCTCGGCGTTGCTGTCGGCCTGGGCGATGTCGAGGATTTCACCCGCGCGTTCAAGCAGGGCCTCGGTGGCGTGCAGGCGGATTGCAAGGTGACCGAAGCTCTTCAGGGTCAGCGGATCGTCGCTGGCCTTATCGAGGCCGGAGTCGATCCAGGGGCGGCTGCGGGTGCGCACGAAGTGCAGGGCATCCTCGTAGGCGGCGCGGGCGATGCCGGTGTCGATGGCGGCATGGAGGATCTGCGCCAGCGGTCCGACCGTGGTCGGGCGTTCGAAGGCGCTCTGGAATGGCACCACGTCCTCGGCGCGCACCTGCACATGGTTGAACACCACAGAGCCACTGCCGGTGGTGCGCTGGCCGAAGCCGCTCCAGTCGTCGATCACCTCGATGCCCGGGTTGTCGGCGGGCACGAAGGCCAGGTGCGATACGCCCTGTTCGTCGATCACCAGGGTCGGGATGCGCTGGGCGTAGATCGCGCCGGTGCAGTAGAACTTACGGCCATCGATGCGGTAATGGTCGCCGTCGCGGCTCAGGCGCGTGGTGCGCTCGTGGGCGTTCTTCGTGCCGAGCTCGGCCAGGGCGTTGCCGAAGCGGCGGCCGGCGAGGACTTCGGCATAGAGGCGGCGCTGCTGTTCGGGGCTGCCGTTCACCCGCAGCACCTCCAGGGCGTAGAAGTGGTTCTGCGGGATCTGCCCGAGCGAGGCGTCGGCCTGGGCGATGCGGGCGATGACCTTGGCCAGGGTGGCGCTGGACACACCGGCGCCGCCAAAGGCCTTGGGCACGCTGATGCCCCACAGGCCGGACTGCACGAAACGTTCGAGTTCGGCATGGGGCAGGCGGCGTTCGCGGTCGCGCAGGGCGCTGTCTTCGCGCAGGTAGTGGACGAGTTCGTCGGCGACGGCCAGGGCCTGGGCGTCGGTAGTGATGATGGATGCAGTCATTGTGCTCTCCAGGTCCCATCGCGGAGCACGCCCGCCCTCACGCGAGCGCGTGGGAGCGGGCTTGCCCCGCGACGGGCCGATATCAGATCCAGGAATGGCGGGCCGGCAGGGTGCCGTTGAGGTGGTAGGCGCCGACGGCGTGGTACTTCCAGCGCACCGGGTCGTGCAGGGTGTGCACGCGGGCGTTGCGCCAGTGCCGGTCGAGGTTGAACTCGGCCAGGCTGGCGCGGCTGCCGGCCAGCTCGAACAGCTTCTCGCTGGCCTGCAGCGAGATCTCGGTGGTGAGCACCTTGGCTTCGGCCACGGCAATCGAGGCACGGGCCGCGACGGCGGCATCGATCACCCCGGCGTTCACCTCGTCGAGCACCCTGGCGGCCTTGCGCAGCAGGGCCTCGGCGGCATGCAGTTCGAGCTTCAGGCGGCCGATGTCGGCGATCACATAGGGATCGTCGCTGTTGCGTTCGACCTTGGCCTCGATCCAGGGCCGCGATTTTTCCCGGACGAAGGTAATCGTGTCCTTGATGGCCGCTTCGGCGATGCCGGCGTCGATGGCCGCCTGGATCAGCTGCGAGGCGGCACCCTGGATGCTGGGCTCCTCACGCAGGCGCCAGTTATCCACCACCAGGTCGGCGTCCACCGGCACCTGGTCGAGCAGAACGGTGCCGCTGGCGGTGGTGCGCTGGCCGAAGCCGGACCAGTCGTCGATGATGCGCAGCCCCGGGCTACCGCGACGGACGAAGGCCAGGCGTTGCCGGCCGTCATCGTCCAGGGCTTTTACCGCTACCCAGTGGGCGTACAGGGCGCCGGTGGAGTAGAACTTCTCGCCACTGATGCGATAGCCGTCGCCCTCGCGGGTAATGCGCGCCTTGAGTGTCAGGGTGTCCTTGGTCCCGCGCTCGGGGCCGGCATTGCCGATGCGCCAGCCGTCGAGCACGGCGCGGAAGATCGCTTCCTGCTGCGCCGGGGTGGCGGTAAGGCGCACCAGTTGCAGGATGCCGAACTGGTTCTGCGGGATCTGCCCCAGCGCCGGGTCGGCGGCACTGATCAGGCGGAACACTTCGGCGATGGTTTCGAACGAGACCTCGGGGCCGCCAAAGGCCTTGGGCACGCTGATGCTGCCCAGGCCGCTGCGGGTGAACTGTTCGATCTCGGCCCAGGGCAGCTTGCGCTGCTGGTCACGTTTGGCGGCCTGCTGGCGGGCCACCTCGGCCAGCTCGCGGGCGGCTTGCAGGGCTTCTTCATCGTTGCGCAGCACCTTGGCCGGTAGCAGCAACGGTGAGCTGTCGTGATCGCTGGGGATTCGGGTAGTTGGCTGGCTGGACATCAGTACCGCTCCTTGGCTGCACTCAATGCCCTGGCGTTGGCCACTGGGGTGATTGTGTTCCTGACCATTCCTTACCTCACAAAGTGGGAAGCGTCGCCTCAGCTGAGGGCGACAGACATTTGCTGGTCCGGTGGTCCGGTCTATATACCCTATTCGTTTAGAAAAAGTTTATGAACTACCGTTTAGGAATATGAATAGAAGAACTGCCGGGTCGACCCCCTCGCCGGCAAGCCGGCGAGGGGGCCAGAACGGTCAACGCTGTATCGTCACTACCAGCTTGCCCACCGCCTGGCGTTGCGCCAAGCGCTCGATTGCCGCGCCGCCCTCGGCCAGCGCATAGGTCTGGGACACCAGAGGCTTGAGTTTCCCTTCGGCATGCCAGGCAAACAGCTGACGGAAGTTGGCCGCGTTGTCTTCCGGCTGGCGCTGGGCGAACGCGCCCCAGAACACCCCGAGCACCGCCGCGCCCTTGAGCAGCGTCAGGTTCACCGGCAGTTGCGGGATCGTGCCGCTGGCAAAGCCCACCACCAGCAACCGCCCGTTCCACGCCAGCCCGCGCACGGCCTGGTCGAACAGCGCGCCGCCGACCGGGTCGTAGATCACGTCCACACCCTGGCCGCCGGTCAGGCGCTTGATCTCGTCCTTGAGGCTGGCCTGGCTGTAGTCGATCAGTTCGTCGGCGCCGGCCGCCTGGGCGACTGCCAGTTTCTCGGCGCTGCTGGCTGCGGCGATCACCCGGGCGCCCAGGGCCTTGCCGATTTCCACCGCCGCCAGCCCTACGCCACCCGAGGCGCCGAGCACCAGCAGGGTTTCGCCGGCCTTGAGCTGGCCGCGCTGGGTCAGGGCGTGCATCGAAGTGCCGTAGGTCATGCCGAACGCGGCGGCGGTGGTGAAGTCCATGCCCGCCGGGATCGGCAGCACGTTGTAGAACGGTACCGCCACCTGCTCGGCGAAGGCGCCCCAGCCGGTCAGGGCCATGACCCGGTCGCCGACCTTGAACGCGCCGGCCTTCTCGCCGACCGCAGCCACCACGCCGGCCGCCTCGCCACCCGGGGCGAACGGCAGCGGCGGCTGGAACTGGTACTTGCCCTCGATGATCAGGGTGTCGGGGAAGTTGACCCCGGCGGCGTGCACGTCGAGGAGGATCTCGTTCTTCTTCGGCGCGGGGCTGGCGACCTCTTCCAGGACCAGGTCCCGCGCCGGGCCCAGGGCTTTGCACAACAAGGCTTTCATCAGGGCTATTCCTTTGCGTGTGGTGGCCGATAAGTGTAGGAGGGCCACCCCGAGGGTCAACGAGCATGGTCGGCCCTGATGAGCCGGCATAAGCCCGGGCTTGGGTTTGGCCGGCGCGCTGGGTAAGCTGGCGCCAACTGTATTGAGGAGCGAATTCGTGAAAGCGTGGATCTTGATGGTGCTGGCCCTGATGCTGCCAGTGGCGGCGATGGCCGAGGAAAAGGAAGGCGAACCCAAGGTCGCCTACATCAGCCTCAGCCCGCCCTTCGTTGGCAACTACGCCCTCGACGGCGGCCCCAAGCTGCGCGTGTACAAGGCCGACGTCGCCCTGCGCGTGACCGGCGATGCCGCCGCCACGGCGGTCAAGCACCACGAACCGCTGATCCGCAACCAACTGGTGGCGCTGTTCACCCAGCAGGGCGTGGACAACATGAGCAACGTCGAGGCCAAGGAAAAGCTGCGCCAGGAAGCCCTGAAGCAGGTGCAGCAGGTGATGGAGTCCGAAGAGGGCAAGCCGATCGTCGAGGACCTGCTGTTCAACAACCTGATCGTGCAGTGATCAGGCGGCGAGGCTGCGGCGAAAGCGCGCCAGGGCCACGCCGAAGAACACCAGGCCGATCGCGGCCAGCGCCGCGACGTCCGGCCACACCACGCTCAGCCCGGCGTCGCGGAACAGGATCGCCGCGCCGAGGCTGACGAAGTGGGTCGAAGGCGAGCCCTGCATGACCCACTGCAGCCACTGCGGCATGCTGTCCAGCGGCGTGCTGCCCCCCGATAGCAGCAGCATCGGGATGATCACCGGGATCGCCAGCAGGCCGAACTGCGGTGTCGAGCGCGCCAGGGTGGCGAGGAAGATGCCCAGTGCCGTGCTGGCGAACAGGTACAGCGCAGTCACCCCCAGGAACAGCCCCATCGAGCCCGCCAGCGGCACGCCCAGGGCGCCCTTGACCACCACTTCCAGCGATATCCAGGTACAGGCCACCACCACCAGGGCGTTGCTGGCGATCTTCGCCAGCATGATTTCCAGTGCCGTCAACGGCAGCACCAGCAGGTGGTCGAGAGTGCCGTGCTCGCGTTCGCGCAGCAACGCGGTGCCGGTGAGGATGATGGCCAGGATGGTGATGTTGTTGACGATCTGGATCACCGCCAGGAACCAGCCGCCTTCGAGGTTGGGGTTGAACAGCGCCTTCGGATTGAGCAGTGCCGGGCTGCTGGTGCTGCGGCCTGCGTATTCCAGCAGCTCGCGTTCGAAGATCCGCCCGATGTAGCCGGCCCCCATGAAGGCCTGGCTCATGGCCGTGGCATCGACGTTGACCTGCAGCTCCGGCGAACGCCCGGCCAGCAGGTCGGCCTGGAAGTTCACCGGCACGTTGATCACGAAGGTGTACTGGCCGCTGTCCATGGCCTGGTCCAGGCGATCCGCCGGCAGTGCCACGGCGGGCTGGAACTCGGGCGGTTGCAGCGACTCGGCGAGCTTGCGCGAGATGGCGCCGTGGTCTTCGTCGACCACGGCGACACTGGCGTTGTGCACGCCGATCACCGAGCCTGCGGCGGGCATGTAGATCGCCACGCTGAAGGCGTACAGCAGGAACAGCAGCAACACGCTGTCATGGCGCAGGCTGGTGAGTTCCTTCAGGCCCAGGCGCAAGGTGTGGGAGAGACGGCTCATCTCAGGCCTCCTGCTTTTTCAGCATGATCAGGCTCAGCCCGGTGAAGGAGGCGAAGAAGCCCAGCAGCGCCAGGCACTGCGGCCACAGCTCGCGCAGGCCCAGGGCCTTGGTGAAGGTGCCGACGGCGATGTCGAGGAAGTAGCCGGCCGGGAACAACTGGCCCATCAGCGCCGCCGCGCCCTCCAGCGACGAGCGCGGCACGATCAGGCCGGAGAACTGGATGGTCGGCAGGCTGGTGATGATCAGGGTGCCGAGGATCGCGGCGATCTGCGTGCGGGTGAACGCCGAGATCAACAGACCCAGGCTGGTGGTCGCCAGCAGGTAGGCCAGGCCGCCGCAGGCCAGGGCCAGCGGGCTGCCCTTGAGCGGCACGCCGAACAGCCAGCGGTTCATCGCCACCAGCAGCGCCAGGTTGACCAGGCTCACTGCGAGGTAGGGCGCCTGCTTGCCGAGCAGAAATTCCAGGCGGGTGAGGGGCGTTGCGTAGAAGTTGGTGATCGAGCCCAGCTCTTTTTCCCGCACGATGCCCAGCGCGGTGAGCATGGCCGGGATGAAGGCCAGGATCAGCGCCATGACGCCGGGGCCGATGGCGTTCACGCTGACCACGTCCTGGTTGTAGCGGAAGCGCGTTTCCAGGCGCACCGGCTGCTGGCGCGCCACGGGGTGGGGGCCGAGGGCGGCCAGCTGCTCCAGGTTGGCCTGGTGGACGGCCTCGACATAGTTGCGGCTGGTCTCGGCGCGAAACGGCATGCCGCCATCGAGCCAGGCGGCCACTACCGGCTGGCGCCCGGCATGCAGGTCGCGGCCGAAGCCCGGCGGGATCTCCAGGGCCAGCTTGATCTCCGAGCGCTGCAGGCGCTGGTGCAACTGGCGGGCATCGCGGATCGGCGGCCGCTCGGCGAAGTAGCGCGAGCCACGGAAGGCCTCCAGGTAGGCGCGGCTCTGCGGGCTCTGGTCCTGGTCATAGACGGCGAAGGCGAGGTTTTCCACATCCAGCGAGATGCCATAGCCGAAGATCACCATCATGAACAATGCCCCCGCCAGGGCGAAGGTCAGACGCACCTTGTCGCGCAGCAGCTCCTTGCCCTCGCGGCTGGCTACGGCCAGCAGGCGGCGCAGGCTGAAGGCCTGGCGCAGGGCGGGCGCTGGGGCAGCCGCCTGTTCCAGCGTGGTGTCGGCTTGTGTCTGGGTGGGCGCGTCCTGGGCCTGTTCGAGGCAACGCACGAAAGCGTCTTCCAAGGTGTCGCCGCCGAACTGGACTTGCAGGGCCTGCGGGGTGTCGCAGGCCAGCACCCGGCCGGCGTGCATCAGCGAGATGCGGTCGCAGCGCAGGGCCTCGTTCATGAAGTGGGTGGACAGGAAGATGGTCACGCCCTGCTCGCGGGACAACTCCACCAGCAGTCGCCAGAAGTCGTCGCGGGCCGCCGGATCGACGCCCGAGGTTGGTTCATCGAGGATCAGCACTTCTGGGCGGTGCAGCACTGCCACGGCCAGCGACAGGCGTTGGCGCAGACCCAGGGGCAGGGCACCGGAAGGCTGGTCGGCGATGGCGCCAAGGTCGAAGCGCTCGATGAGTTCGGCGATGCGCGGCGCGCTGTCGGCCTTGTCCAGGTCGAACAGGCGAGCGTGCAGCTCGAGGTTCTGCCGGGCGCTCAGCTCGCCGTACAGGGAGTAACTCTGGGACATGAAACCGACCCGCTTGCGCGTGGCCAGGTCGCCGGCATCCACCGGACGGCCAAGCAGGCTGGCGCTGCCCTCGCTGGCCGGCATCAGGCCGGTGAGCACCTTCATGGTGGTGGTCTTGCCGCAGCCGTTGGAGCCTAGGAAACCAAAGATCTCGCCGCGGCCGATGGCGAAGCTGACCTTGTTCACCGCAGTGAAGTCGCCGAAGCGCAAGGTCAGGTCGTGGGCCTCGATGGCGATCGGCCCGTCGTCGGCCTGGCGTGGCGGAATCCGCAGCGGCTCGGGTTGCTCGCGGCCGGCCCCCTGGAAGTGGGTGAAGGCATCGTCGAGCTTGCCACTGGGCGTGGCCGCCGCCAGCTCACGGCTCAAGCCCGCAGCCAGCAAGCGACCGGCATCGAGCATCAGGCAGTGCTCGAACTGCTCGGCCTCCTCCATGTAGGCGGTGGCCACCAGCAGGGTCAGCTGCGGGCGTTGCGCGCGCACCTGCTCGACCAGCTCCCAGAAGCGCCGCCGCGACAGCGGGTCGACGCCGGTGGTCGGCTCGTCGAGGATCAGCAGGTCCGGCTCGTGGATCAGCGCGCAGCACAACCCCAGCTTCTGCTTCATGCCGCCCGACAGCTTGCCGGCCGGGCGCTCGGCGAAGCGCTCAAGATCGGTGGCGCGCAGCAGGCTGGTCATGCGTTGCTCGCACTCGGCGCGGCCAAGGCCGAACAGGGTGGCGAAGAAGCGAATGTTCTCGCGGATCGACAGCTCCGGGTACAGGTTGTTGCCCAGGCCCTGGGGCATGAACGCGACCTTGGGGTACAGCGCGGTGCGGTGGCGGCGTTGGCGAATCGAGCCGCCGAGCACCTGCAACTCACCCTGTTGCAGGCGCTTGACCCCGGCAATCAGCCCGAGCAGGGTCGACTTGCCGGCGCCGTCCGGGCCGATCAGGCCGCAGCGGGTGCCGGCCGGCAGGCTGAACGCGAGGGGGTGCAGGGCCTGCAGATCGCCATAGCGGTGGCTGACGCTGTCGGCCTGCAGCGCTGTTGCCGCGTTCATTGCAGGTTGGCCGGCCAGCCCACGTCGGCGGTGCGCACATAACCGGCACCGGGCATGCCCGGCTTGGCCTGGGGCACAGCGCTCGGCTCGGTCAGGCGCAGCTTGACCCGGAACACCAGTTTTTGCCGCTCGTCACGGGTCTCGACCTGTTTCGGGGTGAACTGCGCTTTAGCCGCGACAAAGGCGATTTTCGCCGGCAGGGCCTGCTCGGGCAGGGCGTCGAGCACGATCCGCGCCTGGTCGCCCACGGTCAGCCGGCCGGTGGTGGCGGCGGGCAGGTAGAGATTCATGTACTGGTCGCTGGGGTCGATCAGCATCAGCACCCGGCCACCGGCACCGAGCACCTCGCCAGGCTCGGCCAGGCGCAGCTGGATGATGCCGTCGATGGGGGCGCGCAGGCTGCTGTCGTCGATTTCGCTGGTGAGCTGGGCGACCTGGGCCTCGGCGGCGCCGATGGCGGCCTTGATCGCCGCCAGCTGGGCGCGGGCGGCGACCACGGCAGAGGTGGCGGTGTCATAGCGTGCCTGTTGCTGGTCGAGCAACTGCTGGCTGGCGAACTTGCGCTGGTAGATTTCGCGCACGCGCTTGAGCTCCTGGCTGGCCAGCAGCAGTTCGCTCTGGCGCAGCTGCACGCTGGCCTGGGCGGCGGCGTAGTTCTCGCGGGCGCGCAGTACCTCGGCCTCGGCCTGGCTGCGCTGGGCCTCCATGGTGCGGGTGTCGATGCGCGCGAGCATTTGGCCGCGGGTGACCTTGTCACCTTCATCGACCAGCACCTCGGCCAGGCGCCCGGGGACCTTGCTGGCGATCTGCACTTCGGTGGATTCGAGGCGCCCGTTGCCCATGCTCAGGCCTTCGGGCAGGCGGTCGTGTAGGGACTTCCAGTAACCCAGCCCGCCGGCCGTCAGTAGCAGCAACACCAAGGCGGAGGCGAAGATTCTGGGGGCTTTTCGATTCATCGGTCTGCATCCTGCGGCTTGCACGCCTTATCCTGGCGCGACGCGCATCCTGGCGCGTTGATATTGGTCAAACCCCTGACAATAGACGCTCAATCAGCTCAGCGCGAGGATTGCCGCCCATTGTTCTGCGGTCACCGGCATCACCGACAGGCGGCTGCCCTTTTGCACCAGCGGCAGTTCCTCCAATGCCGCCTGCTGCTTGAGCAGCCCCAGGCCGAGTACCCGGCGAAAGGTTTGCACATGCTCGACATCCACCGCGCTCCACGGGTTCTTCTCGGCGCTGGCCTTGGCGTCGTGGTAGTGGCTTTGCGGGTCGAGGGCGGTCGGGTCCGGGTACGCCGCGGCGCTGATCCGGGCAATGCCGGCGATACCTGGTTGCGGGCAGCTGGAGTGGTAGAAGAAGAACTCGTCGCCTACGCTCATGGCCCGCAGGAAATTGCGCGCCTGGTAGTTGCGTACCCCGTCCCAACGGGTACTGCCCAGGCGTGCCAAGGCTTCGATGGAGAGCTCGTCGGGCTCGGATTTCATCAGCCAGTAGGCCATGGATGCTGCTCCTGAAAGAGTTTGAAATAACTCGTTGCATGAAACCGACAGTCGGTTGGCGTCAACGTTTGCCTAGCGACTCATGTTGTCGGAAAATGCGCCGATTTTAAGCTATACGCTCCGGCAGCCATCAAGAAAGCCGCCGAGCCTGGACAGTTGTTCTTGGGGGGCAATCAATGAAACAACGTAAACCGGACCTGCTCTGGATCCTGGCCTTCATTTTCGGCCTGGGCGTGGTCACCACCGGTTACGCGCAAGGTTTGTGGGAGCGCAAGCTCGATGCCGCCTATCAGCAGGCGCCCGTCGATCCGGCGCAGCAACAGCACCGCTGATCGCGAGTTCACTTCGCCGCCAGGTACCAACCACGGTCTGACACCGTGCCTTGCAACGGTACATCCCAGCTTGCCTGGTTGAGCCGCTCCACCTTCTGGCATTCATGCGCCAACCCCAACAGCAATGGTTTTTTCCAGGCCTTGCGCCGGCCCTGGTAGGCCAGGCTGCGGTCATAGAAGCCCCCGCCCATGCCCAGGCGCCCCCCCATCTCATCGAAACCGACCAGCGGTAGCAGGATCAGGTCCAGCGCCCAGATCGGCCTTTGGCGTTTGCGCTCGACTACCGGTTCGGCGATGCCGAAGCGGTTGGGTCGCAGCTTCTCACCTGGCTCGAAACGCTGGAACACCATGCGTGTGGCGGGCCAGGCGTGCAACACGGGCAGGTAGACGCGCTTGCCGCGCCTGTGCGCCTCGCGCAGCAGCAGGCGCGGGTCGATCTCGCCATCATTGGGCAGGTACAGGGCGATATGCCGGGCGCGGCGGAACAGTGGATGCTGTGCCAGTTGGCGATAAAGACCTTCGGCGGCCTGACGTTGCTGGGCGGGTGTGAGTGCGCGGCGGGCATTGCGCAGGAGGCGGCGAAGCTGGGGGCGGGTAAGCGGCGCGGTGTCGGTCATGGCACGGGCGATCCCTGAAGAAACGAAAAGCCCGCCGTGGGAGGCGGGCAGTTCTGAAAGCAGGCTCCCCGACAAGACCGCTATCGGTGTAGCCCTTGAACCCGAAAGTTCAAGGTGGAGATTGCAGGGGGCGTTAAGGCTTTCCGTCGGGCGGACATGCACACCTGCCCCAGCGTGCAACCCCCGTGGTTGTGCGTATCGGCTCAGGGACATAACCGACTGGCGCATCCCCCAGGGAGTGGCGCCAGTATACCAATCTCAGTCGTTTTTGCTAACCGGATCGTCGGAGAGGGCCTGGTCGACCCGCTCCAGCAGGTCGCGCACCTGTTCGCGGGTGGTGCCGCCGCTGGCCACTTCGGGGCGTTCCTGGCGGTGCAGCAGCTCGTGGGTGATGTTCAGCGCGGCCATCACGGCGATACGGTCGGCGCCGATCACCTTGCCGCTGCTGCGGATTTCGCGCATCTTGCCATCCAGGTAGCGGGCGGCGCCGACCAGGTTGTTGCGCTCCTCGGGCGGGCAGATGATCGAGTATTCCTTGTCGAGGATCTGGACGGTGACGCTATTGCTTGAACTCATGAGTCTTGCTCCAGGGCCTTGAGGCGCAGGATCATCGATTCGATCTTGCGCTTGGCGATCTCGTTCTTTTCGATCAGGTGGGCGCGCTCCTCGCGCCAGGATCGTTCCTGAGCTACTAAGAGTGCGTTTTGCCGCTTTAGTTGCTCGACCCGTTCGATCAGCAACTCGAACCGGCTCATCAGCGCTTGCAGGTCGTTCTCTTGCATGGATTGCACTCGATTCCTTGACTCGCCTGGCGATCATGCCTGCCCCAAGGGCGCGACGGCCAGTGCCGATGGTCTTGGCGCGCCTGCCGGTGCTAGGATACAAGGTCTCCATTCTAGTCATTGCGCCGTCTGGCGCCTAGCTGCCCATGCCCAATACCCAATCGCCCTACATTGCCTTTGCCATGTTGCTTTCGAGCAATGGCCACCCCGTCACCCCCGCCGAGCTGCACGGCCTGCTGATCGGCCGCAGCTGCGCTGGCGCCGGCTTCGATGCCGATGCCTGGCTGGCCGACGCCGCCCAGTTGCTCGAAACCGAGCCCGGTGACACTGTCCGCAACGCTCTGGTCGGCCTGCAAGAGATGGTCAAGGCCGAACTGACTGGCGACGACGTCGCCATCGTCCTGCTGCTGCCTTCCGATGATGCCGCACTCAGCGACCGCGCCACCGCGCTGGGCCAGTGGTGCCAGGGCTTCATCACCGGTTTCGGCCTGAACGCCGGTGGCAAGGACTTGTCCACCGATGCCAAGGAAGTGCTCCAGGACCTGGTGGCCATCTCGCAGGTCCAGGAAGCGCTGGAAGAATCCGAGGACGGCGAGAGCGACTACATGGAAGTCATGGAATACCTGCGCGTCGCCCCGCTGCTGCTGTACACCGAGCTGGCCAAGCCCGAAGCGCCCGCGCCAAAGCCATCGCTGCACTGATCTGATCGGGGTCGTTTGCCCATGAGCCACATACCCAAGGCGGAGTACGCCCGTCGGCGCAAGGCGCTGATGGCGCAGATGGTCCCCAACAGCATCGCCATCCTGCCCGCCGCCGCAGTTGCCATCCGCAACCGCGACGTCGAGCATGTCTATCGTCAGGACAGCGATTTCCAGTACCTGAGCGGCTTCCCTGAGCCCGAGGCGGTGATCGCGCTGATCCCGGGCCGCGAGCATGGCGAGTACGTGCTGTTCTGCCGCGAGCGCAATCCCGAGCGCGAGCAGTGGGACGGCCTGCGGGCCGGCCAGGAAGGCGCGGTGCGTGATTTCGGCGCCGACGATGCCTTCCCCATCAGCGATATCGACGAGATCCTGCCGGGCCTGATCGAAGGTCGCGAGCGGGTCTACAGCAACATGGGCGGCAACGCCGAATTCGACCGCCGGCTGATGGAGTGGATCAATGTGATCCGCTCCAAGGCCCGCCTTGGCGCCCAGCCGCCGAACGAGTTCGTTGCCCTGGATCATCTGCTGCACGACATGCGCCTGTATAAATCGGCGGCGGAAGTGAAGGTCATGCGCGAGGCCGCGGCGATCTCCGCCCGTGCCCATGTGCGCGCCATGCAGGCCTGCCGGGCCGGGTTGCACGAGTACAGCCTGGAAGCCGAACTGGATTACGAGTTCCGCAAGGGCGGGGCGAAGATGCCGGCCTACGGCTCGATCGTCGCTGCCGGGCGCAATGGCTGCATCCTGCACTATCAGCAGAATGATGCGTCGCTCAAGGACGGTGACCTGGTGCTGATCGACGCCGGTTGCGAGATCGACTGCTACGCCAGCGACATCACCCGCACCTTCCCGGTCAGCGGGCGCTTCTCGCCGGAACAGAAGGCCATCTACGAGCTGGTGCTTGCGGCCCAGGCCGCGGCGTTCGCCGAGATCGCCCCGGGCAAGCACTGGAACCATGCCCACGAGGCGACCGTGCGGGTGATCACCGAAGGGCTGGTGGCGCTGGGCCTGCTCAAGGGCGAGGTACAGGCGCTGATCGACAGCGAGGCCTACCGTGCCTTCTACATGCACCGCGCCGGGCACTGGCTGGGCATGGACGTGCACGACGTGGGCGAATACAAGGTCGGTGGCCAATGGCGCGTGCTCGAGCCGGGCATGGCGTTGACCGTCGAGCCCGGCATCTACATCGCGGCCGACAACCAGGCCGTGGCGAAGAAATGGCGCGGCATCGGCGTAAGGATCGAGGACGACGTGGTGGTAACCAGACAAGGCTGTGAAATCCTCACTTCAGGCGTGCCGCGCACGGTCGCCGAGATCGAGGCACTGATGCACGAAGCCCGCAAGGACGCCGCATGAACCGGGTCAACCTGGCGATCATCGGTGGCGGCCTGGTCGGCGCCAGCCTGGCCCTGACCCTGCAGGCCGCGGCCAAGGCGCGTGGCTGGACGATCCTGCTGATCGAGCCGTTTGCCCCGGGCGACAGCTTCCAGCCCAGCTACGACGCGCGTTCTTCGGCGCTGTCCTACGGCACCCGGCAGATCTACGAGCGGCTGGGGTTGTGGCAGGCCATCAGCCGCCGCGCCGAGCCGATCCGGCAGATCCAGGTGTCCGACCGCGGCCGCTTCGGCGCCACGCGCCTGGATGCGCTGGAGGAAGGTGTGCCGGCACTCGGCTACGTGGTGGAGAACGCCTGGCTCGGCCAGTGCCTGTGGCAGGCCATCGACAACGAGGTGGTCAGCTGGCGCTGCCCGGCGCAAGTGCAGGCGATGCAGGCCATCGCCGGTGGCTATCGGTTGCAGCTGGACGACGACACCGTGCTGGAATGCGACCTGGCGGTGCTGGCCGATGGTGGCCGTTCGGGCCTGCGCGAGCAGTTGGGCATCCATGTGCGCAACACACCCTATGACCAGAGCGCGCTGATCGCCAACATCACCCCGGGCGAGGCCCATGCCGGGCAGGCGTTCGAGCGCTTCACCGAGCAAGGGCCGATGGCCCTGCTGCCGCTGGCGGACAACCGTTGCGCGCTGGTCTGGACCCGCCAGGGCATGGATGCCAAACGCCTGGCCGAGCTCGACGAACGCAGCTTCCTGCGCGAACTGCAGGAGGCCTTCGGCTACCGACTCGGCGCCCTGCGCCAGGTCGGTGCCCGTCATCTCTATCCGCTGTCGCTGGTCGAGGCCGAGGAGCAGGTGCGCCCGCACCTGGTGGTGCTGGGCAATGCCGCCCACAGCCTGCACCCGATCGCCGGGCAAGGCTTCAACCTGTCGCTGCGCGATGTGCAGTCGCTGGCGGACGCCTTGCTGGCTGGCCCGGCGCTGCCGGGCGATCTGGCCACGCTGCAGGCCTATCACCAACGCCAGCGCCTTGACCAGGCCCTGACCATCGGCTTCTCCGACCAGGTCACCCGCGTGTTCGGCAGCAGCCAGCCGCTGCTGGCGGCCGGGCGCAACCTCGGCCTGCTCGGGCTGGACCTGCTGCCGCCGGCGAAAAGCTGGTTCGCCCGCCAGGCCATGGGCCTGGGCACCCGCCCCGACCCGCGGGGCCGCCCATGAGCGATGTTCGCAGGCTCGCACGGCGAGCGCGGATGCTGCGCTGGTTGTTGAACTTCTACCCGCCCTATCTGGGCGCCGGCATCCATATCCAGGAAATCAGCCCGGACATGCGCAGCGTCAAGGTGCGCATGAAGCTGACGCGGTGGAATCGCAACTACGTCGGCACCCAGTTCGGAGGCAGCCTGTACGCGATGGTCGACCCGTTCTACATGCTGCTGCTGATCGAGCAGCTGGGGCGCGAGTACATCGTCTGGGACAAGGCCGCCAGTATCGACTTCATCTCGCCGGGCAAGGGCCCGGTGTATGCCCAATTCCACGTCGACGATGCGCTGCTGGACGAGATCCGCCAGCAGACCGCCAGCGGCAAGAAGTACCTGCCGCGGTTGCAGGTGGAGATCCGCGATGGCGCCGGCGAGCTGGTGGCGCGGGTCGACAAAACTTTATACGTGCGGCTCAAGCCGCAAGCGAGGCAGGCGTAAGGCATGGAAATGCGCGCAGATCTGTTGATTGTCGGTGCCGGTATGGTCGGCAGCGCCCTGGCCCTGGCCTTGCGCCACAGTGGCCTGGAGGTGCTTTTGCTCGACGGCGGGCCGATGACGGTCAAGCCGTTTGATGGCGAGGCCCCTTTCGAACCAAGGGTCAGCGCCCTGTCGGCGGCCAGCCAGCGCATTCTCGAGCGCTTGGGCGCCTGGGAGGGCATTGCCCGGCGGCGTGTCTCGCCGTATTCGGACATGCACGTCTGGGATGGCAGCGGCACCGGTGAGATTCATTTTTCCGCGGCCAGCGTGCATGCCGAGGTGCTGGGGCATATCGTCGAGAACCGTGTGGTCCAGGACGGTCTGCTGGAGCGCCTGCACGACAGCGATGTCGGGCTGCTGGCCAATGCCCGCCTGGAACAGTTGCGCCGCTCCGGTGACGAGTGGCTGGTGACCTTGGCCGATGGTCGCAAGCTGCGCGCGCCGCTGGTGATCGCCGCCGATGGCGCCAACTCGGCGGTACGCCGCCTGGCCGGCTGCGCGACCCGCGAGTGGGATTACCTGCACCACGCCATCGTCACCAGCGTGCGTTGCAGCGAGGCGCACCGCGCCACGGCGTGGCAGCGCTTCACCGACGAAGGCCCGCTGGCGTTCCTGCCGCTGTCGCGTGATGGCCGCCAGGACTGGTGCTCGATCGTCTGGTCGACCACCCCGGAGCAGGCCGAGCAGGCCATGGCAATGGATGACGCGAGCTTCCGCCAGGCACTTGAGCGGGCGTTCGAGGGGCGTCTGGGCGATGTGCTCGAGGCTGATCCACGGGTCTGCGTGCCGCTGCGCCAGCGCCATGCCAAGCGCTACGTGGAAGAAGGGCTGGCGCTGATCGGCGACGCCGCCCACACCATCCACCCGTTGGCGGGGCAGGGGGTCAACCTGGGTTTCCTCGATGCCGCCGTGCTGGCCGAAGAGCTGGTACGCGCCAGCGAGCGGGGCGAGCGGTTGGCCGATGTGAAAGTGCTGAGCCGTTTCGAGCGGCGGCGCATGCCGCACAACCTGGCGCTGATGGCGGCGATGGAGGGTTTCGAGCGCTTGTTCCAGGCCAACCCGTTGCCGCTGCGCTGGCTGCGTAACAGCGGCTTGAAGCTGGTGGAGCAGATGCCCGAAGCCAAGGCGCTGTTCGTGCGTCAGGCCTTGGGATTGTCCGGTGACCTGCCGGAGTTGGCCAAGGCCTGAAACCATCATTGCGGGAAGGTGGGAGCGGGCTTGCCCCGCGATTGTTTGCAACATTCGGTAACGGCTCGACGGATGAGTCTAAAAATGGGAACCACTACCATTTGCACCTCTAAACTCAGCGAGGAGTGCTCCGAATGTTATCCCGCAAGCCCCTACTGGCCGCCCTGGCCCTGACGCTATTCGGCGGCACCGCCCAGGCGGCGGAAGAAGTGGTGGTGTACTCCTCGCGCATCGACGAGCTGATCAAGCCGGTGTTCGACGCTTATACCGCCAAGACCGGCGTCAAGATCAAGTTCATCACCGACAAGGAAGCCCCGCTGATGCAGCGCATCAAGGCCGAGGGCGAGAACGGCGTGGCCGACCTGCTGCTCACCGTCGATGCCGGCAACCTCTGGCAGGCCGAGCAGATGGGCATCCTGCAACCGATCAAGTCGGCCACCATCGACCAGAACATTCCGTCGCAGTACCGCGCCTCGTCCCACGACTGGACTGGCCTGAGCCTGCGCGCACGGACCATCGCCTACTCCACCGACCGGGTCAAACCGGCGGAGCTCAGCACCTACGAGGCCCTGGCCGACAAAAATTGGGAAGGCCGTCTGTGCCTGCGCACGGCGAAGAAGGTCTACAACCAGTCGCTGACCGCCACCCTGATCGAGAACCACGGCGAGGCCGAGACCGAGAAGCTGATCAAGGGCTGGGTCAACAACCTGTCCACCGACGTGTTCTCCGACGACACCGCGGTGCTCCAGGCCATTGCCGCCGGCCAGTGCGACGTGGGCATCGTCAACACTTACTACTACGGGCGCCTGCACAAGGAGAAACCCGACTTGCCGGTGAAGCTGTTCTGGCCCAACCAGGGTGATCGCGGCGTGCACGTCAACCTGTCAGGTATTGGCCTGACCAAGCATGCACCGCACCCGGAAGCGGCGAAGAAACTGGTGGAGTGGATGACCGGCGAGGAGGCGCAGAAGCTGTTCGCCGACATCAACCAGGAGTTCCCGGCCAACCCGAAGGTCAAGCCTTCGACGGAAGTGGCGGCCTGGGGTAGCTTCAAGGCCGACAGCATTCCGGTGGAAGTCGCTGGCAAGCGCCAGGCTGAAGCCATTCGCTTGATGGATCGGGCTGGCTGGAACTGACCGCTCGCCCTATCCTTGAGGGCCTCATCGCGGGGCAAGCCCGATCCCACGCCAACCTGTAAAGGCTGTGTGGGAGCGGGCTTGCCCCGCGATGCTATCGCCCAGCCATCGAGACCTTCGATTTGCCTCACACCCCCCAACGCCGCTGGTACCTGCCGGTCTTCCTGATCGCCGCCCTGGTCTTGCTGCCGCTCAGCGTTTTGCTGTTGTCATGGCAATCGGTCGACGTGCAGATCTGGTCGCACCTGCTCGACACCCAGATGAGCCGCCTGCTGGGCAATACCCTGACCCTGGTGCTTGGCGTTGGTATCGGCGTGACCGTGCTGGGGGTGAGCCTGGCGTGGCTCACCAGCCTCTGCGAATTCCCCGGCCGGCGTTGGCTGGATTGGGCGCTGATGCTGCCGTTCGCCATCCCGGCCTATGTGTTGGCGTTCGTCTTCGTTGGCCTGCTCGACTTCGCAGGCCCCGTGCAGACGGCGCTGCGCGAGGTGTTCGGGCCCATGCGCCTGCCCAGGGTGCGCTCCACCGGTGGCGTGATCACGGTATTGGTGCTGGTGTTCTACCCCTACGTCTACCTGCTGGCGCGCACGGCCTTCCTGGCCCAGGGCAAGGGCTTGATGGAGGCGGCGCGGGTGTTGGGGCTGTCACCGCTGCAGGCCTTCTGGCGGGTGGCCTTGCCCATGGCGCGGCCGGCCATCGGCGCCGGCATCGCCCTGGCACTGATGGAGACCCTGGCCGATTTCGGCGCGGTGGCGGTGTTCAATTTCGACACCTTCACTACTGCCATCTACAAGACCTGGTACGGCTTCTTCAGCCTCTCCAGCGCGGCGCAACTGGCCAGCCTGTTGCTGCTGGCGGTGATGCTGGTGCTGTATGGCGAGCGCCGGGCCCGAGGCGCCAGTCGCAGTGGCAACGAACGCCCGAGGGCGCAGGCGCTGTATCACTTGCGGGGTATCAAGGCGTTGGCTGCCAGTGGCTGGTGTCTGCTGGTGTTCGCCTGTGCCTTCGTCATTCCGATGCTGCAGTTGCTGGCGTGGTTCTGGCAGCGGGGGCGGCATGACCTCGACGAGCGCTATGTTGGCCTGGTCATGCACACCCTGTACCTGGGAGCCATGGCGGCGCTGATCACGGTCAGCGTGGCCATGCTTCTGGCGTTCGCCAGGCGGCAGGCCCCGACTGCCGGTATCCGCGCCGGGGTCGGATTGGCCAACTTGGGTTACGCCTTGCCCGGCTCGGTGCTGGCCGTGTCGATCATGCTGGCGTTCAGCTACCTGGACAACCAGCTGGTAGTGCCGCTGTCCCAATGGTTGGGCGGAGCGGGCAAGCCGTTGTTGCTGGGAAGCTTGTCGGCATTGTTGCTGGCCTATCTGGTACGGTTCATCGCCGTTGCCTATGGTCCGCTGGAAAGCAGCCTGGAGCGGATCCGCCCATCGCTTCCGGAGGCGTCGCGCAGCCTCGGGGTCGGTGGCCCAGGATTGTTTTTCAAGGTGTATCTGCCATTGCTGGTGCCCGGTGCGCTCAGTGCCGCCCTGCTGGTGTTCGTCGATGTACTCAAGGAGATGCCGGCAACTTTGCTGATGCGCCCGTTCGGCTGGGACACCCTGGCCGTGCGCGTGTTCGAGATGACCAGCGAGGGTGAATGGGCGCGTGCTTCGCTGCCAGCGTTGACCCTGGTGTTGGTCGGCCTGCTGCCAGTGATCGGCCTGATCCGCCGCTCGGCCCATCGTCCGGGACATCCGCGCTGAGGGTGTCACGCAGCTCCCTTGCGGCTACAATGCGCGGCATTCGCAGCGACGGGTCCTACAAGAACAGGTGATGATTGAACATCGCCGACCGCCGCCGCCTCGCCACGCCCGGAAGGAGAAACCCATGGGACAGCGTACGCCTCTGTATGACCTGCACCTGGCGCTCGGCGCCAAGACGGTCGATTTCGGCGGATGGGACATGCCCCTGCACTACGGCTCGCAAGTCGAGGAGCACCACCAGGTGCGCAGTGACTGCGGGGTGTTCGATGTTTCCCACATGACGGTCATCGATATCGATGGCTGCGCCGCCACGCCCTGGCTGCAACACCTGCTGGCCAACGACGTGACACGCCTGGAAAGCCCCGGCAAGGCCCTCTACAGCCCGCTGCTCAATGCCGAGGGCGGGATCATTGACGATCTCATCGCCTACCGCACCGAAGACGGTTATCGCCTGGTGGCCAATGCCGCCACCCGCGCCAAGGTACTGGCCTGGCTGCAGGTTCGCAGCGAAGGCTTCAAGGTGAGCTTCAAGGCGCGGCCTGAACTGGCCATTCTCGCCATCCAGGGGCCTCATGCCCGAGAAAAGGTCGCTGCCCTGCTCAGCGCCTCGCGGGCCGCGCTGATCCGCGAGCTGCGCCCCTTCGAAGGCCTCGCCGACGGTGACTGGTTCATCGCCCGCACCGGTTATACCGGTGAGGACGGTCTGGAAATCATTCTTCCCGGCGAACAGGCCCCGGCGTTCTACAACGATCTGGTCGGCGCCGGCATCGCCCCGAGCGGTCTGGGCGCCCGCGATACGCTGCGCCTGGAAGCCGGCATGAACCTGTATGGCCAGGATATCGACGAAGCCCACACCCCGCTGACCTCCAACCTGGGCTGGAGCGTCGCCTGGGAGCCGGCGAGCCGTGAGTTCATCGGCCGTGCGGGCCTGCTGGCGGAAATCGAGCAGGGCGTGAAGGAAAAACTGGTTGGCCTGGTGCTGGAGGAGCGGGGTGTACTGCGCGCGCATCAGGTGGTCCGTGTGTCCGGGATTGGCGAAGGGGAGATCACCAGTGGTAGTTTCTCGCCTACGCTGAGCAAATCCATTGCCTTGGCCCGCGTGCCCATGGCCACTGGTGACCGGGCCGAGGTGGAAATCCGCGGCAAGTGGTACCCGGTGCGAGTGGTAAAGCCGACCTTCGTGCGCCATGGCAAGATCCTGATCTGAACATTAACGGCGGGCCGTCCGCTGACCCATTACGAGGAATACAAGACAATGAGCCAAATCCCCGCCGACCTGCGTTTTGCCGAAAGCCACGAGTGGGCTCGCCTGGAAGCCGATGGCACGGTGACCGTGGGTATCAGTGACCACGCCCAGGAAGCCCTGGGTGACGTGGTGTTCGTCGAGCTGGCCGAAGTCGGCAAGGTGTTCGAAGCCGGCGACGCCGCTGGTGTGGTCGAGTCGGTAAAGGCTGCCTCGGATATCTATGCGCCGGTGGGTGGTGAAGTCATCGCGGTCAACGAAGAGCTGGCTGACAGCCCGGAACTGCTCAACGAAGAGCCTTACGAGTCGTGGATCTTCAAGCTGAAGCCGAGCAACCCCGCTGAGTTGAACAAGCTACTGGATGCTGCTGGTTACAAGGCTGCCATCGGCGAGTAAATGATCGCGGGGCAAGCCCGCTCCCACGACGTGCGCCATGGCGATGTGTTCCAGGCGTGGGAGCGGGCTTGCCCCGCGATGAGGGTTGCACGGCAAACGCAATAATCCCCGCATATTCGGCAATCCTTCCTAGACTTGTAAGTCTCCCATGAGAACTGGTCCAGGAAGAGATCGTCGCCATGTCCCAGTCACCATCGCTGAGCCAACTGCAAGAGCCCAACCCTTTCCTGCGTCGCCACCTGGGGCCCGATGCCCAGGAGCAGCAGGCCATGCTCGACGCCCTAGGCGTCGCCAGCCGCAGTGAACTGATCGAGCAGACGGTGCCACCGGGCATCCGCTTCAATCGCCCACTCGACCTGCCGCCGGCCCTCGATGAGCAGGCCGCACTGGCCAAACTTGCGGGCTACGCTGCGCAGAACCAGCTGTGGACCAGCCTGATCGGCATGGGCTACCACGCCACCCTCACCCCCACCGTCATCCTGCGCAACGTGCTGGAGAACCCTGGCTGGTACACCGCCTATACGCCCTACCAACCAGAGATCGCCCAAGGCCGGCTGGAGGCGCTGCTGAACTTCCAGCAAATGGTCATCGACCTTGCCGGCCTGCCCCTGGCCAATGCCTCGCTGCTTGATGAGGCCACCGCCGCCGCCGAGGCGATGGCCCTGGCAAAGCGCGTGGCGCGCAGCAAGAGCAACGCCTTTTTCGCCGACGAGCACTGCCACCCGCAAACCCTGTCGGTGCTCAAGACCCGCGCCGAGGGGTTCGGCTTCGAGTTGATCGTCGATTCGGTGGATAACCTGGGCAAGCACCAGGTGTTCGGCGCGCTGCTGCAATACCCCGACACCCATGGCGAGGTGCGCGACCTGCGCCCGCTGATCGACCAGTTGCATGGCCAGCAGGCCCTGGCCTGCGTCGCCGCCGACATCCTCAGCCTGGTGGTGCTGACGCCGCCCGGCGAACTGGGGGCCGACGTGGTGCTCGGCTCGACCCAGCGCTTTGGCGTGCCCATGGGCTATGGCGGGCCGCACGCGGCCTATTTCGCCTGCCGCGACGACTACAAGCGCGCCATGCCCGGGCGCATCATCGGCGTATCACGTGATGCCCGGGGCAACACCGCGCTGCGCATGGCCCTACAGACCCGCGAGCAGCACATACGCCGCGAGAAAGCCAACTCCAACATCTGCACGGCCCAGGTGCTGCTGGCCAACATCGCCGGCTTCTACGCGGTCTATCACGGCCCCGAGGGCTTGCAGCGCATCGCCCAGCGCGTGCATCGACTGACGTTCATCCTCGCCGCCGGCCTTGAAGCCAAAGGCATCAAGCGCCTCAACCAGCATTTCTTCGACACCCTGACGCTGGACGTCGGCGGCACCCAGGCGGCGATCATCGAAAGCGCCGAGGACGCCCGCGTCAACCTGCGCATTCTCGGTCGCGGGCACCTGGGGCTGAGCCTGGACGAGACCTGCGACGAAGCCACGGTGCTGAAGCTGTTCGATATCTTCCTTGGCGTCGACCACGGCCTGGACATTGCCGCCCTCGACCAGCAGGCCCTGCCCGAAGGCATCCCCGGCGCGCTGGTGCGGCGCACACCGATCCTGCAGCACCCGGTGTTCAACCTGCATCACAGCGAGACCGAGATGCTGCGCTACCTCAAGCAGCTGGAGAACAAGGACCTGGCACTCAACCAGTCGATGATCCCGCTGGGTTCGTGCACCATGAAGCTCAACGCCACCAGCGAGATGATCCCCATCACCTGGCCTGAATTCGCCCAACCGCATCCGTTCGCCCCTGCGGCGCAGGTGCAAGGCTACAAGGCGATGATCGACGAGCTCGAAGCCTGGTTGTGTGCCATCACCGGCTTCGATGCGATCTGCATGCAGCCCAACTCGGGCGCCCAGGGCGAGTACGCCGGGCTGATGGCGATCACGCGTTACCACCGCAGCCGCCACCAGGCCGGGCGCACGATCTGCCTGATCCCGTCCTCGGCCCATGGCACCAACCCGGCGTCGGCGCAGATGGCCGGCATGGAGGTGGTGATCGTCGAGTGCGACGAGGACGGCAACGTCGACCTCGACGACCTCAAGGCCAAGGCGCGCCAGGCTGGCGAGCGACTGTCATGCCTGATGGTGACCTACCCGTCCACCCATGGGGTGTACGAAGAGGGCATCCGCGAGATCTGCGAGGTGGTGCACCAGCTTGGCGGGCAGGTCTACATGGATGGCGCCAATCTCAATGCCCAGGTAGGGCTGACGCGGCCGGCGGACATCGGTGCCGATGTCTCGCACATGAACCTGCACAAGACCTTCTGCATTCCCCATGGCGGCGGTGGCCCGGGCATGGGGCCGATTGGCATCCGTGCACACCTCAAGCCGTTCGTGGCCAGCCATCCGGTGGTGCCGGTGCCGGGGCTGGACCCGAACAACAGCGCGGTGAGCGCGGCGCCGTGGGGCAGTGCCAGCATCCTGCCGATCAGCTGGATGTACATCGCCATGATGGGGCCGCAACTGGCCGATGCCAGCGAGGTGGCGATCCTGTCCGCCAACTACCTGGCCAGCCAGCTGCGCGATGCCTTCCCGGTGCTGTACCGCGGGCGCAACCAGCGCGTGGCCCATGAATGCATCTTCGATCTGCGCCCGCTCAAGGCGCTGACCGGCATTACCGAGGAAGACGTGGCCAAGCGCCTGATGGACTATGGCTTCCATGCCCCGACCATGTCGTTCCCGGTACCGGGCACGTTGATGGTCGAGCCCACCGAGAGCGAGTCGAAGGCCGAGCTGGATCGCTTCGTTGAAGCGATGCTGGCGATCAGGGCGGAGATTGCCGAAGTGCAGGAGGGCAACTGGCCGGCCGAGGACAACCCGCTCAGGCACGCGCCGCATACCTTGGCCGATGTACTGGCGCCGTGGAACCGGCCATACAGCCTCGAGCAGGGCATCGCCCCCAGCGCTCACGCCCGCCAGCACAAGTACTGGCCGGCGGTGAACCGGGTCGACAACGTGTATGGGGACAGGAATCTGTTCTGCGCGTGCGTGCCGGTGGAGGCGTATCGCTAGATGGGGGCTGCAACGCAGCCCCGGGACTTATTCGGCCACGGCGTTCTTGGCCAGGATCGCGTTGGCCAGTTCCATGTCGCTGGCCTGCACGCCTGGGTTGTCCGCGCGCACCTGGCGGATCGCAGACTCCAGGAATGGCCCGCGAATGGCGCCGTCACTGGCGACGAAGCTGCCCGCGTCATCCTGGGCAGCGACGATCAGTTTGTGGTCCTTGAAGGTCAGGTAGGTGGAGGCGGTGGTCGCGCCGGAGGAGATGATATTGCGCCAGAACGTATCGGCCATGGCGGAGCCAAGGGGCAGCGAGAACAGGACGGTGGCTGCGATGGCTGTTTTGAGACGCATGATGAATCACCTCGGTGGATGAGGGCGGTTGAGATGCCGATTCGATCCTTTTCCATTGCCCCAAGTTCCCGGCCACAAAGGGATTTTCTTACTTATCCACAGACTCGCATGACCTCCTCGGCGCAGGTCATGCCCTGGGCGACCCGGTCACCGCCGTGCCGTCGAAGGTCACGCAACCCGTCTACCTCGGCCTGTTGCCGCAGGCCGGCGAGGTCGCTGGCGGGGGTGATCCGCTCGCGCAATGCGGCGCTGACCTGGAGCAGTTCGAACAGCCCGGTACGCCCATGGAAACCCGTGCTCCGGCATTGCGGGCAGGCCTGGCGATCCTGCGGGGGTAGGTGCAGACAAGCGCGGCAGAGTGTGCGCACCAGGCGCTGGGCCATTACTCCTAGCAAGGTCGCCCTGATCAGGTAGTCGGCGACGCCAAGCTCCAGCAGGCGGGTAATCGCGCCGCAGGCGTCCTGGGTGTGCAGGGTCGACAACACCAGATGCCCGGTGAGGGCCGCCTGCACGGCCACCTGGGCGGTTTCCCGGTCGCGGATTTCGCCGATCATGATTATGTCCGGATCCTGGCGCAGCAGGGCGCGGGCACCGCTGGCGAAGTCCAGCTCCAGGCTGGGCTGGACCTGCAACTGGTTGATCATCGGTTCAAGGCGTTCGATCGGGTCCTCGATGCTGCACAGGTTGACCTGGGGGGTGGCCAGGTGCCGGAGGCTGGCGTACAGGGTGCTGGTCTTGCCCGAGCCGGTCGGCCCCGTCACCAGCAGGATGCCCTGGCGTTGTTGCAGCAGGGCCAGCCACTGCTCCAGCAACGTGCCCTCCAGGCCCAGGGTTTCGAGGCTGTCGTGCAGTTGCTGAGGGTCGGACAGGCGCAATGCCAGCTTCTCGCCGAACGGGGTGGGCAGGGTGGACAGACGCAGCTCCACCTCGGCGCCGCCGGGCAGGCGGGTTTTCAGGCGACCGTCCTGTGGCCGGCGTTTCTCGGCGACGTTCATGCGGCCCAGGTGCTTCAGCCGGCTGACCATCGCCAGGGTGACGCTGGCTGGGAAGGCATACACCGCGTGCAGCAGCCCATCGATGCGCAGGCGCAGATGGCCTTGTTCACGGCGGGGTTCCAGGTGGATATCGCTGGCGCGCTGCTCGATGGCGTACTGCAGCATCCAGTCGACGATGTGCACGATATGGGCATCGTCCGCGCTGGCCTGGGTTTGCCTGGCACCCAGTTCGAGCAGTTGCTCCAGCTCGCCGAGGCGGGGCAACTGGCCAAGGCCCGCGCCGCGCACGGAGTGGGCCAGACCCAGGAAGGTCGGGCGTAGCTGGCGGAGCTGTCGCGGGCTGGCCAGCACCCGGTGCACTGCCTTGCCCAGGCTACGGCTCAGGTCTGCCTCCCATTCGTGTTGATAAGGCTGGGCGCTGGCCACCGTGATGCTGTGTTCATCCACGGCCACGGCGAGGATGCCATGGCGCTGGGCGAAGGCTGCGGACATCAGCCCGGCCACGCGCACCAGGTCGACCTGCAAGGGGTCGATTGCCAGAAAAGGCTGGCCAACCCGATCTGCCAGCCAGCGGCACAGGGCATCCAGCCCCAGCGGGTGGCCGATGGCGGCGATCAGTTCCAGGGGATGTTCGGCAGGGTGGGTCTTGGCGCGCTCAAGTGCCGCGAGAGCGGCTTCGGGGGTGATCCGCTGCTCTGCCAGCAAGGCGTCCAGCAGGCGATTGAGGTCAAGATCGTGGTGGTCGTTGGCGAGCATGGAAGCGTCCTTGCCGGGCTTCAGAGGCCTGGGCAAGGCTAGTCGCGCAGGGCGCAGGACGTCGGTGCAAAGGGTTTCCGGACATTGCCTGCCGGTTTCAACGGCTGGCGACCTCCGAGAGCTGTGGCAGGTTCGCCAGGCACACTTCGCTGACGCAGACCAGGTTGCGCAGTTTCTGGGCGATCACTTCGGCCCGGTGCCAGCTCAGGCCGCCGACACCGATCGCCACGTCCAGCAGATCGTCGCACTGGCTCACGTTGACGCTGTGCGGGGTGAGGAACTGCAGGGCGAACAGATTGAGCACGCGGCACAGGCTGTCCGGTTCGGCGTCGGCCTGCAGGCGGTAGTGCACAGTGCAGTGGACAGTGTTGGCGGCCCAGGCGTCGAGGCGGGGCGAGTTGAGGGGCCGTTCGAGTGCGTTCATGCAGGATCTCCGCGAAAGTGGAAAAATTCTTGCACGTCAGGCGGGGTATTTTTTCGCTATGATTCGCCAATAACGCGCTATCTCGACTTTTTTAATTCGTAAAAATGCCAATTGGAGAATTATTAATGCTTGGCGAATTGGACGCTTACGACCGGCGCATTCTTGAACTGCTGCAAGACGACGCCTCGCTGTCCAGCGCGCAGATCGCCGAGCGCGTGGGCCTGTCGCAGTCACCATGCTGGCGGCGCATTCAGCGCCTGAGAGAGGAGGGGGTAATTCGTGGCCAGGTGACGCTGCTGGACCGCAAGAAGGTAGGGCTGAACACGCAGATCTTTGCCGAAGTGAAGCTCAACGCCCATGGCCGTTCGAACTTCGCCGAGTTCACCGAGGCGATCCGCGGTTTTCCCGAAGTGCTGGAATGTTATGTGCTGATGGGGGCGGTGGATTTTCTGCTGCGTATCGTCACCTCGGATATCGAGGCTTACGAGCGGTTCTTCTTCGAAAAGCTGTCGAACGTGCCGGGTATTCAGGAAGTCAACTCGATCGTGGCATTGTCGGAGATCAAGTCGACCACGAGCCTGCCGCTGAGGCCCTGAAGAGCCAATCGCGGGCAAGCCCGCTCCCACGCGTGCAGGAGCGGGCGGCGCGGACTCAGGCCTTGAGCAGATGCTTCCAGGCGCGGTTCTGCTCGATGGCGCGAGCCTGTTCGATACGGGCCTCCAGCAGTTCGCCCTTGTCTTCCTCCAGCAGCGGCAGTTCGGCCAGCTCGTGCAGCTTGTTCAGCTCGCCGTAGAGGCGGTCCTGCTGTGGCAGGTCGAGCACCTGGCGGGCGTGGTGCAGCCAGGTTTGCACGGTCTCGATGCGCGGCAGCTGCTCGGCCAGGTCCTCTGGACGCTGCACATACAGTGGCAGCTTCAGGGCGCGGGCTTCCTCGCCCAGCAAGTGCTGCAGCCAGCTGGCCAGCTGCGCCTTGCCCTGGCGCTCGCCACGGCCCTTGCGCTCGACGGTCCAGGCGCGGGCGGTCAGCCAGCGTGCGGTCTCCAGGGAGAACTGGCCCCAGCGCGGATCCTCCAGCTCTTCGGCGAACTGCTCGGGGGCGGCGCGACGGATGTCCTCGTCGTCGTTGCCGGCCAATACCAGCGGGCGCCAGTCTTCCAGCAACGCATCGAGGCTGGCGCGCAGGGCGCGGGTGGTCGGGCGCGGTGCCGCCTGGCCGAGGCTGGCGGTGAGGGCGCGCAGCTCGGCCAGGCAGCGAACCCAGTCCTGCAGCAGGCGCCAGTGGCCATTGTGGCGATACTGCTCGGCCAGGCGCTGGCTGCTGCCCAGCAGTTGCCAGGCCAGGGCGGCGTAGGCGTCATCCATCGGCATCTCGGCGTGCAGCTCGGTCACCGGCAGGCCCAGCTCGTAGCTGTCCGGATCGAGCAGGCGGTAGCCGCGCTCGGCCTTGCTGATGTCGCATGGCATCAGGGCGAGGCTGGCGGACAACTCCGCGGCCAGCTCCAGCAGCGCCTCTGGGGCACCCTCACGCAGCTCCAGTTCCAGCTCGCAGATTTCTTCCTTGCGCTTGCCGGCGATCACGAAGCCCTGGTCGATGGCCGCTTCGATCACCACCTTGGCCTTGCCGCGGCCCCAGGCGATCTCGGCGTACTCGCGGGTGAAGTCGGTGGTGAACAGCGGCTTGATGGCCTTCTTGTCCAGCCCGGCCAGTTGCTCGGGCCAGCAGGTGCCATCGAGTTTCTTCAGGTCGAGCTTGACCTTGTCCAGGTGCCATTCGAACTCGTTGCGCTCGGACAGGCCGGCCACGCTCTGGCCGCGGCATTTGAGGGTCTGGATGATGACCTCGCCGTCGCGGCGCAGGCGCAGGGCGACACGGGCGGCGGACAGGTCGCGCTCCGGGGTGTCGAAGTACTGGTTGAGCAGTTCGCGGGTCTGCCAGCCGGACTTGTTGCGCTTTTTCAGCAGCGGGTGCTCGCGCAGGGCGGCAAGGGTCTCGCGACTGGCGCGGAGTTTGAGTTCGGTTTCTGTGTGCATCGCGGGCTCGGAAGGAGGGGCATCGTGATTGGGCAGTCTACAGCACTTGCGGCTTGAATCCTTGCTTGTGGGCGCGTGCTTGCCTTGCGGGTCTTTTGCATTGTTATGATGCCCCTCACGCTTCCGAGGAGTCCGCGCATGCCGTTGCCATCGCTGAAAGACCAGTTTGCCGCCCTGATCGCCGCACCTTCGGTCAGTTGCACCCAGGCTGCGCTGGACCAGTCCAACCGAGCGGTCATCGACCTGTTGGCCGGCTGGTTGGCGGACCTGGGCTTCGCCTGCGAGATCCAGCAGGTCAACCCTGGCAAGTTCAACCTGCTGGCCAGCCGCGGCACCGGCCCGGGCGGCCTGGTGCTGGCCGGGCACAGCGACACGGTGCCCTTCGACCCGCAACTGTGGAGCAGCGACCCGCTCAAGCTCACCGAGGTCGATGGCCGTTGGGTAGGCTTGGGCAGTTGCGACATGAAGGGCTTCTTCGCCCTGGTCATCGAGGCGGTGATCCCGCTGCTCGAGCATGATTTCAAGCAGCCGCTGCTGATCCTCGCCACCTGCGACGAAGAAAGCTCCATGTCCGGCGCCCGGGCCCTGGCCGAGGCCGGCCAGCCGCTCGGGCGGGCGGCGGTGATCGGCGAGCCCACCGGGCTCAAGCCGATCCGCATGCACAAGGGCATCCTCATGGACCGCATCGACATTCTCGGGCGCAGTGGCCATTCGTCGGATCCGACCCTGGGCCGCAGCGCTCTGGAGGCCATGCATGCGGTGATGGGCGAGCTGATGGCGCTGCGCCGCAGCTGGCAGGAGCAGTACCGCAACCCACAGTTCACGGTGCCTGCCCCGACCCTGAACTTCGGCTGCATCCATGGCGGCGACAACCCCAACCGCATCTGTGGCCAGTGCGCCCTGGAGTTCGACCTGCGCCCGTTGCCGGGCATGGATGTGGAGCAGCTGCGCGCAGCGATCCGCGGCAAGCTCACCCCGTTGGCCGAACGTCATGACGTGCGTATCGACTATGCGCCGCTGTTCCCGGAGGTGCCGCCGTTCGAGCAGGCCGCCGACAGCGAACTGGTGCGCCTGGCCGAGCGCCTGACCGGCCATCGCGCCGAAGCAGTGGCCTTTGGTACCGAAGCGCCTTATCTTCAGCAGCTCGGTTGCCAGACCATCGTGCTGGGGCCCGGTGACATCGCCTGTGCTCACCAGCCCGGCGAGTATCTTGAAATGTCACGTATCGAGCCTACCGTGCGTCTATTGCGTGACCTGATCCGGCACTATTGCCTGAACCATTGATCTTTCCTGAGCAGAGGAGACCGCGCGTGACCGCAAGCCTGTTCCGACGATGACTTTCGAACGTTGTGCGCCTTTTCGTTCTCCGTTCACTTATCCACAGGCCCTGTCATGCCCGATTACGTCAACTGGTTGCGCCATGCTTCTCCCTACATCAACGCCCACCGCGATTGCACCTTCGTGGTCATGCTCCCCGGTGATGGCGTCGAACACCCTAACTTCGGCAACATCGTCCACGACCTGGTGCTGTTGCACAGCCTGGGCGTGCGCCTGGTGCTGGTCCACGGTTCACGCCCGCAGATCGAAAGCCGCCTGGCCGCCCGCGGCCTGACCCCGCACTACCACCACGGCATGCGCATCACCGACGCGGCGACGCTGGACTGCGTGATCGACGCCGTCGGCGCCCTGCGCCTGGCCATTGAAGCGCGCCTGTCGATGGACATGGCGGCCTCGCCCATGCAGGGCTCGCGCCTGCGGGTGGCCTCTGGCAACCTGGTCACGGCACGGCCGATCGGCGTGCTTGAAGGGGTGGACTATCACCATACCGGTGAAGTGCGCCGGGTCGACCGCAAAGGCATCAACCGCCTGCTCGATGAGCGTTCCATCGTGTTGCTGTCGCCGCTGGGCTACTCGCCCACCGGCGAAATCTTCAACCTGGCCTGCGAAGACGTGGCTACCCGCGCCGCCATCGAGCTGGGTGCCGACAAGCTGCTGCTGTTCGGCGCCGAGCCGGGCCTGCTGGACGAGCGTGGGCAGTTGGTGCGCGAGCTGCGCCCGCAGCATATCGCGCCGCACCTGCAGCGACTGGGCAGTGACTACCAGGCCGAGCTGCTGGATGCCGCCGCCGAGGCCTGCAAGGGCGGTGTGGCACGCAGTCATATCGTCAGTTATGCCGAGGACGGCGCGCTGCTGACCGAGCTGTTCACCCGTGGTGGTGGCGGCACGCTGGTGTCCCAGGAACAGTTCGAGGTGGTGCGCGAGGCGACCATCGAGGATGTCGGCGGCCTGCTGGAGCTGATCAGCCCGCTGGAGGAGCAGGGCATCCTGGTGCGACGTTCACGGGAGGTGCTTGAGCGGGAGATCGAGCAGTTCAGCGTGGTCGAACGCGAGGGCATGATCATCGCCTGCGCGGCGCTTTACCCGATTGCCGATTCCGAGGCGGGGGAGCTGGCGTGCCTGGCGGTGAACCCGGAGTACCGGCATGGTGGGCGTGGTGATGAGCTGCTCGAGCGCATCGAGGAGCGCGCACGCACGCTGGGGCTCAATACCCTGTTCGTGTTGACGACCCGGACCGCACACTGGTTCCGCGAGCGCGGCTTCTCGCCTAGTGGCGTGGAGCGCCTGCCGGCGGCGCGGGCTTCGCTGTACAACTACCAGCGTAATTCGAAGATTTTCGAGAAGCCGCTCTGATGCCATCGCGGGTCAAGCCCGCTCCCACGGTCTACCTGGGCGGGCACCCGCGATGCGATGGCAAAGAAGTACGCCGCCCCTGAGGGCGGCGTTTTCGTTTACACGGTGTGCAGGTACCAGTTGTACTCGAGGTCGGAGATCGAGTGCTCGAACTCCTCCAGCTCGCTTTCCTTGCACGCGACGAAGATGTCGATGTACTTCGGATCGATGTACTTGTTGAGAATCTCGCTGTCGTCCAGCTCGCGCAGTGCATCGCGCAGGTTGTTCGGCAGGCTCTGCTCCAGCTGCTCGTACGAGTTGCCTTCGATCGGCTCGCCCGGTTCGACCTTGTTGGTCAGGCCATGGTGCACTCCGGCCAGTACCGCAGCCATCATCAGGTACGGGTTGGCGTCGGCGCCGGCCACGCGGTGCTCGATGCGCACCGCATCCGGCGAGCCGGTCGGCACGCGCAGCGCCACGGTACGGTTGTCCAGGCCCCAGCTCGGTGCGTTCGGCACGTAGAACTGCGCGCCGAAACGGCGGTACGAGTTGACGTTCGGGCAAAGGAACGCCATCGAGGCGGGCAGGGTCTCGAGCACACCGCCGACAGCGTGACGTAGCGCGGCGTTCTGCTCGGGATCCTCGCTGGTGAAGATGTTGTTGCCATCCTTGTCCAGCACGGAAATGTGTACATGCAGGCCGTTGCCTGCCTGGCCCGGGTAGGGCTTGGCCATGAAGGTGGTGTCCATTTCATGGTCGTAGGCGATGTTCTTGATCAGGCGCTTGAGCAGCACCGCGTAGTCACAGGCCTTGAGCGGGTCGGCGACGTGGTGCAGGTTGACTTCGAACTGCGCCGGGGCGCTTTCCTTGACGATGGCGTCGGCCGGAATGCCTTGTTCCTTCGCGCCTTCGAGGATGTCCTGCAGGCAGTCGGCGTATTCGTCGAGGTCGTCGATCAGGTACACCTGGGTCGACTGCGGGCGCTTGCCCGAGATCGGCGAGCGTGGCGGCTGCGGGCGGCCGTTCACGTTCTCTTGGTCGATCAGGTAGAACTCCAGTTCGAACGCGGCGCAGATGGTCAGGCCCAGGTCGGTGAACTTGCTCACCACCTGGCGCAGCACTTCACGCGGGTCGGCGAAGAACGGCTCGCCTTCGATCTCGTGCATGGTCATCAGCAGCTGCGCGGTCGGGCGCTTCTGCCAAGGCTCGTTGCAGAGAGTGTCGGGGATTGGGTAGCAGATACGGTCGGCATCGCCGATGTCCAGGCCAAGGCCTGTGCTTTCGACGGTCGAACCGTTGATATCCAGGGCAAAAAGGGAGGCCGGCAGGTTGATGCCTTTCTCGTAAACCTTGTGGAGGCTGGTGCGCTCTATGCGCTTGCCGCGCACCACACCATTCATATCTGCAATCAGAAGGTCAACGTAGAGAACCTCAGGATGTTCCTTAAGGAACGCGTTCGCTTCGTTAAGCTGAACGGCACGCGGGGGTACCGACATGATGCAACACCTTTGTTGTTAAAAATATCAATCAAGGGGGGCTTGCAACCCCAGTCAATCGGAAAGACCAAGTTAAGTCAAGCCAGCACCCTGATGCCCTTAAATGGCACATCTACGGCAGATTTGCTGCATCTCGGGGCGTGCCATTATCCGCTATTTTCGAGTTGAAGGGTTATCCCGAGCGGGGCGTGTTTTATTTTTTACGGGGGAGTTGTGTAAAAAAATGAACGAGGCTAAGCTCGGCAACAACCCAGAACACAATAATACGAGGGTCACATGGTCCGCCTGTCGAGACCTGCCAGCACCGCATGCACGGTGCGTTCAGGTACATCTCCCGGTTACCGTCCGGTCACTGCACGCCTGCTTCGAAGGGGCGCCGCGCTGGCCGCAATAATTGACGGTTCGCTTGAAAAAGCCATGCCTCGTAACGCTTTAGCGCAACACCTCCTTTCCTTCTGCCCTTCGCTTTCTGTCCGGACGCGCGCCCATGGCGTGTATCCATTGTCGTCCTGCGCGAGGGTTTTTGCTTTAGCCATGCACAGCATCCAGAATCAAGGCGCGGGCCTGTCCAGGCCCCTCGGCGCGCTGCGCGCCGACTTTGTCCGACGCCTGGCGTCAGTGGCCGCCGGTTGCCGCCAACCGCGCCACATTACCTCCTGAGGTATTTATGAGTAACAACCTCGACCAGCTCACCGATTGGTTGAAAGAGCACAAGATCACCGAAGTGGAGTGCCTGATCAGCGACCTGACCGGCATCACTCGCGGCAAGATCTCGCCCACCAACAAATTCATCGCCGAAAAGGGCATGCGCCTGCCCGAGAGTGTGCTGCTGCAGACCGTGACCGGCGATTACGTCGACGATGACATTTATTACGAACTGCTCGACCCGGCCGACATCGACATGATCTGCCGCCCCGACGAGAACGCGGTGTTTCTCGTGCCATGGGCCATCGAGCCGACCGCCCAGGTGATCCACGATACCTATGACAAGAAGGGCAACCCGGTCGAGCTGTCGCCGCGCAACGTGCTGAAGAAGGTCCTGAAACTCTACGCCGACAAGGGCTGGCAGCCGATCGTCGCGCCCGAGATGGAGTTCTACCTGACCAAGCGTAGCGAAGACCCGGACTTTCCGCTGCAGCCGCCGGTGGGTCGTTCCGGCCGCCCGGAAACCGGCCGACAGTCGTTCTCCATCGAGGCGGCCAACGAATTCGACCCGCTGTTCGAGGACGTCTACGACTGGTGCGAACTGCAGCAGCTGGACCTCGACACGCTGATCCACGAGGACGGCACGGCGCAGATGGAAATCAACTTCCGTCATGGCGACGCGCTGCACCTGGCCGACCAGATCCTGGTGTTCAAACGCACCATGCGTGAGGCGGCGCTCAAGCACAACGTGGCCGCCACCTTCATGGCCAAGCCGATGACCGGCGAACCGGGCAGCGCCATGCACCTGCACCAGAGCGTGGTTGATGCCGTCACCGGCAAGAACATCTTTTCCAACGCCGACGGCAGCATGAGCGAGCTGTTCCTCAACCACATCGGCGGCTTGCAGAAGTTCATCCCCGAGGCGCTGCCGCTGTTCGCCCCCAACGTCAACTCGTTCCGCCGCTTCCTGCCGGACACCTCCGCGCCGGTGAACGTCGAGTGGGGCGAAGAGAACCGCACCGTCGGCTTGCGCGTACCGGATGCCGGGCCGCAGAACCGCCGGGTCGAGAACCGTCTGCCGGGCGCCGACGCCAACCCCTACCTGGCCATCGCCGCCAGCTTGCTGTGCGGCTATATCGGCATGGTCGAAGGCATCGAGGCCAGCGCGCCGGTGCAGGGTCGTGGCTACGAGCGCCGTAACCTGCGCCTGCCGCTGACCATCGAGGACGCCCTCGAGCGCATGGAAGTCAGCCGCGCGCTGGAGCAGTACCTGGGCAAGAAATTCATCACAGGCTACGTCGCCACCAAGCGCGCCGAGCACGAGAACTTCAAGCGCGTCATCAGCTCCTGGGAGCGAGAGTTCCTGCTGTTTGCTGTGTGATCAACCCTGAGGCCGCCCAAGGCGCGGCCACCGGACCATGGAGAAGCACATGAGCGTCAACAACCCGCAAACCCGTGAATGGCAAACCCTGAGCGGCGAGCACCACCTTGCACCTTTCAGCGACTACAAACAGCTGAAGGAAAAGGGGCCGCGCATCATCACCAAGGCGCAGGGTGTGCATTTGTGGGACAGCGAGGGGCACAAGATCCTCGACGGCATGGCCGGCCTATGGTGCGTGGCGGTCGGCTATGGCCGTGAAGAGCTGGTGCAGGCGGCAGAAAAGCAGATGCGCGAGCTGCCGTACTACAACCTGTTCTTCCAGACCGCCCACCCGCCGGCGCTGGAGCTGGCCAAGGCGATCACCGACGTGGCCCCCGCGGGCATGACCCATGTGTTCTTCACCGGCTCCGGCTCCGAAGGCAACGACACCGTGCTGCGCATGGTCCGCCACTACTGGGCGCTCAAGGGCAAGCCGCACAAGCAGACCATCATCGGCCGCATCAACGGCTACCATGGCTCCACCTTCGCCGGCGCGTGCCTGGGCGGCATGAGCGGCATGCACGAGCAGGGTGGCCTGCCGATCCCGGGCATCGTGCATATCCCGCAGCCGTACTGGTTCGGCGAGGGTGGCGACATGACCCCGGACGAATTCGGGGTATGGGCGGCCGAGCAGCTGGAGAAGAAAATCCTCGAAGTCGGCGAAGACAACGTCGCCGCCTTCATTGCCGAGCCGATCCAGGGCGCCGGCGGCGTGATCATTCCGCCAGAGACCTACTGGCCGAAGGTCAAGGAGATCCTCGCCAAGTACGACATCCTGTTCGTCGCCGACGAAGTGATCTGTGGTTTCGGCCGCACCGGCGAGTGGTTCGGCTCCGATTACTACGATCTTGCGCCCGACCTGATGACCATCGCCAAGGGCCTGACCTCCGGTTACATCCCCATGGGCGGTGTGATCGTGCGTGACAAGGTAGCCAAGGTGATCAGCGAAGGTGGCGACTTCAACCACGGCTTCACCTATTCCGGCCACCCGGTGGCGGCGGCGGTGGGCCTGGAAAACCTGCGCATCCTGCGTGACGAGCAGATCGTCGCGAAGGCCCGCGATGAAGTGGCACCCTACTTGCAAAAACGACTGCGTGAGCTGCAGGACCACCCACTGGTGGGCGAGGTGCGCGGCCTGGGCCTGCTCGGCGCGATCGAGCTGGTCAAGGACAAGGCCACCCGCAGCCGTTACGAGGGCAAGGGCGTGGGCATGGTCTGCCGCAACTTCTGCTTCGAAAATGGCCTGATCATGCGCGCCGTCGGCGACACCATGATCATCGCGCCGCCGCTGGTGATCAGCCGCGCAGAGGTGGACGAACTGGTGGAAAAGGCGCGCAAGTGCCTGGATTTGACGTACGAAGCGATTAAATGACGGTCTGCTAGGCTGGCGAGGTGACATTAAGTCCGTTACAGGTGCTGCTTTTGTTGAAACAGCGCCTTGTAACTTGCCAGACTAACGGCTGTTTAGTCGCCCAGTGCGTGACCCGTGGGACCTGGCTGCTGAACAGATGGCTTGATAATAAATTCTGGAGCATTACGCATGAAGAAATTGGGCAAGACGCTGCTGGCCGCCGCCCTGATGGGTGCCATGGCCACCGCTGTTCAGGCTGACGACAAGGTGCTGCACGTCTACAACTGGTCGGACTATATCGCTCCGGACACCGTGGCCAACTTCGAGAAAGAGACCGGCATCAAGGTCGTCTACGACGTCTTCGACAGCAACGAGACCCTCGAAGCCAAGCTGCTGGCGGGCAAATCGGGCTACGACATCGTCGTGCCGTCCAACAACTTCCTGGCCAAGCAGATCAAGGCCGGCGTCTACCAGGAGCTGGACCGCTCCAAGCTGCCTAGCTGGAAAAACCTCGACCCGGCCCTGCTCAAGGCAGTTGGCGACGCCAGCGACCCGGGCAACAAGTTCGCCTTCCCGTACATGTGGGGTTCCATCGGCATCGGCTACAACCCGGAGAAGGTCAAGGCCGCGCTGGGCGTGGACAAGATCGACTCGTGGGACGTGGTGTTCAAGCCAGAGAACATCGCCAAGCTCAAGAGCTGCGGCGTGAGCTTCCTCGACGCGCCGACCGAGATGATCCCTGCCGCGCTGCACTACCTGGGCAAGCCGAGCGACAGCACCAAGAAGGAAGACCTGAAGGCAGCAGAAGACCTGTTCCTGAAGATCCGTCCTTCGATTACCTACTTCCACTCTTCCAAGTACATCTCGGACCTGGCCAACGGCAACATCTGCGTGGCCGTTGGCTACTCGGGTGACCTGGAGCAGTCCAAGGCCCGTGCCCACGAGGCCGGCGACAAGGTCAAGCTGAGCTATGTCATTCCGAAGGAAGGTGCCGGCACCTTCTATGACATGGTCGCCATCCCGAAAGATGCCGAGAACGTCGACGCCGCCTACAAGTTCATGGAATACCTGCTGCAGCCGAAAGTGATGGCCGGTATTACCAACGCCGTGCGTTTCCCGAACGGTAACAAGGCAGCCACCGAGTTCGTCGACAAGGACATTACCAGCGATGCGGCGATCTACCCTTCCGAGGAAGTGAAGGCGCAGCTCTACGCGATCAAGGCGCCAGAGAAGACCGCCCAGCGCGAGATCACCCGCAGCTGGACCAAGATCAAGTCGGGCAAGTAAGCCCGATGCGGCAACCTCTGGGCCGGGCTTTTCCGGCCCAGAGGCCAGTAAAGGCAAATAAGTTTGCGGCATCCACGCCGTGAAGGTAAGTTGCGCGCCGGTTTTGCGTGTGCGGCCGAGGTTTACTGCCCGCAAAGGCACTGATTGTGAGGACCACCCACTTGTCTATTTCTGTTTTTCGCCAGGCCTTGATGGCCGGAGCGGGTCTGACGCTGGCTTGCAGCGTCCAAGCGGCGCCCACGGTGCACATCTACAACTGGTCCGACTATGTCGGCCCCACCACGCTCGCCGATTTCCAGAAGGAAACCGGGATCGAGCCCAAATACGACGTCTTCGACAGCAACGAGACGCTGGAAGGCAAGCTGCTGGCCGGGCGCACCGGCTATGACGTGGTCGTGCCGTCCAACCATTTCCTCGGCAAGCAGATCAAGGCGGGCGCGTTCCAGAAGCTCGACCGCGACCTGCTGCCCAACTATGCGAACCTCGACCCGGCGCTGATGAAGCGCCTGGAGAAGAACGACCCGGGCAACCAGTACGCCGTCCCCTACCTGTGGGGCACCAATGGCATCGGCTACAACGTCGAGAAGGTCAAGGCGGCGCTGGGCACCGACAAGATCGATTCCTGGGCGGTGCTGTTCGAGCCCGAGAACATGAAGAAACTCAGCAAGTGCGGCGTGGCCTTCCTCGACTCCGCCGACGAGATGCTGCCGGCGGTGCTCAACTACATGGGCCGCGACCCCAACAGCAGCAACCCCAAGGACTACGCCGATGCAGAGAAGAAACTGCTGGCCGTGCGTCCCTACGTGACTTACTTCCACTCATCCAAGTACATCACCGATCTCGCCAACGGCGATATCTGCGTGGCCGCCGGCTTCTCCGGCGACGTGTTCCAGGCCAAGGCCCGCGCTGAAGAAGCGAAGAAGGGCGTGAAGCTGGCCTACGCCATTCCCAAGGAAGGCGGCAACCTCTGGTTCGATGTGCTGGCGATCCCCAAGGACGCCAGCAACGTCAAGGAGGCCCACGCCTTCATCAACTATTTGCTGAAACCTGAGGTTATCGCCCAGGTCAGTGATTACGTCGGTTACGCCAACCCGAACCCCAAGGCTGGCGACCTGATGGACCAGGCCGTGAGGACTGACGCCGCGGTTTACCCACCGCAGGAAGTGCTGGACAAGATGTTCGTCAACGCCGAGTTGCCACCCAAGGTGCAACGTTTGATGACCCGCAGCTGGACCAAGGTCAAGTCGGGCAAGTAACAATCCAGGCCCGCCAGCGCAGCGGCGGGCACACAAATCTTGTTGGGAGTTTCACTCATGGCAGTTGCCTCCGGTGCCTATAAGAAAGCCCTCGAGGGTGGCCAGCAACCCAAGCAGGTGCTGGTCAAGATCGACCGGGTCACGAAAAAGTTCGACGAAACGGTAGCCGTGGACGATGTGTCCCTGGAAATCCGCAAGGGCGAGATCTTCGCCTTGCTGGGCGGCTCCGGTTCCGGCAAGTCCACCTTGCTGCGCATGCTGGCCGGTTTCGAGCGTCCGACCGAAGGGCGGATCTTCCTCGATGGCGTCGACATCACCGACATGCCGCCCTACGAGCGGCCGATCAACATGATGTTCCAGTCCTACGCGCTGTTCCCGCACATGACCGTGGCGCAGAACATCGCCTTCGGCCTGCAGCAGGACAAGATGCCCAAGGCCGAGATCGAGGCCCGCGTGGCCGAGATGCTCAAGCTGGTGCACATGACCCAGTACGCCAAGCGCAAGCCGCACCAGCTCTCCGGTGGCCAGCGCCAGCGCGTGGCCCTGGCCCGTTCGCTGGCCAAGCGCCCGAAACTGCTGCTGCTCGACGAGCCGATGGGTGCGCTGGACAAGAAGCTGCGCTCGCAGATGCAGCTGGAACTGGTGGAGATCATCGAGCGCGTGGGCGTGACCTGCGTGATGGTGACCCACGACCAGGAAGAGGCCATGACCATGGCCCAGCGCATCGCCATCATGCACCTGGGCTGGATCGCCCAGATCGGCAGCCCGATCGATATCTATGAAACCCCGACCAGCCGCCTGGTCTGTGAGTTCATCGGCAACGTCAACCTGTTCGAAGGCGAAGTGGTCGACGATGCCGAAGGCCATGCGGTCATCGCCAGCCCGGAGCTGGAGCGCAAGATCTACGTCGGCCACGGTGTCACCACCTCGGTCGAGGACAAGCACATCACCTACGCCCTGCGCCCCGAGAAACTGCTGGTCACCACCGAGCAGCCGACCTGCGAGCACAACTGGTCGCGCGGCAAGGTCCACGACATCGCCTATCTGGGCGGCCATTCGGTGTTCTACGTCGAGCTGCCCAGCGGCAAGATCGTCCAGTCGTTCGTCGCCAATGCCGAGCGCCAGGGCACCCGCCCGACCTGGGACGACGAAGTCTACGTGTGGTGGGAAGATGACAGCGGCGTGGTACTGCGGTCATGAAAATCCGCAAGCTCAAGCGAGCCTTCCAGCGTCTTGTCCCCGAGGGACGGCACATGGTGATCGGCGTGCCGTTCATCTGGCTGTTCCTGTTCTTCATGCTGCCGTTCTTCATCGTCCTGAAGATCAGCTTCGCCGAAGCCGATGTGGCGATCCCGCCGTACACCGAGATCTACACCTACCTGGAAGGCAAGGTCCAGCTGGTGCTGAACCTGGCCAACTACGGCCTGCTGACCGAAGACGAGCTGTACATCGCGGCCTACCTCGGGTCGCTCAAGGTCGCCTTCTTCAGCACCTTGCTCTGCCTGTTGATCGGCTACCCGATGGCCTACGCCATCTCCAAGGCCAGGAAGGAGTCGCAGACCGTCCTGCTGCTGCTGATCATGATGCCGACGTGGACCGCGATCCTGATCCGCGTCTATGCCTGGATGGGCATCCTCAGCAACAACGGCCTGCTCAACAGCTTCCTGCTGTGGCTGGGCCTGATCGACCAACCGCTGCAGATCCTCAACACCAACCTGGCGGTGTATATCGGCGTGGTCTATTCGTACCTGCCGTTCATGATCCTGCCGCTGTACGCCAACCTGGTGAAGCACGACGAAAGCCTGCTGGAAGCCGCATCGGACCTCGGTTCTAGCACCTTCAACAGCTTCTGGAAGATCACCGTGCCGCTGTCGAAGAACGGCATCATCGCCGGCTGCATGCTGGTGTTCATTCCGGTGGTGGGCGAGTTCGTGATTCCTGAACTGCTCGGCGGCCCGGAAACCCTGATGATCGGCAAGGTGCTGTGGCAAGAGTTCTTCAACAACCGTGACTGGCCGGTGGCATCCGCGCTGGCGGTAGTGATGCTGGCGATCCTGATCGTGCCCATCCTGCTGTTCAACCGCAGCCAGGCCAAAGAGATGGAGGGCCGCGCATGAAACGCTTCAGTTTCTCCAAGCTGATGCTGGTGCTCGGCTTGCTGTTCATCTACCTGCCGATGCTGATCCTGGTGATCTACTCGTTCAACGCCTCCAAGCTGGTGACGGTATGGGGCGGCTGGTCGGTGAAGTGGTACGTCGGCCTGCTCGACAACACCCAGCTGATGGGTTCGGTGATGCGCTCGCTGGAGATCGCCTGCTACACGGCGATCGCCGCGGTGGCGCTGGGTACCCTGGCGGCCTTCGTGCTGACCCGGGTCACCCGCTTCAAGGGCCGCACGCTGTTCGGTGGCCTGGTCACCGCGCCGCTGGTGATGCCCGAGGTGATCACCGGTCTGTCGCTGTTGCTGCTGTTCGTGGCCATGGCGCAGATGATCGGCTGGCCGCAGGAGCGCGGCATCGTCACCATCTGGATCGCCCACACCACGTTCTGCGCCGCCTATGTGGCGGTGGTGGTGTCGGCGCGCCTGCGTGAACTGGACCTGTCCATCGAAGAAGCGGCCATGGACCTGGGTGCCAAGCCGTGGAAGGTGTTCTTCCTGATCACCATCCCGATGATCGCGCCGTCGCTGGCGGCGGGCGGCATGATGTCGTTCGCCCTGTCGCTGGATGACCTGGTGCTGGCGAGCTTCGTCTCCGGCCCGGGCTCGACCACCCTGCCGATGGAAGTGTTCTCGGCCGTGCGCCTGGGCGTGAAGCCGGAGATCAACGCCGTGGCCAGCCTGATCCTGCTGTCGGTGTCGCTGGTGACCTTCATGGTCTGGTACTTCAGCCGTCAGGCCGAAGAACGTCGTCGTCGGGCGATTCAGCAGGCAATCGAGGAGGGCGCCGCAGCGAACGTCTCGCAGCCGCAGGTACGTCGTCCGGCCCAGGCCGCAGCGCAGGCCTGAGTCGTTCCAAATCGCGGGGCAAGCCCGCTCCCACGAGGGTGATGAATCCCTGTGGGAGTGGGCTTGCCCCGCGATGTTTTCAGCCCTGATCCGGCCAGTACCAGGCCGGTTCATCGAGCATGCCCTGCCCGACGATCCCGGTCTGTCCCAGCGTTTTCTCCAAGTGGATCGAGTTGCAGCCCTCTTCCTCCTCCAGCGCTGCCACCAGCCGTGGCGCGTGCGACACCACCCATACCTGGCAGTGCTGCGCCGCGCGGCGGATCAGGCGTGCCAGTGCCGACAGCAGGTCCGGGTGCAGGCTGGTTTCCGGTTCGTTGAGCACCATCATGCTCGGCGGGCGCGGCGTGAGCAGGGCGGCCACCAGCAGCAGGTAGCGCAAGGTGCCGTCGGACAGCTCAGCGGCGCTCAGCGGCCGCAGCAGCCCGGCCTGATGAAAACGCAGGCCGAACAGGCCACCGGGCTGGGCGTCGACCGCGAGCCGGGCGCCGGGAAAGGCGTCGCCTACCGCGTCCTGCAGAGCCTGCAGGTCACCGATCTCGTCGATGGTCTGCAGCGCGGCGGCGAGGTCGCGGCCGTCGTGATGCAGTACCGGCGTGCGCGTTCCCAGCCGTGATTGCCGGGCTGGAGCTTCGGCATCGGTACGGAAATGGTCGTAGAAGCGCCAGCTGCGGATCTGTTCGCGCAGATGCGGCACCTCAGGGGAGCCCTGGAGGCTGCCGACCTGGTCGAACAGGCTGTCGAACTCGGTCATGTGCTGGTGCAGCACCTGCCATTGGCGCCCGTCGCGGGCCTTGACCATCCCTGCGTTGCGCTGCACCAACTGGCTGGCCGGGCGGCACAAGGGGCCGGCCCAGATGGTCTCCTGCTTGATCTGCGGGTCCAGGGCGAACTTTGACCGGCTGGGTTCGGGCAGGCCGAGGCTGATCGCGTAGCCGAAGTCTTCGCCGGCGAAACCCATCTTCAGGCGCCGGGCCTGCTGGCGTGGCCCGCCTTCCACTGGCACCTCGCCGTTGAGCATGCGCCGGGTGAGCTTCTCGGGGCCGGCCCAGAAGGTCGATTCCAGCCCGCCCTCGGCAGCCAGCGCGTTGACTACGCCGCCGCGGGCGGTTTCGGCCAGCAGGCGCAAAGCCTTGTACAGGTTGGACTTGCCGCTGCCGTTGGCGCCGGTGATCACGTTGAGCTGCCCCAGCGGCAGCACCAGCTGGTTGATCGAGCGGTAATTGGCAATGGCCAGGGTGGTGAGCATAGGCGGCATCCTTGAGCGGTCGGACGGCAGTATCGCCGATACCGTCTCGCTTTGTTGAACCCTGACCAATGCCGTTTGTCGATCCCTGATCTACGCTTTCAAACGCATCCCTCCCACCATTCGAAGAAGCAAAGGAGCCTGCATGACGGTAACGCGTCCGCCGATGGTCGTTTGCCTGGGGCTGCTGTTCATGCTGTCGGGCTGTAGCCAGGAAGAAGCCGCCCCGGTGCTGCCGCGGGTCGTGGTGCAGCAAGTCAAACCCACCGACTTCGCCGCCAGGGTCACCTTGACCGGTGACATACAGGCGCGGGTGCAGACTGATTTGTCGTTCCGCGTGGGTGGCAAGATCATCGCGCGCAGCGTCGATGTGGGCGATCACGTCAAGGCCAACCAGGTGCTGGCGCGGCTGGACCCGAAAGACCTGCAGAACAGCGTCGACTCGGCCAAGGCCGAGGTGTTCGCCGAGCAGGCGCGCGTCACCCAGACCAGCGCCGCCTTCGTCCGCCAGCAGAAATTGCTGCCCAAGGGCTATACCAGCCAGAGCGAGTACGACGCCGCCGAAGCTGCCTTGCGCAGCAGCCAGAGCGCGCTCAAGGCCGCCCAGGCGCAGTTGGCCAATGCCAACGAACAACTCAGCTACACCGCACTGGTGTCCGAGGCCGATGGCGTGATCACCGCCCGCCAGGCCGAGGTCGGCCAGGTGGTGCAGGCGACCATGCCGATTTTCAGCCTGGCCGTGGATGGCGACCGCGACGCGGTGTTCAACGTGTATGAATCGCTGCTGGTGGGCGGGCCGAGCGAAGAAGGGGTGACGGTCAGCCTGCTCGACAACCCGAAGATCCAGGCCAAGGGCCATGTGCGCGAGATCACCCCGACCGTTTCGGCGCAGAGCGGTACCGTACAGGTCAAGGTAGCCCTGCGTGACGTGCCCTCGGGCATGCAGCTCGGCTCACCCGTCACCGCCGCGACCAACGCCCAGAGCCGGCCGAGCATCGAGCTGCCGTGGGCGGCGCTGACCAAGGCCTTGCACGAACCGGCGGTGTGGGTGGTGGGAGAGGGTGACAAGGTCGAGCTGCGCAAGGTCCAGGTGGCACGCTACCTCACCGGCAAGGTCGTCATCGCCGAGGGCGTGAAGGGCGGCGAGACCGTGGTGGTTGGCGGCGCCCAGCTGCTGCACCCGGGCATGCAGGTGCAGAGGATCGACGCCCGGGATGCCGGAGGTGCGCAATGAACCGCCTGATGATCGTGCTGCCGGCAGCGCTGCTGCTGGCCGCCTGCGGCAGTGACCAGGAGCAGGTCGAGCCAATTCGTCCGGTGCTCTCCACCGTGGTCGAACCCCAGGTGCAGGCGCAACTGGGGCGCTTTGCCGGGACCATCCAGGCGCGCTTCGAGAGCACCCTGGGTTTTCGTGTTTCGGGGCGCATCGCCCGGCGTTGGGTCGATGTCGGCGCCCAGGTGAAACCCGGCGATACCCTGGCCACTCTCGACCCGACCGACCAGCAGAACCAGCTGCGCGCCGCCGAAGGTGACCTGGCCAAGGTGCAGGCGCAGTGGATCAACGCCCAGGCCGACGCCCGTCGCCAGCAGCAGCTGTACGACCGCGGCGTCGGCGCCCAGGCCCAGCTGGATATCGCCCAGACCAACCTGAAGACCACCGGCGCCTCGCTGGAGCAGGCGCGCTCGGCGGTCAGCCAGGCCCGCGACCAGCTCGACTACAGCACCCTGGGCACCGACCATGCCGCCGTGGTCACCGCCTGGCAGGCCGAGGCCGGGCAGACCGTCAGCGCCGGCCAGGCGGTGGTCACCCTGGCGCGGCCCGATGTGAAGGAGGCAGTGATCGACCTGCCCACCTACCTCGCCGAACAGCTGAGCAAGGACCTGACCTTCACCGTCGCCCTGCAGCTGGAGCCGAGCATCAGCACCACTGCCACCTTGCGCGAGCTGGAGCCTCAGGCCGATGCCACCACCCGCACCCGGCGCGCCCGGCTGACCCTGGCCAGCACCCCGGACACCTTCCACCTCGGCACCGCTGTCAGCGTGACCCTGAGCTCGGCGGTCAGCCCGCGCAGCGAACTGCCGCGCACCGCGCTGCTGGAGCGTGACGGCAAGACCCAGGTGTGGGTGGTCGACCCACAGCAGAAAACGGTCGCCATCCGCGACGTGCAACTGCTGGAGCGTGACGAGCAGCGCATCGTCCTGGCCGCCGGCGTGCAGCCCGGCGAGCGCGTGGTCACCGCTGGCGTCAATATCCTCAAGCCCGGCCAGAAGGTCACATTCGACGAGGACGCACGATGAAAGGAAGCTTCAACCTCTCCGAATGGGCGCTGCGGCACCAGTCGTTCGTCTGGTACCTGATGGCCGTCAGCCTGGTGATGGGGGTGTTCTCCTACCTCAACCTGGGGCGCGAGGAAGACCCGTCGTTCACCATCAAGACCATGGTGATCCAGACCCGCTGGCCGGGCGCGACCCAGGACGAGACGCTGCTGCAGGTCACCGACCGCATCGAGAAGAAACTCGAGGAGCTGGACTCGCTCGACTACGTGAAAAGCTACACCCGGCCTGGCGAGTCCACGGTCTACGTGTACCTGCGCGATACCACCAAGGCCAAGGACATCCCCGAGATCTGGTACCAGGTGCGCAAGAAGATCCAGGACATCAGCGGCCAGTTCCCCAAGGATATCCAGGGCCCGGGCTTCAACGACGAGTTCGGCGACGTCTATGGCTCGATCTACGGCTTCACCTCCGACGGCCTGACCCTGCGCCAGCTGCGCGACTATGTGGAGCAGGTGCGCGCCGAGGTGCGCGATGTGCCCAACATCGGCAAGATCGAGCTGATCGGCACCCAGGACGAAGTGCTCTACCTGAACTTCTCCACGCGCAAGCTGGCCTCTTTCGGCATCGACCAGAGCCAGGTGATGCAGGCCCTGCAGGCGCAGAACGCAGTGACCCCCGCCGGGGTGATCGAGGCCGGGCCCGAGCGCATCTCGGTGCGCACCACCGGGCAGTTCGCCTCGGAGAAGGACCTGGAGACCGTCAACCTGCGCATCAACGACCGCTTCTTCCGCCTGGCCGATATTGCCGATATCGAGCGTGGCTACGTCGATCCGCCGTCGCCAATGTTCCGCTACAACGGCCAGACCGCCATCGGCCTGGCCATCGGCATGAAGGCCGGCGGCAACATGCAGGTGTTCGGCCAGCTGCTGCGCGAGCGCATGGACCAGATCACCAACGACCTGCCAGTGGGCGTCGAGGTGCACACCGTCTCCGACCAGGCGGTGGTGGTCAAGCAGGCGGTCGGTGGCTTCACCAGCGCGCTGTTCGAGGCGGTGGTGATCGTGCTGGTGGTGAGTTTCGTCAGCCTCGGGGTACGTGCCGGGTTGGTGGTGGCCTGCTCGATCCCGCTGGTGCTGGCCATGGTGTTCGTGTTCATGGAGTACACCGACATCACCATGCAGCGGATCTCCCTCGGCGCGCTGATCATCGCCCTGGGCCTGCTGGTGGACGACGCGATGATTACCGTGGAGGTGATGGTCACGCGCCTGGAAATGGGCGAGACCAAGGAACAGGCGGCAACCTTCGCCTATACCTCGACCGCCTTCCCAATGCTGACCGGCACCTTGGTGACCGTGGCCGGTTTCGTGCCGATCGGCCTGAACGCCAGCTCCGCGGGCGAGTACACCTTTACCCTGTTCGCGGTGATCGCTGTTGCCCTGTTGGTGTCATGGGTCGTCGCGGTGTTCTTTGCCCCGGTGCTGGGTGTGCACATTCTCGACAGCAAGAAGCTCAAGGCCCACGAGTCCGAACCCGGCCGGGTGGGGCGCGCTTTCGAGCATGGCCTGCTGTGGTGCCTGCGGCATCGTTGGGTGACGGTGATCGGCACCATCGTACTGTTCGTGCTGTCGGTGCTGGGCATGCGCTTCGTGCAGAACCAGTTCTTCCCCTCGTCGGACCGCCCGGAAATCCTCGTCGACCTCAACCTGCCACAGAACGCCTCGATCGAGGAGACGCGCAAGGTGGTCGACCGCTTCGAGGCGACCTTCAAGGACGACCCGGACATCGTCAGCTGGAGCACCTACATCGGTCAGGGCGCGATCCGTTTCTACCTGCCCCTGGACCAACAGTTGCAGAACCCGTACTACGCCCAGTTCGTCATCGTCAGCAAGGGCCTGGAGGAGCGCGGCGGGTTGATGCAGCGCCTGCAGGAGCGCCTGACCCGGGACTTCGTCGGCATTGGCACCAACGTGCAGTCGCTGGAAATGGGCCCGCCGGTGGGCCGGCCGATCCAGTACCGGGTAAGCGGCAAGGACATCGACCAGGTGCGCAAGCATGCCATCGACCTGGCCACGCTGCTCGACCAGAACGAGCACATCGGCGAGATGATCTACGACTGGAACGAGCCGGGCAAGGTGCTGCGGGTCGAGATCGCCCAGGACAAGGCACGCCAGCTTGGGCTGTCCTCCGAGGACGTGGCCAACGTGATGAATAGCATCGTCACCGGCGTGCCGATCACCCAGGTCAACGACAACATCTACCTGATCAACGTGGTCGCCCGTGCCGAGGACAGCGAGCGTGGCTCGCCCGACACCCTGCAGAACCTGCAGATCGTCAGCCCCAGCGGCACCTCGATCCCGCTGCTGGCCTTCGCCACCGTGCGCTACGAGCTCGAGCAGCCGCTGGTGTGGCGCCGCGACCGCAAGCCGACCATCACCATCAAGGCCTCGGTCAGCGGCGATATCCAGCCCACCGACCTGGTGGCGCAGCTCAAGCCGGATATCGACAAGTTCGCCAGCCAACTGCCGGCCGGCTACGAGGTGGCCACCGGCGGCACCGTCGAGGAGAGCGCCAAGGCCCAGGGGCCGATCCGCCAGGTGGTGCCGCTGATGATCTTCCTCATGGCTACCTTCCTGATGATCCAGCTGCACAGCGTGCAGAAGCTGTTCCTGGTGGTCAGCGTGGCGCCGCTGGGGTTGATCGGCGTGGTCCTGGCGCTGGTACCCACGGGCACGCCGATGGGCTTCGTGGCGATCCTCGGGATCCTCGCGCTGATCGGCATCATCATCCGCAACTCGGTGATCCTGGTGACCCAGATCGACGAGTTCGAGGAGCAGGGCTTCGCGCCGTGGGATGCGGTGGTTGAGGCGACCAACCACCGTCGCCGGCCGATCCTGCTGACTGCCGCGGCGGCGAGCCTGGGCATGATCCCCATTGCCCGGGAGGTGTTCTGGGGGCCGATGGCCTACGCCATGATCGGCGGCATCATCAGTGCAACGCTGCTGACGCTGTTGTTCCTGCCGGCGCTGTATGTGGCCTGGTACAAGATTCGCGAGCCAAAGCACGAGTCTTGACGCGTGCTTCGTGGGAGCGGGCTTGCCCCGCGATGACGATGGTGAGTCATCGCGGGGCAAGCCCGCTCCCACGATTCGTAAAAGAAGTTATATAAACATTCTTAAACAGTATTTTTAAGAATATCCGCGCCTCACTAGTATTGCCCTCAAGCCAGGCGCAAATCCCCTTCAAAACCTCTGCCCGGCTCCCTTACTCACAGGAGAACGAGCATGAGTGCATCTCTGCGCAGCATCGACGGTCAGGACGAAGCCACCATTCTGCGTGAAATCCAGAGTGCCCTGCGCGACCTGCGCTTTGGCGCGGTGGAGATCACCGTGCACAACGCCCAGGTGGTGCAGATCGAACGCAAGGAGAAGTTCCGCCTGCAGCAGCCCGGCAACAAGACCGGCTGACACCGCACCCCTTCAAAACTAGAAAAATGCCAATCGGGAGCTTCACCATGTCCATCCGCCGTTATGCGCTTGCCGCCCTGGCCAGTGCCGTTTTTGCCGGTTCCGCGATCGCCAAGGACTACGAATTGCTGAACGTGTCCTATGACCCGACCCGCGAGCTTTACCAGCAGTACAACGCCGAGTTCATCAAGCATTGGCAAGCCGCCAACCCCGGCGACAAGGTGAAGATCCAGCAGTCCCACGGCGGTTCGGGCAAGCAGGGCCGCGCGGTCATCGACGGCCTGCGCGCCGATGTTGTGACCCTGGCCCTGGCCGGCGACATCGACGAGATTGCCAAGCTCGGCAAGACCCTGCCGGAGGACTGGCAGAAGCGCCTGCCGGACGCCAGCACGCCGTACACCTCGACCATCGTGTTCCTGGTGCGCAAGGGCAACCCGAAAGGCATCAGGGACTGGGGCGACCTGATCAAGAAAGACGTCTCGGTGATCACGCCCAACCCGAAGACCTCCGGCGGCGCCCGCTGGAACTTCCTCGCCGCCTGGGCCTACGGCCTGAAGACCGGCGGCAGCGAAGTCAAGGCCAAGGCCTACGTGCAGGAGTTGTTCAAGCACGTGCCGGTGCTCGATACCGGCGCCCGCGGCTCGACCATCACCTTCGTCAACAACGGCCAGGGCGATGTGCTGTTGGCGTGGGAAAACGAAGCCTTCCTGGCGCTGAAGGAAGACGGCGGCAGCGACAAGTTCGAGATCGTCGTGCCATCGCTGTCGATCCTGGCCGAGCCGCCGGTGGCGGTGGTCGACAAGAACGCCGAGAAGAAGGGTAACGAGAAGATCGCCGAGGAGTATCTCAAGCACCTGTACAGCCCGGCTGGCCAGAAGATCGCCGCCGAGAACTTCTACCGTCCGCGTGACGAGAAAGTTGCCGCCGAATTCGGCAAGCAGTTCCCGAAACTGGACCTGGTGACCATCGACAAGGACTTCGGTGGCTGGAAGACTGCGCAGCCGAAGTTCTTCAACGATGGCGGTGTGTTCGACCAGATTTATCAGGCACAGTGATCGGCAATGAAATGAACAGGAGCGGGGCTGCGCAGCAGCCCCGCAAACAAAACCCTTCAGTAGCCTGCACCGGCCCGGGATGACTCCCGGGCTTCGTGCGTTCAACCAGGGACCTTTATGTCACGTCGCATTTCCCCCGTCATACCCGGCTTCGGGCTGACGCTGGGCTACACCTTGGTGTACCTCAGCCTGATCGTGCTGATACCGCTGGCGGCCATGTTCATTCATGCCTCGCAGCTGACCTGGGAGCAGTTCTGGAACATCGTCAGCGCGCCGCGGGTCATCGCCGCGCTGAAACTGAGTTTCGGCACCGCCCTGTTCGCCGCCATCATCAATGGCGTGATCGGTACCCTGCTGGCCTGGGTGCTGGTGCGCTACACCTTCCCCGGGCGCAAGGTCATCGACGCGATGATCGACCTGCCGTTCGCCCTGCCCACGGCCGTGGCCGGCATCGCCTTGACCGCCTTGTACGCCCCTGCGGGCTGGGTTGGTCAGTTCGCCACGGATCTTGGTTTCAAGATCGCCTACACCCCCCTGGGCATCACCCTGGCGCTGACCTTCGTCACCCTGCCGTTCGTGGTGCGCACGGTGCAGCCGGTGCTGGCCGATATCCCGCGTGAAGTCGAGGAGGCCGCCGCCTGCCTGGGCGCGAAACCTTTGCAGGTGTTCCGCCATGTACTGGCCCCGGCGTTGTTGCCGGCCTGGCTGACCGGCTTCGCCCTGGCCTTCGCCCGCGGCGTGGGCGAGTACGGCTCGGTGATCTTCATCGCCGGCAACATGCCGATGAAGACCGAGATCCTGCCGCTGCTGATCATGGTCAAGCTCGACCAGTACGACTACACCGGCGCCACTGCCATCGGCGTGCTGATGCTGGTGGTTTCCTTCATCCTGCTGCTGCTGATCAACCTGCTGCAGCGGCGCATCGAAACCCCTTGAAGGAGGCCGGCTAATGTCTTCGTCTTCCATTGGCGCGACCGCCGCCGCCAACGCCGCCCGGCGTGGCAGTGCCACTTCGCGTCGCGTGCTGATCACCCTGGCCTGGATCGTCTTTGCGCTGTTCCTGGCCCTGCCGCTGGTGATCGTGGTGTCCCAAGCCCTGAAAAACGGCTTCGGCACCTTCTTCGAGGCGATCTTCGAGGCCGACGCGTTGTCTGCGCTAAAGCTCACTCTGCTGGCGGTGGCCATCTCGGTGCCGCTGAACCTGCTGTTCGGGGTCAGCGCCGCCTGGTGCGTGAGCAAGTACAGCTTCCGTGGCAAAAGTATCCTGGTGACCCTGATCGACCTGCCGTTCTCGGTGTCGCCGGTGATCGCCGGTCTGGTCTACGTGCTGATGTTTGGCGCCCAGGGGCTGTTCGGCCCGTGGCTGCAGGACCACGATATCCAGATCGTGTTTGCCCTGCCGGGCATCGTCCTGGCGACCATCTTCGTCACCGTGCCGTTCGTTGCCCGTGAGCTGATCCCGCTGATGCAGGAGCAGGGCACCCAGGAAGAGGAGGCCGCGCGCCTGCTCGGCGCCAACGGCTGGCAGATGTTCTGGCACGTCACGCTGCCGAACATCAAATGGGGCCTGATCTACGGCGTGGTGCTGTGCACCGCCCGGGCCATGGGCGAGTTCGGCGCGGTGTCGGTGGTGTCCGGGCATATCCGCGGCGTCACCAACACCTTGCCGCTGCATGTGGAGATCCTCTACAACGAGTACAACCATGTCGCGGCCTTCAGCGTGGCCAGCCTGCTGCTGATCCTGGCGCTCTTCATCCTGCTGCTCAAGCAGTGGAGCGAGAACCGTATTAACCGCCTGCGCCACAGCGCCGCGGAGGAATGATTCATGTCGATCGAAGTTCGTAACGTCAGCAAGCGCTTCAACAGCTTCCAGGCCCTGGACAACATCAACCTGGATATCCACAGCGGCGAGCTGGTGGCCCTGCTCGGCCCGTCAGGTTGCGGCAAGACCACCCTTTTGCGCATCATCGCCGGCCTCGAGACCCCGGATAACGGCAGCATCGTGTTCCACGGCGAGGACGTGTCCGGCCACGACGTGCGCGATCGCAATGTCGGCTTCGTGTTCCAGCACTACGCGCTGTTCCGCCACATGAGCGTGTTCGACAACGTCGCCTTCGGCCTGCGCATGAAACCCAAGGGCGAGCGTCCGAGCGAGAGCAAGATTGCCGAGAAGGTTCATGAGTTGTTGAACATGGTCCAGCTCGACTGGCTGTCCGACCGCTACCCCGAGCAGCTTTCCGGTGGTCAGCGCCAGCGTATTGCCCTGGCCCGTGCCCTGGCGGTGGAGCCCAAGGTATTGCTGCTCGACGAGCCGTTCGGGGCGCTGGATGCCAAGGTGCGCAAGGAACTGCGCCGCTGGCTGGCGCGTTTGCACGAGGATATCAACCTGACCTCGGTGTTCGTGACCCACGACCAGGAAGAAGCGATGGAAGTCGCTGACCGCATCGTGGTGATGAACAAGGGCGTGATCGAGCAGATCGGTTCGCCTGGCGAGGTGTACGAGAAGCCGGCCAACGACTTTGTCTATCACTTCCTTGGTGACTCCAACCGCCTGGCGCTCAGCGAAGGCCACCATGTGCTGTTCCGTCCGCACGAGGTGTCGCTGTCGCGCCATGAGACCGAAGGCCACCATGCCGCCGAGGTCCGCGATATCCGTCCGTTGGGCGCGACCACCCGGGTGACCCTGAAGGTGGAAGGGCAGAGCGAGCTGATCGAGGCCGAAGTGGTCAAGGACCACGACAGCCTGACCGGGCTGGCGCGGGGGGAGACGTTGTTCTTCCGCCCGAAGGTGTGGCAGAAGGTGGCGGATATCTGAGCTGGCGCTTGAGATGAAAAACCCGGGCATGGTCCCGGGTTTTTTATTGCCTGGACGGACGTAATCGCGGGGCAAGCATGCCATTCGAGCATTTTTCATATGCCCTTAGGGCATCCAAAAAGCACAGGTCGGCTGCAGGCCTTTGCTAGCGGGCCCTGCAAGGAACTTGGTAAAACATTTAGATTAAAAAGATCTAGTTTTAACTTTAAACATTACTTTATGAGCTAAGTCTTTGGGCCCGATGATTCAGCCACCACCTGAATCAAGCACCCCAGGAGTTTTAGCAATGGGCAATGTCCAGACGGCCGTCAGGGCCTACGACCAGCCATGGCGCCCGGCACCGGGTGACTTGGTCGAGCTCGGACGCACGCTGCGCCTGCCGCTTGGCCAGCTGCGCCTGCAGCGTACGCCGGTCAGTGGCCTCAAGCGTCGCGACAAGCTGGCGCTGGGCCTGCTGGTGCTGGTGCTGCATGGCGCGGCGGCGTACTGGGTCAGCCATCAGCCGACTCCCCAGCTGCCGGTCATCCCGCCGAAGATTCCGCCCATGACCATCGAGTTCGCGGCCCCCGCACCGCCTGTGGTCGAGCCGCCTGCGCCGACGCCCGTGGTCGCGCCTGCGCCGCCACCGGTTGTCGACGAGTTGGCCGTCAAGCCCGCGCCCAAGCCGGTCCCGAAACCCAAGCCAGTGCCCAAGCCGCAGCCTAAACCCGTCGAGGCGCCACCGCCGACACCGGTCGCCGCGCCAGCACCCCCGGCGCCGGCACCTGCGCCACCCGCGCCTGCGCCAGTGACCCCTGCCTCGGCCAACGCCGCGTACCTCAAGAACCCAGCGCCGGAATATCCGCAGATGGCCCAGCGCCGTGGCTGGGAAGGCACCGTGCTGCTGCGCGTCGAGGTGCTGCCCAGCGGCAAGCCGGGGCAGATCCAGATCCAGAAGAGCAGTGGCCGCGATGCCCTGGACGCCGCCGCGCTGGCGGCGGTGAAGCGCTGGAGCTTCGTCCCGGCCAAGCAGGGCGACGTGGCCCAGGTGGGCTGGGTCAGCGTACCGATCGATTTCAAGCTTCGTTAACTTGCGAGCGCACACAGGAAGGACTTCATCATGAGCTTGTTGGCATCTCCCCTCGAATCCGTTGAAGGCGCGGTCATCTGGCTGCTGGTCGGTTTCTCCATCGCCACCTGGGCGCTGGCCCTGGTCAAGGTCGTGCAGTTCGTGCGCCTGAAAAACCAGGACAAGCGCTTCCACCAGCAGTTCTGGGCTGCGTCCAGTCTCGACTCCGCCGCCGAGCCCGCCCACGACCTGCCTGGCCCGGCCGCCCGTGTCGCCCAAGCGGGCTTTGCGGCGATCGCGGTTGGCGAGGCTGGCCAGGCCAGTGACCTCAGCCAGGCCATCAACCACCAGGATCGCCTGGAACGCGCCTTGCGCCAGCAGATCGTTCGCGAGCGCCGTTCGTTGGAGACCGGCCTGGCTGTGGTCGCCAGTATCGGCAGCACCTCGCCCTTCATCGGCCTGTTCGGCACGGTGTGGGGCATCATGGAAGCGCTCAAGGGCATCAGCGCGGCGGGCTCGGCAAGCCTGGAGACCGTGGCCGGGCCGATCGGTGCCGCACTGGTGGCCACCGGCGTGGGTATCGCCGTCGCGGTGCCGGCGGTGCTGGTCTACAACTATTTCCTCCGTCGCCTGAAGCTGACCGCGGCGGACCTCGACGACTTCGCCCACGACTTCTACAGCCTGGCGCAGAAGAGCGCCTTCCGCGTGCTGGTGCACCCGGCGGTGCACAGGCCGCAGGCCGGTTTCACCCAGCCGGTGAAGGAGGCCTCCTGAGATGGCCTTCTCGACCCAGGACAGCGATGAAGTGTTGAGTGAAATCAACGTCACGCCATTGGTGGACGTCATGCTGGTGCTGTTGGTGGTGTTCATCGTCACCGCGCCATTGCTGACCAACGCCATCCCGATCAACCTGCCCAAGACCGAGGCCGTGGCCCCGGTGGAGCAGAAAGATCCGCTGGTGGTGAGCATCGATGGCCGCGGCAAGCTGTTCATCAACAAGGACGAGATCCAGCCCGACTTGCTGGAAACCAACCTCAAGGCTGCCAAGGACAAGGACGCCGAGCTGCGTGTGCAGCTGCAGGCCGACGATGGTGTGAACTACGGCGAGGTCGCCCGGGCGATGGCGGCGATCGAGCGTGCCGGGATCAGCAAGCTGGCGGTGATCACTGCTCGCTGACCGGCGATACCTTCTTCAGGCAAGTGCTTAGGGGCCATTTTCCTTGGCAGGGGGTGGCCCTTTTTTTATGCGCGAAGCCAAGCCTCTGCCATGTTGAATTTTGGTTATTAATAAATAGCTTCTTATTCCTTTACGAATATAACCCTCTCCCTATACTTGCCTCCAAGCACGCAAACTTCCGGAGGCGTTCCCATGCGCAATGAGTCGATTCGTTACCTGATTGTGCCGGGCTGGCAAGGATCGCCAGACAACCATTGGCAGAGTCACTGGCAGCGCAGCCTGCCCAACAGCGCCAGGGTCGAGCAGCATGACTGGCTGACCCCACAGCGGCGCGACTGGGTCCAGGCGCTGGAGCAGGCGATTGCCGCCGAACGCTCGCCGGTGATTCTCATCGCCCACAGCCTGGGCTGCATCACGGTCGCCCACTGGGCCGCCCAGGCTAGTCCGGAGCTGCTGCACCGGGTGCGCGGCGCGCTGCTGGTGGCGCCAGCGGATGTCGAGCGGCCGAACTGCGCGCCGGCCCTGCGCAATTTTGCGCCGATTCCCCTGCAGGCCCTGCCGTTCCCGAGCCAGGTAGTCAGCTCCGACAACGACCCGGCGGTGAGCGTGCCGCGCGCGTTGTACCTGGCGCAGGCCTGGGGCGCCGAAGCCGGGCTGCTGGCCAACGCCGGGCATATCAACGTCAAGTCCGGGCACCAGCGCTGGGAGCAAGGCTTTGCCTATCTCTACCGGCTGCAGGCCCGTGTCGACCAGCGCGCCCTGCGCCGCGCCTGATCCACAGGTTTCATCGACCGAGCTGAATCCCTCGACCGCTTGCGGCCGGGGCGGGAGTATTCCATGACATTTCACACCCCTTTCGGTCAGCCGCTGCTGACCTTCCCCGAACTGGACAAGAGCCCGCTGAGCATCCGCGCCAAGGCGCTGGTGTTCGTCGACCCGCGCTCCCAGGCGCTGCGCCAGGCCCTGGAGCGGCTGGCGCCACAACCCTTGCCTGTGTTGATCCGTGGTGAGACCGGCACCGGCAAGGAGTTGCTGGCCCGGCAGATCCACCGCGCCAGTGACCGCGGCGGGCTGTTCGTCTCGGTCAGCTGCGCGGCCATCAGCCCGACCTACGCCGATGCCGAGCTGTTCGGCTACAGCGCCGGTAGCCAGGGTGGTACTGCCAGCAGCCGTGCCGGATGGTTCGGCTCGGCCAATGGCGGCACGTTGTATCTGGACGAGATCGCCGACCTGCCCCTGGCGATCCAGGGCAAGCTGCTGGCGGCCTTGGAAAATCGCGAAGTGACCCGCGTCGGCGCCACCCAGCCCCAGGCGGTGGATGTGCGTTTGGTCGCCGCGTCGAGCATCGACCTGGCCCAGGCGGTGCGGGCCGGCCGCTTCAACGAGCGGCTGTATCACTACCTGCATGAGGGCGAGTTGGAACTGCCGGCGCTGCGCGAGCGGGTCGGCGATATCCTGCCGTTGGCCGAATATTTCGTGGGCATCTACAGCGTGCGCCTGGATCGGCCGCTACCCCTGATCAGCGAGGCCGCCCAGCAGGCGCTGGAAGCCCACGCCTGGCCGGGTAATACCCGCGAGCTGGAGAACGTCATTCACTTCGCCCTGTTGGTGAGCGACGGCGATGAAATCCTCCCGGAGCACCTTGACCTGCCGGACACCAGCCCCCTGGCCAACTTGGCGCGACAGCTGGAACAGCTACGCCGTGGCGGCGAGGCGCAGACCCTTGCTGAACTGCGTGGGCTGCTGGGCGAAGCCCTGGCGCGACTGGGTGAAACCGCGCCTTAGAGCGGCGCGCTGGCGCTCATGACCAAAGGCCATGATGGCCAGTTGTTTTTGGAATAAGCAGCTAATCAAAAGATATTGTTACGGAATAAAAATTCTCGGTATTGTCCGTTGCACGCCCACCCGAACGGATGGGCACCCGACGTCGCCATCTGCGATGGCCCAGCTATAGAACAAGGATCACCATGAAAAAGACCCTGCTGACCACCGCCCTGGCTGCCGCCCTGTCGTTCACGGGCCTCGCCAACGCCGCTGAAAAACTGGTGGTCGCCGCCACGCCTGTGCCGCACGCGGAAATCCTCGAACTGATCAAGCCGACACTGGCCAAGGAAGGCGTGGACCTGGAGATCAAGGTCTTCACCGACTACGTCCAGCCCAACGTGCAGGTCGACCAGAAGCGCCTGGACGCCAACTACTTCCAGACCCTGCCGTACCTGAAGAACTTCAACGAAGGCAAAGGCACCCATCTGGAAACCGTGGTCGGCGTGCATGTCGAGCCGTTCGGTGGCTACTCGAAGAAGGTCAAGAGCCTGGCCGAGCTGAAGGACGGCGCCACCGTGGCCATCCCCAACGAGGGCAGCAACAGTGGCCGTGCCTTGCTGCTGCTGCAGAAGGCCGGGCTGATCACCCTGAAGGATCCGAAGAACGCCCTCGCCACGCCGAAGGACATCGCCGAGAACCCGAAGAAGCTCAAGTTCAAGGAGCTTGAGTCGGCCATGCTGCCGCGTGTGCTGGATCAGGTCGACCTGGACATGATCAACACCAACTACGCCCTGGAAGCCGGCCTGAACCCAGCCAAGGACGCCCTGGTGATCGAAGGCAGCGATTCGCCGTACGTGAACTTCCTGGTCGCCCGCCCGGACAACAAGGACAGCGCGGCTATCCAGAAGCTGGCCAAGGCGCTGACCAGCCCGGAAGTGAAGGCATTCATCGAGAAGAAGTACAGCGGCGCGGTACTGCCGGCGTTCTGATACGCGGGCTGGTACGAGAAACGCCGACGCATTTTGCGTCGGCGTTTTTGTTTGAGCTGGCTTGAAGAGGGACCGGCAGCTCCGGCCCTATCGCGGGGCAAGCCCGCTCCTACGCAGCCCATTCCCGCAAAAGTGGGGGCGCTTGTGGGAGCGGGCTTGCCCCGCGATGGCGTCTTCAGCGCTGACTGGCCAGGGCCCGGCGCAGCGCCAGGAGCCACAGCAGTTGTTCGTTCGAAGCAGGCAAGCAGGGGCTATTCATCGTTGTCTTCCTTGTTGAATGTGATGGGCCGTGCAAGTCACAGTTTGAAACCCCTTGGAGGGGAATTTGCTCGGAAAGATCCCTGCGTCATGAAGGAAATTTCTGAGCGTCACGGGGCGGTGATATAGATATGCAATAAAGATATTTATAAAAATATTTTTATACCTTTAGAGTCTAGGGGGTCGTGCTTACCGGCACAGCGCCACTATTCGTCAAACGACGCCGAGCCACCCTCGTGCCGACCCTGGACCTGCCCCATGCCGTACTTTCGTGACCCCGTGCCGAGGCCCCTTCCATGAGCTTCGACACCGCCTTCATGCTTAGCACACTGCCGGCCTTCTTCAACGCTGTTGGCGTGACCCTGCAGGTCGGGGCGATCGCAATTGTCACCTCGTTGCTGGTGGCGCTGCTCAACGCGACGATCCTGGTATTGCGCACGCCGTACCTGTGGCGCCTGGTCAAGGGCTACGTGGAGCTGGCGCGCAACACACCGCTGCTGATCCAGCTGTTCTTCGTCTATTTCGCCTTGCCCAGCCTGGGCGTGAAAGTGTCGGGCTTTGCCGCCGCGATCATCACCATGACCTTCATGGGCGGTGCCTACCTCACCGAGGTACTGCGCGCCGGGGTCGAGGCCGTGCCACGGGCGCAGCTGGAGTCCGGGCGCTCCATCGGGCTTTCCGAGGGCCAGCTGCTGCGCCATGTGATCCTGCCCCAGGCCGGCATCCTCAGCCTGCCGGCACTGTTCGCCAACTTCGTCTTCCTGCTCAAGGAGACCACCGTAGTGTCGGCGGTGGCGGTGCCGGAGATTCTCTACACCACCAAGAACTACATCGCCCTGTACTACAAGACCTACGAAATGCTCGCCGTGCTGACCCTGCTCTGCGTGCTGATCTTCCTGCCGCTGTCACTGCTGCTGCGTTACCTGGAACGGAGGCTGCAACATGGCCAGTTCGGGCATTGAGCTGCTGCTGGTTTCGCTGCCGCAGCTGGCCAAGGGCGCGGGGCAAACCCTGGCGATCTCGGCGCTGGGCATCCTGTTCGCCACCTTGGGCGGCGTGCTCTACGGCGTGCTGGCGACCCTCGGCAACCGTTGGCTGAACATCCTGCTGCAGGTGTACCTGGAACTGTTCCGGGCGATTCCGGTGCTGGTCTGGCTGTACCTGGTGTTCTTCGGCTTGCCGATCTTCTTCGGCCTGAGCATCCCCAGCTTCTGGTGCGCGGTGCTGGTGCTGGGCCTGTGGGGCGCCAGCGAGGTCGGCGAGGTGGTGCGCGGCGCACTGCAGTCGCTGCCACGCGGGCAGCGCGAGGCGGGGTTGTCGATCGGCCTGGGCGGCTGGCAGCTGTATGCCTATGTGCTGCTGCCCCAGGCGCTCAAGCGCATGACCCCGCCGACCATCAATATCTACACGCGGATCATCAAGACCAGCTCGCTGGCGGTGCTGATCGGCGTGGTCGAAGTGATCAAGGCGGGCCAGCAGATCATCGAGCGCACCTACGAATCGGTGCTGATCTACGGCGCGCTGTTGCTGTTCTTCTTTCTTGTCTGCTATCCGCTGTCAGCCGCCTCCCGCGTGCTGGAGCGGCGCTGGGCCCACGCATGAATCCATTGATCGAATTCCAAGGTTTCAACAAGTTCTTCGGCCAGCACCAGGTGCTCGCGGACATCGACCTCAAGGTCCAGGCCGGCGAGGTGGTGGTGATCCTCGGCCCCAGCGGCTGCGGCAAGAGCACCCTGCTGCGTTGCCTCAACGGGCTGGAGGAGGCCCAGGGCGGCAGCCTGCGCCTCGACGGCCAGGAGCTGCTCGGCGCCGACACCGACTGGCGCCAGGTACGCCAGCGGGTCGGCATGGTGTTCCAGAGCTACCACCTGTTCGGCCACATGAGCGTGATCGACAACCTGCTGTTGGGTCCGCTGAAGGTGCAGAAGCGCGAACGCCGCGAGGCCCAGGCCCAGGCCGAGGCGCTGCTGGCCAGGGTCGGGCTGCTGGACAAGCGTGACGCGTTCCCGCGCCAGCTCTCCGGTGGTCAGCAGCAACGCATCGCCATCGTCCGTTCGCTGTGCATGAACCCCCAGGTGATGCTGTTCGACGAGGTCACCGCCGCCCTTGATCCAGAGATGGTCAAGGAGGTGCTGCAGGTGATCCAGGGCCTGGCCCGCGAAGGCATGACCCTGCTCATCGTCACCCACGAAATGGCCTTCGCCCGCGCGGTGGCCGACCGCATCGTGTTCATGGAGGCCGGCAGGATCCTTGAACAGAACCACCCTGAGCGCTTCTTCACTCAACCGCAGACCGCACGCGCGCAGCAGTTCCTGGAGAAATTCTCGTTCGTCGAAAGCCTGCCCAAGACACTGTCTAAGCCACTGCACAAGGAACTGTCATGAAGACTGCCCCGTTTGCCAAACTGCTCGCGCCATTGCTGGGCCTGGCCCTGCTGGCCGGCTGCAACAAATCCGAAGACCCGGCCAAGCCCGCCGCCGCCTCGCCGGCCAGCAGCTACCTGGAAACCATCAAGGCCCGCGACAAGCTGATCGTCGGCGTGTTCACCGACAAGCCACCGTTCGGCTTCGTCGATGAAAGCGGCCGCTACGTGGGCTTCGATACTGACATCGGTCGTCGCTTCGCCAAGGACCTGCTGGGCGACGAGAACAAAGTCGAGTTCGTTGCCGTCGAGCCTGCCAGCCGTATCCCGTTCCTGCAGAGCGACAAGGTCGACCTGATCCTCGCCAACATGACCGTCACCCCCGAGCGCAAGGAGGCCGTGGACTTCACCAACCCCAACCTGCGTGTGGCGGTGCAGGCCATCGTCGCCGATGGCAGCCCGGTGCAGAAGCTCGACGACCTGGCCGACAAGACCATCATCGTCACCACCGGCACCACTGCCGACATTTGGCTGACCAAGACCCACCCGGACTGGAAACTGCTCAAGTTCGAGAAGAACACCGAGTCGCTGGCCGCCCTGGCCAACGGCCGTGGTGAAGCCTATGCCCAGGACAACCTGATCCTGTTCAGCTGGGCCAAGCAGAACCCGGGCTATCGCGTACTACCGCAGTTGCTGGGTGACGAGGCGCCGATCGCCCCGGCGGTGAAGAAGGGCAACACCGAGCTGCGCGACTGGGTGAACAGCGAGCTGGCCAAGCTGGGCGAGGAGAAATTCTTGCTCAAGCTGTACGACCAGTACGTGCGCAAGGACCTGAGCGACGACACCAAGCCTGAGAGCGTGATTGTCGAAGGCGGCAAGTGGCAGGGTTGATTATCTGAACGGGGCTGCTTTGCAGCCCCGGTTTCTATCTGGGCACCAGCCGCAGCGTGCTTTGCGCCGGAATCACCCCCATCCGCGCCTTGTGATAGCGGCCCTCGATATAGTCCTCGGCCTGGTCGCCATAGTGCCGGTCGAACGGCACGCCACTCTGGCCGACCGGGTTGATGGTCAGCGCGGCGCCAGCGTCGGCGAAGTCGATCAGGCGACGGGTGGATGGCCCGTAGGTGACCGGCCAGGGCGCCGGGCCGATCTTCGCTGACAGGTTGTTCGGCACCTCGTGGGTCCCCGGCGCGGCGTAGGGGCCGACATTGAACAACAGGTTCAGCGGCTTCTTCACGCCCAGCGGATGGTTGTGGGTGAGGGTATGGGCCTTGCCCCATTGCCAGCTTGCCGGATCCTTGCCGAAGGTCTCGCGCAGGTGCTTGAGGCTGCGCTGCCAGGCCAAACGCACGATGGCGTTGCGATCGGTATGTTCGTTGCTACCGCGCAGGTTCCACCACGGCGATTGAGGGTCGGCAGCCAGGCGAGGTAAAGCAGCGTCGATGGCACGGGTACTGATCAGCACCGGGAACCAGGTGTCGCCCAGCTCGTCGTGCAGGGCGGCGAACGCCAGCTCGTAGAGGAACTGGTTGAACAGCGTGGCGCTGGTGGAGTCCAGGGGATAATCGCCGCGCCAGGCAGCCAGCTGCTCGACCAGCTCCTTCTCCTCGTCGCCCTGGGCAATGTTGCGCAAGGTGCCGAGCAGCGGTGCCAGGGTACGCGGGCCATAGTCGGTGCTGGTGTCCAGCTGCAGAGCCTGGCTGTTCTGGGTGTCCCACTTGATGTCCGGATTGCTCAGCTGGCGATCCAGCTGACGACCCCGGTCGGCCAGGTTGTAGTAGCCGGGCACGGGCAGTGCGCCCGGTGGCTGGTAGTTGGCCGAGACGATGTAGCCACTGGCCGGGTTCTCCTGTTGCGGATTGGCGCTGAAAGGGTAGAAGCCCGGCTTGTCGGCCTGGCCGCTGGCGCCATCGAGAATGAACGCCGGGTTGACGCCGTCCGGGCGGATTGGCAGCCGCGCCGCCGCCCACCAGCCGATATCGCCCCGGGCATTGGCCCACACCAGGTTCAGCCCCGGTGCCTGGACCTTGGCCGCCGCCTCGCGCATCTTGCCCAGGGTGTCGGCGCGGTTGATCTGGTAGAAACCCTCGAGTATCGGGTTGTCAGTTTCCAGGAAGGCCCACCACATGGCGATGGGCGTCGGGCCGGCGGTGTCGCCGAGCACGCTGTTGACGATCGGACCGTGGGGCGAGCGGCGCAAGGTGATGCTGGCCGGCTCCGCGCCCTTGACCGCGATTTTCTGCTCGGACTTTTCCAGTGGCTGCCATTTGCCGTCGACCATCACCTGCTCGGGGTCCTGCGGATTGGTCCGCTCCGCGATCAGGTCGACGTCGTCGTTCTGGAACATGGTCAGGCTCCAGCCGAAGTCGCGGTTGTGGCCGAGCAGGGCGAACGGGTTGAGCGCCTGGAAGTAGCCATACAGGTTGAAGCCTGGTGCCGACAGCTCCGCCTCGTACCAGATCGCCGGCACCGCGAAGCTGATGTGCGGGTCACCCGCCAGCAGCGGCCGGCCGCTGCGGGTATGGCTGCCGGCCACGGCCCAGGCGTTGCTGCCCTCGAACTGCGGGATGCCGGCATCGCCCAGGGCCTCGTGGCTGAGCCGTGCCAACTGCTCCAGGCTGCGCCAGTCGGCGGCGGCCAACGGCGTGGCCACGGCGCCGTCGGGCTGCCAGTCGAGGTCGAAGATCTTCAGGTATTCGGGGCCGAGCTGGTCGCGGATGTAGGTCAGTGCCGGGTCGGTGCGGAACGCGGCGGCGAAGCTGTAGGCGAGGTAGCCGGCAATGCTCAGGGTGTCCTCGGCGGTGAACGGGCGCGGGGTGATGCCGAGCAGGTCGAACTCCATCGGCTTGGGGTGGCTGGCCTGCCACTGGTTGATGCCGTCCAGGTACGCCTGCAGCGCTTGCCAGGCCGGTGACTGGCGGTCCTGGCGCTGCACCATCAAGGCCGCCTGGTCGCGAATGCGCAGGCTGCGGAACAGGGTGTCGGTGGGCAGCAACTTCTCGCCCAGCACCTCGGCCAGCTCGCCGCGAGCCAGACGGCGCATGATCTCCATCTGGAACAGACGGTCCTGGGCTTGCACGTAGCCCAGGGCGCGGTACAGGTCCTGCTCGTTTTGGGCCTGCAGGTGCGGCACGCCACGGGCATCGAAGCGCACGCTGACCGGCGCCTGCAAGCCGTTGATGGCCGCTTCGCCATCACGCTGGGGCTGCTTGCCCTGCACATACCAGTAACCGCCGCCCGCGGCGGCCACGGCGATCACCACTGCCAGCAAGGTCAGGCTGCGCTTCATCGAGACTCCTTGTGCACTCGAGCGAAATAATGTGGTCCGATCATCGGCGGATTCGCGAACTGAGCATAGCCCCCTGAAAGGAGTTTCCATGTCCCTCAGCGAAAAACAGAAAATGCTGGCAGGCCAGCTCTACCATGCCGGCTGCCCCGAGCTGCAAGCCGAGCAGGCGGCCAACCGGCAGTGGATGCACCGCTACAACGGCAGCGTCGAGCAACCCAACGAGGCGCGCCATGATTTGTTGAAGGCGCATTTCGCCAGCGTGGGCGAAGGCGTGGTGATCCGGCCGCCGTTCCACTGCGACTACGGCTACAACATCAGCGTGGGCGCCAACACCTTCATGAATTTCAACTGCGTGATCCTCGACGTGCTGCCAGTGCGCATCGGTGCCGACTGCCAGATCGCCCCGGCGGTACAAATCTACACCGCCGACCACCCACTGGACCCGGCGCTGCGCCGCAGTGGCCTGGAAAGCGGGCGCCCGGTGATCATTGGCGACAACGTCTGGATCGGCGGCGGGGCGATCATCCTGCCTGGGGTGACCATCGGTGATAACGCCGTGGTCGGCGCCGGCAGCGTGGTGACCCGGGATGTGCCGGCGGGGGCTGTGGTGGTCGGTAACCCGGCGCGGGTGCGTCAATCGATCCAGGGGCAATAGCAGCCGACCGCCAGGGTATTCGAGGCCTGCACCCGACGCCCTTGTGCCAGCGCCTTGAGGATCGGCTCGATGAAACTATTGCTCGAGTTACACACCGCACCTTCGCTGTAGGGCCCGAAGTAGGCGAGGTTGCCGTCGTGGTCCCAGATCGCCACGGCGGGGCTGGCGGGCAGGTGCTCGCTGCCGGGCAGGCTGGCCAGGGGCTTCAGCGCTCCCAGGTTGGCCGGCAGCTGGCCGTGGCTGCCAGGCTTTTGCACGACATGGAAGCTGACCCCGAGCGGTGCGAAGTGCTCGACCAGTTCGCCCAGGTGTTGCTGGTTGCCGACATTGCACGGGCAGGCCGGGTCCCAGAAGTGCACCACGCGGATCGGGCCCGGGCCAGCCAGCTCGGCAGGGAGGCGCAGTTGGCTGCCGTCGAAGAAGGTGGTCTGGTTGTCGAACGGTCGCAGGTAGCGGGACTGGAAGCTGTCGTAGGCCCACCAGGCGGTGGCAGCGCAGAGCAGCAGTGCAAGGAACATCAGAAGTCGCTTCGCCATAGGAGCCCGGTCGCGGTACCGGCAGGCGCGGGTCTGTTCCGCGATGGCTGCGGTGAAGCCATCGCGGGGCAAGCCCGCTCCCACGAGGTCGCGTGTTTCGTTGAGAAAGGCAGCAAGCTTGCCATGACGCGGCCCAGAGCTGAATATCGCAGATCAATACTTGCTTCACTCTGGATGTACCGATGTCTGCCAGTTTCCACCCCGACCTGCTGCGCGCCAGCCTGTCGCCCCTTGCCGATCGCCACCTGCTGTCCACCCAGGGCCAGGCCTACCAGGGCTTCTACGGCCTGGGCCTGTCCGCGCACAGTTGGCTGGGCGGCTTCCAGGTGGCGGGCTTCGACCTGGTCGGCCAGGTCTGGCTGCCCGAGCGGCCACAGGCGACGGTGTTCCTGCTGCATGGCTACTACGATCACATGGGCCTGTACCGCCACGTGATCGAATGGGCCCTGGGGCGCGGCTACGCCGTGATCGGCTGCGACCTGCCGGGGCATGGCCTGTCCAGTGGCGAACGAGCCAGCATCGATGATTTCGGCATCTACCAACAGGTGCTCGAGGCTCTGTTCGAACAGGCCCGGCTGCTCGACCTGCCACGGCCCTGGCATCTTTGCGGCCAAAGCACTGGTGGGGCTATCGTGGTCGACCATCTGTTGCACCAGGGCGAAAGCAGCCCTGTCGACGGCGAGACAATCCTGTTGGCCCCACTGGTGCGCCCGCGAGCCTGGGGCTGGTCGAAGCTGAGTTACCGGGTGCTGCGCCACTTCGTCAACGGCATCGAGCGGCGCTTCAGCGAGAACACCAACGACCCGGCTTTTCTGCCTTTTCTCGAAGCCGACCCGCTACAACCACGGCGCCTGCCGACCGCCTGGGTCGGTGCGCTGATGAAGTGGGTCCGGCGTATCGAAGCCGCGCCGTGCAGCACGCGCAGGCCCCTGATCGTGCAGGGCGAGGCGGACGGCACGGTGGACTGGCCATATAACCTCAAGGTGCTCAAGGCCAAGTTCGCCGAGCCGCAGATCCTCATGCTGCCCGAAGCGCGGCATCACCTGGCCAACGAACTGCCTGGCATCCGCCAGCGCTATTTCGAGTTCATTGGCCAGCGCCTGGGCTGACTTACTTCAGGTTGGCGGCGTTCTGGCCCACGGCCAGGGCCGAGCGAATCGCGGCCACCGCAGCTTTGTAGTAAGCCTGGCCGTCCGTCGATTCGGCGAAGGTGGCGAACTGCTCGAGCTCAGCGTCGGACAGGTCGCGATAGACGTACAACAACGTGTTGTTCAGGTCCTCGCCCACCTGGTTCATCAAGCGCTGGCGTTGGCCATCGAGCAGGTTCTGGGCCTGGCCGCCGCCGAACAGGCCGGGCAGCATCGAGCTCAGGCTGTCGGCCGCCACGCCGGCGATCGCCAGGCTGACCTCGGCGCCGGCCTCACGGGCAGGCAGGGCCTGGGCCAGGTGGCCGACGATCAGCAGGCGGTTGTCGCTGGCCTGGATCTTCGGCAGGCCCTTGGCGTGCTTGGCCAGCTGGTCCTTGCGCGTGGCAAGCAGTTCGGCGGCCACGACCTTGCGCCCCAGCGGCGACTGGAAGAAGGCCAGGGCCGGCGAGGGGTTGGGCAGGTTGGCGCGCAGTTGCGCCTGGGCCCGTTGGTCCATGGCCTGGGCCTGGAAGCGTTGGTTGCTGTTGTTGACCAGCGCCTGGTAAACCGCAGGCGGCAGGCTGTTGCGGTAGCGCTGCTGGGCGGCGCTCACGGCATCGTTGAAATGGGCGCGCTGGTCGGGCCAGCCGGCGACCTTGTATAGCTGATCGAGGGTGTCTGCCCAGACAGGCATGGTGCAGATCATCAGCAGAAGCAGGGAAAACAGACGGCGCATTCAGGACTCCTGTCGGCAGGCCGCTATTGTCCTTGGCGTGGCGGGGCTTTGTCGAGTCGCCAGCGGCGCTTCCTGACCAAGTGGCGCTGTGCGAGCGATGGCCGAATGGCTATGATGCGCCATGCACATTCCTTCCGAACATCCGCTGCTGTCGACCATCGTCGATGACCTGGCCACCCGTGGCTGGTCGCAGCAATCTCTTTTCCTGCCCGACGAACTGTCGCGCGCGCTGGCGGCCGAATGCCGTCGTCGTTACGCCGAGGGTGAGCTTAACCCCGCCGGCATAGGGCGTGGCGCCGCGCAGGAGATCCGCGAGGCGATCCGTGGCGACCAGATCCAGTGGATCGACCCCGGTGAATCGGAGGTCTGCGACCGCTACCTGGGGGCGATGGACAGCCTGCGTCAGGCCATCAACCAGGGATTGTTCCTGGGGCTCGAGGACTTTGAGTGCCACTTTGCCCTGTATCCGCCGGGCGCCTTCTACAAGCGCCATCTCGACCGCTTCCGCGACGATGACCGACGCATGGTGTCGGCCGTGCTGTACCTCAACGAGGGTTGGCAGCCGCAGGATGGTGGGCAATTGCGCATGTTCCTGAAGGGCGATGTCGAGCACGACGTGGCGCCGTTGGCTGGCAGCCTGGTGGTGTTCCTGTCGGGTGAAGTCCCGCACGAGGTACTGCCGGCAGGGCGTGAACGGCTGTCGTTGACCGGTTGGTTCCGGCGCCGTGGCAATGAGCCGTTCTGAACTGCCGAAGGTGCTGGTCAGCGCCTGCCTGCTGGGCCAGCCGGTGCGCTATGACGGGCGTGCCAGCGGGCATCCCGACCTGTTGCAGCGCTGGCAGCACGAGGGCCGTGTGGTGCCATTGTGCCCCGAAGTGGCGGGCGGCCTGCCGACACCGCGGCCTCCGGCGGAGATACCTGGTGGACAGGGCACCCAGGTGCTGGATGGGCAGGCGCAGGTTCTGACCGTTGCGGGCGAGGATGTCAGTGAGGCGTTCCTGGCCGGCGCGCAGCGGGCGCTGGAGCTGGTGCGTAGGCATGGCATCCGGGTGGCGGTGCTCAAGTCCGGTAGCCCGTCGTGTGGCAATCTGCTGACCTATGACGGCAGCTTCAGCGGTGTGAAGGTGGCGGGTGAGGGCGTGACCACGGCCTTGTTGCGGCGCGAAGGGGTGCTCGTGTTCAGCGAGCTGGAGCTGGAAGACGCGCAGCGAGCGTTGAGCCAGATCTGATCGCGGGGCAAGCCCGCTCCCACGCGATGCTGAGCATGACGGCAGCGTTGCGGGGGAGCGGGCTTACCCCGCGATGCGGTGTTACTGTCCGGCGCTCGCCTGCTTGGTGCCTTTGAGCCATTTGCTTTCCAGGTCAGCCAGGCGGCCATCGTCCTTGATCCGTTGCAGGGCATTGTTCACAGCCGTCTCGAAGGCTGGATTGTCCTTCAGGTACGGAATCACCAGTTTCTGGCTGGCCAGGGTCCGAATGGTGTCGAGTTGGTCGCTCGGTTCGACGTCTTGCTTGTTGAAGGCCATGTCGAACTTGCCGTTCTCCACCCCGGGCAGCACCTCTTCGGCCGCGGTCTCGACGAACTCGGCCCGCACATCCAGCTCCTTGGCCAGGGCCTGGCCCAACTCGATCTCGAAACCGGTCAGGTGCTCGTTCTCCTTGAACGCATAAGGTGGTGAGTCGCCCAGCACGGCAATGCGCAGTTCGCCACGGTCGTTGATTTCGTCGATCAGTTCGGCCTGGGCCAGTGGGCTGAACAATACCGCCACCAGAATGCCAATGGTCAAACGCATGAGTGCCCCTTTCTTGTTCGGCAGATGAATTGCTTTCGCCGCGGCTTTCTCGTTTACCCCGGTCGAACGCAGCCTATGACCTCCAGGTCGCGGCAAGGTTTTCTTCTGCCCTGAAATATTTCTGTCCCTGTTTTTGAACCTCTGCCGGTCGGGCTGGACTATGGTGAAGTACCGCTGTGCTTCGTTTAAGTGATAGCGGTCAATTGAAGTGAATCACAGGAGAAGTGAATGAAAAGCCTATTTTCGCGTGCTGCCGTCGCCGGTCTGCTGATGGGGGCGTCGGTGTTCGCCAGTGCCGCGGACGCGCTGAAGAGCGAGCAGCCACCGGAAGGCGCCAAGGTCTTCATCGTTTCACCCGCCGACGGGGCCACGGTCGACAAGACCTTCACCGTCAAGTTCGGCATCGAAGGCATGCACCTCAAGCCTGCGGGTGACCAGACCCCGCACACCGGCCATCACCACCTGCTGGTAGATGTGGACAAGGCGCCGGTCGCCGACATGCCGCTGCCGACCAGCCTGATGCCGGAGAACAACGCACCCCTGCCAGCCGGTCCGCAAGTGCTGCACTTCGGCAAGGCGCAGACCGAAGCGACCATCACCCTCACGCCGGGCAAACACACCCTGCAACTGGTGCTGGGCGACAAGTACCACGTTCCGTTCAAACCGAGCGTCGAGTCGCAGAAGATCACCGTCAACGTCAAGTGACGCTGAGCCGGTAGCAGCGGTACGAACGAAAAAGGGAGGCCTCCAGGGCCTCCCTTCTTCATGCAGCCGGCAAGCTTAGAACAGTACGCGCGAGCGGATAGTGCCCTTCACGTGCTGCAGTTTTTCCTGGGCCAGATCGGAGTACTCGGCATCGACGTCGATGACCACGTAACCCACTTTCTCGTCGGTCTGCAGGAACTGACCGGAGATGTTGATACCGTTCTCGGCGAACACTTTGTTGATCTCGCTGAGCACGCCCGGGATGTTTTCGTGGATGTGCAGCAGGCGGTGCTTGCCTGGGTGGGCCGGCAGCGCGACTTCCGGGAAGTTGACCGACGACACCGAGGTACCGTTGTCGCTGTACTTGACCAGTTTCTCGGCCACTTCCAGGCCGATGTTGGCCTGGGCTTCGGCGGTGGAACCACCGATGTGCGGAGTCAGGATCACGTTGTCCAGGCCACGCAGCGGGCTTTCGAACTCTTCGTCGTTGGAGCGCGGCTCGACCGGGAACACGTCGATGGCGGCGCCGATCAGGTGCTTGTCCTTGATCGCGGCGGCCAGGTGGTCCAGCTCGACCACGGTGCCACGGGCGGCGTTGATCAGGATCGCGCCCTTCTTCATCGCGCGGATTTCCTTCTCGCCGATCATCCACTGGGTAGACGGCAGCTCAGGTACGTGCAGCGAGACGATGTCGGCCAGGCCCAGCAGTTCGTTAAGGCTGGTGACCTGGGTGGCGTTGCCCAGTGGCAGCTTGGTCAGCGGGTCGTAGAAGTAGACCTGCATGCCCAGGCCCTCGGCCAGCACCGACAGCTGGGTACCGATCGAGCCGTAGCCGACGATGCCCAGTTTCTTGCCACGGATCTCGAAGGAGTTGGCCGCGCTCTTGATCCAGCCACCACGGTGGCAGGAGGCGTTCTTCTCGGGGATGCCGCGCAGCAACAGGATGGCTTCGGCCAGCACCAGCTCGGCCACCGAACGGGTGTTGGAGTACGGCGCGTTGAACACCGCGATGCCGCGGTTGCGGGCCGCGCTCAGGTCGACCTGGTTGGTGCCGATGCAGAAACAGCCGACCGCGACCAGTTTCTTCGCACAGTCGAAGACCTCTTCGGTCAGCTGGGTGCGCGAGCGGATGCCAATGAAGTGGGCATCGGCGATCTTTTCCTTCAGCTCTGCATCCGGCAGCGAGCCAGTGAGGTACTCGATGTTGCTGTACCCGGCAGCCTTGAGGATATCCACCGCATTCTGGTGGACGCCTTCAAGAAGAAGGAACCTGATCTTGCTCTTGTCGAGAGAAGTCTTGCTCATCTGCGTAAACCTGTATCCCGGAGAAAAATGGCGAGGGGGGTGAAGCGGCGCGGCGTCGGCCTTAGCACGAACAGCGGGAGGGCTATGCTAGCATACGCGACACAATCTGAGCCCATCCCGACAGGTGAAGCGTGCTCAGGGTGACTATGAATAAGTCGAGAGTTCCAGCGATGACCCAGTCCGTGGTAATTGATGAACTGATGACCCTGGTCGACCCTGGCAAGGTCCTCACCGACCCAGCCTCGCTCGACGCCTACGGCAAGGACTGGACCAAGCACTACCCACCTGCGCCCAGCGCGATCGTCTTCCCCAAAACCATCGATCAAGTCCAGGCCATCGTGCGCTGGGCCAACCGGCACAAAGTCGCCTTGGTGCCATCGGGCGGGCGTACCGGGCTATCGGGTGCGGCAGTGGCGGCCCATGGCGAGGTGGTGGTCGCCTTCGACTACATGAACCAGATCCTGGCCTTCAATGAGTTCGATCGAACCGTTGTGTGCCAGCCGGGGGTGGTAACCCGCCAGCTTCAGCAGTTCGCAGAGGACCAGGGGCTGTACTATCCGGTGGACTTCGCCTCCTCCGGCTCCAGCCAGATCGGCGGCAATATCGGCACCAATGCCGGCGGGATCAAGGTGATTCGCTACGGCATGACCCGCAACTGGGTGGCCGGGCTGAAGGTGGTCACCGGCAAGGGCGAGATGCTCGAGCTGAACAAGGACCTGATCAAGAACGCCACCGGCTACGACCTGCGCCAACTGTTCATCGGCGCCGAAGGCACCCTGGGGTTCGTGGTGGAGGCGACCATGCGCCTGGACCGTGCGCCGCGCAATCTCACGGCGATGGTGCTGGGCACGCCTGACTTCGACGCGATCATGCCAGTGCTGCACGCCTTCCAGGGCAAGCTCGACCTCACCGCTTTCGAGTTCTTTTCCGACAAGGGCCTGGCCAAGATCCTCGCCCGGGGCGATGTGCCCGCGCCATTCGAAACCGACTGCCCGTTCTATGCGCTGCTGGAGTTCGAAGCCAGCACCGAGGAGGTGGCCAACGAAGCCTTGGCCACCTTCGAGCACTGTGTCGAGCAGGGTTGGGTGCTGGACGGGGTGATGAGCCAGAGCGACACCCAGCTGAAGAACCTGTGGAAGCTGCGCGAGTACCTGTCCGAGACCATCTCCCACTGGACGCCGTACAAGAACGACATCTCTGTCACCGTCTCGAAAGTGCCGGCGTTCCTGCGCGACATCGATGCCATCGTCGGTGAGCATTATCCCGACTACGAGGTGGTCTGGTACGGCCATATCGGCGACGGCAACCTGCACCTGAACATCCTCAAGCCCGACCACATGAGCAAGGACGACTTCTTCGCCTCCTGCGCCAAGGTCAACAAGTGGGTGTTCGAGATCGTCGAGCGTTACAACGGCTCGATCTCCGCCGAGCACGGCGTGGGCATGACCAAGCGCGATTATCTGGGCTATAGCCGCTCACCGGAAGAAATCGCCTGCATGAAGGCGATCAAGGCGGTGTTCGATCCGAACGGCATCATGAATCCGGGTAAGATCTTCGCTCCCGAATAAAAAGCAGTGTTCACAGGAGTCGGCCATGAGTTACCAGCACCAGTACGTAGACGGCACGCGCATCCACTTCCCGCTGGGCAAGGTGGTGTGCATCGGCCGCAACTACGCCGAGCATGCCAAGGAACTGGACAACCCCATCCCCAGCGAGCCGCTGCTGTTCATCAAGCCTGGCAGTTGCGTGGTGCCCCTGGAAGGTGGCTTCAAGATTCCGACCGAGCGTGGCTCGGTGCACTACGAGGCGGAAATCGCGGTGTTGCTGGGCAAGCCGTTGTCGACCAGGCCGACCGAGGAAGAGGTGCTCGACGCCATTTCCGGCTATGCCCCGGCTTTGGACCTCACCCTGCGCGACCTGCAGAGCAAGCTGAAGGAAAAGGGCCTGCCGTGGGAGCTGTGCAAAAGTTTCGATGGTGCTTGCGTGCTGCCGCCGTTCGTCTCGGCAGGCGCCTTCGAGGATGTGAAGGACATCGGTATACGCCTGACCATCAACGGCGAAGTGCGCCAGGACGGCAACAGCGCGATGATGCTCAACCCCATCGTGGCGATGATCCAGCATATGGCCGCGTGCTTCTCGTTGCAGGCGGGTGATGTGATCCTCACCGGCACCCCGGCGGGCGTGGGGCCGTTCGAGGTTGGTGACGAGCTGGTGCTGGAGCTTCCAGGTGCCAGTCGGTTCGAGAGCCGGGTGCTCTGACCCCAAGGTTCGCGCCTTTCCTACAAAAAGTGCAGAGACGTTTACCGTTTTTTCACACCCTTTGCGGATAATGCGCGAACCTACGCCTACCTTCAGGACCCTTGCATGCCCTCTCCTTCCCACGCCTCCGTGTCTCCCAAGCGCCCCTTTTACCGGCGCTGGCCGTTCGGCCTGGCAGTCGCAGCGGTTATCGGCTATGGCGTCATCTCGGCCATGCACTGGGACGACCGCGGCCTGCTGTGGATAAAGGAAGGTTTCGAAAGCCAGGCTGAACGCCAGGAAAGCATCTGGCTGCCCAGCTACGTGGTCGACATCGATGCCAAGCCGTTGCCCGGCATGGAGCGTGACGAGGCGTCGGACCTGGCGTTCAACCCGCACACCCGGTCGTTGTTCGCAGTCATGGGCAAGCACCCGTTCCTGGTCGAGCTCACCCTCGATGGCGATGTGCTGCGCAAGATCCCCCTGGTGGGTTGGTCCAATCCGGAAGGCGTGGCGGTGCTTGAGGATGGCCAGATCGCCATCGTCGACGAGCGCAACCATGACCTGACAATGGTCAAGGTGGATGCCGGCACGACTTCGCTGAACCGCGCCGACTACCAGCCCCATGACCTGGGTGAAACGGATGAGGGCAACAAGGGCTTCGAAGCCATTGCCTGGGACCTGATGCGCCAGCGCCTGGTCATCGGCGCCGAGCGGCCGCCCAAAATGTTCACTTGGGGCACTGATGGCCGTAGCCCGCTCAAGGGCGACAAGCAGCCGCTGGCCAGCGACGAACTGGATCTGCGCAACTTGTCCGCGCTGGGTATCGACCCGCGCACAGGGCATCTGCTGGCATTGTCGGCAGACTCCAACATGCTGCTCGAGCTTGACGAAAAGGGCGATCAGGTCAGCTTCATGACCCTGCTGGGCGGTTTCAATGGCCTGGCTGACACCATTCCCCGGGCCGAGGGAGTGGCAATGGACGACCAGGGCAACCTATACATTGTCAGTGAGCCGAATCTGTTCTATCGCTTCAAAAAGAACTGACCGATCAGCCATTTCTGATAATGGCATTAAGCTTTGCTTCAGTTGATAGTGGTTAGCTACGCGCTCCAATTGCCGAGTCCGCCCGCATGCGCCGCCACGTTCGCCTGATCTTCGCCTTCTTCGTGTTTGTCTGCCTGCTCGTGCTGGGGGCTGCCGGGCATGAGTTCCGCTTGTTCGAGCGGGGCTGGTTCAACCTCAAGACCTGGTGGCAGCCGTCCGAGCAGAGCATCGGCCTGGATCGTTACCAGGTGGTGCTCGAGGCCAGGCCTATCGAGGGTCTGGACGACGACATCTCGGCGTTGACCTATGACCCCGACCGCAAAAGCCTGTTCACCGTCACCAATGCCCGGTCGGAGCTGATCGAGTTGTCGCTGGATGGCCGTATCCTGCGCCGCGTCCCGTTGACCGGCTTCGGCGACCCTGAGGCGGTGGAGTACGTGGGGCCCAACAGCTACGTGATCACCGATGAGCGCCAGCAGCGGTTGATTCGTGTGCGCCTGGACGATGACACCCTGTTCCTCGACGCCAACGATGCCGAGCAGCTGTCCCTGGGCATCGGACTGAACGGCAACAAGGGCTTCGAGGGTCTGGCCTACGACTCGGCAGGCAAGCGCCTGTTCGTGGCCAAGGAGCGTGACCCGATGATGATCTACGAGGTGCACGGCTTTCCCCACGACAATCCCGACAAACCCTATGCCGTGCATGTGGTGCAGGACCGCAAGCGTGACCGGCGGTTGTTCGTGAGGGATCTGTCGAGCCTGCAGTTCGACGAACGCAGCGGGCACCTGCTGGCGCTGTCCGACGAGTCGCGGCTGGTGCTGGAGCTGGATGTGAAAGGGCGGCCGCTGAGTACCTTGTCATTGCGCAAGGGGTTCCAGGGGTTGAAGCAGACCGTGCCACAAGCTGAGGGGATTGCGATGGACGACGCCGGGACCATCTACCTGGTCAGTGAGCCGAACCTGTTCTATGTGTTCAAACAGCCGGCTGATTGATTGCCCAGGCTGGCGCTATCGCGGGGCAAGCCCGCCCCCACCGTGGGAGCGGGCTTGCTCCGTGATGAGGCTTACTCGGCCTTCAGAGTCTTCACGCCCTCGGCGGTGCCCAGCAACAGCACATCCGCCGGCCGTGCCGCGAACAGGCCATTGGTGACCACGCCGACGATGGCGTTGATCTGGCTTTCCAGTTCCACCGGGTTGGTGATTTGCAGGTTGTGCACGTCGAGGATGACGTTGCCGTTGTCGGTCACCACGCCCTCGCGGTAGACCGGGTCGCCGCCCAGCTTGACCAGCTGGCGCGCTACGTGGCTGCGGGCCATCGGGATGACCTCGACCGGCAGCGGGAAGGCACCCAGCACCGGCACCAGTTTGCTGGCGTCGGCGATGCAGATGAAGGTCTTGGCCACCGCCGCGACGATCTTCTCGCGGGTCAGGGCCGCGCCGCCGCCCTTGATCAGGTTGAGGTGGGCATCGCTCTCGTCGGCACCGTCCACGTAGAACTCCAGCTCGCTGACGCTGTTCAGCTCGTAGACCGGGATGCCATGGCCCTTCAGGCGCTGTGCAGTGGCCTCGGAGCTGGCGACGGCGCCGTCGAAGGCGGTCTTGTGCTGGGCCAGGGCGTCGATGAAGAAGTTGGCGGTGGAGCCTGTGCCGACGCCGACGACGCTTTTTTCATCCAGTTTCGGCAGGATGAGGTCGACGGCGGCCTGGGCGACGGCCTGTTTGAGTTGGTCCTGGGTCATGCGGGCTCCGGGAGGGGCAGGGCGGATATCGAAAGTTGCCTAGTATAACGGCTCCGGCGGCTTTGCTGTGGTCGCCCGACGTGGCGCTGCGGTAGACTCCCAGCCCTTGTCCCGCGGCCCAGTGATGCTTTCCGATGCTCGAACAGTACGTCAAGAAGATCCTCACCTCGCGCGTCTACGACGTTGCTGTCGAAACCCCGCTGCACACTGCCGGGCAACTGAGCAAGCGCCTGGGCAATACGGTGCTGCTCAAGCGCGAAGACCTGCAGCCGGTGTTCTCGTTCAAGATCCGCGGGGCCTACAACAAGCTGGCGCAACTGAGCGCCGAGGAGCTGGCCCGTGGCGTGGTCACCGCCTCGGCCGGCAACCATGCCCAGGGCCTGGCACTGGCGGCGCGGGAGCTGGGTATCAAGGCGACCATCGTCATGCCCAAGACCACCCCGGAGATCAAGATCGAAGGCGTGCGCTCGCGTGGCGGCAAGGTCTTGTTGCATGGCGACAGCTTCCCCGAGGCGCTGGCCTACTCGCTGAAGCTGGTGGAGGAGAAGGGCTTCGTCTACATCCACCCCTACGACGACCCGCACACCATTGCCGGGCAAGGCACGGTGGCCATGGAGATCCTGCGCCAGCACCCCGGCCAGCTGGACGCGATCTTCGTGCCGGTCGGTGGTGGCGGTTTGATCGCCGGCATCGCCGCGTACGTGAAGTACCTGCGCCCCGAGATCAAGGTGATCGGCGTCGAGCCGGACGACTCCAACTGCCTGCAGGCCGCCATGGCCGCCGGTGAGCGCGTGGTGCTGCCGCAGGTCGGGTTGTTCGCTGATGGCGTGGCGGTGGCGCAGATCGGCCAGCACACCTTCGATATCTGTCGCCACCACGTGGACGAGGTGATTGCCGTCAGCACCGACGAGATCTGTGCGGCAATAAAGGATATCTACGACGATACCCGCTCGATCACCGAACCTGCCGGAGCCCTGGGTGTTGCCGGAATCAAGAAGTACGTCGAGTTCAAGGGTGTGGCCGGGCAGACCCTGGTGGCCATCGATTCGGGCGCCAACGTCAACTTCGACCGCCTGCGGCATGTGGCCGAGCGCGCCGAGCTGGGCGAGAAGCGCGAGGCGATCATCGCCGTGACCATTCCCGAGCGCCCGGGCAGCTTCAAGGCCTTCTGCGAGGCCATCGGCAAGCGCCAGATCACCGAGTTCAACTACCGCAAGCACACCTCGGACGAGGCGCACATCTTCGTCGGCGTGCAGACTCACCCGGAAACAGACCCGCGTGCGGCATTGGTACAGCAGCTGACGGAGCAAGGTTTTCCAGTCACCGACCTGACCGACAACGAACTGGCCAAGCTGCATATCCGTCACATGGTGGGTGGCCACTCGGCTGGCGCCAGCGACGAAATGGTGCTGCGTTTCGAGTTCCCGGAGCGGCCCGGTGCCTTGTTCAACTTCCTCAACAAGCTGGGCGGGCGTTGGAACATCTCGATGTTCCACTACCGCAACCACGGCGCCGCCGACGGGCGCGTGGTCGCGGGTCTGCAGGTGCCTGAAGAGGAGCGTCACCTGGTGCCGGCGGCCCTGGCCAAGATCGGCTATCCATACTGGGACGAGACCGAGAACCCGGCTTACCGGCTATTCTTGGGCTGAACACGCTTCACCTCGCGGGAGCAGGCTTGCCCTGCGATGAGGCCGATAGCGAAAAAGCCTGCTGAAAGGATGATTTTCACATGGAACACCTGACCACCCTCAAGACCCTGCACATCCTTGCCACGGCCCTGTTGTTGCTTGGCGCACTGGGCCTGGCGGTCTGGACCTGGAATGCCCGGCGCAAGGGCGACACCGAGGCCTACAGCAAGCTGTTGCGCCGGCCGCTGGTGTTCGTCTGGCTGCTGATGGGGCTGTGCTTGCTGAGCATGCCGTTCACCGGCTGGTGGCTGGTGCACCTGGTCGGTTGGCCGCTGGGGCAGACCTGGGTGCTGGCCTCCAGCGTCATCTATACCCTTGGCGCGTTCGCCGTGTGGTGGCTGGTGGCGCGCCTGAACCGGCTGCGCAAGGCTGAAGCCGTAGGCTTGAAGTTCACCCTGGCGTTGGCGGTGTTCAGCGGTGTGTGCTTCCTGTCCATCGCCGGCCTGATGGGCGCCAAACCGGTCTGATGACCCTCGCCAGCCCGCTCCCATTGGCAAACCGTGGGAGCGGGATGGTCCCGCGAGAGGCTGACGCAGTCGCGTCACCTTGCCTTCATGCAAACCCGATATACCAGTGCCACGCCCGGTGTGGCGACGCTCGCTCAATCCGCAGTCTTCACCTCGCCGCAGATAAGCTTGGCGGGCGCGTTGCTGCGCGCTCAGGCTTTGTGGAACAATGCGGCGACATGCGTTTGCGAGGTTGCTGCCGTGATCGACCCGGATGGTTTTCGCCCCAATGTCGGGATCATTCTCACGAATGATGCCGGGCAGGTGCTATGGGCTCGGCGGATCAACCAGGATGCCTGGCAGTTTCCCCAGGGTGGCATCAACCCTGATGAAACGCCGGAAGATGCCCTGTACCGCGAGCTGAACGAAGAAGTAGGCCTGGAACGCCAGGATGTGGAAATACTTGCCTGCACCCGTGGCTGGTTGCGTTATCGTTTACCCCAGCGCCTGGTGCGCACCCACAGCCAGCCGCTGTGCATAGGCCAGAAACAGAAGTGGTTCCTGCTGCGCCTGGTGAGCAATGAGCAACGGGTGCGCATGGACCTGACCGGCAAGCCGGAATTCGATGGCTGGCGCTGGGTCAGCTACTGGTATCCGCTGGGCCAGGTGGTGACATTCAAGCGCGAGGTGTACCGCCGCGCCCTGAAAGAGCTAGCCCCGCGCCTGCTGACGCGCGACTGACGACGGAGTCCGACCCCGAGCCATGCTCAATACGCTGCGCAAGATCGTCCAGGAAGTGAACTCCGCCAAAGATCTCAAGACGGCGTTGGGTATCATTGTCTTGCGCGTCAAGGAGGCGATGGGCAGCCAGGTCTGCTCTGTCTACCTGCTCGACCCGGACACCAACCGCTTCGTGCTGATGGCCACCGAGGGCCTGAACAAGCGCTCCATCGGCAAGGTCAGCATGGCCCCTAACGAAGGCCTGGTCGGCCTGGTCGGTACCCGCGAGGAGCCACTGAACCTCGAGAACGCCGCCGACCACCCCCGTTACCGCTACTTCGCCGAAACCGGCGAAGAGAAATTCGCCTCCTTCCTCGGTGCACCGATCATCCACCATCGTCGCGTGGTCGGCGTGCTGGTCATCCAGCAAAAGGAGCGCCGCCAGTTCGACGAAGGCGAAGAGGCCTTTCTGGTCACCATGAGCGCGCAGCTCGCCGGGGTTATCGCCCACGCCGAGGCGACGGGTTCGATCCGTGGCCTGGGCCGTCAGGGCAAGGGCATCCAGGAAGCCCGTTTCGTCGGGGTGCCGGGCTCGCCGGGCGCTGCAGTCGGCCGATCGGTGGTGATGCTGCCGCCCGCCGACCTGGAGGTTGTGCCTGACCGCACCGTCGAGGACATCGACAACGAACTCAAGCTGTTCAACAACGCCCTCGAGGGCGTGCGCGAGGATATGCGCAAGCTGTCGGCCAAGCTTGCCACCCAGTTGCGCCCCGAAGAGCGTGCGCTGTTCGACGTGTACCTGATGATGCTCGAGGACGCCGCACTTGGTGGCGAAGTGGTCGAGGTCATCAAGACTGGCCAATGGGCCCAGGGTGCCTTGCGCCAGGTGGTCGGCGAACACGTCAATCGCTTCGAGCTGATGGATGACGACTACCTGCGCGAGCGGGCATCGGACGTCAAGGACCTGGGTCGGCGCCTGCTGGCGTACCTGCAGGAGGCCCGTTCGCAGTCGCTGGTCTACCAGGACAACACCATTCTGGTCAGTGAAGAGCTGACCCCCGCCATGCTCGGCGAGGTGCCGGAAGGCAAGCTGGTGGGCCTGGTTTCGGTACTCGGCTCGGGTAACTCCCACGTGGCGATCTTGGCCCGCGCCATGGGTATCCCCACGGTGATGGGGGTGGTCGACCTGCCGTACTCGAAGGCCGACGGCATCGAGATGATCGTCGACGGCTACAAGGGCGAGGTGTTCACCAACCCCGGCGAAGTGCTGCGCAAGCAGTACAGTGACGTGGTCGAGGAAGAGCGCCAGCTGGCCAAGGGGCTCGATGCGCTGCGCGAGCTGCCGTGCATCACCCCGGACGGCCACCGCATGCCGCTGTGGGTCAACACCGGCCTGCTCGCCGATGTGGCCCGCGCCCAGCAGCGCGGCGCCGAAGGCGTGGGCCTGTACCGCACCGAAGTACCGTTCATGATCAACCAGCGCTTCCCCAGCGAAAAGGAACAGCTGGCGATCTACCGCGAGCAGTTGCAAGCATTCCATCCGCTGCCGGTGACCATGCGCAGCCTCGACATCGGCGGCGACAAGTCGCTGTCGTATTTCCCGATCAAGGAAGAGAACCCGTTCCTTGGCTGGCGCGGTATCCGCGTCACCCTCGACCACCCGGAAATCTTCCTGGTGCAGACCCGCGCCATGCTCAAGGCCAGCGAGGGCCTGAACAACCTGCGCATCCTGCTGCCGATGATTTCCGGCATCCATGAGCTCGAAGAAGCCCAGCACCTGATCCACCGCGCCTGGGGCGAAGTGCGTGACGAAGGCACCGATGTGCCGATGCCGCCGGTGGGGGTGATGGTGGAGATTCCTGCCGCGGTGTACCAGACCCGCGAGCTGGCGCGCCAGGTCGATTTCCTTTCGGTCGGCTCCAACGACCTCACCCAGTACCTGCTGGCGGTGGACCGCAACAATCCGCGGGTCGCCGACCTTTACGACTACCTGCACCCGGCGGTGTTGCAGGCCTTGCAGACGGTGGTCAGCGTGGCCCACGAGGAAGGCAAGCCCGTCAGTATCTGCGGCGAGATGGCCGGTGACCCGGCTGCGGCGATCCTGCTGATGGCCATGGGCTTCGACAGCCTGTCGATGAACGCCACCAACCTGCCGAAAGTGAAGTGGATGCTGCGCCAGGTCAACCTGAGCAAGGCCCGGGAACTGCTGGCCGATGCCATGAGCCATGACAACCCGCAGGTTATCCACAGCTCGCTGCAGCTGGCGCTGAAGAATCTCGGGCTGGCGCGGATGATCGGGCCGAACAAGACCCTCTGATTGCCTGTAGCGGCCTCATCGCGGGCTCTGAATCAAAGCTGTCGCTGCGAGCCCGCGATGAGGTCTGATCAGATCTCCAGGCTAACCTCGCCCAGATGCCCACCAAACGGCCCGAAACTGCGTTCGATCATGCGCCGCCGGCCTTGGTCATCGACGATCAGTACCGTGCTCGCCCGCGTCCCATAGTTCTGGCTGGCGATGAACACACTCGACAGCAGCCGCTCGGTGGCCAGCCCTACGCCGGTCTCGGGTAATTCGCCGTCCGGCGCAGGCTGTGCGTCGCCCAGCAGCGCCAGTAGCTGCTGTGGATCGGTGTTCTCGAGCAATCCTTCAAGTCCGCTGCGCGCTTTGATCAGTTTCGGCCATGGCGTGTCCAGGCCGGCATTCGACAGCCCGTAAACCCCCGGTTCAAGCAGGCGTGGCGTCGGCTCACGGGCATGCAGGTAGCCCAGTCGCTTGTCATCACCGACCAGCAGGTTGAACCCCGAGTACTGGCCACTGCGGCTGGCTACCCGGTCCAGGTAGGCCTCTACCCCCAGTTCACCCTGCAGGTAGGCCGCCACCAGTTCACCGCGGGACCGCGGCCCCAACGGCTGGCGTGTGTCACGAATATTGGTCAGCGCCGCAAAGCGCCCGTTCGGCCCGACACCCAGCCAGGTGCCACCGGCTTCCAGGTCACGCCCGGCGTGCACGCCCGGGGCGTCCTCCCAACTGCTCAGGGCCTGGGTCGGGCGGGCATAGAACTCGTCGCGGTTGGCCGCGACGATCAGTGGCCGGGCTGTCCCCGGCCGCCAGGCGAATACGATCAGGCACATAGGTTGTCCCCTGTGTTTTCGGCCACTCTACCCGCGCCGTCGGCCGCTAGCCATCATCTGACACAGAGTTCACTAGAGCGCCGGGCGTGGCTTCCGTTACCATGCCGGATTGTTTTCCACTGGGGCCACGAATGGAATTCGCTCTCTATCTGCTGTTGGGCGCCTGCGCCGGCGTGCTGGCCGGGCTGTTCGGCGTCGGTGGCGGCATCATCATCGTGCCGGTGCTGGTGTTCAGCTTCACCTTGCAGGGCTTCGACCCTTCGGTGCTGACCCACCTGGCGGTCGGCACTTCGCTGGCGACCATCGTCTTCACCTCGATCAATGCCGTGCGCGAGCACCAGCGCAAGGGCGCGGTGCAATGGCCGATCTTCGCCTGGATGACCGTGGGTATCCTGCTCGGCGCGCTGGTCGGGGCCAAGACCGCCTCGCTGATCCAGGGCCCGATGCTGCAGAAGATCATCGGCGTGTTCGCCCTGGTCATCGCCGCGCAGATGGCCCTGGACTTCAAGCCCAAGGCCAGCCGCGGCATTCCCGGCAAGCCCGGATTGACCGCCGCCGGCGGGGTGATCGGCTGGGCCTCGGCCATTTTCGGTATCGGCGGCGGATCACTGACCGTACCGTTCCTCACCTGGCGCAGCCTGCCCATGCAGCAGGCGGTGGCTACCTCGTCGGCCTGTGGCCTGCCGATCGCCCTGGCCAGTGCCCTGGGCTTCATGTGGCTGGGTTGGCACGAGGAACACCTGCCGGCCCACAGCCTGGGCTACGTCTATCTTCCGGCGCTGGTTGGCATCGCTGCCACCAGCATGTTCTTCGCCCGCTACGGCGCGCGTCTGGCGCACAAGCTGTCGCCGCGCGTGCTCAAGCGTCTGTTCGCCGCGCTGCTGTTCTGCGTCGGACTCAGCTTCCTTATCTGAACCTAGAGGAAAGACAATGCTGCCTTACCCGCAGATCGACCCGGTGGCCGTGGCCCTCGGTCCACTGAAAATCCACTGGTACGGCCTGATGTACCTGATCGGCATCGGCGGCGCCTGGCTGCTGGCCTCGCGCCGGTTGAACCGCTTCGACCCCACCTGGAGCCGCGAGAAACTCTCCGACCTGGTGTTCTGGCTGTCGATGGGGGTGATCGTCGGCGGACGCCTGGGTTACGTGCTGTTCTACGACCTGCACCAGTACCTGGCCAACCCGACGCTGATCTTCGAGGTATGGAAGGGCGGCATGTCGTTCCACGGTGGTTTCATCGGCGTGATGCTCGCCGCGCTGTGGTTCGGCAAGCGCAACAACAAGTCGTTCTTCGAGCTGATGGACTTCGTCGCACCGCTGGTGCCGATCGGCCTTGGTGCCGGGCGTATCGGCAACTTCATCAACGCCGAACTGTGGGGCAAGGCCACCGACGTGCCGTGGGCAATGATCTTCCCGCCGTTCAGCGACCCGGCCCAGTTGCCGCGTCACCCGTCGCAGCTGTACCAGTTCGCCCTCGAAGGTGTGGCATTATTCGTCATCCTTTGGCTGTACTCGCGCAAGCCGCGCCCGACCATGGCCGTTTCCGGCATGTTCGCGCTGTTCTACGGCATCTTCCGCTTCATCGTGGAATTCGTGCGGGTACCCGACGCCCAGCTCGGCTACATCGCCTTCGGCTGGTTGACCATGGGTCAGTTGCTCTGCGTGCCGATGATTCTCGGCGGCATCTTCCTGATCTGGTGGGCCTACAACCGCAAACCGTCGGCCAAGGCCACCGTCTGATTTCCACGGCAGGGGGGCTCCCCCTGCCGTTCTTGTTACAGGTAAGCCATGAAACAGTATCTAGATCTGGTCCGTGACGTCATCGACAACGGCACGCTGCAGGAAAACCGCACCGGTATCCGCACCATCAGCCTGCCGGGCGCGATGCTCAAATTCGACCTGCAGAAGGGCTTCCCGGCCATCACCACGCGCAAGCTGGCGTTCAAGTCGGCGATCGGCGAGATGGTCGGCTTCCTGCGCGGCGTGAGAAACGCCGGCGAGTTCCGCGAACTGGGCTGCAAGGTCTGGGACCAGAACGCCAACGAAAACGCCCAGTGGCTGGCCAACCCGTTCCGCCAGGGGCATGACGACCTCGGCGAAATCTACGGTGTGCAATGGCGCCAGTGGCCCGGCTACAAGCGCATCCCGCTGAGCAACCCGGCGGCCATCGAGATGGCCGAGCAGGCCGGCTTCCGCCGTATCGCCCAGGACGAGGAGGACGGCCAGGCATTTGTCATCCTCTACAAGGCCATCGACCAGGTGCGCCAGTGCCTGGACACCATCGCCAACGACCCGGGCAGCCGCCGTATCCTGTTCCACGGCTGGAACTGCGCCCAGCTCGACGAGATGGCCCTGCCACCATGCCACTTGCTGTACCAGTTCCACCCGAATGTCGAGACCCGGGAAATTTCCCTGACCCTCTACATCCGCTCCAACGACCTGGGCCTGGGCACGCCGTTCAACCTCACCGAGGGCGCGGCGCTGCTGTCGCTGTTCGGCCGCCTGACCGGCTACACCCCGCGCTGGTTCACCTACTTCATCGGCGACGCCCATGTGTACGAGAACCACCTGGATATGCTCAATGAGCAGATGAAGCGTGAACCGCTGGCGGCACCGAAGCTGGTGATCAGCGACCGCGTGCCGGCGTTCGCCGAGACCGGCAAGTACGAGCCGGAGTGGCTGGAGAAGATCGAACCGAGCGACTTCTGGCTGGAAGGCTATGAGCACCATGCGCCGATGACGGCGCCGATGGCGGTCTGACAGACCTTCATCGCCTGAGCTGACGCAATTGCGGGGCAAGTCGCATCGGCACACCGCCGCTCCCACGTGACCCAATGCAAACGTGAGAGCGGCGGTGCGCCGATGCGACTTGCCCCGCGATGCTTTTGGCATCAATGCCCGTGGCTGCGCCCTACATGGGAATGCTCGGTCTCCGGCACCGTCACCGCACCATTGGTCTCCAGCTGCTGCAGAATCGCGCACTCCGCCCCCTGCGCATTGCATTGCTGGCGCAATTCCACCAGCTGCGCCTGCAGCGCCACCAGCCCATCGATCCTCGCCTGCACATGCTCGATATGCTCGTCGATCAGCGCGTTGACGCTGCCGCATGAACCATCGGGGCTGTCGCGCAGGTTCAACAGGCTGCGGATCTCATCGAGGGTCATGTCCAGGGTGCGGCAGTTGCGGATGAAGGTCAGGCGCTCGACGTGGGCCTGGGTGTAGAGCCGGTAGTTACCGTCGCTACGGGCAGGTTCCGGCAGCAGCTGTTCGCGCTCGTAGTAGCGGATGGTCTCCACGGCGCAGTCGGTGGCCTTGGCCAGTTCTCCGATCTTCATGGCAAATCTCCTGCAAAGGGCTTGACCCTATAGTGGCTACAGGGTGTTCACTTGGCAACAACCCACTCTGTGGATCTCTACAGAGGCCAGTGCTCAGTTAAGGATGATTCCATGAACCAGCCTGTCAGCCCCGACCACAAGCATGATCACGCCCATGGTGACGATCACGATCATGGCCACGCGCCCCACGCCCACGGCTGCTGCGCCAGCAAGGCCGCCCCGGCTCTGGTGCAACTGACCGAAAAGGCCAGCGCCCAGGCGCAGCTCAGCCGCTTCCGCATCGAGGCCATGGACTGCCCTACCGAGCAGACCCTGATCCAGGACAAGCTGGGCAAGCTGGCCGGGGTCGAGCAGCTGGAATTCAACCTGATCAACCGTGTGCTCGGCGTGCGCCATACGCTGCAGGGCACCGCCGAGATCGAGCGGGCCATCGATAGCCTGGGCATGAAGGCCGAACCCTTGGCCGCCGAGGATGATGGCGCCGCCAGTGCGCCCCAGGCCAGCAAGACCCGTTGGTGGCCGCTGGCGCTGTCCGGTGTTGCGGCAATTGCCGCCGAAATCGTGCACTTCTCCGGCAAGGCGCCGGAGTGGGTGGTCGCCGCGCTGGCCCTGGCTGCCATCCTCGGGTGCGGCCTCGGTACCTACAAGAAGGGCTGGATTGCCCTGAAAAACCGCAACCTCAATATCAATGCGCTGATGAGTATTGCCGTGACCGGCGCCGTGCTGATCGGCCAGTGGCCGGAAGCGGCGATGGTCATGGTGCTGTTCACCGTTGCCGAACTGATCGAAGCCCGTTCACTGGACCGCGCGCGCAATGCCATCGGCGGGCTGATGCAACTGGCACCGGACATGGCCACCGTGCAACAGGCCGATGGCCAATGGCTTGAGGTCGAGGTGCGCGAGGTGGCAATCGGTGCGCGGGTGCGGGTGCGCCCGGGCGAGCGCATCGGCCTGGACGGCGAAGTGGTCAGTGGCCAGTCCAGTGTCGACCAGGCGCCGATCACCGGTGAAAGCCTGCCGGTCGAGAAGACGGTCGGCGACAAGCTGTTCGCCGGCACCATCAACCAGGCCGGCGCGATGGAATACCGCGTCACGGCCGCCGCTGGTCAATCGACCCTGGCCCGCATCATCAAGGCCGTCGAAGAAGCCCAGGGCGCCCGTGCGCCGACCCAGCGCTTCGTCGACCAGTTCTCGCGCATCTACACCCCCGTCGTGTTTGCGGTAGCGCTCGCTGTGGCGCTCATCCCGCCGCTGTTCATGGCCGGTGCCTGGTTCGACTGGATCTACCGTGCCCTGGTGTTGCTGGTGGTGGCCTGCCCGTGCGCCCTGGTGATCTCTACCCCGGTAACCATCGTCAGCGGCCTGGCCGCGGCGGCGCGCAAGGGCATCCTGATCAAGGGCGGCGTGTACCTCGAAGGCGGGCGCAAGCTGGACTTCCTGGCCCTGGACAAGACCGGCACCATCACTCACGGCAAACCGGTGCAGACCGACAGCAAGGTGCTTGACCCGCTGTTCGAAGGCCGCGCCCAAGCCCTGGCCGCCAGTCTGGCTGCCCGCTCCGACCACCCGGTGTCCGGTGCCATCGCCCTGTTCGCCAGGGACCAGAGCCTGGCCTTGAGTGAGGTGACCGAATTCGCCGCCCTGGCCGGTCGCGGTGTGCGCGGCGATATCGAGGGCCAGACCTACCACCTGGGCAACCATCGCCTGGTGGAGGAGCTCGGCCTGTGCTCCCCGGAGCTGGAAGCGCAACTGGATGTGCTTGAGCGCCAGGGCAAGACCGTGGTGCTGCTGCTCGACCGCTCCGGTCCGCTGGCGTTGTTCGCCGTGGCCGATACGGTCAAGGACAGCAGCCGCGAGGCCATCGCCGAGCTGCACGCGCTGGGTATCAAGACGGTCATGTTGACCGGCGACAATCCCCACACCGCCCAGGCCATCGCGGCCCAGGTGGGGATCGACCGCGCCGAGGGCAACCTGCTGCCCGCGGACAAGCTCGCCAGCATCGAGAACCTGTACGCCCAGGGGCATCGGGTCGGCATGGTCGGCGATGGCATCAACGACGCGCCGGCCCTGGCCCGCGCCGAGATCGGCTTTGCCATGGCCGCCGCTGGCACCGACACCGCCATCGAGACCGCCGATGTGGCGCTGATGGACGACGACTTGCGCAAAATCCCGGCGTTCGTCAGGCTGTCGCGGCAAAGCGCGGCGATCCTCACCCAGAACATCGTGCTGGCCCTGGGGATCAAGGCAATCTTCCTGGCAATCACCTTCGCCGGCATGGCCACCATGTGGATGGCGGTGTTCGCCGACATGGGCGTGAGCCTGTTGGTGGTGTTCAACGGTCTGCGCCTGTTGCGCAAATAACCCCTGCGGCGTGAAAAAGAGGTTCTGCCAATGCTGAGCGCCGAGCTCAAAGCCTTCTACATGGTGGCCCGCCTGGGCAGCATCACCCTAGCGGCGAAGAAGCTCGGGCTCAGCCAGCCCACGGTGACCACGCAGATCCGCAACCTCGAGGGCCAGTACGACGTCGAGCTGTTCTACCGCGGCGGCCGGCGCCTGGTGCTGAGCGAGGAGGGTGTGCGCCTGCTGCCGATGGTCAAGGCGCTGCTGCAGCAGGAAGCCGACATCGAATTCGAGCTGCGCAACAGCGGCCAGGCCCAGGGCAGCCTGCGCATCGCCGCCACCGCGCCGTACTACATCCTCGACCTGGTGAAGATCTTCCGCGAGCGCCTGCCGCAAGTGGAAGTGGCAGTGGAAATCGGCAACTCGCAGCAGGTGCTCGAGATGCTCGAGGACTACCGGGTGGATATCGCCGCCTCGTCGCAATTGCTCGAAGATGCACGCCTGGTGCGCCGGGTGCTGGGCACCGACCCGCTGGTGGTGGCGGTACACCGCAATCATCCGTTGGCCCAGCGCCAGGCCGTTTCCATCGATGTGGTCGTCGGGCATTGCCTGCTGATGCGCGAACAAGGCTCGACCACGCGCAAGCTCACCGAGCAGATGATGCAGGACGCCAGCGTGAAGCCTGGGGCGCTGCTGGAGATCGGCAGCCGCGAGTCGATCCGCGAGGCGGTGCTGCGCAATATCGGCATCAGCATCATTGCCCGCCATGAAGTGCCGCATAACCCCGAACTGCGGGTGCTGGCGCTGGACGATGCACCGGTGATGCACGAGTACCTGTACTGCCTGAAAGAGCGGCGCCAGGCGCGGTTGCCGGCGGCGTTCCTGGGGGTGGCGCAGGAGGTGATGGGTTCGCAGTTCTGACAGGGGCCGATCGCGAGGCCACTACAAAATCTGCCTATACCACTATCACCGGCTTTTGCCCCAACGCCACAGAACCTTCGCACAGCCTGCCTAGCATGGCCCCCATCGCTTCGATGAGGACCTGCCATGAACCACGTGACCCCGGGCGCACAGATGAAAGTGCGCGGCATCCACAAACGCTTCGGCGCTTTCACCGCGCTCAACGACGTGTCCCTCGACATCGCCGCTGGCGAGCTGGTGTGCCTGCTCGGTCCCTCGGGCTGCGGCAAGACCACCCTGCTGCGCTGCATCGCCGGCCTCGAGCGCCAGGATCGCGGCACGCTGTACATCGGCGACCGCGATATCTCCGAGCTGCCGCCCCAGGCCCGTGACTACGGCATCCTGTTCCAGTCCTACGCGCTGTTCCCCAACCTCACCGTCGAAGCCAACATCGCCTATGGCCTGACCGGCAGCAATCGCGAGGCTTCGCGCCAGCGGGTGAGCGAAATGCTCGAGCTGGTGGGCCTGGCCGGCAGTGAGAAGAAATACCCCGGCCAGCTCTCCGGCGGCCAGCAGCAGCGTGTGGCCCTGGCCCGCGCCTTGGCCCCGTCGCCCTCGCTGCTGCTGCTCGACGAACCCATGTCGGCCCTCGACGCCCGTGTTCGCGAGCACCTGTGCACCGAGCTGCGCCAGCTGCAACGCCAGCTGGGCATCACCACGCTGATGGTCACCCACAACCAGGACGAGGCCATGCTGATGGCCGACCGCATCGCCGTGATGAACAACGGCCAGGTCGAGCAGTACGCCACGCCCCAGGAGATCTACGACCAGCCGGCCACGCCGTTCGTTGCGGAGTTCGTCGGCCAGGGCAACTGGCTGCCGTTCCAGCGCAGCAGCAATAGCCACGCCCAGGTCGGCGGCATGCACATGCGCCTGGCCGACAACGCCAGCACCGTCAGCAGCGGCCGACTGTTCTGCCGTCCCGAGGCGATCACCGTCAATCCGGTGGTGCACGAGGAAAACCTGTTCCCGGCCAAGGTCCGGGAAGTTACCTTCCTCGGCAATCGCTGCCGCATGAGCTTCGAACTCGAGGCCCTGCCGGGCCATGCGTTGCTCGCGGAGCTTGCGCCCGAAGCCATGCCGCGCCTGGGTTCGCAGGACATCTGGGTGGCCCTGCCGCCGCAGAGCCTGCAGGTGTTCGCCTGAGATGGCCGCGCCCATGACCCTGCCGCTCACTCACGCCAACGGCAGGCCACGCAACGGCGTCGCCCTGGGCGACCGGCTGTTCGTCGTCGGTGGCAAGAGCCTGTTGCTGAGCCTGCTGGTGCTGGCGGTGCTGCTGCCGTTGCTGGCGATCTTCTGGCGTGGCTTCAGCGCTGAAGCCGGGCAGGGCGGGGGGCTGCTGGCCGCCCGCGAACTGTTTGCCAGCGCGAACTTCCACTGGCTGCTCGGCAACAGCCTGTCGGTGGCCCTCACCGTTGCCGCCATCGTCGTGCCGCTGGCCTACCTGTTCGCCTATGCACTGCAACGCACGTTGATCCCGGCCAAGGGGCTGTGGCGTGGCATTTCGCTGCTGCCGCTGCTGGCGCCGTCGATGCTGCCGGCGATCGCGCTGGTCTACCTGTTCGGCAACCAGGGCCTGCTGCGCGGGCTGCTTAGCGACAACATCTACGGCTTCTGGGGCATCGTGCTTGGCGAGGCCATCTACACCTTCCCTCATGCATTGATGATCCTGCTTTCGGCGCTGTCACTGGCCGACGCACGGCTGTTCGATGCCGCTTCGAGCATGGGCGCGGGCCCTGCCCGGGCATTCTTCAGCATCACCTGGCCGGCCACGCGCCAGGCGGTGTTCGCGGCGTTCTGCCTGGTGTTCACCCTGACCATCACCGACTTCGGTGTACCCGTGGTGGTTGGTGGCGATTACCAGGTGCTGGCGCTGGAAGCCTACAAGGCGGTGGTCGGCCAGCAGCAGTTCGGCCGTGGTGCGCTGATCGGCATGGTGCTGCTGGTGCCGGCGCTGCTCAGTTTTGCCGTGGATGCCTGGCTGCGTCGCCGCCAGGGCGAGGCCATGAGCGGCCGCGCCCAGGTGTTCGAGCCCAAACCATCGAAGCTGCGTGATGGCTGCTACCTGGCCATCGTGTTGCTGGTCTGCGCGGCGCTGCTGGGGGTGGTCGGCATGGCGGTGTATTCGTCGTTGGTCAAATTCTGGCCGTACAACCTGTCGCTGTCGCTCAAGCACTACATGTTTGAAGACACCGCTGGTGGCGGCTGGCTGGCCTACCGCAACAGCGTGACCATGGCCATCGCCACCGCGCTGATCGGCAGCGTGGTGATCTTCACCGGTGCCTACCTGATGGAGAAGACCCAAGGCCAGCGCCTGCTCAATCAACTGCTGCGCCTGCTCAGCTTCATCCCCATGGCGGTGCCCGGCCTGGTGCTGGGCCTGGGCTACGTGTTCTTCTTCAACCTCAACGGCAACCCGCTGCACGTGTTCTACGGCAGCATGGCGCTGCTGGTGGTGTGCACCATCGCCCACTACCTGACCACCGCGCAGATGACCGCCACCACCGCCCTGCGCCAGCTCGACGGCGAGTTCGAAGCCGCCGCGCTGTCGCTCAAGGCGCCGCTGTACAAGCACTTCGTGCGAGTCACCGTGCCAATCTGCCTGCCGGCGCTGCTGGACATCATCCGCTACCTGTTCGTCTCGGCGATGACCACCGTGTCGGCGGCAATCTTCCTCTACAGCCCCGACACCATCCTCGCCGCCGTTGCCGTGCTGAACATGGACGACGCCGGCAATGTCGGCGGCGCGGCCGCCATGTCGACCCTGATCCTTTTGACCAGCGCCGCCGCCTCCCTGCTGCTGGCCGGCGCTTCGCGCGGCCTGCTGCGCCGCTCCCAGGCCTGGCGCCAACGCGCTCCTGGCCATTGACCGACTGCCCATACCAATAGGAACCGCATCATGTTCAAGCCCCTCGCACTTGCCGCTGCCGTATCCGCCGTGTTCAGCCTGCAGGCTTCGGCCGCGACCCAGCTGACCGTCTACACCGCCCTGGAGGCCGAGCAGCTCAAGAGCTACAAGCAGGCCTTCGAGAAGGCCAACCCGGACATCGAGATCAAATGGGTGCGCGACTCCACCGGCATCATCACCGCCAAGCTGCTGGCCGAAAAAGAGCGCCCACAGGCCGATGCCGTGTGGGGGCTGGCGGCATCGAGCCTGGCCATCCTCGACCAGAACGGCATGCTCGAAGCTTATGCGCCGAAGGACCTGGGCAAGATCTCGCCCAACTACCGCGATGCCGCCAATCCACCGGCCTGGGTAGGCATGGACGTGTGGGCCGCGACCATCTGCTTCAACACCATCGAGGCCGAGAAGCAGGGCCTGAGCAAGCCGGTGAGCTGGCAGGACCTGACCAAGCCGGAGTACAAGGGCAAGATCGTCATGCCCAACCCGGCCTCGTCCGGTACGGGCTTCCTTGATGTGAGCGCCTGGCTGCAGACCTTTGGCGAGCCGCAGGGTTGGGCCTACATGGACGCACTGCACCAGAACATCGGCCAGTACGTTCATTCCGGCTCCAAGCCATGCAAGCTGGCGGCGGCAGGTGAGTTCCCGATCGGCATCTCGTTCGAGTACCCGGCCGTGCAGCTCAAGCGCCAGGGCGCGCCGCTGGACATCGTCCTGCCCAAGGAGGGCCTGGGCTGGGAGATCGAGGCCACGGCGGTGATCAAGGGCTCGCCGAAGGCCGATGCCGCCAAGCGCCTGGCCGACTTCTCCGCCAGCCCTGCCGCCATGGAGCTGTACAAGGAGAACTTCGCCGTGCTCGCCGCCCCGGGCATCGCCAAGCCGCAGACCGAACTGCCGGCCGACTATGAGCAGCGCCTGATCAAGAACGACTTTGCCTGGGCCTCGAAGAACCGTGACCAGATTCTCGCTGAGTGGCGCAAGCGCTACGATGGCAAATCCGAAAAGGTCGCCCAACAGTAAACCGTCATCGCGCAGCGAGCCTGTTCCTGCACGTTCGTGGGAGCGGGCTTGCCCCGCGATGGCGTCAGACCCGTCAGAACAGGAGCCTGCGGCATGACGACATCCTCCCAGACCGTCAGCGACATCTTTGCCCTCTATGGACGCCATGGCAGCGCCGACTACATCGGCGAGGCCATCACCCAGCTCGAGCACATGTCCCAGGCAGCCCAGCTGGCCATGGCCGAAGGCTACGATGACGAAGTGATCCTGGCTGCGTTCTTCCATGATATCGGCCACCTGTGCGAGGGCGAGGACATGGGCGGTTATGGCGTCGTCAGCCATGAGCGCATTGGTGCCGAGTATTTGCGCCGGTGTGGTTTCAGCGAGCGGCTGGCCAGGCTGGTGCAGTACCACGTCGAGGCCAAGCGCTACCTGACCTTGCGCCAGCCCGGATACTACGACCGTTTGAGTGAAGCCAGCCGACGCACCTTGGCGTACCAGGGTGGGATGATGAACGCTGCCGAAGCCGATGCGTTCGAGGCCGACCCGTTGTTCGGGGTCAGCCTGCGCCTGCGCGAGTGGGACGAGATGGCCAAGCGGGTCGGGGTGCCGGTGATGGATCTGCAAGTGTTGAAGGCAAAAGCATTGGCCGTGCTCTGAACAATCTGACGCTTCTCCCTGCTGCAAGATTCCGCACCATTTCTCCCGGTCGTTGCTCCATTCTTCTCGTCTTGGCAGCCCACCTGTCGAAAGGGTGGGTATGGTGTTGATAACTGTCTGTCGGTGGTTATACTAACCACCGATCGGCCGGGCATCGGCTACGCCAGCTGACGAGGAGACTCATCACCATGTTGTTCCCTATCGCGATCCTCCCCGGTGACGACCAGCACGCCTGGGGTGTGGAAGTCCCGGATATCCCCGGCTGCTTTTCGGCGGGCGAAGACCTCGACAACGCCATCGCCATGGCGCGTGAAGCGATCGAAGGCCACCTCGAACTGCTCGCCCAGGACCAGCTGGAAATCCCCAGGGCCAGCAAGGTCGGCGTGCATGCGGCCAATCCCGCCTATGTCGGCTGCACCTGGGCGTTGATCGATATCGACATCACCCGCTACCTGGGCAAGGCCGAGAAGCTAAACATCACCTTGCCGGCGTACCTGCTCACCCGCATCGACAGCTACGTACAGAGTCACCCGGAGCACAAGAGCCGTTCGGGCTTCCTGGCCGAAGCGGCGCTCAGGATCCTGCAGGGTGACGGCAAATAATCAGGCGATTTTGCCCCGGGGCAATCGCACGCTGACCCGCAACCCGCCCCCTTGGCGATTCACCAGCTTCAGTTCGCCGCCATGGCTGGCAACGATGCGCTGGGCGATGCTCAGCCCCAGCCCATAGCCGCCAGAGGCCTGGTTGCGTGAGCCCTCGCCGCGCACGAAGGGCTCGGTGACAGTCGCCAGCAAGCCCGGGTCGATACCTGGGCCGCGATCATCGATGTGGATGTAAGCGTCGGTTGGCGTGCTTTCCAGCACTACCGCGACTTCCCTGGCATAACGCAGGGCATTGACCAGCAGGTTTTGCAGGCACCGTTGCAGCAGCAGGGCGTCTACCTGGGTCAGGCCCACCTGGCCATGGATCGGCAAAGGCTCTTCGGCACTGGCCAAATCCGCGCATTGGCGTGCCACCAGGCGGTCGAGGTCGATCGCTTGCAGGTTCTGCTGCTCGCCCGCCCGCAGGTAGTCGAGCACCTGGCCGATCATGCCGTCCATCTGCGCGATGTTCTGGCGCAGGCGTTCCTTGTGCTCGCTGTCCTCCAGCCGTTCCAGGCGCAGGCGCATGCGCGTCAGCGGCGTACGCAGGTCGTGGGACACGGCGGCGAGGAAGTAAGCCTTGTCGTTGACCATGCGGATCAGCCGTTGCTGCATGGCGTTGAAGGCCTGGGCGGCGTGCCGTACTTCCTCGGGGCCGTCCAGCGGCAACGGCGCCTGTTCCAGATTGCCACCCAGGCCACGGGCGGCATCGGCCAGGCGGCGCAGCGGGCGCAGGCACAAGCGCACCGCCACCAGGCATACCACCAGCACGGCGGCGATGCGCAGGGCATAGACCCGCAGCAGATAGTCGCTGATCAGCACCCACGCCGACTCGCCGCTCCAGCCCTGCAACTCCTGGCCATCGATGACCAGCCAGTGGCCATCGGCGAGGGGCACGGCAAACTCGATATGTGCCTGGGCGGTGCGCAAGCCGAACAGGCTGCGCCAGACGATGGGCTGGCCCAGTTCGTCGGTGAGCCGGACCTTGAGCAACCTCGGCCGCGCATCGTTGCCCAGTTCATAGGCCAGTGCCTGATGCAGCAACAGCTCGATGCGCCGCCAGCCTCGCCGTTGGTCATGCTCACCCTCTGGCGGCGCTTCGGCGCAACGCAGCTGGTAATGCTTTGGTACCTGGCGTGCCGCGCCATGGCACTCGGCCTGGGCGATCAGGGGGGCGCTGCGCGCTGCGATCAGCCGCACCGGCGCTTCTAGCACCTGGGCGAAGCGTACGTCGAACCAGATGCTGCTGGACATCAACTGGATCACCAGCGTGCCGCTGATCATGATCAACAGCAGTTGGCCGAACAGCGTGCGCGGCCACAGCCGGCGAAGCAGCCGCACCTCAGGCGCCCAACGCTTCGCGGGCCAGGCTCAGCAGATAGCCTTCGTTGCGGATGGTGAGGATCTGCGCGCCTTGGCCTGGCGCCCGGCGCAGTTGCTGGCGCAGGCGGCTGATGCACATGTCCACCGAGCGGTCGTCGGGCAGATGGTCGCGGCCGAACGCGCTGCGTGTCAGGAGGTCCCTGGAGACTACGCGGTTGTTGGCGTCCAGCAGTTCACGCAGGACACGGTAGTCGGAGCGTGGCAGGTTGAAGGCTTGGCCGTCCGGGTGCACGAGCAACCGTTTGACGTGATCGAGCCGCAAGCCTGCAAACAGCTGTGGCTCGCTGGTCGACGTTTCGGGCTCTGCCTCCAGGCGCTGGGGGCGGCGCAGCACAGCCTTGATCCGGGCGACCAGCTCGCGGGGCTCGAAGGGTTTGGCCAGGTAATCATCGGCGCCTACTTCCAGGCCGATGATGCGGTCCAGGGTGCTGCCCCTGGCCGACAGCATCACCACCGCCAAGCCCGGCTGCGCCTGCAACTGCCGGCACAGGCTCAGGCCGTCCTCGCCGGGCAGCATCAGGTCGAGTACCACCAGGTCGACCTTGTGCCGGGCCAGCTGTTCGCGCATCTGCTCGCCGTTGGCGGCGGCACATACCTCATAGCCGGCGTCCGCCAGGTAATCGCAGAGAAGTTCGCGGATCTCGTCGTCATCGTCGACGACCAGCAAGGTCGTGCTCATGGTTGTGGGGCACCTGTGCAAAGGAGAGCTGTGAGGCTCATTACGTTCGATTACATCCCCGTACATGCCGTCCATGGAGCCGAAGGGGCAGATGCCTAGAATCGTAACAAAAAATCATCTGCGAATACGAAGCCTTCCCAAATGGTATGCAAGAGCATCATGACCGACACAATCCCTTTGGTACGAGGCGGCAGTCGCCTCTCCCCGATTGCCTTCTTCGTGGCCCTCGGGCTTAGCGGCACCGCCTTCGCTGATGGCCCGGTGCTGGAACTGGGCGCCACCAACATCGACAGCAGTGCACTGCCGGTCGCCGACGACAGCGGCCAGATCGGCTACACCGTGCAGAGCACACGCAGCTCCACAGGCTTGCAGCTGACACCCCGGCAGACGCCACAGTCGGTCACCAGCATTACCCGCCAGCAAATGGAAGACCGTGATATCCACACCCTCGAGCAGGCCCTGGACACCACGCCGGGCGTGAGCATGAGCAAGATGGAGGTGGGCGGGCGAACCGACTTCCGCGCCCGTGGCTACTCGATCAGCAATTGGAAGATCGATGGCTTGCAGTTCCCCGGCGGTTCGGACTTCAGCGGCGGCGGCAACGCGCTGAACATGGACCTGTACGAGCGCATCGACATCGTCCGCGGCGCCAACGGCCTGCTCGGTGGTACCGGCGACCCCTCGGCCACCGTCAACCTGATCCGCAAGGCGCCGACCCGGACCTTCGGTGGCAGCGCCTACGCCACCTACGGCAGCTGGGACAAGCGCCGCCTGGGTGCCGACCTGAACCTGCCGCTGTCCGAGGACGGCCGCCTGCGTTCGCGCCTGGTCATGACCCAGCAGGATGCCGGCTCGTTCCGCGACAACCAGTCCGAACGCTCCCGCGCGGCCCTGGCCAACTTCGAATTCGACCTGGACGATGCCACCACCCTGGGTGCCGGCTACCAGTACGAGTACAGCAAAGTGGTCGGCGGCGGCTGGGGCGCCAACATCCCGATCTGGTACGGCGACGGCAGCAAGACCGACCTGCCGCGCAGCACCAACGTGGTACCCAGCTGGAGCTTTGGCGAGTACATCACCCGCACCGCCTTCGGCTCGCTGGCGCACCGTTTCGACAACGACTGGAGCCTGGACCTCAAGGTCGCCCAGAGCAGCGGCGAGGCGCTCAACCACCGTGGCCTGGCGAAGGTCAACTCGTCCGGCCGCGGCGTCTACGGCGGCTACTGGAACCAGGACGGCAGCGGCGCGGTGCTCAACGGCCTGCACAGCTCCACCGACACCACCCAGCAATCGGCGCAGATCGACCTGTCCGGCCCATTCCAACTGTTCGGGCGCACCCATCAGGCGATGGTCGGTTACAACGACAGCCGCACCGTGGCCTGGTCACCGCAGTACACCTGCAGCATGGTCGGCGGCGGCAAGGCAGTGAACAGTGGAGTAGGTTGCCAGTTCCGGGCGAACAATGGCCTGGGGCTGAGCAACTGGCTCGACGGCGTGGACGACGACTACGCCATGCTGGCCTCGAAAACCGGCCTGCACAGCAAGACCACCACCCGCCTGCAGGGCATGTATGCCGCCACTCGCCTGAGCGTCACCGACCCCCTGTCGCTCATCCTTGGTGTGCGCAGCACCGACTATTCGGCCACCACCGTCAGCGTCAACGGTGCGCGCAGCAACCAGCAGAACAACGGCATCGTCACCCCTTACCTGGGCGCGGTGTACGACCTGGACGACAACTACTCGCTGTACGCCAGCTACACCGACATCTTCAACCCGCAGACCGAAGAGAGCGTCAGTGGCACCAAGGTCGAGCCGATCCGTGGCCAGAGCTACGAAATCGGGATCAAAGGTGAATGGTTCGATGGTCGGCTAAACGCGTCCGCGGCCTACTTCCGCACCAAGCAGGAAAACAAGGCGGTGATGGACGGCGACCTGCTGACGCCAACCGGCGCCACAGCCTACAAGGCCGGTTCCGGCCAGGAAACCGACGGTATCGACCTGGAAGTCGCCGGTGCCCTGACCCCGAACTGGAACGTCTATGCCGGCTACACCTACCTGCACTTCCGCCGCCTGGACAGCGACGGGCGCAGCGACCCCTCACACCTGTTCAAGGCCTCGACCACCTATCGCCTGTCCGGCCCGCTGGACCGCCTGACCTTGGGCGCCGGCGTGACCGCGCAAAGCAACATCCGCGCGGTGTCCACCCCTGCCGGGCAGCCGAGCAACGGCGTCAGCCGCAGCGCCACCGACGTCAACTGGTCGGGCTATGCGATCTGGAACGCCATGGCCAAGTACCAGGTGACCGACGACACCAGCGTCAGCCTCAACGCCAACAACCTGTTCGACAAGCACTACTACACCCGTTACGGGTTCTATGCCGGGGCGATCTATGGCGACCCGCGCAACCTGGCGGTGACGGTGAGCACGGCGTTCTAGGAAAAACTTTTGCACCGTTGATGTTGGTTGATTTTTGATCATGTTCCTTATACGTTACATTCATATAGATTTGTCACGTATAAAGAACATGGATCACTCATTGATCGTTGAGCGCCTGGGCGCGCAGGTTCGCACGCGAAGGCTTAACCGGGGATTGACCCAGCAGGCGCTCGCAACATTGGCCGGTATCACCCGGCAAAAGATCATTGCCATGGAGAAAGGTAGCCTGTCAGTGGCCATCGGTGCTTATGCACGTGCATTGGCGGCGCTCGGCTGCGAACTGCAGGTCATTGCGGCGGTGATGCCGACGCTTGACGAAATCGAGGGGATGTTCGAATGACGCCGCTGATAGTCGCGACACCCGAGGGTGACAGTGGAGCATTGCTGACCAGTGCAGGCGACTACCTCTTCCGCTATGGCCCGCATACCGTCGCTGATGCGGCGATCAGCCTGTTGATGCCGGTCCGCACCGAGGAATACAGGCATCGCGAGTTGCATCCGGTATTCCAGATGAATTTGCCGGAAGGGTATGTACTCGAGCAATTGCGCAACCGCCTGGCGAAGATCGTTCAGGTCGACCCCATGCTTCTCCTGGCGTTGTCCGGCAGCAGCTCGCCGATCGGGCGTGTGCATGTCAGTTCGCAGGTAGTGGACACATTGCTGCGGCGGCAGACGTTTCCGGGAGAGAAGCTGGCGAACATCCTTTCATGGGATGGGGGAGAGGATATTTTCGCCGATCTGGTGGATCGCTACATTCTGCGCGCAGGCATTTCTGGTGTGCAGCCGAAGGTCTTGGTTCCGGAGCAACTGGACCCGTTGTCACAGCGCTTTACCTCGAAAACCGCCGAGCTGATCATCAAGAGCGGGCGCGACGAGTTCCCGGGCCTGGCGATCAACGAATTCCTGTGCATGTCGGTTGCGCAAAGCTCTGGCCTGGCAGTGCCTCAATTCTTCTTGTCCGACAACGGCAAGCTGTTCGTCATGCGCCGTTTCGATCGTGACGAGCAGAACAATCCACTTGGTTTCGAAGACATGGCTGCCTTGATGGGGCTTGGCGCCGAACAGAAGTACAGCAAGAGCTACGCTGCCATTGCCAAGGCGATCCGCCTGTTCTGCGCGCCTGAGCATCTTCGGCAATCGCTGCGGCAACTGTTCGAGATGGTTGCGCTCAGCTGTATCGTCGGAAATGGTGATGCCCATCTGAAAAATTTCGGGTTGTTGTACACCGATCCTCTTCGACGCGATGCGCGCCTGGCTCCGGCGTACGACATCGTCAATACCACGGCTTACATACCGGAAGACGTGCTGGCGCTTTCGCTATCCGGCAACAAATCCTTGTTTGCGTCGCGGCAAGGCCTGCTGGACTTCGCTCCGCTTTGCGACGTAAGCAACCCGGCTGAAGTCATTCGCAATCAGCTTGAAGCATTGGAGCGAACACTGGCCAGGGAGTCCGCACTTTGCGATCAGGCACCCAAGGTGGTTGCCGCCATCAAGGCGTGCGCGGCGCCGTTCATTCAGACTTTTGGTTGAGCGGCATTTCCTGGCCGGGCGTGGCGTGCTCTGTGGTCATGGTCGCATCCAGATGATCATCAAGCTGTTCCCAATCCTCGCCGAACAACTCCACCGGGTGCATGGTCCGGTCCGCGCCATTGCCGCAGGCCAGCGCCTTGGCCGGGCAGTACAAATCGCAGCCCCAGCAGATCCGTTCGGGATGGCTGGGGTTCGTGGGAAATCGCTTGGCCATGGTCTCCCTCCATGAAGTGGATGCCTGCGCTCAGGCTATGCCGCGCATGGCCAAGGGGCTTGATCCGGATCAATACCGCTAGCGGATCGGCCCGGGCGCCTGCACCTGTTTCATCAGGTCGTCATTCCACTGCCCCTCCACCTGCACATGCGCGGCGGCGCCGAGCATCACCGCCTCGATCAGGTTGTGGTTGAGGTAGGTGTACAGCCCGGGCTGGCGGAAGGTGTACAACGCCGCCCCCGCCGCGCCGCCGGGGATGAACCAGGTCTCCAGGTTGCGCTGCGGCGGGTTGGCGAACTTGCCCGAGGCCCAGACGTAGTCGCCGTGTCCGCCGATCAGGTGCGGGCGGGTATCACGGTTGGCCTGGGAGTGAACGATCAGCACGGTCTCGCCCACCTTGGCGGTGAGCGCCTGCTTGCCGGTCAGGGCGCCGACGCTGCCGTTGAACACCACATGGCTGGGCACCAGCCCCTTCATCAGCTGGCTCATGTCGCCGAAGCTGGCCATGGGGTTGGCGTAGCGCTTGTACTTGCCGTCCTTGTCGCGCGGGATGTAGTAGTCCTGCTCGCCGATGTACCAGACCTTGTCGTACTGCAACGGGCGGCCCTCGGGGTCCTTCAAACCGTCACGGGGCAGCACCATGATCGCGCCATTCATGCCGCACACCACATGCCAGGGGATCATCGCCCCGCCCGGCGCGCAGTGATACACGAACACCCCGGCACGGTCGGCCTTGAAGCGCAGTATCACTTGCTCGCCGGGTTTCACGTGGGTCAGCTCACCGCCGCCCAAGGCGCCGGTGGAGGCGTGGAAGTCGATGTTGTGCATCATGCTGTTGCTGGCCGGGTTTACTAGCGTGAGCTCCACGTAGTCGCCTTCATGCACCACCATCAACGGGCCAGGCACCGAGCCGTTGAAAGTCATGGCGTGGATATAGGCACCGGCGCTGTCGATGGCCAGCTCCTTTTCCTCGATGACCATGCGGAACTCGACAATCCGCGGCTTGCCGGGAGCGCGCTGGCTGTGGGGGGGCACCTGCGGCGGCGCCACCAGTTCGGCGCTTATCCGCTCCAGTTTCGCCAGGTCAGGCACCTGGCCGGCAGCGGGCGAAGCGGTCGCGGCCTGGGCCAGGCCACTGCCAAGCGCCGAGGCACCGACGCCCAGCAACACAGTACCGGCCAGCATGCCACGCCGGGTCAGGGACACGCCTTCTTGCTCGTTCATGGGACTTCTCCTTAAGTCGACGAAAGTCGTCGGGCACAGGAATAGCCGCTTTAAACGTAAGGTTTATTGAGGGAGAACAAGAAGCGGAGAGGGTGGGCAATGTGTCGCAGGGCTGAAACGAAAAAGCCCCGACATTCGTCGAGACTCATATCGCGCAACATTTCTAGCACCGCCAACTGCAACCGACTGCGTTAAATTCCCCACCCACCGGCATCCCTGCCGGCCCTCCAGTTTCTTGTCGTGGATAGTCCGTTGAAAAAATTTGCGTTTGTCAGTGCAGCCGCAGAACGTGAATACAAAGACCTACCCCAGGACGTTCAGGACGATTTCGGCAAAGACCTGCGACGCATCCAGTATGGCCAGGACCCAGGTCGGCCCATCAAGTCGTTGACGGAATCAGTAGGGGCGGGTGCGATCGAGCTGATCATAAACGGCAGCCCGGCATTCCGATGAGTGTATGTGGCCAAATTCGCGGACATGGTCGTTGTGCTGCATTCGTTCGTGAAAACGACCAACAGGTCCGACCGGCACGCGATGCAGGTGGCTGAGGAGCGGATGAAGGAGCTGAAGCGCGAGCTGCGTAAGATGGGTTACAGGGTTTAGCTATCACACACTTGGGGTGATGACGATCTGGGGAGGTGAATTGGCGTCGTTAGACGGTAGAGTCAGGCTCGTGCGAAAGCCAAGCTTGTCGAGCATGTCCAGCATGGCGTCCAGGGTGAATTTCTCGATCTTGCCATTAGCCAATTCGGATACCCGTGACTGGGTTACGTTCAGCCTGGCTGCGGCCTCGTGCTGTTTGAGGCCCATTTTTTTGATGCAGTCGGTGATGAAGATGGACAAGTCCATTTTCAAGGCCATTTTGCTGGCCGTCTCGGCATCATGGGTGGCGTGGAAAGGGCTCTCGTGGAATTGAAGCGCCATTGGCTTGCCTCAGCAAAATTATCTAAAATTTAAGATAAAATCGTAGCTGGGCATGATGGGCAAGTCAAAGCGTTTCTTTTTGAGTTTGTGTCAACTTTTGGGCCGCGCTGTTGGGCAGAGAATCACGGTCTTCCTTGGGATTGCTGGGGCTGCTGTGCAGTCCATCGCAGGCAAGCCAGCTCCTGCACCGACCGCATCGACCTTGAGCTTTGTACAGTTCCTGTGGGAGCTGGCTTGTCGGCGATGAGGCCAGAAGCAGGCAACACATGACAGCCGGACCTGCACCGATCACTTTGGCATCGAGATGTTGAATCACGAGCCGGGTAGGGTCGAGGCTGATTTGCAATGCCGAAAACCAAAAAGGCCCACCTTTCGGTGAGCCTTTTGAGTACTGCGTATGGTGCCGGCACCAGGAATCGAACCCGGGACCTACTGATTACAAGTCAGTTGCTCTACCATCTGAGCTATACCGGCACAGGGGCGTCATTATAGCGATGGATTCGGCGCTGTAAACCACTTCGTTGCATCCAGCGCACAAAACCCTAAGTCACCGAACTGAAAGGAGAATTTTCCTACCAGCCGCGATGGATGGAGTTGACGCTTGGCTCGGGCTGGCCGGGGTTGAAGAACAGCTTGCCGTTGTCGCAGCCGCGCTTGCGGCAGCTGCCGTCGGCGTTGTGCAGGGGCAGGCCGCGGTCGCCGCCCAGCTGCATGCCGGGCATGTTCCAGTGCAACGGGGCCGGCTTGCTGTTTGGCAGGCTGTTGGCGCAGCCGGTCATGGCCAGGGCGAGGGTCAGCAGGGCGAAAGGCTTGGTGTGTTTCACGATGTTCGAGTCCGTTCCGGGATCAGTCTTTGTTCAGGATGCGCTGGATGGTGCCGCCGCAGGCCATGTAGCAGGAGTCGTAGTCATTGCCGCAACTGTAGCTGCTCCCCGTGTTGAAGGGGTAGCTCGGGTAGTGGCAACTGTGACGCGCTTCCTTCTTGCTCTTGCCGTTCTGGCAGTACTGGTAGGCCCTCATCTCGGCCTGGTACAGCGCTCGTTCGCTGTTGTCCTGCAGGCGGGCCATCTGCTTGCAGTGGTTGCGCTCCGTCGAACAGCTGTTGATGCAGTTCATGCCATGCGCGCTGGGCGGTGGCGAGTATCTATAGGTGTAGCTCGGGCCGCAGCCGGTCAGGGCCAGGGCCAGGCAGGCCAGCACGAGGGCGGCCAGACCATTGTGGAAAAGTGCCATGGGTGTTGCAGTCCTTGATCATTCGTCGCTGAACTCCAGCAAATCGCCGGGCTGGCAGTTCAGGGCGCGACACAGCTTCTCCAGGGTCTCGATCTTGAAACCCTTGATCTTGCCGTTCTTCAGCAGCGACAGGTTCGCTTCCGTGATACCGATGATTTCCGCCAGGTCCTTGGAACGTATCTTGTTCCGGGCCATGACGACGTCGAGGCGGATGATTATCGGCATAGGGAGCAGTCAGACATAACAGTTGTGTTCATCGCTGATGGTCTTGGCGTCACGCATGAGCAGCGAGAAGGCACACAGCAGGATGCCTTTCATGATCTCGTAGACAGCCAGCGATGATACACCGATCGAGAAGCTGAAGCTCCTTTCGCCGGCCGGCAGGTCGATGGCCAGGGCCAGGCCTTGCAAGGTATAGGTTACCGGCCACAGCAACGGGGTGAAGATGCACAGCAGGCCGACCCACCACAGCAGCTTGATGTTGGCCGAGGTCCAGGTCTGCCCACGTGAGAGGCGATGGAAGAACAGGCCGGTCAGGCTGAGGGCTACAACGGAAATCAGCGTGGGAATCATGTCCACGGCCAATACCAGGCCGACGGCCAGGGGGGATGCCTTGTACCCGGGTTCGAGCAGCAGGGGCATCTGGTCGCCGTAGGCTTGCAGGTAGCCGTTGAAGATCTCGGGAAAGTCGAAGATGAAGAGCAACGGCGTGATGGTCAGCTCGACGACCGCGGTTGTCCAGGCCAGGTAGGCGGCGAATGCGCCGATGGTGCGTAGGCGCGAACGCGCATAGGCCACGGATCTACTGTTCATGGGGTGCCTCCGTACAGTGATGAACGGGGCGGATTATTCTTGAATAATTATCGTAAAACAATAATTAATTTTGTGTTTTGCCTCATGGCGACGGTTTGTCGCAGGAGGAGGGTCTGCGCTTGGCACCGGCCTTGCCGGTGATCGCGAGGCCAGCCCGCTCCCACGCGGAAGAGGGTTGCGTAACCGCAGGGCCATCCCCAGAGAACGAACATGGGGAATATAATTTACGAAGCTTTCAGCAGGCTTTAAGGGGATCTTCCTGAAGCCATCTATTTTCCGTGAGAAATAATTAGTCCTAACCTATCGTTTTGACTTAATCGATCAGCTCAGCTAATCTTGTGTTCATTATGTTGAACAGTAAAGCTTTCAAGCTCCTCTCCTCCTCCCGCCTGGTTTCCCGTGAACGTCACTGGACCGGCGACCTCTAGCGCCACCCTCCCTCTACAGCCGTAAACGTTCTCTGTCTGGCGCCGATGCCTGTGCGCTCGGCCGCTGTCGCCCATGGGAGGGCACCATGCGTTCCTGGATCTACCTGATCGTCGCCATCACCTTCGAGGTGATCGGCACGGCGTCGATGAAACTCGCCGCCACTCATTTCCCCTTGATGGGGCATGCCGTCATGTACGTCATGATCTGTCTGTCGTATTTCTTCCTGGCCCTGGCGGTCAAGCGCGTGCCGGTGGGTGTGGCCTACGCGCTGTGGGAAGGTTTCGGCATCGTGCTGATCACCTTGATCAGCGTGCTCTGGCTCGGCGAGAGCCTGGGCTGGACCAAGGCCCTGGGCCTGGCGGTGATGATCGCCGGCATCCTGCTGGTCAAGGCCGGTACCCGCGCAAAGCCCGTCGAACGTGAAGGGGAGGCCGTGCCATGCTGATTCCATTTGCCTGGCTGGGCCTCGCCATCGTGCTGGAGGTGCTGGCCAACCTACTGCTCAAGTATTCCGACGGTTTCCGCCGCAAAGGCCTGGGCCTGGCCTCGATCCTCTGCGTGCTGGCGGCGTTCACCGCGCTGGCGCAGGCGGTGAAGGACATCGATCTGTCGCTGGCCTACGCCATCTGGGGTGGCTTCGGCATCCTTGCCACTGTGGCCATGGGCTGGGCCTTGTTCGGTCAGCGTCTGGCTGGGCGTGGTTGGTTGGGTCTTGTGTTGCTGCTGGTAGGCATGGGCTTGCTCAAACTGGCTTGACAAAGGCCCTGGCAAAGCGCTTGGCAAAATTGCTTATGCACAAGTGGCATTGGCTGCTTGCGCGAAAGGCATGCCGCCCGGCGCTACCACCGGTCTTTGCGCAAAGGCCTGTTTTTACTGGCTTTGAGGCCCATGACGGAATAAGCAAAGCAGCGCAAATAGCCCAAGGATCCAAGATTTCGTGATTTTCATCACAAGCTTGTACACAGACTTATCCACAGGCTGTCAACCGCGCTGCGGCGTTGCGTCGCGCTCACCCAGCACCAGCAGATTGCGAGGCGTCAGCGGGTAGTCGCAGAAAACGCCGACACGAACCTTGTAACCATGTTCCAGCAGGAACAGGGCGCGATCGAGCACCAGCCACATCTCCAGGGGGCGGCGGAAGAGATTGCGCACTCGCTCAAGGTTACGCACCTGGGCCAGGCGTTGCTGGCCGGCTGCCTCCAGGGCAGCCCAGTCGGGATGGCCGCTGATCGTCAGCTGCTTGAGTTCGGCCAAGTCGCGACAGTACTGCTCGAAAGGCTTTGCCAGCCAGCTGACCGGCAGCGAAGGGGTGGGCAGGTATTCGTCCACCCCTCGTTGCTGGCGCTGCAGCAGGTCGAACCCAAGGCGGCGGGCCATGGACTGGTCGCGCTGGCGCCGAGTGCGCTGGCTGGAGGTGACCGCCTCGCTTAGCGGCAGGCCCAGGTCTTCCTGGGTCAAGGCAATGGCCGAGGCCTGGGCGGCGCCGGAGAGCGGCTGATAGCGCTTGCCCTGGATGCGGTTGTAGCAGCAGGGCGCCACCGCGATCTGTCTGCACCCCTGCTGGCTTGCCAGTTGCAGCAGACGCACATGCAGGTCGCCGCAGGCGTGCAGGGCGACCGCGCTCTTGTCGCCATCCAGATGCCGGGCGCTATCCATGGCCATGACGTCCTGGTGGACATGGGTGGCAGCCAGGTGGTGATGCTCGCTCAGGACCTTGCCGGCACTGACCAGCTCGGCGTCGTACTCCAGGCAGGTCAGCTGCTGGCCGGGTTGCAGCAGGCGCCTGCCCAGGTGGCCTTTGCCGGAGCACCAGTCGAGCCAGTGCCGCACCGGTTGGCCGAACGCCAGGCGACGGCTGAAGGCTTCGATCTGCTGCCACTTGCGGCCGGGGACGTTGACGTCGAGACGGTGGCCGGCGGGGTGCAAGCCGGCATCGGGCAGCTCGCCGACAGCGGACAGTGTCTGTGCCTGGGCGGCCAGTTGTGGAAATGGCGCTGGGGCCGCCGGTTGCTCGGGGGCTTCGGCTTGTTCAAGGGTGCGTTGGCGCAGCCAGTGGGACAGCTCGGCGTGCTCGTCTTCCCAGTCCAGGCGCAAGTGGTTGAACGGGCGCGGGCGCCACAGCTGCTGGTGCTGCAGCAGGAAGTGGTCAAGGGCCTGGAAGCGCTCGAGCAGGTGCTGGTCGTGGAGGTAAGGCGTGGTCGGCATGCAGGCACCGCAGCACAATAGATAGGGGCCGCCATGCGGCCCCGATGTCGTTTATAGCTTCAACGCCCTTGGCAGGCATCCACGCGCAGCCAGCGCTCCAGCACTTTGAAACCTTGAACCAGCACGAACGAGATCAGCAGGTAGAACACCCCGGCGGCAAAGAAGATCTCCACCGGCAGGTAGGTCCGGGCAATGATGGTCCGCGCCATGCCGGTCAGCTCCAGCAAGGTGACGGTACTGGCCAGGGCGCTGGCCTTGAGCATCAGGATCACTTCGTTGCTGTAGGCCGGCAGGCCGATGCGCGCGGCGCGCGGCAGCATGATGTAGAGCAGCGTTTTGCCCCGTGACATGCCCAGCGCCCGTGCTGCTTCGATCTCGCCCTTGGGAATCGCCTGCAGGGCGCCGCGCAGGATCTCGGCGATATAGGCGGCGGTGTGCAGGGTCATGGTCAACACCGTGCACCAGAACGGATCGCGCAGGTACGGCCACAGCGAGCTGTTGCGCACCACATCGAACTGGGCCAGGCCGTAGTAGACCAGGAACAGCTGCACCAGCAGCGGCGTGCCGCGGAAGAAGAAGATGTAACCGAAGGGCAGGGCGCGCACGTACCAGTGCCGCGACGAGCGCGCCACGCCCAGTGGAATGGCCAGGATCAGGCCGGCGATGACCGCGATGGCCACCAGCTCCAGGGTCAGCGTCGCGCCTTGCGCCAGGCGTGGCAGCCACTTGATGATGACTTCCCAGTTCATTTATTCGGCCCTCATGAAGCCGCGAGCGGCGCGCTTTTCCAGGAAGTGCATGCCGGTCATGGCAATCACGGTCAGGCCCAGGTAGATGCAGGCGGCCACGGCGTAGAAGGTGAACGGCTCCTTGGTGACGGTCACGCCGATCTGCGCGTGGCGCATGATCTCTTCCAGGCCGATCACCGACACCAGCGCGGTGTCCTTCATCAGGATCATGAACAGGTTGCCCAGGCCCGGCAGGGCGATGCGCCACATCTGCGGCAGGATGATCCGCGACAGGATGCGGCCCTTGGACAGGCCCAGGGCCAGGCCCGCTTCACGATGGCCCTTGGGGATGGCCAGGATCGCGCCGCGGAACACTTCCGTGGCGTAGGCGCCAAAGCACAGGCCGAGGGCGATCACGCCGGCGGTGAAGGCACTGAGCTCCAGGCCAGGCATGTTCAGCAGTTCGCCAAGGCTGTTCATCAGCCCGACGGTGCCGAAGTAGATGAGCAGCACCCAGAGCAGTTCGGGTACGCCGCGCACCAACGTCGAATAGGTGCCACCAAGCCATTGCAGCGGCTTGATCGGCGAGGTCTTGGCCAGGGCGCCGAGCAGGCCCAGGACAAGCCCCAGCAGCAAGGCGCAGAGCGCCAGTTTTACGGTCATCAGGGTACCGGCCATCATGGCCGGGCCGAATCCGTGCAGGTCGATATTCATGGGTAAGTTTGTTCAAGGGACAGGCATCGCCAAAGTGGCGATGCCTGTCGGGGCGAATCAATAGATGCTGAACGGGAAGTACTTGTCGTTGATCTTCTTGTAGGTACCGTCGGCGACGATTTCCTTCAGTGCGGCATTGAGCTTGTTACGCAGCTCGTTGTCGCCTTTGCGCACGGCAATGCCTACCTTGTCGCTCTCGTTGACCGGGTCGCCTTTGAACTCGTAGTTCTTGCCGGCGTCGGACTTCAGCCAGTCGTAGTTGGCGTACTTGTCGGCGAGGATGGCATCGACGCGGCCGGAGGTGAGGTCGAGGTAGGCATTTTCCTGGCCGTCATACAGGTTGACCTTGAACTCGCCGTCCATGCCGCCGTTGTCGTCCAGCCAGGTAGCCGCCTGAGTGGCGCGCTGGGTGCCGATGGTCTTACCCTTGAGCGAAGCGCGGTCGGTCTTGAAGTCGACGTTTTTCGGTGCGATGAACTGCTGCTTGTTCGAGTAGTAGGGGTCGGTGAAGTCAACGGCCTGCTTACGCTCGTCGGTGATCGACAGCGAGGAGATGATGAAGTCGGACTTCTTGGCGTTCAGCGCCGGGATGATACCGTCCCAGTCGGAGACGGCCACCTCGCATTCGACCTTCATCTTGGCGCACAGGGCGTCACCGATATCCTTGTCGAAGCCGACCACCTGGCCGCTGGCATCCTTGTTGTTGAACGGCGGGTAGGCTGCCTCGATGCCCATTTTCAGTTTTTCGGCGGCCAGGGCATTGGCCGAGAACACCAGCGTGGTGGCAGCGGCCAGGAGGAATTTCTTGTAGGTCTGCATTCGTGTTGCTCCGTTAGCGGTGGCTGGACATGAATTGCTTGCAACGCGCCGAGGTCGGGTTCTCGAAGACCTGCTGCGGCGATCCCTGCTCTTCGACCAGGCCCTGGTGCAGGAAGACCACTTCACTGGACACCTGGCGGGCAAAGTTCATCTCGTGCGTCACCAGCAGCATGGTACGGCCTTCTTCGGCCAGGGCGCGGATGACGTTAAGCACTTCCTGGACCATTTCCGGATCGAGCGCCGAGGTTGGCTCGTCGAACAGGATGACCTTGGGCTTCATGGCCAGGGTACGGGCGATGGCGGCACGCTGTTGCTGGCCACCGGAAAGCTGGGCGGGGTAGCTGTGGCGCTTGTCGAAGATACCGACCTTGTTCAACAGCGCCTCGGCATGCTCGATGGCCTCGGCCTTGCTCTGGCCGAGCACGCGGCGTGGCGCCTCGATGATGTTGTCGAGGATCGACATGTGCGGCCACAGGTTGAAATTCTGGAAGACAAAGCCGATCTCGCTGCGCAGGCGGTTGATCTGGCGGTTGTCGGCGGCGATCAGGTCGCCGTTTTTCTGCGCCTTGAGCTTGAGGGCTTCACCGGCGACCAGGATCTCGCCCTGGTGTGGGTTCTCCAGCAGGTTGATGCAGCGCAGCAGGGTGGACTTGCCAGAGCCGGACGAGCCGAGGATGGAGATCACGTCACCGTCGCGCGCGGTCAGCGAAATGCCCTTGAGAATTTCCTGCTCGCCATAGCGTTTGTGCAGGTTGCGGATTTCCAGCGCGGGCGTGGCCTGAGCCATTTGCGGTCCTCATGTGTTCGGGTGCGTTCCCAGCTGTTGGCGGCCTTCCTGGCGAGCGCCACGCTAGCATAGCGGCGCAACGGCGGCCAACCGGGTCGCGGGGTGCTCGGGTCGCTGGTGGGACAGTTTGTCGCATCGCTGCAGTGGACTGTCGCCAGGATGTCCGCAATAGCGTTTTGCCCAGCACCGGAGCCTTGATGAAAAAAGGCGCGATGGTGCCAGCTTTGGCCCGGTCTGGGAAGCCGTTTTTAGCCGGGTGGCACTGTGTCGCGGACTTGGCGGGGGCAAGGTTGCGCCTGTTGGTTGCGCTTTCTGTTGAGCAGATTTCGTGCACAGGTGTTACCGAGGAGCACCTTTGGTGCGTTTGTAAGTGGGTATTTCCGTAATCCGGACTTGGCATGGGGTTTTGGTGGCCTTCCGGTCAAAGCTTGGCACAATGCCCTGCAAGCCGCGTCGTTATTGGTGACGGAAACATTTCAGACGAAAGTCATTCTCAGGTGGCCCGCTTATTGCCCTCTGGAAACCACTGAATGCGGCGACGCCTATCCACACCCCGGCGCGCTGGCCAGTCATTCGTGTAGTCCACCTCCTTACAAAGGTAGTTTTATGAGCGGTAACAATTCCAATGACCTCGCTCAGGGGCTCAAGCAACGGCATGTGACCATGCTGTCCATCGCCGGCGTGATCGGCGCCGGGCTGTTCGTCGGCTCCGGCCATGCCATCGCCGCCGCCGGCCCCGCCGTGCTGCTGGCCTACGCCGCGGCCGGTACCCTGGTCGTGCTGGTGATGCGCATGCTCGGCGAAATGGCCGTCGCCTCGCCTGACACCGGTTCCTTCTCTACCTACGCCGACCGCGCCATCGGGCGCTGGGCCGGTTTCACCATCGGCTGGTTGTACTGGTGGTTCTGGGTGCTGGTGATTCCGCTGGAGGCCAACGCCGCCGCCGCCATCCTGCATGCCTGGTTCCCGTCGGTGGACCTGTGGGCGTTCTCGTTGATCATTACCCTGGCGCTGACCATCACCAACCTGTTCAGCGTGAAGAACTACGGTGAGTTCGAGTTCTGGTTCGCCCTGCTCAAGGTGCTGGCGATCATCGGCTTCATCGTCGTCGGTTGCGCGGCCATGTTCGGCATGGTGCCGAGCAGCCAGATCAGCGGCGTCAGCCACCTGTTCGACACCCAGGGCTTTATGCCCAATGGCCTGGGCGCCGTGCTGGCCGCCATGCTGACCACCATGTTCTCCTTCATGGGTACCGAGATCGTCACCATCGCCGCCGCCGAATCGAAGGATCCGGGCAAGCAGATCAGCCGCGCCACCAACTCGGTGATCTGGCGTATCTGCCTGTTCTACCTGGTGTCGATCTTCCTGGTCGTGGCCATGGTTCCATGGAACGACCCGACCCTGGCCGAGAAAGGTTCCTACCAGACTGTCCTCAGCCTGATCGGCGTGCCGAACGCCAAGCTGATCGTCGACATCGTCGTGCTGATCGCCGTGACCAGCTGCCTGAACTCGGCGCTGTACACCTCTTCGCGCATGCTCTTCTCCCTGAGCAAGCGCGGCGACGCTCCGGCAATCGCCCAGCGCACCACCAAGGCCGGCACCCCGCACTGGGCCGTACTGCTGTCCACCGCCGCGGCCTTCCTGTGCGTGTTCGCCAACTTCCTGGCCCCGGCCGAGGTGTTCGAGTTCCTGCTGGCCAGCTCCGGCGCCATCGCCCTGCTGGTGTACCTGGTGATCGCCGTGTCGCAACTGCGCATGCGTGCCCAGCGTGAAGCCAAGGGCGAGAAGATCTCGTTCAAGATGTGGATGTTCCCGGGCCTGACCTGGGCGACCATTGCCTTCATTATCGCCGTGCTGGCGGTGATGGCGCTGCGCGAAGATCACCGTGCCGAGATCATCGCCACGGCAATCCTGAGCATTGGTGTGGTAGCGGCTGGTCTGCTGGTGCACCGCAAGCGTGGCGCTGCTGCGCGTGTGGCGCTGGATAGCTGATCCCCAAGTGAAATGAAAAGGCCGCGTCCTGTGAAGGGCGCGGCCTTTTTGTTTGCCTTTGAGGCGGGTCGTGGGAGCGGCGCACCGCCGCTCCTGCGGATTTCCGGTCAGCCGAACTGCTTCTGCTGTTGTTGCTGCTTGGCCACGACCTCCGAGGCGGTGACATAGGCGTCCTGGAACTCGTCGCTCTCCAGCCACGCCATGGTCGCGTCCTCGTCGGCGCCGTCCAGCCATTTGCGGTAGGCGGTGAACACCAGGACGATGTAGTCAGTGGCGTGTTCTTCCTTGTGGCCCTTGAGCACCAGTGCCAGCAGCGGGTCGACCAGGAATACCGAGATCATCGGCACCAGGCCGTTTTCCTGGGCTTCCTTCATTTTTTCGAACAGGCTGTTGTAGCTGCCCGATTCCATGGCCTTGTTGAACACCTGCTCGACACTGGCGCTGTCGCCGGCGCTGGTCTTGACCGCCTGGCCGCTGCGCACCATGCGGTTCTGCTTGGCCTTGGTGGCGGCGCGCTTGGCGCGTTTCTGTTGCTTGGTGTTGGTGGCCATGGGTGGATCCTTGGGCTGACTGGTAAAGGCGCGTATTGAAGCGTAGTTGCGCGAGAAACCCAAGAGGCCGCCTGGCGGCCCCTAAGTGTTCAGCTCACCAGCGCCGCCGGCTCATCCTCCTCGAACCCCCGCGAAGCCCGTCCGACCAGCAGCGGATCCGGCGCATGCGCCACGCTGTGGTCCTTGCCCGGATAATCCAGCGAGTGCAGGAAGTGACGAATGCAGTTGATCCGCGCGCGTTTCTTGTCGTCCGACTTGATCACCGTCCATGGCGCATCGGCCGTGTCGGTATGGAAGAACATCGCTTCCTTGGCGGCGGTGTAGTCCTCCCACTTGTCCAGCGACTTGATGTCGATGGGCGAGAGTTTCCAGTGCTTGAGCGGGTCGTCGCGGCGGGAGATGAAACGGCGCAGTTGCTCTTCGCGGTTCACCGAGAACCAGAACTTGAACAGCAGGATACCGCTGTTGCACAGCATGCGTTCGAGGTCTGGTGCCTGGCGCATGAACTCCAGGTATTGCAGCGGCGAGCAGAAGTCCATCACCTTCTCGACCCCGGCACGGTTGTACCAGGAGCGGTCGAAGAACACCATTTCACCGGCTGTGGGCAGGTGCTGCACATAACGCTGGAAGTACCACTGGCCCTTTTCCTGCTCCGACGGTTTCTCCAGCGCCACGATGCGCGCGCCACGCGGGTTCAGGTGTTCCATGAAGCGTTTGATGGTGCCGCCCTTGCCCGCAGCATCACGGCCCTCGAACAGCACGACGATGCGCTGGCCGGTTTCCTTCACCCAGTTCTGCACCTTGAGCAGCTCGATCTGCAGGTCGTGCTTGGCCTTCTCGTAGTCCTGGCGGCGCATGCGCGTGCGGTAGGGGTAGCTGGCCGGCAGGCGCGCCGAGGTGCTGTCTTCGTTGCTGCCTTTGCGGGCGTTGGCCACTTCCAGGGCTGCAGGTTGCTGGCTGACCTGGGTAATGGTCTCTTGCGCGGCGGTGCTGATGGCCGGTTTGCGCTGGCGTGGGCGACGAGGACGAGGGGCAGGCTTGGGGCTGCTACCGGCCTCGGTGGGCGCTGGCAGGAGGAGGGTGGCGGATTCTTCGCTCATGGAGGTCCTTGCGGGGGTCGGTCGAATGTCCACCTTCCATCCTATGAGCTTGTGGTGGGTGGCTTTTTGATATCGATCAACCCGCGGTGCAGGATTGTTGAGGTAAAAATCGCAGGCAACAAAAAACCCGCACTAGGCGGGTTTCTTGTGTCGCTTCGGGTAACTTTGCAACCACCAGAAGCTGAAGGTGGTGCCCAGAGACGGAGTCGAACCGCCGACACGAGGATTTTCAATCCTCTGCTCTACCGACTGAGCTATCTGGGCGACGAGGTGCATTAAATAGATTTCCGAACTGATCGTCAACGACTTTTTGAAAAAATTTAAATTAATTCCGTCGCTTACGATTTTCGGGGTCAATTCGAGGGCGGCACGTAGCCTTCGGCCTGGGCGTAGTCCTCACCGGCGAAGAACTTGTCCATCTCGGCCTGGATGAACTTGCGATCCTCGGCGTTCATCATGTTCAGGCGCTTCTCGTTGATCAGCATGGTCTGGTGGTCCTGCCACTCCTTCCAGGCCTTCTGCGAGATGTGCTCGAAGATGTCCTGGCCCTTGGCGCCCGGGTAGGGCGGGCGGTCGAGGCCTGGGAGTTCTTCGTTGTACTTGCGGCACTTCACGGTGCGGGTCATGGCTTCTCTCCTGCAATCAGTTCGTCGGCCGCGCGTTGCAGCAGCTTCTTGACCGGGGCGGCGAGGCCCAGGCGCGGCGGGGTGGCGAGGTTATACCAGAGCCAGTCGGGCTCGGCCACGTGCGCGCCGACGGGGTCGACGCGCACCAGCCAGGGCTCGATGGCCAGCTGGAAATGGCTGAAGGTGTGGGTCAGGCCTGTCAGGGCCTGGCTGCCGGCCAGGCGCAGGCCGTGCTGGTAGGCGAGGTCTTCGAGCTGCTCGAGGCTGTCCAGCTCCGGCAGGCTCCACAGCCCGCCCCACAGGCCGCTGGAGGGCCGACGATAGAGCAGGATCGCGCCCTCGTGGTTGGTCAGCAGCGGCATCAGGGTCTTGCGCTGGGGCAGGGCCTTGCGCGGCTTGGGCTCGGGATAGCGGGTCTCCTCGCCGTGCAGGTGCGCTTCGCAACCGCGCTGCAACGGGCAGATCAGGCAACTGGGCTTGCTGCGCGTGCACAGCGTCGCGCCCATGTCCATCATTGCCTGGGTGTAGTGGTTGGCCCGGGTCATCGGCGTGAAGCGTTCGGCGCTGGCCCACAGCTGGTTGGCCACCTTCGGCTCGCCCGGGTAGCCGGCCTGGGCGGTGAAGCGGGCCAGCACGCGCTTGACGTTGCCGTCGAGGATCGGCGCGCGGATGCCCATGCTGATACTGGCGATGGCCCCGGCGGTGGAGCGGCCAATGCCGGGCAGTTCGGTGAGTTGCTCGACGCTGCGCGGAAACTCGCCGCCATGTTGCTCGACGACGATCTTCGCGGCCTTTTGCAGGTTACGGGCACGGGTGTAGTAGCCCAGGCCCGTCCACAGGTGCAGCACCTCGTCCTCCGGCGCCTCGGCCAGCGCCTGCACGGTGGGCAGGGCCTGCATGAAGCGGTCGAAGTAGTTGAGCACGGTGCTGACCTGGGTCTGCTGCAACATGATTTCCGACACCCACACCCGATACGGGGTGATGCCCTGTTGCCAGGGCAAGTCATGCCGGCCGTGCTGGTCGTACCAATCCAGCACGGCGCTAGAGAACTGCTGGGGGGTCATCGTTTGAACAACCCCTTGAGCGCATCTTTGAGTTCCGGGCTCACCTTGTCTCCGAGTTTCTCTTCGAGCTTTTCATCGATCTTGTCTTTCAGGCGGTTGCCGGCCAGCTTGGCGGCAACCTTGCCCAGGCCGTCCTGGTCCAGGCGGCAGGCCTTGGCGCCCAGCTCCAGCGGGCCACGGCAGCGCAGCGGCACTTCGACGCCGACATAGCGCTCGTTGACCTGGCAGGCCGGGTCGGGCATGGCGCGTTGGTCGCCTTCGACGACCACGCCGACGTTGTAGTCCATGCCCAGCACGCGCAGGTCGAGGTCGCCGTGGCCGTTGACGGTCAGGCCCGGGATGCGCGCCTTGAGGTCCGGGTTGCTGGCCACGCCGTTGCGCAATACCAGGCTGCCGCGCAGCTCCTGGAACGGCGTGTCCTTGCCACGGGGCTCGCCGCTGAGTTGCTTGCGGTTGAGGGTGGCGATGGCCTGGCACAGTTGCTGTTCCAGATTGGCGTTGACCAGCACGCCGTCGTTGATGGTGAAGCTGGCGTTACCGTTGAGCGTATCGACCAGCGCCTTCTGGCTGTTGCCGGTGGCGGTGAGGTCGCTGTTCAGGGTCAGCAGGCCCTTGACTGGCGGCGCCTGCTCCGGGGATTCACGCTTGATGAAGTGTTCCACTGGCACGCGGTTGATCTTGGTGTTGACGCCGATCTGCGGCACGGCGGGGCGTACATCGACAGTGCCCTTGGCCTCGAAGGTGCCGTTGTACAGGGCGCCGCGCAGGGTTTGCAGGGTGACCAGGCCGCCTTGGCCGCTGGCGGTCAGTTGCGCATCGCTGATCGGTAGCTTGTCCAGCGTCAGGGCGCCGAACGACAGGTCGGCCTGCAGATCGAGGGCGCGCAGGCGGTCGACCGGCAGCAGCTTGTCGCTGCTCCAGGCCACTTGCGTCGGTGCGTCGGGTAGCGGCGTGGAGCCGGCGCCGGCGACGGCGCTGGCTTCCTGCTGCTTGACCTCGGCCTGGCGCGCTGCGGTGGCACCCTTGGCCTCCTCGCTCTTGGCCGGCAGGTAGCGGTCGGCGTCGAACGTGTCGCCCTTAAGGCGCATGCGCAGGGCCTGCTTGGCGAAGTCGTCCACGGCGACACGGCCAGTGAAGGTGCTGTCGTCCAGCTTCACCGCCAGGTCTTCGAGGGCGAGACTGTTCGGCGTGCCTTGCAGGCGGGTGACCAGCTCCAGCTTCTTGAACGCTGCCGCATCGGCGGTGGCGGGCAGCGGGTGGCCGATACCGTCGAGGAAGGTGCGCAGGTCGAACTGGGCGATGGACAGGCCGCCGCTGACCTGCGGCGTCTTGTCGAGGTCGCGCACGTTCAGCTCGCCCAGGGCGCGCAACTGGTTGGCCGAGACTTTCAGGCCGCTCCAGGAGGCGACATTGGCCGCCAGGTCGACCAGCACCTGGCCTTGGGCGGCGAAGGTCATGGTCTTGCCGGCCAGTGGCTCGCCCGAGGTTTCGCCGGACAGGCGCATGTCCTCGAGGTTGTAGCGCTTGAGACGGCGGTCGAAGCGCAGCTCGCCGGTCAGCTCGGTACGCGCCTTCAGGTTCGGTTGGCTGGCGCTGAGGAAGGCGCTGGCCTTGAGCGGGATGTTCACGCCTTCGTGCACGGGGCCGGTGCTCAACTGGATACTTTCGGCGCCGTAGGTCTGGCCGGCTTTCTCGTCGGTATACAGCACGCGGGCGTTGTTGACGGTCAGGCTGTCGATATCGAGCTTGACCGAGCGCTCGCCACTTTCCGGCTTGGCTGGTTCTGTCGCCGAGCTTGCATCGGGCGTGCTCGCCGGTGCGTTGGCGATCGCCGGGTCGGGCAATGGCTTGCCGATGTCTTCCCAGTTGCCATGGCCGTTGGCATCGCGGGTCAGCGTCAGGTTGAGGCCTTCGACCCGCACGTCGCTCATCTGCACTTCACGGCGCAGCAGAGGCAGCACGCGCACCGACAGGCCGAGCATCTGCAGGTCGGCGAAAGGCACCTTGGGGTTGTTCAGCGTGGCGATGCTGGCTTCGTGCAGCTCCAGGCCCAGCCACGGAAACAGGCTCCAGCCGATGTCGCCGTTGAGGGTCAGTTCCACATGGGCCTTGTCGCGGGCCAACTGGCGGATTTCTTCTTTGTAGTCGTTGGGATCGAAGAGGTGGGTCAGGGCGAAGCCCAGCGCCACGATGATCAGCAACAACCCGAGAAGCCCCAGCCCCAGGATTTTGCCGAACGCTTTCATGGGCGAGTCCTTGTAGTCCGATTATGAATTTCAGCGGCGAGTATAGCGCTGCGGGTGTAGGCACTGCGTATCCGACATTTCGACAGTGGCAATGGCAGCAGTTCATTTATTGCCTGCTCGGGCCATCGCGGGGCTAGCCCGCTCCCACGCTGGTCAAGATCTGCGTGGGAGCGGGCTAGCCCCGCGATGAGGCCGGAACAGGCGACACAACCTCACCTGGATACACGAAATACCGATTCAGCTGTCGAAAAAAACACGATATCAGATTGCTTTCATGTCACCCGCTGCTGGTAATCTTGCGCCCGCCCGTGGAGCCCCGCGACCCATTGTCGCGGGTGATGCCTGAAGCGGCCGGGCTGCCTTGCGTGCAGCCATACAGAGCCGTCCACGCGCACAGCCCACCTACAAAAGGATCAATCCATGAACAGCAGTATCACGGCGGGAGCGGTGGCGAGCACGCCGGGCTTCCTGTCGAAGGAGCGCATCATCGCCCGCCCGGGCTTCAACCGCTGGCTGGTGCCGCCGGCGGCCCTGGCCATTCACCTGTGCATCGGCATGGCCTATGGCTTCTCGGTGTTCTGGCTGCCGCTGTCGCAGGCCCTGGGTGTCAGCGCGCCGGTGGCCTGCGCCGCCGACATGGGCTTCGTCGCCCGCCTGTTCAGCGCCGAGTGCGACTGGCCGATCTCCATGCTCAGCTGGATCTACACCCTGTTCTTCGTGTTCCTCGGCTGCTCGGCCGCGGTACTTGGCGGTTGGCTGGAGCACGCCGGCCCGCGCAAGGCCGGCCTGGTCTCGGCACTGTGCTGGTGCGGCGGCCTGCTGATCTCGGCGATCGGCGTGAAGACCCATCAGCTGTGGTTGATGTGGCTGGGCTCGGGGGTGATCGGCGGGATCGGCCTGGGATTGGGCTACATCTCGCCGGTGTCGACGCTGATCAAGTGGTTCCCGGACAAGCGTGGCATGGCCACCGGCATGGCGATCATGGGCTTTGGTGGAGGTGCCATGGTGGGCGCTCCTCTGGCCACCGCGCTCATGGGCCATTTCGGCAGCGCGACCGAAGTGGGCGTATGGCAGAGCTTTGTTGCCATGGCCGCGATCTACTTCGTGTTCATGACCGCGGGCGCCCTGGCCTACCGCGTACCGCCGACCGGCTGGAAGCCCGAAGGCTGGACACCGCCGGCGAAGAAAGCCAACGCCATGGTCACCGACCGTCACGTGCACGTCAGCGTGGCCTGGAAAACCCCGCAGTTCGCCCTGGTGTGGCTGGTGCTGTGCCTGAACGTGTCGGCCGGCATCGGCATTCTCGGCATGGCTTCGCCACTGCTGCAGGAAGTGTTCGCCGGCAAGCTGCTGGGCAACGAGCTGACCTTCGGTGAGCTGAATGCCGCGCAGCTGGCGCAGATCGCCGCGATCGCCGCCGGCTTCACCGGCCTGCTGAGCCTGTTCAACATCGGCGGGCGCTTCTTCTGGGCGTCGTTCTCCGACTATATCGGCCGCAAGAACACCTACTTCGCCTTCTTCGCCTTGGGCGTGGGCCTCTACAGCCTGGTGCCGAACATGGGCCATATCGGCAACGTGGCGCTGTTCGTGGCGGCGTTCTGCATCATCCTGTCGATGTACGGCGGCGGCTTCGCCACCGTGCCGGCGTACCTGGCCGACCTGTTCGGCACGCAGATGGTCGGTGCCATCCATGGTCGCCTGCTGACTGCCTGGGCTGCCGCTGGCGTGCTCGGCCCGGTGCTGATCACCTACCTGCGCGAAGCGCAGCTGGCGGCGGGCGTGGAACGGGCCGCGGCCTACGACATGACGTTGTACATCCTGGCCGGCCTGCTGGTGCTGGGGTTCATCTGCAACATGCTGGTGCGCCCGGTGGCGGACAAGTACTTCATGACCGATGCCGAACTGGCGGCCGAGCGCGCGCTGAGCCATGACAAGGGCGCCGATTCCGCGCGTTCGCTGGAATGGCACGCGGCGCCAGGCAGCCTGCCGCTGGTGCTGGTGGCCTGGGCGGTGGTGGTGATTCCGCTGGCCTGGGGGGTGTGGATCACCCTGCAGAAGACGGCGGTGCTGTTTCATTGATGGATGATACGGCCGGTTGATTGGCTGGTTTCAAGGGCCCCATCGCGGGGCAAGCCCGCTCCCACGATCTGGCGTGGGAGCGGGCTTGCCCCGCGATGGGGCCAACAGAAAAATCTGCTTGTATAGACCTGTAGATCCCTCAGGCCCCCGCAATTGCTTGCCCTGCCATATGTCATCCGCGTTTCAAGCCGGCGCGTTCTGGGCCTATAATGGAGCCCTTTTCGCCCAATGATTTTGCGGAGCTGGTGATGGTCGAACGTAAGGCTTCCGTCGAGCGCAATACCCTGGAAACCCAGGTCAAGTGCTCGATCAACCTCGATGGCAGCGGCAAGGCCCGATTTGAAATCGGCGTGCCTTTCCTTGAACACATGCTCGACCAGATCGCCCGACATGGGCTGATCGACCTGGACATCGAGTGCAAGGGCGACCTGCATATCGACGATCACCATACCGTCGAGGACGTCGGTATCACCCTCGGCCAGGCCTTCGCCAAGGCCATCGGCGACAAGAAAGGTATCTACCGCTACGGCCATGCCTACGTGCCGCTGGACGAAGCGCTGTCGCGCGTGGTCATCGATTTTTCCGGCCGCCCGGGCCTGCAGATGCACGTGCCGTACACCCGGGCCAGTGTCGGCGGCTTCGATGTCGACCTGTTCCAGGAGTTCTTCCAGGGCTTCGTCAACCATGCCTTGGTGACCCTGCACATCGACAACCTGCGTGGCCACAACACCCACCACCAGATCGAGACCGTGTTCAAGGCCTTCGGCCGCGCATTGCGCATGGCCATCGAGCAGGATGCGCGCATGGCCGGGCAGATGCCTTCCACCAAGGGATGCCTGTAAATGCAGACGGTAGCCGTAATCGACTATGGCATGGGCAACCTGCACTCGGTGGCCAAGGCCCTGGAGCACGTGGGCGCCGGCAAGGTGCTGGTGACCAGCGACGCCGCGGTGATTCGTGAAGCCGACCGTGTAGTGTTCCCCGGCGTCGGCGCGATTCGCGACTGCATGGCCGAGATCCGCCGCCTGGGCTTCGACAGCCTGGTGCGCGAGGTCAGCCAGGACCGTCCGTTCCTCGGCATCTGCGTGGGCATGCAGGCGCTGCTTGAGCACAGCGAGGAAAACGACGGCGTCGACTGCATCGGCCTGTTCCCCGGCCAGGTGCGCTTCTTCGGTAAAGACCTGAAGGAAGACGGCGAGCACCTGAAGGTGCCGCACATGGGTTGGAACGAAGTCAGCCAGAGCAACGACCACCCGCTGTGGCACGACATTCCGGATCGCGCGCGTTTTTATTTCGTGCACAGCTACTACATCAATGCCGGCAAGCCGGGCCAGGTGGTCGGTCGCGGCCACTATGGCGTCGATTTCGCTGCCGCGCTGGCCGATGGCTCGCGCTTTGCCGTGCAGTTCCACCCGGAGAAAAGCCATACCCATGGCCTGCAGCTGCTGCAGAACTTCGTCGCCTGGGACGGGCGCTGGTAAATGAGCCGATCGAAGACCAAGGCCCCGATCATCACGCTGGCCCCCGAGCAGGAGCGCGAGGCGCTCGACACGCTCAAGCGCTTCCTCGAAGACCGCTTCGAGCTGGAGCTGGGGTCGTTCGAGGTGGCCGAGGTCCTCGAGCTGTTCAGCAAGGAAATTGCACCCCACTACTACAACAGGGCGATTGCCGATGTTCAGCTGCACCTCAAGGAGCGGTTCGAGAGCATCGAAAGCGACCTGTGGGCGCTCGAAAAGCCCTGAACCCAACGAACAAGACAGGTTGCCAAGATGCTGATTATCCCCGCTATCGATCTCAAGGACGGTGCCTGCGTACGCCTGCGCCAAGGCCGCATGGAAGACTCCACGGTATTCTCCGACGACCCGGTGAGCATGGCCGCCAAATGGGTCGAGGGTGGCTGCCGCCGCCTGCACCTGGTCGACCTCAACGGTGCGTTCGAAGGTCAGCCGGTCAACGGTGAAGTGGTCACGGCTATCGCCAAGCGTTACCCGACCCTGCCGATCCAGATCGGCGGTGGCATCCGCTCGCTGGAAACCATCGAGCACTACGTCAAGGCCGGCGTCAGCTACGTGATCATCGGCACCAAGGCGGTCAAGCAGCCTGAGTTCGTCGCCGAAGCGTGCAAGGCCTTCCCCGGCAAGGTCATCGTCGGCCTGGACGCAAAAGACGGCTTCGTCGCCACCGACGGCTGGGCCGAAGTGAGCAGCGTGCAGGTCATCGACCTGGCCAAGCGTTTCGAGGCTGACGGCGTCTCGGCGATCGTCTACACCGACATCGCCAAGGACGGCATGATGCAGGGCTGCAACGTGCCCTTCACCAAGGCCCTGGCCGAAGCTACCCGCATCCCGGTGATCGCCTCGGGCGGCATCCACAACCTGGGTGACATCAAGGCCCTGCTGGACGCCAAGGCACCCGGCATCATCGGCGCCATCACTGGCCGTGCCATCTACGAAGGCACCCTCGACGTCGCCGAGGCCCAGGCCTTCTGCGACAACTACCAAGGCTGAGGAGCGACCATGGCACTGGCCAAGCGCATCATCCCTTGCCTGGACGTGGACAACGGCCGGGTTGTCAAGGGCGTCAAGTTCGAGAACATCCGCGATGCCGGCGACCCGGTGGAGATCGCCCGGCGCTACGACGAGCAGGGCGCCGACGAAATCACCTTCCTCGACATCACCGCCAGCGTCGATGGCCGTGACACCACCCTGCATACCGTCGAGCGCATGGCCAGCCAGGTGTTCATCCCGCTGACCGTGGGCGGTGGCGTGCGCACTGTGCAGGACATCCGCAACCTGCTCAACGCCGGGGCCGACAAGGTGTCTATCAACACCGCCGCGGTGTTCAACCCGGAGTTCGTCGGCGAGGCGGCGGACCGTTTCGGTTCGCAGTGTATCGTCGTTGCCATCGACGCCAAGAAAGTCTCCGGCCCTGGCGAAACGCCGCGCTGGGAGATCTTCACCCATGGCGGGCGCAAGCCTACCGGGCTGGATGCGGTGGAGTGGGCGAAGAAGATGGAAGGCCTCGGGGCTGGCGAGATCCTGCTGACCAGCATGGACCAGGATGGCATGAAGAACGGCTTCGACCTGGGTGTGACCCGTGCCATCAGCGATGCACTGGGGATTCCGGTGATTGCCTCGGGTGGCGTGGGTAACCTGCAGCACCTGGCCGATGGCATTCTGGAAGGGCATGCCAGCGCGGTGCTGGCGGCGAGCATCTTCCACTTTGGCGAGTACACGGTGCCGGAAGCCAAGGCCTACATGGCTTCGCGTGGGATCGTCGTACGCTGAAAAATTGATTGGGGCTGCTTTGCAGCCCATCGCGGCTGAAGCCGCTCCTACAAGGATCACACGTCTCCTGTAGGAGCGGCTTCAGCCGCGATGGGCCGCAAGGCGGCCCCAATTAAATCACCCGTGATTCTTGCCAAGCAGCGCGTGATAAAGCTCGGTATCCCCGAGTATCCCCACCACCTTGTCGTTATCCTGCAGCACCAGCTTGTTGCCGGTCTGATAACGAATCTGCAGCGCCTCGCGCATGCCGATATCGGCGTGCACCACAGTCGGCCTGCGTTCCAGCAAGCCTACGTCCTGCCCCGGCGCCCAGTTCTGCATGTCCAGGCCGTTCTGGCCCTGGCGTGCGCGCTTGAGCGAGCCGCCCTCGCCAAGGTCCAGCCATGAATCGATGCCCGGATCCAGGCACACCGAGCCGTTGACCCGTCGGCAATTGTCCAGGCTACGCATCAGGCTGCGGCCACACAGCACGTTGAGCGGGTTGGTGTGAGCGACGAAGGTGCGCACATATTCGTCGGCCGGGTTGAGCACGATCTCTTCCGGCTTGCTGTACTGGATGATCCGCCCGTCCTTCATGATGGCGATGCGGCTGCCCAGTTTCAGCGCCTCGTCCAGGTCGTGGCTGACGAACACGATGGTCTTGCTGAGTTTGCTCTGCAGTGCCAGCAGTTCGTCCTGCAGGCCCTGGCGGATCAGCGGATCGAGGGCCGAGAACGGCTCGTCCATCAGCAGGATATCGGCATCCATCGCCAGCGCCCGGGCCAAGCCCACGCGCTGCTGCATGCCACCGGAGAGCTCGTCCGGCTTCTTGTTGCGCCACTGGGTCAGGCCCACCAGCTCGAGCTTCTCATCCACCAGCTTGCGCCGTTCCTTCTCCGGTCGGCCCTGCATTTCCAGGCCGAAGCTGATGTTCTCGCGCACCGTCAGCCAAGGCATCAGGGCGAACTTCTGGAACACCATGGCGATGCGCTTGGTGCGCATCATCTTCAGCTCTGCCGGGGTGCAGTGGGCGATATCGATGTGCTTGCCTTCATGCTCGACGAACAGCTTGCCGCGGCTCACGGTGTTGAGGCCGTTGATGCAGCGCAGCAGGCTGGACTTGCCCGAGCCGGACAGGCCCATCAGCACGCAGATCTCGCCCTTGTTGATGTCCAGGTTGGCCTTTTCGACGCCGACCACCAGGCCCGTCTGCTTGAGGATCTGCTCGCGGGTCTTGCCCTGGTCGAGCAGGGCAAGCGCCTCGCGCGGCTTGCTGGAGAAGATGACGTCGACGTCTTCGAAACGAATGATGCTCATGCCTCACCCCTTACCGGCAGCTCCGGTTGCTTGCAGATACGGTCGAGCATGATGGCCAGCAGCACGATGGCCAATCCGGCTTCGAAGCCAAGGGAGATATCGGCGGTGTTCAGTGCGTTGACCACGGGTTTGCCCAGACCGTCGGCGCCGACCAGAGCGGCGATCACCACCATCGACAGCGACAGCATGATGCATTGCGTGACGCCGGCGGCGATGCTCGGCATGGCGTGGGGCAGTTCGATGCGGGTCAGCAGTTGGCGGCGCGAGCAACCGAAAGCCTTGCCGGCGTCCATCAGTTCCTGCGGCACGTCGCAGATGCCCAGATAAGTGAGGCGGATGGGCGCGGCGATGGCGAACACCACGGTGGAGATCAGCCCCGGCACCACGCCCAGGCCGAACAGGGTGAGCGTGGGGATCAGGTAGACGAAGGTGGGCACGGTCTGCATCAAGTCCAGCACCGGGCGCATGGCGGTATAGAACATCGGCTTGTGCGCGGCGGCGATGCCCAGCGGCACGCCGATGACCACGCAGACCACCGTTGCGAAGGTGACCTGCGCCAGGGTTTCCATGGTTTCCTGCCAGTAACCCAGGTTGAGGATCAGCAGGAACGACAGGGCAACGAAGACGGTGAGTGCCCATTTGCGCTGGATCAGGTGCGCGAGGGCGGCAAACAGGGCGATGAGCACGAACGGGTTGAACCAGGTCAGGGCGCTGGTGACCCCATGGATCATGAATTCCAGGCCTGCGGCGATGGCGTCGAAGTAGCTGGCGCCATTCTGGGTCAACCATTCGACGAATGAGGCGATGTACTGCCCCAGGGGTATTTTCTGATCGATAAGCATGATAGCGAGCTTCCACCTGCAAAGATTGAAATCAGTTCGGGGTGGGCACGGTCCCACCCCGCGGTGTTGCCATGGCGTCTTGCGTTATTGCGTCAGTTTGGCCTTGGCCGCCTCCAGGCCGGGCTTGCCATCCACGGTGGTCACACCGGCCAGCCAGGCATCCAGTTTGCCGGGGTTGTCCTTGAGCCACTTCTTGGCCGCCGCTTCGGGTTTCATCTTGTCGTCCAGGACATAGCCCATCATGGTGCTTTCATCCTTGAGCTCGAACGACAGGTTCTTCAACAGCTGGCCAACGTTGCCGCATTCCTGTGCATAGCCCTTGCGGGTGTTGGTCAGCACGGTGGCCTTGCCGAAGTCAGGGCCGAAATAGGAATCCCCGCCGGTCAGGTACTGCATCTTGAAGCGGGTGTTCATCGGGTGCGGTTCCCAGCCGAGGAACACGATCGCGTCTTCGCGCTTCTGCGCCCGGTCGACCTGGGCCAGCATGCCCGCCTCGCTGGACTGCACGATCTGGAAGCCGGCGTCCTTCAGGCCGAAGGCGTTGTCGTCGATCATCTTCTGGATGGTGCGGTTGCCATCGTTGCCCGGCTCGATGCCGTAGATCTTGCCCTTGAGCTCCTGCTTGAACTTGGGAATGTCGGCGAAGTCCTTCAGGCCCTTGTCATACAAGGCCTGGGGCACGGCCAGGGTGTACTTGGCGTTTTCCAGGTTGGCGCGCACGGTCTCGACGGTGCCGGCATCGCGGTACTGCTTGATGTCGTTCTCCATGGTCGGCATCCAGTTGCCGAGAAACACGTCCAGGTCCTTGCCGGTGGCCAGCGACTTGTAGGTCACCGGTACCGAGATCATGGTGGTGTGGGTCTTGTAGCCCAGGGCTTCGAGCACGACGCTGGTGGTGGCGGTGGTGACCGTGATGTCGGTCCAGCCGACATCGGAGAACCGTACCGTCTGACACTGCTCGGGTTCGGCGGCCTGGGCCAGCAGCGGGGCGGACAGCAACGCGACCAGCAACAGCGAGGGTGAACCTTTCATGGATGGACTCCTGTGATTTTATCTTCGGGTTCGCGTGGGTCGCCGGGCGTTCTCAGGGCTTCGGTCGACCAGGCCTGCAGAGGGCAGGATGCGAGGCCGTGCAATACGAGTCGCTTTCGATAATCCTCCAGCGTTCGGCAATCGCCTACTGGTGGCGTCGTATCCAGTACAGGACGGGTCGTATCCAGTACGGACGATGTCGCAACTGGGTTTTTCCACCCCCATACCTCGGTTTTTGCGTCGTCCCGCCGCTGGAAAACGGCGCACGAAAGGCCCGTGCAGCGGCGGCGCTGCTGGACAAAAGTACGTCGGTTGCAGACGGCGAAGGGCTGGGCAAAAGCCCGATGATGCGAGCATTCAAGGCGGCTCGACTGTTTCAGCCTAGCAGTTGCTCCGCCCTGCGCCTGGCGCGCAGAGACAAGCCCAGCAAGAGGTGATTCGACAATGGCCATCAGCGTGTTCGACCTGTTCAAGATAGGTGTCGGGCCTTCCAGCTCCCACACCGTCGGCCCCATGCGCGCCGGTGCGCTGTTCGTCCAGGGGCTGCGTGAACGCGGCGAACTGGAGCGGGTGCGGCGCATCGAGGTGAGGCTGTATGGCTCGCTGTCGGCCACCGGCGTCGGCCACGGCACCGACAATGCCACGATCATGGGCCTGATGGGCGAGTGGCCGGACGCCATCGATCCCAGCCAGATCACCCCACGCATCGCCGACCTGCGCGAAACCAACGTGCTCAAGCTCGACAACCACCTACCCATCGAGTTCGTCTGGGCCCGCGATATGCTGCTGCTGGACGAGAACCTGCCATACCACCCCAATGCCATGACCCTGATCGCCGAAGGCGAGGCGTGCGAGCTGCACCGCGACACCTATTACTCGGTGGGCGGCGGTTTCGTGGTCGATGCCGCCCAGGCCGCCAGCGGCGTGCTGGACGCCGACCAGACCGTGCTGCCCTACGACTTCGACAGCGCCGCCGAACTGCTGCGCCTGTGCAAGCAAAACGACCTGCGCGTGTCGCAATTGATGCTGGAGAACGAAAAGGTCTGGCGCAGCGAAGCCGAGATCCGTGCCGGCCTGCTCAAGCTCTGGCAAGCCATGCAGGAGTGCGTGAACAACGGCCTCAAGCATGAAGGCATCCTGCCCGGCGGGCTCAATGTGCGTCGCCGCGCCGCCCGCCTGCACCGCAGCCTGCAGGAGCTGGGCAAGCCCAACGTGATCGGCTCGACCATGAGCGCCATGGAGTGGGTCAACCTGTTTGCCCTGGCGGTCAACGAAGAGAACGCCGCTGGCGGGCGCATGGTCACCGCGCCCACCAACGGTGCGGCGGGCATCATCCCGGCGGTGTTGCACTACTACATGCGTTTCTCCGATGCGGTGGATGAGTCCAATGTTGTGGACTTCTTCCTCGGCGCGGCGGCGGTGGGCATCCTGTGCAAGAAGAACGCCTCGATCTCCGGTGCCGAGGTTGGTTGCCAGGGCGAGGTCGGTTCGGCTTGCGCCATGGCTGCCGCAGGTTTGGCCGACGTGCTTGGCGCCACCCCGGCGCAGTTGGAGAACGCCGCCGAGATCGCCCTGGAACACAACCTCGGCCTGACCTGCGACCCGGTCGGTGGCCTGGTGCAGGTCCCGTGCATCGAGCGCAACGCCATTGCCGCGGTGAAAGCGATCAATGCCGTGCAGATGGCCCTGCGCGGTGATGGCGAACACTTCATCTCGTTGGACCAGGTGATCCGCACCATGCGCGACACCGGTGCCGACATGCACGACAAGTACAAGGAAACCTCCCGTGGGGGCCTGGCGGTCAGCGTCATCGAGTGCTGATGCGCCGTTCTGGCCCGCATGTGACCGATGCGCCACATTCTGGCGCACCGGTTGTCATCTACCGGTCGTCGCCTGTCGTTACCAGCAGGTTGGTTGTCGGTGACACTTAAGTCTGTCGCATCTGGGCAACCTTCCCACAAGTGCTACCGAATTGCTCAGGGGTGACGCGTAGAGGCGCTGGCGCGCCTGTTTGCGTCTTACCTGACGCTCATCACCCAGGCCGCTGGAAGGCGCATGCCAACGTCGTTTTTGGGTTTTATTGGATGGGCGTTCAAATTCAGGCATGCCATTTGCGTTGAGATTGGCAAAGCCCCTGCATACGAAACGGGGCCATTACAAGAACAGTGCTCGCCTGAGGCACACCCTGCATTGTGTGAGGAGAAATCGCGATGACGTCGTACACCTCCGGGACCCCAACCCAGAACCGCACAGCACCCCAGTCCATCGGCTTTCTCCTGCTGGACAACTTCACCCTCATTTCCCTGGCGTCCGCGGTCGAACCGCTGCGCATGGCCAACCAACTGTCCGGCCGCGAGCTGTACCGCTGGCATACCCTGACCGTCGACGGTGGCCAGGTCTGGGCCAGCGATGGTTTGCAGATCACCCCCGATGCGGCCATGCACAGCGCGCCCCCGATTGACACCGTGATCGTCTGCGGTGGCGTCGGTATCCAGCGCACTGTCACCCGTGAGCACGTCACCTGGCTGCAAGCCCAGGCGCGCCAGTCACGTCGCCTTGGCGCGGTGTGCACCGGCAGCTGGGCGCTGGCCTGTGCCGGGTTGCTCGACGGCTTCGATTGCAGCGTGCACTGGGAATGCCTGGCGGCGATGCAGGAGGCCTACCCGCGGGTGAACATGAGCACCCGCCTGTTCACCCTCGACCGCAACCGCTTCACCAGCTCCGGCGGCACCGCGCCGCTGGACATGATGCTGCACCTGATCAGCCGCGACCATGGCCGCGAGCTGTCGGCGGCGATCTCCGAGATGTTCGTCTACGAACGCATCCGCAACGAGCAGGACCATCAGCGCGTGCCGCTCAAGCACATGCTCGGCACCAACCAGCCGAAGTTGCAGGAGATTGTCGCGCTGATGGAAGCCAATCTCGAGGAGCCGATCGACCTCGACGAACTGGCGGTGTACGTGGCGGTGTCGCGGCGCCAGCTCGAGCGGCTGTTCCAGAAGTACCTGCACTGCTCGCCGTCGCGCTATTACCTCAAGCTGCGCCTGATCCGCGCCCGGCAACTGCTCAAGCAGACGCCGATGTCGATCATCGAGGTGGCTTCGGTGTGCGGCTTCGTCTCCACGCCGCACTTCTCCAAGTGCTACCGCGAATACTTCGGCATTCCGCCGCGTGACGAGCGTGTGGGCTCGAACACCACCCAGCAGGTGGCAATGATGCCGATCCCGCAGGCAATGGCGCTGTCACCGCACAGCGGGCCGATGGCGGCGCTGAGCCAGGCGCGCAACGAGTCGACGTTTGCCAGCGTGCGCCTCTAGGCGCGGGCGTATTTGACGAGCTTGTGGGCGCGGGCTTGCCCGGCGATGGTTCAATCGCGGGGCAAGCCCGCTCCCACAAATCTTGCGCCCACTTTTTCCGATGGCCTCAAGCGCGCGTGTTGTACTGCGCCAACGCCGGTAACAGCTGCTTGTCGATGGCCTGGCGCACCGCTGGCAGGATCGTCGCGCTGCCGGTGTACATCTGCTCGACCATGCCTTTGAGCGCCCGCGCATTGGGCTCGGTCAGCCCCCGCACCACCACCTCGCAGGCCTGCTCGGCACTTGCGCCGGCCGGAATGTCGAAACCCCGCGAGCGCAGTTGGCCCAGCAGGTCGTCCTGGTCGATCAGATCCGCATGCATCATGGCTGTTGTCCTTTGCTGCTGTTGTTTCCGACCGATTCTGTGACGCACGCGACAGGGCGGCAAGGACAGATTGCCGTAATGGCCGCTTTGGCTAAGAACAGGTCGTTTACGGCTAAATCGAGGGGGCGGGCAGGACGCACACTGAAGCCATTCACGGCACCGAAGGTTTGGTCACCTTCACTTCATGCACAGTGGATGTTGCTCGCTCTTGGCCCCGGACGCTCACGGCTTTCCGGGGTTGTTTTTTTTCAGCCATTTCACGGCATAAGGCGTTCCCAGAATCTGTCAGCCAGCAGGTAACCTCAGGACGCGCCCGACAAACTGCGGTGCTTGCATATCACGCTGCTCGCCCACCAGGTTATTCAGTAGCGTGACACTATGCTCGCCAAACGGCGCCGACTTCGGCCCTGCCAGATCGACGTGCAGAAGCATCTGCTCACTGGCCGCCAGTGCCTCGTCGAACCCTGCCCGGTGCAGGCTGTGGTACAGGTGCAGGCGTTTCTTGTCGAAGCCGATGATCTGCGTCTGCACCCACACCTCGGTATCGAGTTTCACCTCATGCAGGTAGTTGATGTGTGCTTCCAGGGTGAACAACGAATGCCCGCTCTGGCCCCGCATGTCAGCGTCCAGACCAATGCGCTCCATCAGCGCGTCGGTGGCGTAGCTGAAGATCAGCAGGTAATAGGCATCGCGCAGGTGCCCGTTGTAGTCGACCCAGTCCGGCAGTACCGCGGTGCGGTAGGTAATCAGTGCGGGCATTGACGTTCCTCCTAGTCGCCGAAGGCCATGCCGTGGCTGGCCTTGCTGTTCTTCACCGCCTCCAGAACAGCCAGCAGCGTGTCGTCACGATAACGCTCCAGCGCGGCGATGCTGCGTTCGCCCAGTTGCTCCGAGGTACCTTCCACCACGTCGTCAATCAGCTTGTCCGTCAGTTCCGGCGCTGGCAGGTAGGTCCAGGGTAGCTTCAATGCTGGGCCGAACTGGGCCATGAAGTGACGCATGCCGGCATCGCCACCGGCCAGGGTGTAGGTGAGGAAGGTGCCCATGAACGACCAGCGCAGGCCGGCGCCGAAGCGAATCGCATCGTCGATCTCGCCGGTGCTGGCGACACCGTCGTTGACCAGGTGCAAGGCCTCGCGCCAGAGCGCCTCGAGCAGTCGGTCAGCGATGAAGCCGGGGACTTCCTTGCGCACATGCAGCGGGCGCATGCCCAGGCTGGTGTAGATGGCTTTCGCGGCTTCGATGGCTTCGGGGCTGGTCTGGCGGCCGCCGACGATTTCCACCAGTGGCAGCAGGTAGACCGGGTTGAATGGGTGCCCCACCACGCAGCGTTCGGGGTGGGTGGCCGACTCGTAGAACTCGCTGGGCAGCAGGCCAGAGGTGCTGGAGCCGATGATTGCATTCGGCTTGGCGGCGGCGCTGATCTTGCCGTGCAGGTCGAGCTTGAGGTCCAGGCGTTCGGGTGCGCTCTCCTGGATGAAGTCGGCATCGCGCACACATTCCTCGATGGTGGCCACGAACTTCAGGCGGTCCTGCGATGCGCCGGGTGCCAAGCCTTGTTTTTGCAGCGCCGGCCAGGCGTTGGCGACGCGCTTGCGCAGCGCGGCCTCGGCACCGGGGGCGGGGTCCCAGGCGACCACGTCCAGGCCATGGGCCAGGGCGCGAGCGACCCAGCCGCTGCCGATCACGCCGCTACCCAGCGCGGCGAAGGTCTTGATGTCGGTGATGAAAGGCATATCTGGCTCCTATGGGATATCAGCGGCGCTTGAGGTTCATCTTTTCCCGGCCTTCGGCCGGGGTGAGCACGCGGCCACCCATGCGGGTGATGATCTCGGCGGCCCGCTCGACCAACTGGCCGTTGCTGGCCAGCACGCCACGGTCCAGGTACAGGTTGTCTTCCAGCCCGACCCGCACGTTGCCGCCAAGCAGTACCGCCTGGGCAGCCATCGGCATCTGCATGCGGCCAATGCCGAAACCGGCCCAGGTAACGTCGGCTGGCAGGTTGTCGACCATGGCCTTCATGGTGGTGGTGTCGGCCGGAGCGCCCCACGGGATGCCCAGGCACAGCTGGAACAGCGGATCTTGCAGCAGACCTTCCTTGATCATCTGCTTGGCGAACCACAGGTGGCCAGTGTCGAAGATCTCCAGCTCGGCCTTCACGCCCAGCTCGGTGATGCGTTTGGCGCCCGCACGCAACTGCGCCGGGGTGGAGACATAGATGGCGTTGCCATCGCCGAAATTGAGGGTGCCGCAGTCCAGGGTGCAGATCTCCGGCAGCAACGCTTCGACATGGGCCAGACGCTCCAGCGGGCCGATCAGGTCGGTACCCGGGCCGAATTCCATGGGCGATTCGCCGGGACCGATCTCCAGGTCGCCGCCCATGCCGGCGGTGAGGTTGACGATGATATCCACGTCAGCTTCGCGGATGCGTTCCATCACCTCGCGGTAGAGGTTGATGTCGCGGCTGAAACGGCCGGTTTGTGGATCGCGAACGTGGCAGTGGACCACCGTGGCGCCGGCCTTGGCGGCTTCGACGGCGGACTCGGCGATCTGTTTCGGCGTGACTGGGACCAGGTGGCTCTTGGCGACCGTGTCGCCGGCACCGGTGAGGGCGCAGGTGATGATGACGTCGTGGTTCATGGTGGGTTCCTTGTGTATCTGTCAGGTCGCTATCGCGGGGCAAGCCCGCTCCCACAGAGAGACCGTGTGCTGGCGTGGGAGCGGGCTTGCCCCGCGATCGAGGAATGTCAGTTGGCGGTGAGCTTGAGGTTGTCCGCGGCGGGCTTGCCATCGAAGGTGGTCACTCCGTCAAGCCAGCGGGCCTTGTCCTCGGGGTGGTCCTTGAGCCACTGGCGCGCCGACTCCAGCGCGTCCTTGTGGTCGAGCAGCGGCTGCATCATCCGGCTCTCGTCCTCGGCGCTGAAGCTCAGGTTGGCCAGCAGGCGGTGGGCGTTGGGGCAGCGCTGGGCATAGTCCGGCGCGGTCACCGTCCACACCGTGGCGCGGCCTTCGTCCGGGCCGAGAGCGTCCTGGCTATCGTCGAGGTAGACCATGTCGATGTTCACGTTCATCGGGTGCGGCACCCAGCCGAAGAACACCACCGCCTCCTTGCGCCGTACGGCGCGGTCGACGGCGGCGAGCATGCCGGCCTCGCTGGACTCGACCAGCTGGAACTTGCCGAGGTCGAACTGGTTCTTGCTGATCATTGCCTTGATCTGGGTATTGGCACCGGAACCGGGCTCGATGCCGTAAATCTTGCCGCCCAGCTCTTTGTGGAACTTGTGGATGTCGGCGAACGTTTTCAGGCCCTTGTCAGCCAGGTATTTCGGCACGGCGAGGGTGGCGCGGGCGTCTTCCAGGCTGGGCTTGTCGAGCACCTTCACCTGGCCGGCCTGGACGAACGGGGTGATGGTCTGGGTCATGATCGGGTTCCAGTACCCGAGGAACATGTCCAGGCGCTTGTCGCGGATCCCGGCGAAGATGATCTGCTGCGAGGCGCTGGTCTGCTTGGTCTGGTAGCCCAGGCCGTCGAGCAGCACCTGGGCCATGGCGCTGGTGGCGATCACATCGGTCCAGTTGACCACGCCCAGGCGTACATCCTTGCAGGCGGCGGGTTCGGCGGCGAAAAGCGGAGTGGCTACGGTGGTGCTGAGCGCGAGGGACAACAGGCTGCGGCGGATAAAGCGATGCATGGTGGCTCTCCATCGGCAGTGCGTATTGTTATCGGATCCGGCCTCTGCGGGCCGTGAGAACACGCTACGCTGGCGGCAGGGTGGAAAATCGCACCCTGGCGACCAACACTTGCACGGAGGCGACCACCTTTGCCGCGGAGCACGCGATGCCGCAAACCATAGACTTCCTGTTGCTGCCAGGCTTCTCCGCCATGGGCTTCATCAGCGCCATCGAGCCGCTGCGCGTGGCCAATCGCTTCCGAGGCCCGTTGTACCGCTGGCGTGTGCTGAGCCTGGATGGTGGTGCGGTGCAGGCCAGCAACGGCATGTCGGTGAATGCCGACGGTGCGCTGGGGGAGGGGGAACACGGGCGCCTGCTATTGCTGGTAGCCGGTTTCGAGCCCCTGGCGTGCTATGGGTTGAAGTTGCAGCACATGCTGCGTCGTCTCGACCATGAGGGCGTGGTGCTCGGCGGGATCGACACGGGCGCCATGGTACTGGCCGAGGCCGGCCTGCTCGATGGTCACCGGGCCACCCTGCATTGGGAGGCACTGGAGGCGTTCAAGGAACGTTACCCACGGCTGCAGGCGACCCAGGAGCTGTTCGAGATCGACCGCCGCCGCATCACCTGCGCCGGCGGCACAGCGTCCATCGACCTGATGCTCGACCTGATCGCCCAGGCCCACGGCAGCGAACTGGCGGTGCAGGTGTCCGAGCAGTTCGTGCTCGGGCGCATTCGCCCGCGCCAGGACCACCAGCGCATGGAAATCGCCACGCGCTACGGGCTGCGCAACAAGAAGCTGGTGAAGGTGATCGGCGAGATGGAGCGCAATACCGAGCTGCCACTCAACACTCAGGTGCTGGCCGATGGCGTGCAGGTGACCCGGCGCCAGCTGGAGCGGCTGTTTCGCCTGCACCTGGATGACACGCCCAGTGGCTTCTATCTGCGGCTGCGGCTGGACAAGGCCCGGCAGCTGCTGCGCCAGACCGACATGAGTGTGCTGGAGGTGGGGGTCGCGTGCGGATTCGAATCGGCGTCGTACTTCACCCGCTGTTATCGGGCACGGTTCGAGCGCTGTCCCAGGGAGGATCGACGGCTGGCAGTGCCGTCATGACGCCTGGGCCGGGTCGTGACTCGGCAAGCCGACTGCCACAGGTGTCGCGTAGCGCGAAACCTGTGGCAGTCGGTTCAGCTTAGCTGTTGGGCAGCAAGCGGCAGGTGATGCTCTTGATGTAGCGGGTCTCGGCGATGGCCGGGTGCACCGGGTGGTCCGGGCCCTGGCCGCCGCGCTCGAGCAGTTGCAGGTTGCGGTCCAGGTGGCGGGCGCTGGTCAGCAGGATGTTGTGCAGGTCGTCCTCGGGCAGGTGCATCGAGCACGAGGCGCTGACCAGGATGCCGTCCTTGGTGAGCATGCGCATGGCCTGTTCGTTGAGGCGGCGGTAGGCGGCCTCGCCGTTCTTCAGGTCTTTCTTGCGTTTGATGAAGGCGGGCGGGTCGGCGATGATCACGTCGAAGCGCTCTTCGGCGGCTTTCAGCTCGCGCAGGGCTTCGAACACGTCGCCTTCGATGCAGGTCAGCTTCTCGCTGATACCGTTCAGCGCGGCGTTACGCTCCACACCATCGAGGGCGAAGCCCGAGGCGTCGACGCAGAACACTTCGCTGGCGCCGAACGCGCCGGCCTGCACGCCCCAGCCACCGATGTAGCTGAACAGGTCGAGCACGCGCTTGCCCTTGACGTAGGGGGCCAGGCGGGCGCGGTTCATGCGGTGGTCGTAGAACCAGCCGGTCTTCTGGCCTTCACGTACTGGAGCTTCGAACTTGACGCCGTTCTCTTCCAGCGCGACCCAGTCCGGCACTTCACCGTAGACGGTCTCGACATAACGCTCCAGGCCTTCGGCGTCGCGGGCGGCGGAGTCGTTCTTGAACAGGATGCCACTGGGTTTGAGGACCTGGACCAGCGCGGCGATCACTTCGTCCTTGTGCGCTTCCATGGTGGCCGAGGCCAGCTGGACCACGAGGATGTCGAAGAAACGGTCGACCACCAGGCCCGGCAGCAGGTCGGAGTCGCCATACACCAGGCGGTAGCATGGCTTGTCGAACAGGCGCTCGCGCAGCGACAGGGCCACGTTCAGACGGTGCACCAGCAACGACTTGTCCAGCGGCAGCTTGGCATCGCGCGACAGCAGGCGGGCGCAGATCAGGTTGTTCGGGCTCATGGCCACCACGCCCAGCGGCTTGCCGTTGGCGGCTTCGAGAATGGCCTGCTGGCCGGCCTTCAGGCCTTGCAGCGGGGTCGCGGCAACATCGACTTCATTGCTGTAGACCCACAGATGGCCGGCGCGCAGGCGGCGGTCGGCATTGGCTTTGAGGCGAAGGCTGGGCAGGGACATGACGTCGCTCCGGGAAAAAAGAGCGGGAGTATACCGTGTTGGCCCCAGGTTCGCTGGTGGCTGCGACCAACTGGTCCACGCCCACGGCTAAAGAAATTCTTGGATCCAACGATTCACTGATAGTCACCCTGCCGGCGTACAGGGTTAGAATCCCCCGTCCCCAGCGAGAATGCACGAATGTCCCAGGAACTCACCGCCGAACAGATCCAGCAAGCCCTGCAGGGCATCACCATCCCGCCACAGCCGCAGATCATGGTCGACCTGCAGTTCGAGCAGTACATGCCCGACCCGGACCTGGAAACCATCGCCAAGCTGATCGCGCAGGACCCGGGCCTGTCCGGTGCCCTGCTCAAGCTGGTCAACTCGGCGCAGTTCGGCCTGGCGAACAAGATCGGCTCGATCCAGCGCGCGGTAAACCTGTTGGGCAGCCGTTCGATCATCAACCTGATCAACGCGCAATCGATCAGGGGCGAAATGAGCGACGAGACCATCGTCACCCTCAACCCGTTCTGGGATACCGCCCAGGACGTGGCCATGACCTGCCTGACCCTGGCTAAGCGCACCGGCATCCAGGCGGTGGACGAGGCCTACACCCTGGGCTTGTTCCACGATTGCGGCGTGCCGCTGATGCACAAGCGCTTCCCCAACTACATGGAAGTGCTGGAAGAGTCCTACGCCAAGGCCAATGACGAGGTCCGCGTGGTGGACACCGAGAACCGCGTGTTCAACACCAACCATTCGGTGGTCGGCTACTTCACCGCCAAGTCCTGGCGCCTGCCGGAGCACATCAGTGCGGCCATCGCCAACCACCACAACGCCCTGGCGGTGTTCCGCGACGAGTCCTCGCGCAACACCCAGACCCAGCTGAAGAACTTGCTGGCGGTGCTGAAGATGTCCGAGCACATCTGCGCTTCGTACCGTGTGCTGGGCAACCAGAGCGTGGATCACGAGTGGAACATGGTGGGCCCGCTGGTGCTGGACTACATCGGCCTGACCGAATATGACTTCGAGCAGCTCAAGCAGAACATCCGCGAAATGGGCGGGCACTGAGCCATGCCGGAGCTGCCAGAGGTCGAGACCACGCGGCGCGGCATCGCGCCCCATCTGCAAGGCCAGCGGGTCAGCCGCGTGGTGGTGCGTGACCGGCGCCTGCGCTGGCCGATCCCGGAAGACCTCGATGTGCGCCTGTCGGGGCAGCGCATCGTCAGTGTCGAGCGCCGCGCCAAGTACCTGCTGATCAACGCCGAGGTCGGCACCCTGATCAGCCACCTGGGCATGTCGGGCAACCTGCGCCTGGTCGAACTGGGCTTGCCGGCGGCCAAGCACGAGCATGTGGATATCGAGCTCGAGTCGGGGCTGATGCTGCGTTACACCGACCCGCGCCGTTTCGGGGCGATGCTCTGGAGCCTCGATCCGCTCAACCATGAATTGCTGATCCGCCTGGGGCCGGAACCGTTGACCGACCTGTTCGACGGTGAGCGGCTGTTCCAGCTGTCGCGGGGGCGGTCGATGGCGGTCAAGCCATTCATCATGGACAACGCGGTGGTGGTGGGCGTTGGCAACATCTACGCCACCGAGGCCTTGTTCGCCGCCGGGATCGACCCGAGGCGCGAAGCTGGCGGGATTTCGCGGGCGCGCTATCTGAAGCTGGCGATCGAGATCAAACGAGTATTGGCTGCTGCCATCGAACAGGGCGGGACCACCTTGCGTGACTTCATCGGTGGCGACGGTCAGCCGGGCTACTTCCAGCAGGAGTTGTTCGTGTATGGGCGTCGTGGGCAGCCGTGCAAGCTGTGCGGCACCGAGCTGCGCGAAGTGAAGCTGGGCCAGCGGGCGAGTGTGTTCTGCCCGAAATGCCAGCGTTGATGCTTCAGCACCTATCGCGGGGCAAGCCCGCCCCCACGAAAGCGAGCCAAGCCAGTCGTGGGAGCGGGCTTGCCCCGCGATAGGGCCGGATCAGTCGATTACCGCTGCCTGCCCTACACCCCTGGGATCACTGGCCGCCTCTACAGTCCCGCCAGCCTTGTCCCAGTACAGCACCTGCTGGTTCCCATACTGGCGCCCGACATCTTTCAACCGATACCCACGCCCTTCAAGCTCGGCCTTCTGCCGCGCACTGAACGTGCCCGGCTCATGCTCCACCACATCCGGCAGGTACTGATGGTGGTAACGCGGTGTCGCCGGCCACTCGGCCACCGGCCGGCCCTCCAGGAACCCCAGCACCGACAGCAGCACCATGCTGGGTATGCGGCTGCCGCCCGGCGTGCCGAAGGTGGCGAACTGACTAGGGCTTTCGATGAAGGTCGGGCTCATGCTCGACAAGGGCCGCTTGCCCGCCGCCACCGCATTGGCCTGGCTGCCGGCCAGGCCATAGCTGTTGCTGCCGCCAGGGTCGGCGGCGAAATCGTCCATCTCGTTGTTCAGCACCACCCCGGTTCCCGGCACGCTGAACGCTGCACCAAACGGCAGGTTGACCGACAGCGTGGCGGACACGGCGTTGCCGTCGCCATCGATTACCGCGAAATGGGTGGTGTGGTCGCCTTCACGCCAGGCCGGTGAGGGAGGCAGCGTGCTGCTGGGGGTGGCCTGGTGCACATCGATACTGTCGGCCAGCCCTGTCAGGTACTGGCGCGCCAGCAGGCGGTTGATCGGGTTGCTCACATAGTCCGGGTCGCCGAGCTGGCTGCGGTCGCGGTAGGCGCGGCGCAGCACTTCGATCACATAGTGGCTGCGTTGCACGGGTTCTGCGCTCTGCCAGGGCAGGCGCTGCAGCATGGCCAGGCTTTGTGCCAGGGCCACGCCGCCGGCCGAGGGCGGCGGGCTGCTGATCAGTTCACGCCGGTCGGCCAGTGCATAACGCAGCGGTTCACGCCACGCCGTACGGTAGCCGGCGAGGTCGTCGAGGGTCCAGATACCGCCGGCCTGGCGCACGCCTTCGACCAGGCGGCGGGCCATCGGGCCACGGTAGAAGCCGTCGCGACCCTGCTCGGCCATGGCTTGCAGCGTGGCGGCCAATTCGGGTTGGCGGATCACCGCGCCCAGGGCCGGTACGTCATTGCCACTGAGGAACAGCCGTGCGCTTTCGGCATCGTCGCGCAGGGCGCTCAGGCGCATGGTGGCGCGATCGCGATAGATGCGGTCGACGGCGAAGCCTTGGTTGGCCAGGCGGATGGCCGGGGCCAGGCTGTCCTTGAGCGGCAGCTCGCCGTGGGTGCTGGCGAGGTCGGCCAGGGCCTGGGGCAGGCCGGGGATCGCGGCGGCCAGCGGCCCATTGACTGACAGGCCGGGCTGCACCTTGCCGTCCTTGAGGTACATGTCCGCACGGGCCGCGGCCGGAGCGCGTTCGCGCGCATCGAGGAAGGTATACCGTGGCGTGGCGCCGCTCTCGCGCAGCAGGAAGAAGCCGCCGCCGCCCAAGCCCGAGCCATAGGGCTCGACCACGGCCAGCGTGGCGCTGATGGCCACAGCGGCGTCGAAGGCGTTGCCGCCTTGTTGCAGGATCTGTTGCGCCGCCAAGGTCGCCTCGCTGTGCGGGCTGGCGATGGCCGCACGCCCGGGGCCGTGCGCCTGGGCGGCGCAGGCCAGCAGGGCCAGGCAGGCGCCGAGGGCTGCGCGCTGTAACTCGGCGACGAACGGCATCAGGCCTTGCCGGTGATCCGGCGGTACTTGGCCATCAGCTCGTCTTCGGTTTCCGGGTGGGCTTCATCCAGGGGGATGCAGTCTACCGGGCAAACCTGCTGGCACTGTGGCTCGTCGTAGTGGCCCACGCACTGGGTGCACAGGTTCGGGTCGATCACGTAGATCTCTTCGCCTTGCGAGATGGCGGCGTTCGGGCACTCGGGTTCGCAGACGTCGCAGTTGATGCAATCGTCGGTGATGATCAGGGACATGGGGACTCCGGCCTGGGCATCGGGCCCGGGCATGTTTCAAAGCGATGGGCGCAATTGTGCCGGATTCGCGCCCGCAGTGCACGCGGGCGCGACATCCTGACCGCGAGGGTTACTTGCGGAAGCGCTCGGTCAGCGCGTCGGCCACGGCCGGGTGCACGAACTTGCTGATATCACCGCCCAACGCGGCGATTTCCCGGACCAGCGTCGAGGAAATGAACGAATAGCGCTCCGACGGTGTGAGGAACAGGCTCTCGACGTCTGGCGCGAGCTGGCGGTTCATGTTGGCCAACTGGAATTCGTATTCGAAGTCGGACACGGCACGCAGGCCGCGCAGGAACACATTGGCGCCTTTTTCCTTGGCGAAATGCGCCAGCAGCGAGGAGAAGCCGATGACTTCGACATTGGGCAGGTGCTTGGTGACCTCGCGCGCCAGCTCGACCCGTTGTTCCAGGGGGAACAACGGGTTTTTCTTCGGGCTGGCCGCCACGGCGATGATCACATGGTCGAACAGGCGCGAGGCGCGCTCGACCAGGTCGCCATGGCCTTTGGTAATGGGGTCGAAAGTACCCGGGTACAACACTCGGTTCATCGCGTCATCCTGGCTGGAGTGCGTTGGGGAGTCGGATGGTAGCGCAGCGACTGCGCCCGGCCAAGTCGTGTGGCTGGTCGATGGCACTATAGACAGCATGGCTATTGGCTGTCATGCGCCATGTGCCAGGCGGCCGACCAGCGCTTCGCTGAGCAGGGCGGTCAGGGCATAGACCGACAGTTGCGGGTTGGCGCCGATACTGGTGGGGAACAGCGAACCGTCGTGGATCGACAGGTTCTCCAGCTGGTGATGCCGGCCCAGGCTGTCGCACACCGCCTGGCGCGGGTCCTCGCCCAGGGCGCAGCCGCCCATGACGTGGGCGCTGCCCAGGCGCATGCGCAGCAGCTCCAGGGGCAGGCTGTCGATCAGCGCCTGGGCTTGTGCCGGGGCGCTGACGTAGCGCGCATCGCCATGTACCGGCATCACCTGGCGGGCACCGGCGGCGAACTGGATCTGCGCCATGCTGTGCCAGGCCCGGCGCAGCCCATCGCGCAGATAGTCGGTAACCGGGTAGTCGAGCACCGGCGAGCCATCACCGCGCAACTCCACCTGGCCGCCCGGGCTGTCCGGGTGGAAGCCGTCGCGCAGCAGCGCCAGCATCACGTGGGTATGGGGCAGCTCGGCCATGCGCAGGGCATTGTCCTGGCCATGACCACCTAACAGGGTGCTGGCCAGCGCCGGGTGCAGCGGCGGGACTTCGAGCTTGTAGCCGACCGGGCCGGCGACACCGTCCTGCCATTGGAACTGGTCGCTGTAGATCGACTGCGGCGCGCCGTAGTACGGGTCGATTTTCGCCTCGAACTGCGCGGCGCTGAAGTTGACCAGGTGCAGGAAGGTACGCTTGCCCAGGCGCTGGTGCGGGTCAGGCGCGTCTGAGCGCAGCAGCAATGCCGGGCTGTTGATACCGCCGCCGGCGAGCACATAGTGGCGGGCGCGTACGCGAATCTGTCGGCCTGTGGGCTGAATACCCTGGGCGTCCAGGGCCTGGCATTGCAGGTGGTCGATGCGCTGGCCGTCGTGGCTTAAGCGCTCGGCGCGGGCCAGGTAGAGCAGTTCGCCGCCGTGTTCCAGGGTGGCCGGGATGCTGGTGACCAGCATCGACTGCTTGGCGTTGACCGGGCAGCCCATGCCGCAGTAACCCAGGTTCCAGCAGCCGCGCACGTTGCGTGGAATCACTGCCCAGCGGTGACCAAGCGCCTCGCAGCCACGACGCAACACGTCGTTGTTGGCATTGGGCGGCATGGCCCAGGGGCTGATACCCAGATGCTGCTCCATGCGCTCGAACCATGGCTTCAGGGTGTCGCTGTCCAGGCCCTTGACCCCATGCTCGCGGGCCCAGTATTCCAGGGTCTGAGGCGGTGTGCGAAAGCTCGATGTCCAGTTGACCAGGGTGGTACCGCCCACCGCCCGGCCCTGCAAAATGGTAATGGCGCCGTCCTTGCTCAGGCGGCCCAGGCCCTCCTGGTAGAGGTCGGCATAGGCCTCGTGCTCAAGCAGGTGGAAGTCGCTGCTGGTTTTCAGCGGCCCCTCTTCGATCAGCAGCACCTTCAAGCCGGCGGCGCTGAGCCGTTCGGCGGTGGTGGCGCCGCCCGCGCCGCTGCCGATCACGGCAACGTCGGCTTCGAGGCTCAGGTCCTGCTCCAGGCGCGAGCCGTCGTGGGTGATCCAGCCTCGTTCGAGGCCTAGGCGGAATGGGTCGGGGACGGGCATCTGGCGGTGCTCTTGTCTGGTGTTCAGATCTTTGGTGGGCCGGGGTAGCCGCACGCCGCCCAGGCTTCGGGGCGTTCGTACCAGGCCATCAGCAGCAGTTGCAGCAACGAGGCGTGACCCTGGCGCAGCAGGTTCAACGAGCTGTCGCGCCAGCGTTCGAGGAAGTGTTCAACCTCGGCGTCGGTGGCCTCTGTCCAGCTGCCCCAGACCCCGGTCAGCGGGCCTCGGGTGAGGGGCAGGGTGAGCACGTCGAACAATTGTCGGGTCAGCTTGAGCATGGCAGGCGAGAGTGCCGCCAGCTTGTGGTCGAGGCTTTGCAGCACCTGCTCCGTGGAGGCTTGGGTGCCGGCCAGCACGACGGGAATCAGGGCCTGCAACAGTGGCAGGTCGTCGTTGCGCAGCGCCTGGTAACCCGCCGATGGCGTCTGCTGGCTGCAGCCGATCAGGCTGGCCGCCCCCAGAAACAGGCTGGCGCCCAAGCCCAAGCGCAGCAGGTCGCGGCGCTGCATCAGCGGATAAACAGCTTGTAGACCAGGCGCTGCAAGGCTTTGCCATAGGGCGGGTAGATCGCCTTGGCGGCATTGAAGCGCTGCTTGGCCAGCACGGCCTTGGCCTTGCTGAAGGTCAGGAAGCCTTCGTGGCCGTGATAGTGGCCCATGCCGGACGGGCCGACGCCGCCGAACGGCAGGTCGTCCTGGGTCACGTGCAGCAGGGTGTCGTTGAGGCAGACACCACCGGAGTGGGTGCCGCGCAGTACCCGTGCCTGTTCGCCCTTGTCATAGCCGAAGTAGTAAAGCGCCAGGGGCCGGGGGCGCTGATTGATGTAGGCCAGGGCGTCGTCCAGGCGATCGTAGGGCACCAGGGGCAGCAGCGGGCCGAAGATCTCGTCCTGCATCACCTGCATGCTGTCGTTCACCTGCAGCAGCAGGTGTGGCGGCAGATGGCGGCCCTGGCGGGGCTCATCGGGGTAGAGGTCGACCACCTGGGCGCCTTGCTCGCGGGCATCGTCCAGCAGGCGGTTGAGCCGACCTAGCTGGCGCTCGTTGATGATCGCGCTGTAGTCGGGGTTGCCGGTCAGTCGTGGGTAGAAGTGGTGCACGGCGCGCCGGTAGGCATCGGCGAAGGCGTCCAGGCGCTCGCGGGGCACCAGCACGTAGTCGGGGGCGACGCAGGTCTGGCCGGCGTTGAGGGTCTTGCCGAAGGCGATGCGTTCGGCGGCGGTGTCCAGCGGCACGTCGGCCGAGACGATGGCCGGCGACTTGCCGCCCAACTCCAGGGTCACTGGTGTGAGGTTCTGCGCGGCGGCCAGCATCACATGGCGGCCGACGCTGGTGGCGCCGGTGAACAGCAGATGATCGAAGGGCAGGCGGGCAAAAGCCTGGCCAACTTCCACCTCGCCCAGCACCACGCTGACCAGATCGCTGGGGAACACGCGTTCGAGCAGGTTCTTGATGGCCTGCCCGCTGGCGGGGGTGGACTCGCTGAGCTTGAGCATCACCCGGTTGCCGGCGGCCAGGGCGCCGGTCAGCGGGCCGATGGCGAGGAACAGCGGGTAGTTCCACGGCACGATGATCCCCACCACGCCCAGTGGCTGGTACTCAATCCGCGCGCTGGCGGGTTGGAAGGCCAGGCCGACCTTGCGCCGCGAGGCGCGCATCCAGCGCTCCAGCTGTTTTTCCGCGTCGCGCAGGCCCATGACCGACGGCATCAGCTCGGCGATCAGCGTCTCGTCGCGGCTGCGGCCGCTGAAGTCGGCGTCGATGGTCGCGATCAGCGTCTCCTGCTCGGCCAGCAGCGCCTCGCGCAGGCTTTTCAGCCATTGCCGACGTTGCGCGGCCTGGGGCATCGGGTTGTCGGCGAAGGCCCGACGCAGGGTGTCGAACGTCGCTTGCAGGTCGAGGTCGGATTGCACAGGGGGGAGGACGGCAGGCGAGGTCATGGCGGCTCCGGGGGTAAAAAGTGAATAGAGCATATACTCTAATTGGTACGATGGTGCACTATTTTTCACCTGACCGGCGGTGCACCCGACCTGCGGGAAGCCGTAAGATGGGCCCGATCAATCAAGCTGGAGACTGGAGCTGAGCATGGCCCCGCGCATGAAGACCCGAGAGCGCATCGTGCAGAGCAGCCTGGAGCTGTTCAACCAGCAGGGCGAGCGTTGCGTCAGCACCAACCACATTGCCGCGCACATGGAGATCTCGCCCGGTAACCTGTACTACCACTTCCCCAACAAGCAGGCGATCATCGCCGTGCTGTTCAATCAATACGAAGAACTGGTCGACAGCTTCCTGCGCCCGCCCCAGGGTCGCATCGCCACCGTCGAGGACAAGCGCTTCTACCTCAAGGCGCTGCTGGCGGCGATGTGGAACTACCGTTTCCTGCATCGCGACCTCGAGCACCTGCTCGACAGCGACCCGGAACTGGCCGCCCGTTACCGGCGCTTCTCGCGACGCTGCCTGCTGCAGGGGCAGGCGATCTACCGGGGGTTCGTCGAGGCCGGCATCCTGAACATGGACGCCGCGCAGGTGGAGTCGCTGACCATCAACGCCTGGATCGTGCTGACTTCCTGGGTGCGTTTTCTCAGCACCACCCGCGAGCATTCCGCGCACTTGGGTGAAGAAGCGTTCATGCGCGGCGTTTATCAGGTGGTGGTGCTGGAGCTGGGGTATGTCACCCCGACCGCGCGTGCCGCGGTGCAGGCGCTGTGCGCTGAGTTCCATGTCCCGTTCAACCAGGCCCTGGAGCAGTGATCCGGGGTTTCGAGCCATTCATCAGGAGATTGTCATGCCCCTCGCGCAATTGATCACCCCGCAACAGCTGGCCGAACGCCTGGACGCGCCCGGCCTGGTGATCCTCGACTGCCGCTTTGCCCTGGAAGATGTCGACTACGGTCAACGCAGCTACGCCGAGGGGCATATTGCCGGGGCGCACTTCGCCGACCTCGAACGCGACCTGAGCGGCGCAGTGGTAAAGGGCAGCACAGGCCGCCACCCGCTGCCCGACCCGCAGCGGCTGGTGGAGCGCCTTCGCGAGTGGGGCGTGGACAACGACAGCCAGGTGGTGCTCTACGACGACGGCCCCGGCGCCTTTGCCGCCCGTGCCTGGTGGCTGCTGGCCTGGCTGGGCAAGCGCGATGCAGTGTTCATGCTCGATGGCGGCCTGAAGGCCTGGCACGCCGCTCACCTGCCGCTGAGCCTGGACCCGCCGGTACGCCGCGAAGGCAATTTCAGCGGTGAGCCGGACATGGCGCTGCTGATCGATGCCGCCCACCTGGCCAAACGCCTGGACGACCCCGCGATGACCTTGATCGATGCTCGCGGCCTGCCGCGCTTCCGTGGCGAGGTCGAGCCGATCGACCCGGTGGCCGGGCATATCCCTGGCGCCCAGTGTGCGGCGTTCACCGACAACCTCGGCGCGGACGGGCGGTTTCTGCCGGCCGACCAACTGAAGCAGCGTTTTGCCGAGAAGCTGGCTGGCCGTTCGCCGGAGGAACTGGTGGCCTATTGCGGTTCTGGTGTGACTGCCTGCCATAACCTGTTTGCCCTGGCGCTCGCAGGGTATCCGCTGGGGCGGCTATATGCCGGGTCGTGGAGTGAATGGATCAATGATCCACAGCGTGGCATAGCCACTGGCGATTAATTCGTAACGTGGGAGCGGGCTTGCCCCGCGATGGGCTGGTGATGCTATCGCGGGGCAAGCCCGCTCCCACAAATCCCCTCGTTCACCTCTATCCCTGGACGGGGCCTATCGCCCGTCCATAAGCCACTGCGGAATCCGTCGTTCCAGGTAATACCCCGGCTTGCGCAGGCTGCCCTCGACAAACCCCACATGCCCACCCCGGCTGTGCAGTTCGAACTGCGTCTGTGTCGCCAGCTCACTGGCATTGGGCAGGCTGTGGCCAAACACGAACGGATCGTCGCTGGAATGGATGATCAGCGTCGGCGTGCGGTTCTCTCCCAGGTAGTAGCGGCTGGACGCCCGGCGGTAGTAGTCATGGGCATCGCTGAAGCCATTGAGGGGCGCGGTCACCCTGCCATCGAAGTCCCAGAACGTGCGCAGGTTGCGCAGCGAGCCCAGGCCTTCGAGGGTGGCCAGCCCTTCATGATGGCCCTTGTCGCGGAAGTGCCGTTGCTTGTCTTGCACGTAGGCCAGCATCGCGCGCATGAAATGCGCCTGGTAGACCTTCGAGAAACCCAGGCCGATACGGTCGGCGCACTGGTCCAGGCGAAACGGCACCGACACCGCCACCGCTGCCTCCAGTTGGCTGGCCCCGCCGCTTTCCCCCAGGTACTTGAGCAGCACATTGCCGCCCAGCGAGTAGCCCACGGCATACAGCGGCGCTAGCGGGCGCTGCGCCCGCAAGTGACGGATGGTTTCGGCCAGGTCTTCGCTGGCCCCTGAATGGTAGCTGCGCGCCAACAGGTTGGGTTCGCCCGAGCAACCGCGCCAGTTCAGCGCGACACTGGCCCAGCCGCGTGCCTGCAAGGCCAGTTGCAGGCCTTTGACATAGGGCGAATTGGATGAGCCGGTCAGGCCGTGCAGCACCAGTACCAGGGGCGCATCGGCTTGGTGCGGGCCGTGCCAGTCGAGGTCGAGGAAATCGCCGTCGGCCAGCCACAGGCGCTCGCGGTTGCGCGGCAGGTCCGCAAGCTTGCGCCAGAGAGGCCCCCACAATGTCTGCAAGTGGGGGTTGGACAGGCCAGTGGCCGGGCGGAAAGTGGCGGTGAGGCTGGTCATGCTGGGCGACTCGTGATGTGCCTGCCTAGAGTGCCATGAAACACCGCCGCCGCGCCTGTGCTATTGGTCGCCAGCCGCACGCTGCCACAGGGCGTAATGCACCTGGCCGGTCTTCTTCTCGCGGTGCAGGCGCCAGTTGCCCGGCATCGGCAGCGAGGAGGGCACGGCTTCGCTTTCGGTGTAGATCCACGCCTGCTCGCGCAGCCACTGGCCCTGCTCCAGCAGGTTGCAGGTATTGGCCAGCAGGTCCTGGTGGAAGGGTGGGTCGAGGAACACCACGTCGAACTGCTGCTTGGCCGGGCCTTGCAGGTAGCGCAGGGCGTCGGTCTGCAGGATCTGCCCGCGCGGGCAGCGCAATACTTCGAGGTTGTCCTTGAGGTTGCTGGTGGCCGCAGGGTTGCTGTCCAGCGCCACGGCATCCTTCGCGCCACGGGACAGCGCTTCGAGCACCAGGGCGCCGCTGCCGGTGAAGGCATCGAGCACCAGGGCGCCCTCGATGTAGGGCGCCAACCAGTTGAACAGGGTTTCGCGCACGCGGTCTGGGGTCGGTCGCAGGCCTTCGCCTTCTGGCACGGCCAGGCGGCGGCTGCGCCATTCGCCGGCGATGATGCGCAATTGGCCGGGGCCCTTGCTGGCGCCCGGGGCCGGGCGCGCTGGAGTGTTGGGTCTTGCCATTAGTGCTCCGGTACGCCGAGCGGCTGCTCGGCGGGTTTATCAGTGGGGGCCGGCAGCGGTTGCTGGGCCACCTTCGGGCCGACGGTGACGATCACCAGCTTGTCTGCCGCGAGATGCTTGTTCATAGCGGCCTTGACCTGCTCGACGGTCAGCGCCTGGGACTGCTGCATGAAGTCTTCCAGCCAGCTCAGCGGCAGGTTGTAGAAGCCGATCGCGCCTAGCTGGCCGACGATACTGGCATTGCTGGCGTTGGACAGCGGGAAGCTGCCGGCCAGCTCGCGCTTGGCATCGTTCAGCTCCTGCTGGGTCGGGCCGTTCTTGAGGTAGTCGGCAAGGATATCCTGAACCAGCTTGAGCGTGCCCTCGCTGAGTTCGGCGCGGGTCTGCAGGTTGATCATGAACGGGCCACGCACCTGCATCGGGCTGAATACCGAGTACACGCCGTAGGTCAGGCCGCGCTTCTCGCGGACCTCGCTCATCAGGCGGGTACCGAAGGCGCCGCCACCGAGGATCTGGTTGCCCAGCGAAAGCGCCGGCCAGTCCGCATCGTTACGGTCGATGCCCAGCTCGGCCAGCATCAGGTGGGTCTGCTTGGACGGGAAGTCGATATGTGTAGTCCCCGGTTTGGGCTCGACAGGTTGCTCCGGCTTGGCCAGTGCCGCGCCCTTGGGCAGGCCGGCGGAAACCTGTGCGGCAATGGCTTCGGCCTCGTCGCGGCTGAGATCACCCACCAGGGCAATTACCGCGTTGCCGGCGGCGTAGCCCTTGGCGTGGAAGCCGCGCAGCTGTTCCAGGGTAATGCCCGGGATGGTTTCGGCGGTGCCGTCGCTGGGGCTGGCGTAGGGGTGTTTGCCGTAGAGGTTGGCGAACAGGGTCTTGCCGGCGATCTTGCCTGGGTTCTGCTTCTCGTACTCGAAGCCTGCCAGCAACTGGTTCTTGATGCGCTTGAGGGCGTCCTCGGGGAAGGTCGGCTGGCCCACCACCTCGGTGAACAGCTTCAGCGCAGGTTCGCGCTTGTCCGAGGCGCTGAGGCTGCGCAGCGAAGCCACGGCCATGTCGCGGTAGGAGCCATTGCCGAAGTCGGCGCCCAGGCCTTCGAAGCCTTCGGCGATGGCGGTGACGTCCTTGCCGGCCACGCCCTCGTTGAGCATGGCGTTGGTCAGGGTGGCCAGGCCCGGGGTACCGCCGTCCTGGCTGCTGCCGGCGGCGAAGGTCACGCGCAGGTCGAACATCGGCAGCTCGCGGGCCTCGACGAACAGCACCCGGGCGCCTTCGGCGGTGGTCCAGTGCTGGATATTCAGCTGGCGCCGGCTAGGGGCCTTGCCGTCGAGCTCTGCCAGCGATTGCAGGGTGTTGGCCGGGCGGGCAGCGGCGTCGGCCTGGCCTTGGCTGTCGGACTGGGCCGGGCGCGCCAGCAGCGCGGCGATGGCCACCACCAGCACGATGATCGCCAGGCCGAACAGGGTGTAGCGCGGTGCGCTGCGATCACTCATGGGCGGACTCCTCGGGCAGTACATGGGCAACGCTCAGGCGTTCGCGGGTGAAATAGGTGCGGGCGGCGGCCTGGATGTCCTCCGGGGTCACGCGCTTGAGGTCGTCGAGCTCGCTGTCGATCAGCTTCCAGGACAGGCCGACCGTTTCCAGTTGGCCGATGGTGGTGGCCTGGCTGCTGATCGAGTCGCGGTCGTAGACCAGGCCGGCGATCACCTGGGCGCGTACGCGCTCGAGCTCTTCGGCGGTGGGTGGCGTGGTCTTGAGCTCGTCGAGCAGCTGCCAGATACCTTTCTCCACTTCGGCCAGGGTCTTTTGTTTCTGCACGTTGGGCGTGGCCGAGATCATGAACAGGCTGTCGCCGCGGGTGAAGGCGTTGTAGCTGGACGAGGCACCGGCCACCAGCTCCTGGCCGCGCTCCAGGCGCGCCGGCATGCGGGCGCTGTAGCCGCCGTCGAGCAGGGCCGAGATCAGCCGCAGGGCGTTGACGCTGCGCGGGTCCTTGGCGGTGGCCAGGGCCGGGACATTGAAGCCGTAGATCAGGCTGGGCAGTTGCGTGCGCAGGTGCAGGGTGAGCAGGCGCTGGCCCGGCTCGGCCAGTTCCAGCGGCAGTTTGCTCGGCGGCACGGCGCGTTTGGGGATGGGGCCGAAGTACTTCTGCGCCAAGGCCTTGACCTCGTCCGGCTTGACGTCGCCGACCACCACCAGGGTGGCATTGTTCGGGGCGTACCAGGACTCGTACCAGTGCCGCAGTTCCTCGACCTTCATGCGCTCGAGGTCGGCCATCCAGCCGATGGTCGGGGTGTGGTAGCCGCTGGCCGGGTAGGCCATGGCGCGGAACAGCTCGAAGGCCTTGGCGTTGGGCTGGTCGTCGGTGCGCAGGCGGCGCTCTTCCTTGATCACCTCGATTTCGCGGCTGAACTCATCGGCCGGCAGGCGCAGGCTGGCCAGGCGGTCGGCTTCGAGCTCCAGGGCGACGGGCAGGCGGTCGCGGGCCAGCACCTGGTAGTAGGCGGTGTAGTCGTCGCTGGTGAAGGCGTTCTCTTCGGCGCCGAGGTCGCGGAGGATGCGCGAGGCCTCGCCGGGGCCGATCTTGGCGCTGCCCTTGAACATCATATGTTCCAGGGCATGGGACAGGCCGGTCTGGCCCGGCGTCTCGTAGCTGGAGCCGACCTTGTACCAGATCTGCGAAACCACCACCGGCGCCCGGTGGTCCTCGCGCACGACCACTTTCAGGCCATTGTCGAGGATGAATTCGTGGGTGGGTTGCACATCGGCGGCGAAAGCCGCCAGCGGCAGGCACAGTGTGCCGAGCAACAGGCCAGCGGCGCGGCGGGCTAGAGCATTCATACGGTGTTCAACCTGTTCGACGGCCCGCTTGGGTTTAGCGTCGGCGGGCCAGGAGGTGCTAGGATACTGATCCGGTTGCCTGGCGACCATGCCTGTCGCCGTTCTGGCCCGCAGGCCCTTACGACAAAACGTTGCGCATGAACCCGCTGGCTTCACAGTAGTCTGTTCTGCGTGACTCAAGAATTTCCGATGCGCTGCTGCTGGCCCATCGCTACCCTGAGATAGCCGTCTTCCATGTTTGGTTCCAACGACGACAAAAAAGCGCCGGCCGCGGCTGGCGAGAAGAAAGGCCTGTTCAGCTGGTTCCGCAAGAAGCCGGAACAACCTGCCGCCGAACAGCCGCAAGCCCCTGCACCGCAAGCGCCCGTCGAGCAGACCGCACCGGCTGCCGAGCCGTTGCAGGCGCATGCCCCAGAGCCGGTGGTTGCCGCGCCGCAGCCGGAGCCTGTGCCAGAGCCGGTGGTTGCCGCGCCGCAGCCGGAGCCTGTGCCAGAGCCGGTGGTTGCCGCGCCGCAGCCGGAGCCTGTGCCAGAGCCGGTGGTTGTCGCGCCGCAGCCGGAGCCTGTGCCAGAGCCGGTGGTTGCCGCGCCGCAGCTGGAAGCTGTGCCAGAGCCGGTGGTTGCCGCGCCGCAGCCGGAGCCTGTGCCAGAGCCGGTGGTTGCTGCGCCGCAGCCGGAACCCGCGCCAGAGCCGGTGGTTGCAACGCTGCAACCAGTCGAGGTCGAAGTAGCTGCAGCCCCGGTCAGCAACCTGGTCCTGCCTGTCGCCGAAGAGCCGGTGGCATTGGTCGAAGACCTGGAACCCAAGGCGCCGCCCGTCATTCCTGCCCGACCGTCTGTCGAAACGGTAACCACGGCCATTACTGCTCCAGCACCGGTTGTCGAAACCGCGCCGGTGGTTGTGCCGGCTCCAGTCGAACCTGAGCCTGTTGTCGTGGCGGCCGCCGAGCCATCCAAGCCTGGTTTCTTCGCCCGCCTCAAGCAGGGCCTGTCGAAGACCAGCGCCAGCATCGGCGAGGGCATGGCCAGCCTGTTCCTCGGCAAGAAGGTCATCGACGACGACCTGCTCGACGAAATCGAGACCCGGTTGCTAACCGCCGACGTCGGCGTCGAGGCCACCTCGACCATCGTCCAGAACCTGACCCAGAAAGTTGCCCGCAAGCAGTTGGCCGACGCCGACGCGCTGTACAAGTCGCTGCAGGAAGAACTGGCCGCGCTGCTGCGCCCGGTCGAGCAGCCGCTGAAGATCGAGGCGCAGAACAAGCCTTATGTGATCCTGGTGGTCGGCGTGAACGGCGCCGGCAAGACCACCACCATCGGCAAACTGGCGAAGAAGCTGCAGCTCGAAGGCAAGAAAGTCATGCTCGCGGCCGGCGACACCTTCCGCGCCGCCGCGGTGGAGCAGTTGCAGGTGTGGGGCGAGCGCAACCAGATCCCGGTGATCGCCCAGCACACCGGCGCCGACTCGGCTTCGGTGATCTTCGACGCGGTGCAGGCCGCCAAGGCCCGTAACGTCGATGTGCTGATCGCCGACACTGCCGGCCGCCTGCACACCAAGGACAACCTGATGGAAGAGCTGAAGAAGGTCCGTCGGGTCATGGGCAAGCTTGATGTCGAGGCGCCGCACGAGGTGCTGCTGGTGCTCGACGCCGGTACCGGGCAGAACGCCATCAGCCAGGCCAAGTACTTCAACCAGAGCGTCGAGCTGACCGGCCTGGCCCTGACCAAGCTGGATGGTACCGCCAAGGGCGGCGTGATCTTCGCCCTGGCCAAACAGTTCAACATTCCGATCCGCTTCATCGGTGTGGGCGAGGGTATCGATGACCTGCGCACCTTCGAAGCCGAACCTTTCGTCAAGGCGCTGTTCGCCGAGCGTGAACCTTCATGATCCGATTCGAACAGGTAGCCAAGCGCTATCCCAACGGCCATGTCGGCCTGCACGAACTGAGCTTCCGGGCGCGTCGTGGCGAGTTCCTGTTCGTCACCGGCCACTCCGGCGCCGGCAAGAGCACCCTGCTGCGGCTGCTGTTGGCCATGGAGCGTCCGACCAGCGGCAAGCTGCTGCTGGCCGGGCAGGACCTGGGCCAGATCAGCAACGCGCAGATCCCGTTCCTGCGCCGGCAGATCGGCGTGGTGTTCCAGAACCACCAGTTGCTGTTCGACCGCACGGTGTTCAACAACATCGCCCTGCCGTTGCAGATCCTCGGGCTGTCCAAGGCCGAAATCGCCAAACGCGTCGATTCGGCGCTGGAGCGCGTGTCGCTGAGCGACAAGGGCGAGCTGTTCCCGGCCGACCTGTCCACCGGCCAGCAACAGCGGGTCGGCATTGCCCGGGCCATCGTGCATCAGCCGGCACTGCTGCTGGCGGATGAGCCCACCGGTAACCTCGACCCGCGCCTGGCCGCCGAGATCATGGGCGTGTTCGAGGACATCAACCGCCTGGGCACCACGGTACTGATCGCCAGTCACGACCTGGCGCTGATCGCGCGCATGCGCCACCGCATGCTGACGCTGCAACGCGGCCGCTTGATCGGCGATGGGGAGGCCGGGCAATGAGCACCACACGTACACCAAAGGTTTCCGAGCGCGTCGCGCCGAAAGCCGCCGATCCGCAGCCGTCGAAGAAGAAGCGTGGCGATCACGATGACGATGGTCCGGACTTCCGCACCCTCCTGCACGCCTGGCTGGAAAGCCACCGTGCCAGCCTGGCCGACAGCTTGCGCCGCCTGGGCAAGCAGCCGATCGGCAGTTTCTTCACCTGCCTGGTGATGGCCGTGGCGCTGAGCATGCCCATGGGCCTGTCGCTGTTGCTGAAGAACGTCGAGAAACTCGGCGGTTCCTGGCAGCGCGCGGCGCAGATTTCGCTGTACCTCAAACTCGATGCCAGCAGCCGCGATGGCGAGGCCCTGCGTGACGAGATCAAGGGCATGCCCGGCGTCGCCGAGGCCCAATACGTCAGCCGCGAGCAGGCGCTGGAAGAGTTCCAGCAACAGTCGGGCCTGGGCGAGGCGCTGCGCGAACTGCCGGACAACCCACTGCCCGGCGTGGTGGTGGTGACCCCGACCGAGGTCGACAAGCCAGCCCTGGAAGCCTTGCGTCAGCGCCTCTCCGAGCTACCGCGGGTGGAAGCGGCGCAATTGGACCTGGTGTGGGTCGAGCGTCTGGCGGCGATCCTCAAGTTGGGTGACCGGTTCGTCTTCGGTCTGGCGGTGATGCTGATTTCAGCGCTGCTGTTAGTAATCGGTAACACAATTCGTCTACATATCGAAAACCGCCGGGTCGAGATCGAAGTGATCAAGCTCGTCGGTGGCACCGACAGCTACGTACGTCGGCCTTTCCTGTACATGGGCGCCCTGTATGGACTGGGTGCGGGCGTGCTGGCCTGGGGCATCCTGGCGTTCGGCCTGAACTGGCTGAACGATGCGGTGGTCGGGCTTTCCGGCCTGTATGGCAGTGATTTCGCCCTGGGTGGCGTACCGGCCTCGGATGGCCTTTCACTCTTGATCGGGGCGGTGCTGTTGGGGTATATCGGTGCATGGATCGCAGTCGCTCGTCACCTGAACGAGCTGGCACCGCGATAAATGTTTCATGGCCAGTATTGACAAATTTTTCATCCTGGAACTTGTACAACGGTTCCTTGTCTATGCTGGCAGTGCCCAAAAGGCATGAGTCTGTAAGCCGGAGGTACTTGAATGACCAATTCGTTGCAACCTGCCTATGCCCTGGTTCCCGGTGCAAACCTGGAAGCCTATGTGCACACGGTCAACAGCATCCCCTTGCTGACGCCGGAGCAGGAGCGTGAACTGGCCGAGCGTCTCTATTACGAGCAGGATCTCGAGGCCGCTCGGCAAATGGTGATGGCCCACCTGCGTTTCGTCGTACACATCGCGCGTAGCTATGCAGGCTACGGGCTGGCCCAGGCCGACCTGATCCAGGAAGGCAACGTTGGCCTGATGAAGGCGGTAAAGCGCTTCAACCCGGAAATGGGCGTGCGTCTGGTGTCCTTCGCCGTGCACTGGATCAAGGCCGAGATCCACGAGTTCATCCTGCGCAACTGGCGCATCGTCAAGGTGGCCACCACCAAGGCCCAGCGCAAGCTGTTCTTCAACCTGCGCAGCCAGAAGAAGCGCCTGGCCTGGTTGAACAATGACGAAGTGCATCGCGTGGCCGAGAGCCTGGGTGTCGAGCCGCGTGAAGTACGTGAGATGGAAAGCCGCCTGAGCGGCCAGGACATGGCCTTCGACCCGGCGGCGGAAGCCGACGACGACAGTGCCTTCCAGTCGCCTGCGCATTACCTGGAAGACCACCGCTACAACCCGGCCGTGCAGCTGGAGGACGCTGACTGGAGCGACAACTCCACCAGCAACCTGCATGAAGCGCTGCAGGGCCTGGATGATCGCAGCCGCGACATCCTCTACCAGCGTTGGCTGGCCGAAGAAAAGGCCACGCTGCATGAGCTGGCAGAGAAGTACAGTGTGTCGGCCGAGCGTATTCGCCAGCTGGAGAAGAACGCGATGAACAAGGTCAAGGCATTGATCACGATCTGATCGGCGCCCTGGCTGAATTGAAAAGCCGCTGCTCTCGGAAGAGGCAGCGGCTTTTTCGTATGTTGTTGGGCGTGGGAGCGGGCTTGCCCCGCGATGGCGATGTGGCAAATGAGGCGGTTATCGCGGGGCAAGCCCGCTCCCACGAAAGCCAGGCCTCAAAGCCTGCGCGAAGCATCCAGCTGCATCAGATAGCTCGGTCCACCCAACTGACTCATCTGCCGCCTGATCCATCCCGCTCGGCTTGCCACATAGGCGCTGGGCCGGCTGGCACTCCACTTGATCGGGCTTGGCAGCACGGCCGCGAGCTGTGCGGCCTGTTGTCGCGTCAGGCGGCTGGCATCCACGCCGAAGTGATAACGCGCCGCCGCTTGGGCACCGAACACGCCCTTGCCCCATTCGGCACTGTTCAGATACACCTCGAGTATCCGTTCTTTCGACCAGAACAGCTCGATCAGTGCGGTGAACCAGGCTTCCAGCCCCTTGCGCAGCCAGCTGCGCCCGGACCACAGGAACAGGTTCTTGGCCACCTGCTGGGTCAGCGTGCTGGCGCCGCGCACCTTGCCGCCACGCTCGTTGTAGGCCAGCGCCGCCTGGATCGCGGGGATATCGAAGCCCCAGTGGCTGGCGAACTTCTGGTCTTCGCCGGCGATGACCGCCACTTTGAGCTCGTCAGAGATATCCTCCCACGGCGTCCAGTCACGTTGCAGGTCGATCGGCTCGCCGCTAGCCCATGACTGCACCTTGCGTTCGACCATCAGCGCGGTGCCGGGCGGCGGCACCCAGCGCAACACCAGGACCACGGCGATGCTGCCAGCAGCGAACCAGAGCAGGGCGCGGGAAAGGCGGCGAAGAAGGGATGACAGCATGGTGATGGCTTGGCCGGACCGTTGGAACCGGCCATTATACAGACCCCTCCCGAGGAGTCGTCCCATGCTTCGCAGCTTCCTGATGCTCGCCGCGTTCTTCGGCTTTACCGGCGTCGCCCTCGGCGCTTTCGCCGCCCATGGCTTGAAAAGCCGCCTCAGCGCCGACTACCTGGCGATCTTCCATACCGGCGTCACCTACCAACTGGTGCATGCCCTGGCGATCCTGTGCGTGGCGGTGCTGTCAGCGCACTTGCCCGGGCGCCTGGTCGGCTGGGCCGGTGGCTTGTTCGCCGTGGGTATCCTGCTGTTCTCCGGTAGCCTCTACGCCCTGACGCTCAGCGGCCTGGGCAAGCTTGGCATGATCACCCCGCTGGGCGGCCTGTGCTTCCTTGCTGGCTGGCTTTGCCTGGGGCTGGCCGCCTGGCGGCTGGGCTGACCGGTCGGTCCACAATCGCGACTAATGGCGTCTGTCGCCCTTGGGTTGCAGGGTAGATCGGGGCTAGAATGCGGGCCCCCAAAGAACAATGGTGGCCGTGCGCATGCGCATTCAATTGAACGGTGAACCTTACGAACTGCCCGCGGGCGAGAGCGTCGCGGCGCTGCTGGGCCGGCTGGAGCTGGCCGGCCGCCGGGTGGCGGTGGAACTGAACCTGGACATCGTGCCGCGCAGCCAGCACGAGAGCACGCAGCTCAAAGACGGCGACCAGGTCGAGGTGGTCCACGCCATCGGTGGCGGCTAACCGCCCCTGAAACCTCGCCAGCAAAGTCCCGCAATCTTTCCTGAGGAACAACGATGAGCAACGTTCGCAGCGACAAGCCCTTCATCCTGGCCGGGCGCACTTTCCAGTCGCGCCTGCTGGTCGGCACCGGCAAGTACCGTGACATGGAAGAAACCCGCCTGGCCACCGAGGCCTCGGGTGCCGAGATCGTCACCGTTGCCGTGCGCCGTACCAACCTGGGCCAGAACGCGGGCGAGCCGAACCTGCTCGACGTGCTGTCGCCAGACAAGTACACCATCCTGCCGAACACCGCCGGTTGCTTCGATGCGACGGAAGCGGTGCGCACCTGCCGCCTGGCCCGTGAGCTGCTCGATGGCCGCAAGTCCCACGAGTCCAGGACGCTGGTGAAGCTGGAAGTACTGGCTGACCAGAAAACCCTGTTCCCCAATGTTATCGAAACCCTCAAGGCCGCCGAAGTGCTGGTCAAGGAAGGTTTCGATGTGATGGTCTACACCAGCGATGACCCAATCATCGCCCGCCAGCTGGCCGAAGCCGGCTGTATCGCCGTCATGCCGCTGGCCGGCCTGATCGGCACCGGCTTGGGTATCTGCAACCCCTACAACCTGCAGATCATCCTCGAGGAATCCAAGGTGCCGGTGCTGGTCGATGCCGGCGTGGGTACCGCCTCCGACGCCACCATTGCCATGGAAATGGGTTGTGAGGCGGTGCTGATGAACTCGGCCATCGCCCATGCCCAGCAACCGGTACTGATGGCCGAAGCCATGAAACACGCCATCGTCGCCGGGCGCATGGCCTACCTGGCCGGCCGCATGCCGAAAAAACTCTATGCCAGCGCCTCTTCGCCGCTGGCTGGTCTGATCAAGTAAGAGCTCCTGATGACTGAATCGCAAGAAACGCCGATCTCCGAAGACGGCGAAACCCGCCCGCACCGCCGCATCAAGAGCTTCGTGATGCGCGCCGGGCGCATGACCGAAGGCCAGCAGCGCGGCCTGGACCAGGGCGGCCCCCTGTTCATCCTGCCGCTGACCGACAGCCCGGTGGACTATGACCAGGTGTTCGGCCGTCCGGCGCCGCGTACCCTGGAGATCGGCTTCGGCATGGGCCACTCGCTGCTGGAAATGGCTGCCGCTTCGCCCGAGCTGGACTTCATTGGTGTCGAAGTGCACCGTCCAGGTGTCGGCGCACTGCTCAACGGCGTGCTGACCCAGGGCCTGAAGAACCTGCGGGTTTACGATTGCGACGCCATCGAAGTGCTCAACCGCTGTGTAGCCGACAACAGCCTCGATCGCCTGATGCTGTTCTTCCCGGATCCATGGCACAAGGCCCGTCACCACAAGCGCCGGATCGTCCAGCTGGAGTTCGCCGAGTTGGTGCGCCGCAAACTCAAGCCTGGTGGCGTATTCCACATGGCGACCGACTGGGAGCCCTATGCCGAATACATGCTGGAAGTGATGAGCGCAGCGCCCGGCTATCGCAACCAGGCGGCTGATGGCGCCTATGTACCGCGCCCTGAAGAGCGCCCGATCACCAAGTTCGAGCGCCGTGGTGAGCGCCTTGGGCATGGGGTGTGGGATCTGAAGTTCGAAAAGGTAAGCTGAGCCGGGTTTGTTCGGTGCTGCCCTTCAAGCCTGCGAAAAATTGCAGGTACAAAAAAACCGCCTTGAAGAGGGCGGTTTTTTTATGTGGGCCTCGGGTTACGAAGCCTAGCCCACGAGCATCACTGGAGACAGCCACAGTTGGATCTTAGGATGGCCTCGAGTACAGGTCAATCAAGGAAATATCCGGCATTACGTGTGACAGGACAGGTAACTGTTCTGGTAGAGAGGTTCACGTAAGATCGATTTGCTCGCATGTGATTCATCCGGTGACGGGCCGGGAACCCAAACGCTTTCTCGGCCCCTTCGACGTGACCTACGACTCGCGCTGGTGATATTTATCGAAGGGCCACCAACCTGGCCACTTCACTGGAGACAGTCACATGCTCTCCGAAGGTGTCGAAGTGCCGGTTAGACGCTGGAAGAATGGCTCAGCCAACACGGAGGCCAAGGCATATGAAGCGTTTGCTGAATACGCTGAGCCGCGTTTGGAAGCTCATTCGGATCCTGATCGTTTTCAGGACCGTCAGGGACTTCCTGCGTGATCACTTCGACGATGCCCGTTAAGAGGTTAGTCGGGTGAGAAGCCGCCCTGGCCTGCCAGGGCGGCTTTTAGCGAACGCTCACCCCCGCCGATCGGCGACCACGCCGATCAAAACCAGCACCACCAGCAGCACCGGTGCCAGCGCATAGTTGTTGAACTGCCCCAGCCCCTTCACGACCCACGGCGTCGCATAGATCAGCGCCGCACCGCTGCCGATCATCACCAGCAGGGCCATGAACGGTACCCGTAGCGCGCCGGCCAGGCCGCCCAGGCGGCCTTCCACCCAGCCCTTGATGTCGGTGCCGAACAGCACCAGCAGGCAGCCCACCAGGGCTAGAGAGATTTCCGACAGGTTGCTGCGGCTCCAGCGGGAAACGGTCGAGAGCAGGTCAAGTACCAGGTCCATGGGTCATCCTTAATTCAAGAAGTACTGCAGCAGGTCGTTGAGGAACAGCTGGCCACGGGGTGTGGCTGCCAGCCGATCCGGTTCGACCCGCAAAAGGCCTTTTTGTTCGGCTGCACGGCGGGCTTCGGCCAGTTGTGCAAGAGGCAGGCCGGTACGCAGGTTGAACAGCTGGGCCTCCACTCCGTCGGTGAGGCGCAGCGCGTTCATCAGGAACTCGAAGGGTAGCTCATCGGCGGGCAGCAGCTTTTCCCCGGCCTTGAACGGCTTGGACGGGTTCAGGTAGTCCTTGGGCAGGCGGGTCTTCCAGGTGCGCAGGATGCGTCCGTCCGGGAACGACAGCTTGCCATGGGCGCCGGCACCGATGCCGATGAAGTCGCCGAAGCGCCAGTAGTTCAGGTTGTGCCGTGCGGCACGTCCGGCCTGAGCGTAGGCCGAGACTTCATACTGGCGGTAACCGTGGTCGGCCATCAACGCCTGGCCGGCTTCCTGGATATCCCAGAGGATGTCGTCCTCGGGTAGCTCAGGCGGCTGGTTCCAGAACACCGTGTTGGGTTCTACCGTCAGCTGGTACCAGGACAGGTGCGTCGGCGCCAGTTCGATGGCCTGGCGCAGGTCGCCCAGGGCGTCGTCGAGCGACTGGTCTGGCAAGCCGTGCATCAGGTCCATGTTGAAGTTGTCGAAGCCCGCGGCACGGGCCATATCGGCTGCGCGCACCGCTTCGGCGCCGTTGTGGATGCGCCCGAGCTTCTCAAGCTTGGCGGGCTGGAAGCTCTGCACGCCGATGGACAGGCGGTTGATGCCGGTCTGGCGGTAGGCCTTGAACTTCTCCTGCTCGAAGGTGCCCGGGTTGGCCTCGAGGGTGATCTCGATGTCCGGGGCGAACGGGATGCGTTGCTCGACTCCGCGCAGCAGGCGACCCAGTGCATCGGCGCTGAACAGACTGGGGGTGCCGCCGCCGAAGAAGATCGTGCTGATGGAGCGACCCTGGACGGCAGGCAGCTCCTGCTCTAGGTCGGCGAGCAGGGCGTCGATGTATTCGGCTTCCGGCAGCGCCGGGCCGGCCTGGTGCGAGTTGAAGTCGCAGTACGGGCATTTGCGCACGCACCAGGGAATATGGATATAGAGCGACAGCGGTGGGAGTTCGGGAAGGATCAGGCCCGCCGGCTGTACCAACAGCTTTTCGCTCATGCCAGGCCCAGACGCTGACGCAACAGGGCCATGGCGCGGGCGCGGTGGCTGAGTTGGTTCTTGTCGACAGGGGCCAGGTCGGCGCTGGAGCAGTTGCGCTCAGGCACCCAGAACAGCGGGTCGTAGCCGAAGCCGTGTTCACCGCTGGCCTCGAACAGGATGCTGCCGTGCCACAGGCCTTCGCAGAGGATCGGCAGCGGGTCGTCGGCGTGCCGCACCAGGGCCAGAACGCAGACGAACTGCGCGCCGCGCTGATCTTCAGGCACGTCCTTGAGCGCATCGAGCAGCTTGGCGTTGTTCGCCGCATCGCCCTTGCCGTCGGCATAGCGCGCCGAGTAGATACCCGGCGCGCCGCCGAGGAAGTCTACCGCCAGGCCCGAGTCGTCGGCCAGGGCCGGCAGGCCGGAGATACGGGCGGCATTACGCGCCTTGAGGATGGCGTTCTCGACGAACGACAGGCCGGTCTCCTCCGGCTCAACCTGGCTGAATTCACCAATCGAGCGCAGGTTCACGGACGCGCCGAGCATGGCCTGCAGTTCCTTGAGCTTGCCGGCGTTGTGGCTGGCCAATACGAGTTGCTGGAAATTCATCATTCGCCTGGGAACACTTCCTGGTTGAAGCTGAGTTTATTGCTGACGCCGCCGGTCTCGACGTTGAGGTCGAAGGTGACGGTCTCGGCCTGGTCGATCTTGAACTGTGCGATGTAGTACACCGCACCCTGATCGGTAATTTGCTTGAACGACAACGGGCTGCTGCGCCCGGTGAGATCTTTCACTGTGCCGCTGACTACCGCCATCGCGGGTTTGCCGGCCTTGAGCACGGCGATGTTGAGCACGCCCTGGTTCTTGCTGCGTGTCAGGCCCGTGGCGGCAGCGATGGCCGGTTGCAGCATGCTTGAGGTGAAGGCGCTGTAGTGGACCGTGACATCACCGAACACTTCCTTGCGCTCGGGCCTGGCGGCATCGGCAGCCAGTACTGGCAAGGCCAGGCACAGGCTGATCAGAAACAGTGCTAGTCGACGCATGATGCCATTCCTCCGTTGAGGGTCAGACCGCGAGCTGATGCTCCTGCAGGCCCGGGCTGCTGACCCGATAGATACCGATCTCACCTAGAAGATTAGGCCAAAGCCGCCCACCCAACCCGTTACGGTGCAGGTGGTCGACGGCGAGGCGGTCGAGGACCTTGGCCTTGCGCTCATGGCACAGGTTCTCGAAGTCCTCGAAGGTGCAGAAGTGGATGTTCGGTGTGTTGTACCAGGTATACGGCATGAAGTCCGAGACCGGCATGCGACCCTTGGTCGCCAGGTACCAGCGGCAGCGCCAGTGGCCGAAGTTGGGGAAGGTGATGATGCACTGGCGGCCCACCCGCAGCATTTCGTCGAGGATCCGGTCAGGGTACTCCACGGCCTGCAGGGCCTGGGTCATGACCACCACGTCGAAGCTGTTGCTGGCGAAGTTGCCCAGGCCCTTGTCCAGGTCCTGCTCGATCACGTTGACGCCCTTGGCCACGCAGGCGGCGATGTTGTCGGCGTCGATCTCCAGGCCGTAGCCGGTGACGTTCTTGCGCTCGCGCAGCGAGGCCAGCAGTTCGCCGTTGCCGCAGCCCAGGTCGAGTACCCGGCTACCGGCGGGGATCCAGTCTTGGATGATTTCCAGGTCGGCTCTCATGGGGTCCTCACAGGGCGATGCGGTTCATGTAGTTGGCGAAACCCTGCATGTAGCGAGGCGTGGGGATCAGGAAGGCGTCGTGGCCGTACGGCGAGTCGATATCCAGGTAGCAGACGTTCTTGCGTGCGGCCATGAGGGCATCGACGATCTCCCGCGAACGCGCCGGGGAGAAGCGCCAGTCGGTGGTGAACGACATGATGCAGAAGTCTGCCGTGACATGCGCCAGGGTCGCCGCCAGGTCGCCGCCGTGGGCGGCGGCCGGGTCGTAGTAGTCCAGGGCCTTGGTCATCAGCAGGTAGGTGTTGGCGTCGAAGCGCCCGGAGAACTCCTCGCCCTGGTAGCGCAGGTAGCTCTCGACCTGGAATTCGACGCTGTGGAAGTCGTAGTTGAGCTTGTCGCTCTTGAGCTCGCGGCCGAATTTCTCGCCCATCGAGTCGTCGGACAGGTAGGTGATATGGCCGACCATGCGCGCCAGCATCAAGCCGCGCTTGGGGATTACGCCCTGGTCCTGGAACGAGCCACCGTGGAACTCGGGGTCGGTGAGGATGGCCTGGCGTGCCACTTCGTTGAAGGCGATGTTCTGCGCCGACAGCTTGGGCGCCGAGGCGATGTCCACGCAGTGGCGGACCCGGTCCGGGCAGGTGATGGTCCATTGCAGCGCCTGCATGCCGCCCAGGCTGCCGCCAACGATGGCGGCCCAGGTCTGGATCCCCAGGCGATCGGCCAGGCGCGCCTGGCTGTGCACCCAGTCTTCCACGGTCAGCACCGGGAAATCGGCGCCGTAGGGCTTGCCGGTGGCCGGATTGAGGCTGCTGGGGCCGGTGCTGCCATTGCAACCGCCGAGGTTGTTCAGGCTGACCACGAAGAAACGGTTGGTATCGATCGGCTTGCCGGGGCCGATGCAGCTGTCCCACCAGCCCGGCTTGCGGTCGGTGGCGGCATGGTAGCCAGCGGCATGATGGTGGCCGGACAACGCATGGCAGATCAGCACGGCGTTGCTGGCGCTGCTGTTGAGCTCGCCATAGGTTTCGTAGATCAGCTCGTACGAGGCCAGGGCGCGGCCACAAGCCAGGGCCAGCGGTTCATCGAACCGGGCAATCTGCGGTGTTACCAGACCGACGGAATCTTCGGGAAGGACAGTGGACATCGACCCTGCTCACGCTTGACGGAGGCGTAAGTCTAAAGAGCGCTACCCCCAGCGGCAAGCAAAGGCTTGCCGCCGGATGCAGGGTGGGTCAGATCATCCGCCACAGCTCTTGCGGCATGCCGGCGTAGGCTGCCAGTTGGGGCATGAGGAACGACTGGATCACCTGGATGGCGATGAAGGCGAAGATCGGCGAGATGTCCATGCCGCCGAGGTTCGGCACCAGGCGGCGGAACGGCGCCAGCACCGGCTCGCTGATCTGGTAGGCCAGTTCTGCAGCCGGGTTGTGGCTGTTCGGTGCGACCCAGGAGACGATCACCATGACGATCATCGCCACCCAGAAGATCTTCAGGAACAGCGAGGTGATGCCCAGGATCGACCACATCAGCAGGTGCAGGATGTCGCCGAAGGTGCCGTAGGTGACCATCAGCACGAAGGCCATCAGCAGCGCCTGGATGATGATCGACAGCAGCAGCGAGGAGGTGTCCAGGCCAGCGATGCTGGGGACCACGCGGCGCAGTGGCTTGAGCAGTGGCTGGGTGGCGCGCACGGCGAACTGGCTCAGCGGGTTGTAGAAGTCGGCCTTGACCAGCTGCAGCACGAAACGCAGCAGGACGATCACCAGGTACAGGCTGACCAGTGTTTGCACCACGAAGATCGCGGCGCCGGACAGTGCATTCATCAAAAACTCCTTATTTGCCCAGTTTCTCGGCCAGCTCGGCCGAGCGTTTCGCCGCGGCTTGCAGGGCCTGTTCGACAATGGCCTCGAAGCCGTTGGCCTGGAACGATTTGATCGCCGCTTCCGTGGTGCCGGCCGGCGAGGTCACGCGGCGACGCAGCTCGGCGGCGTCGACGTCGCTGGTAACCGCCATGCGGGCGGCGCCCAGAGCAGTCTGCAGGGTCAGTTGCGAGGCGGTCTCGCGCGGCAGGCCGAGTTTTTCGCCAGCGGCGGTCATGGCCTCGATCAGCAGGAAGAAGTACGCCGGGCCGCTGCCGGAAACTGCGGTCACGGCGTCCAACTGCTGTTCTTCATCAAGCCACAGGGCGGTGCCCACGGCCGACAGCAGCTGTTCGGCCTGGCGGCGTTGTTCCATGGATACTTCCCGGGTCGCATACAAGCCGCTGACGCCCTGACGCAGCAGCGCCGGGGTGTTCGGCATGCAGCGCACCAGGGGGATCGCGCCCAGCCAGGCCTGCAGGCTGGCGCAGGTAATGCCGGCGGCAATGGAAACCACCAGCTGGCCCGGTTTCAGGCTCGGCTTCAGCGTTTCGCAGACCGCTTTCATGACTTGCGGTTTGACTGCCAGGACGATCACGTCCACGCCATCGATGGCCTGGGCGTTGTCTTCGAAGGTTTCGATGCCGTGCTCGGCCGTGATCCGTGCGCGGGTTTCGGCACCCGGGTCGCTGGCGCGGATCAGCGCGGTGTCCAGGCCCTGGGCGCGCAGGCCGCCAATCAGGCTGGCGGCCATGTTGCCGGCGCCGATAAAGGCAATACGAGTCTTGCTCATGTCGGGTCCTTGTGGGGGAAGGGAGAGTTAAGCATGGATTCAGGCCTGACCGTAGTCGCGGGCGCCGAACAAGGCGGTACCGATGCGGACCCAGGTCGCACCTTGGGCAATGGCGGCTTCCAGGTCATGGCTCATGCCCATGGACAGGGTGTCCAGGCCGAGGCCGAGCTGGGCCTGCAGTTCGCGCAGCGTGGCGAAAGCCGCCTCTTGCTCGGCGCGCTCCTCGGTAGGCTCCGGGATCGCCATCAACCCGCGCAGGCGCAAGCCGGGCAGGGCGTTCACGGCCTGGGCCAGGGCTGGCAGCTCGGCGGGCGAGCAACCGGACTTGCTGGCCTCGCCGCTGACATTCACCTGCAGGCAGATGTTCAGCGGTGGCAGCTCGGCGGGACGCTGCTCCGAGAGGCGTTGGGCGATCTTCAGGCGGTCCACGGAATGTACCCAGTCGAAATGCTCGGCGATGGCCTTGGTCTTGTTCGACTGAATGGGGCCGATGAAGTGCCAGATCAAGGGCAGGTCGGAAAGCGCCTGTTGTTTTGTCAGGGCTTCCTGAAGGTAGTTCTCACCCATGTGGCGCAGGCCAGCGGCATGAGCCTCGCGGATGGCGCTGGCGGGCTTGGTCTTGCTCACCGCCAGCAGCTGCACGCTGGCCGGGTCACGCCCGGCGGCCCGGGCCGCGCTGTCGATGCGGCGGGCAATGACGGAAATATTGTCTGCTAGGGTGGACATGGTTCGTCGCCGACGGCTTTGGGGTCTGCGGCATTCTACCTGCTTGATCGCCGTTGGGGAGTCTCATGGATGTGACCGACCTGCTGGGCCGGGCCGTGGCTGCGGGCGCCAGCGACCTGCACCTGGCCGTGGGCGAGCCGCCGTTGCTGCGCCTGGATGGCGAGCTGCAGCGCATGGCGCAGCCGGTACTGACCAGCGCGGCTCTGGAGCAGGGAATGGCCGACCTGCTTGATGACGGGCAGCGGCGGCAATGGCTGAGCGGTGATGAACTGGACCTGGCGCTGAGCTTGCCCGGCGTGGGGCGCCTGCGCTTGAACCTGTTCCGCCAGCGCAATGGGTTGGGCGCAAGCGCGCGCCTGATCCCGGCGCGGGTCCCTAGCCTCGATGAACTTGACCTGAACGATGTGTATCAAGCCGTTGCGCAATGCCGGGATGGCCTGGTGCTGGTGGGCGGGCCGACGGGGAGCGGCAAGTCCAGCACCCTGGCGGCGCTGCTCGATCAGATCAATCGCGAACGCGCTTTACAGGTCATCACCCTTGAAGACCCTATCGAATTTATCCACCGCGGCCAGGGTTGCCTGGTGAATCAGCGGGAGATCGGCGTGCACAGCCGTGACTTCGCCCAAGGGCTGCGCAGTGCCCTGCGCCAGGATCCGGATGTGATCATGGTGGGTGAGTTACGTGACCTGGAGAGTATCCGTCTGGCGTTGCGCGCGGCAGAAACCGGGCATCTGGTGCTGGCAACGGTGCACACCCGCTCGGCGCTGAACAGCATCGACCGGCTGGTAGAAGTGTTCGCGGCCGAGGAGAAGCCGCTGGTGCGCATGATGCTGGCCGAATCGTTGCGCCTGGTGGTGGCTCAGGTGCTGGTCAGGCGGGTGGGCGGCGGCAGGGTTGCGGCAAGGGAGGTGCTGATAGCGACGCCCGCGGTGCGCAACCTGATTCGCGAGGGGCGCATGGCACAGGTGCAGTCGGTGATGCAGGCGGGGGCGGCGCAGGGAATGCGGACGATGGAGGGGGCGATGCAGGCGCTCAGGCAGAAAGGGCTGGTTGATTAGGCTCTGTACGAAATGTATCTGCACTCGCCCATACTGCGTTGAAACGGGGCTCGGAATGCTCATGTACTCCAGTACAGTCGGGCGCGACCCCGGCCGTTCCTCACCCCGTTTCGCCTGTCTGGCCTTCGCGCAGACACATTTCATACAGACCCTAGGCAATCGCGGGGCAAGCCCGCGATTGACGGCTTAGCGCTTGGCCAGGGCCAGCGCCTGCTGGTTCTTGGGCAGGACGCGCTTGGCCACTACGTAGTGCTTTTGCCAATAGGGCTTTTCCAGGCTGTCGATGCTCACCCGCTTGCCGGTGCGCGGCGCGTGGATGAAGCGATCGTTGCCCAGGTAGATGGCTACGTGATTGACCCGGCGACTCTTGATGTTGAAAAAGATCAGGTCGCCCGGCTTGAGATCGCTCTTGGCCACCTTGACGCCCTGGCCCTGAGCCATCGCATTGGAGGTGCGCGGCAGGTCGACATCGGCGACATCGTTGAACGCGTACTTGACCAGGCCGCTGCAATCGAAGCCCTTCTTCGGGCTGCTGCCGCCCCAGCGATAGGGCGTGCCCAGTACGTTCACGGCGCGGCTGAGCACTTCGCTGCTCTGCTTGGGTGACATGGCCACGGCCTGCATGCCCACGGCCTGCTGCTTGGCGGCGTTGGCCGGGCGAGCGCGCACGGAACTGCTGCGATACTGGATCGGGGTGCGTTTCACCGTGGCGTCGGCGTTGGTCGTATAGCCGGTGAATCCGCTGGGAAGTCGTTGCTCACGGTTGGTGGCGTGGGCGGCCAGGGGTAACAAAAGGCAGAGGGTCAGCCATGTCTTGATAAAAGGTGGCATAGATGAAGCTCTTATAAGTGTTGGCGCGCAACTTTATAACAGCTTTTTGATCAAATTCTGATCCGTTGGTCGCTCAAGCACGTACCATATGTCGGGTCAAAACGAAAAAGTCACATTTTTCCTTAGAAAATTTTCGGCTATCCCTCGAGGGCTTCGAATGAATGGTTATCAACAGGGTGCCCCCTCGCACGACACCCATAGCAAGGTTCTCGGCTACCTGCTGTGGATCTTCGGTTTTACCGGCTCGCACCGCTTCTACTATGGCAAGCCGATCACCGGAACCATCTGGTTCTTCACCCTGGGCCTGCTGGGCATCGGCTGGCTGATCGACCTGTTCCTGATTCCGTCGATGGACCGTGAGGCGGACATGCGTTTTGAGTCGGGCGGCGTGGACTACAACCTGGCGTGGATACTCCTGACCTTCCTCGGCATCTTCGGCGTGCATCGGCTGTATCAGGGCAAGTGGATCAGCGCGCTGATCTACCTGTTCACCGGCGGGTTGTTCCTGTTGGGCGTGCTGTATGACTTCTGGACGCTCAACAGTCAGATTTCCCAGGTCAACGCCGAGCGTCGCCGGGTATGAAAAAAGGCCTTGTCGCGGCGAGCGGCAAGGCCTTTTTCGTTACTGACGCCGCTGTTGCAGCAGCAGGTTGCTGAAACCTGCCCCGGCCAGTTGTTTCTGCGCCACGGTCAACTGTTCGCGGTTGCTGAACGGGCCGACCATCACGCGGTACCAGGTCTCTTCCTTCACCGTGCCGGACTCAACCTTGACCGCCTGGCCAAGCAGGATGATCTGCGCACGGACCTTGTCGGCATCGGCCTGCTTGCGGAACGAGCCGGCCTGCAGGAAGAACTGGGTCGTGGCCGCTGGCTTGATCACCGGTGGTGCCGGTGGCGGTGTCTGGCCCAGCAGGGCGGCCTGGGCGCGGGCGGTGTCGATCTTCGCCGCTTCCGCAGGGGTGACCGGCGTGCTTGGCACGGGCGGTTGCGCCGGCACCGGCGGGGTTTTCTCCGGCACGGCCTCGGGCGGCACGATCACTTCCGACTCTGGCAGCAGGGTGTAGAAGTCATACTTCGGCTTCACCGGTTGCTGTGGGGTCGGTGTGGTGGTCTTGCTCGTCTCGGCGACCTTCTCCTGCTTATGTTGCTCGGGCTTGGTGCGCTTGATATCAGCGCCACCGGGTTCGAGCTTCATCAGGAAGACGATGAACGCCCCCACGGTCAGGCCGACCGCCAGCCACACCCAGCCCGGAATCGGCTGCTTGCTGGCAGGCGGCTGGGAGCGGCTGGCGCCGCGCTTGGGGGCGGGTTTCTTCTTTGCAGCCAACTTACATGCGCTCCAGGGTTTCCAGGCCGAGCAGCTCCAGGCCCTGCTTGAGGGTGCGGCCGGTCAGGGCAGCCAGGCGCAGGCGGCTCTGCTGCTGTTCGGCGGTTTCGGCGGAAAGGATCGGGCAGTTCTCGTAGAAGCTGGAGAACAGGCCAGCGAGGTCGTACAGGTAGGTGCACAGCACGTGAGGCGTGCCTTTTTCAGCGACGTTGTTGAGGATCTCGCCGAACTGCGCCAGGCGCGCGGCCAGGTCCTGCTCGTGCGCTGCCTGCAGGACGATGTTGCCGTCGACTTCGTCGAAGCCCTTGCCGAGCTTGCGGAACACGCCGGCCACGCGGGTGTAGGCGTACAGCAGGTACGGTGCGGTGTTGCCCTCGAAGTTCAGCATCAGTTCGAAGTTGAAGCTGTAGTCGCTGGTGCGGTGCTTGGACAGGTCGGCGTACTTGACCGCGCCGATGCCGACCACTTCACCGATGTGGCGCAGCTCGTCTTCGGCCAGCGATGGGTTCTTCTCCTTGACCAGCGCGTAGGCGCGGTCCTTGGCCTCGGTGAGCAGGTCGATCAGCTTGACGGTGCCGCCATCGCGGGTCTTGAACGGGCGGCCATCGGCGCCGTTCATGGTGCCGAAGCCCATGTGCTCCATCTTCATCGGGTGGCCGACAAAACCTGCGCGGCGGGCCACTTCGAAGACCTGGTTGAAGTGCAGGGCCTGGCGCTGGTCGACGAAGTACAGGGCGCGGTCGGCGTTCAGCGTGTTGCTGCGGTAGCGCACAGCGGCCAGGTCGGTGGTGGCGTACAGGTAGCCGCCGTCGGCCTTCTGCACGATCACCGGCAGCGGCTCGCCCTCGGCGTTCTTGAATTCTTCGAGGAACACGCACTGGGCGCCCTGGTCTTCGACCAGCAGGCCCTTGGCCTTGAGGTCGGCGACCACATTGGCCAGGTCGGCGTTGTAGGCGCTCTCACCCATCACGTCGGCCATGGTCAGCTTGACGTTGAGCAGCTCGTAGGTCTTCTGGCAGTGCGACAGGGAAATGTCCTTGAAGCGCGTCCAAAGCGCCAGGCACTCGGGGTCGCCAGCCTGCAGCTTGACCACCAGGCCGCGGGCGCGGGTGGCGAACTCTTCGGACTCGTCGAAGCGCTTCTTGGCGGCGCGGTAGAAGTTTTCCAGGTCAGACAGCTCGTCGCTGGTGATCGGGTTTTCTTCCAGGTAGGCCAGCAGCATGCCGAACTGGGTACCCCAGTCACCCACATGGTTCTGGCGGATAACCTTGTCGCCGAGGAACTCCAGCACTCGGGCAACGCTGTCGCCGATGATGGTCGAGCGCAGGTGGCCGACGTGCATTTCCTTGGCCAGGTTCGGTGCCGACATGTCGATCACCACCTTTTCTGCCGGGCCAGCCTTGCGTACGCCCAGGTGGCCATCGGCCAGGGCTGCGTCAAGGCGGCCTGCCAGCGCTTCGGTGTTCTGGAAGAAGTTCAGGAAGCCAGGCCCGGCGATTTCGACCTTGGTGATGTCGTCGCTTTTCGGCAGGGCTTTGATCAGCTTCTCGGCCAGGTCGCGTGGCTTCATGCCGGCCGGCTTGGCCAGCATCATGGCGATGTTGCTGGCGAAGTCGCCGTGGGTCTTGTCCCGGGCGTTTTCCACCTGGATCGCCGGCGTCAGCCCTTCAGGCAGCACACCGTCGGCGACAAGTTGGGTGAGGGCTTGCTGGATCAGCTGGCGAATGGTGTCTTTCATGAGGGTCTCTTTTCGACCGCAAGCGCGGTGGAGCGCTTCGATGCGCAGGTGGAAAAACTGGGCATTATCCGTTGCCGGGGGCGGGTTGCCAACCTTTTGAGCCGGTATCGCTGGTCAGGCGTGGGAGCGGGCTTGCCCCGCGATGGGTTCAATCGCGGGGCAAGCCCGCTCCCACGGACCGTTCAAACTCTCAGTACAGGTCCACCGGGTCGACATCCAGCGACCAGCGCACCTGGCGCCCCGACGGCATCTGCTCCAACACTAGCAACCAGGCACTGATCAGTCGATGCAGGGGTGCCCGGGCATTGGCCTGGAGCAATAGTTGCGCACGGAACCTGCCCGCCCGTCGTTCCATGGGGGCCGGGACCGGGCCGAGCAACTCGATGCCGTGCAGCCCCTGCTCGGCAAGTACGCGCTCGGCGGCGGCGCAGGCTTCGTCAAGGAAGCCTTCCGCCTGGCCCGGCTTGTGCGCGTCGGCGCGCAGCAGTGCCAGGTGGGCGAACGGCGGCAGCCCGGCCGCACGGCGCTCGCTCAAGGCCTGTTCGGCAAAGGCGAAGTAGCCCTGCTCGGTCAACTGCACCAGCAGTGGGTGGTCGGCCAGGTGGGTCTGCACGATGACCTTGCCCGGTTCCTCGGCGCGTCCGGCCCTGCCGGCCACCTGGACGATCAGCTGGGCCATGTGCTCGCCGGCGCGAAAGTCGCCGGAGAACAGCCCGCCGTCGGCATCGAGGATCGCCACCAGGGTGACGCGGGGGAAGTGATGCCCCTTGGCCAGCATCTGGGTGCCGACCAGGATGCTCGGCTGGCCACGCTGGATGGTGGCGAACAGGTTGTGCATGGCGTCCTTGCGCGAGGTGCTGTCGCGGTCCACACGCAGGATCGGGTAATCCGGGAACAGCACTTTCAGGCGCTCCTCGGCCCGCTCGGTACCGGCGCCGACCGGGCGCAGGTCGACATGGGCGCATTGCGGGCACTGCAGTGGCAGGCGCTCGTCATAGCCGCAATGGTGGCAGCGCAGCACGGCGGAGCGTTGGTGCACGGTCATGCGCGCATCGCAACGCGGGCATTCGGAGAGCCAGCCGCAGTCGTGGCACAGCAAGGTGGGGGCGAAGCCGCGGCGGTTGAGGAACACCAGCACCTGCTGGCCGGCCTCGAGCGTCTGGCGGATGGCCTGCTGCAACGGGCCGCTGATGCCGCTGTCCAGTGGCAGGCTGCGGACGTCCAGGCGCAGGAAGCGCGGTGGCTTGGCGCCACCGGCGCGCTGGTTCATGCGCAGCAGGCCGTAGCGGCCACTGTGGGCATTGTGCAGGCTTTCCAGCGACGGTGTGGCCGAACCCAGCAGGATCGGAATGTTCTCCTGGTGCGCACGCACCACGGCCAGGTCGCGGGCGTGGTAGCGCAGGCCTTCCTGCTGTTTATAGGAGCCGTCGTGCTCTTCGTCGATGATGATCAGGCCCGGGTTCTTCATCGGGGTGAACAGTGCCGAACGGGTGCCGATGATGATGTCCGCATCGCCATCGCGTGCCGCCAGCCAGGCGTCCAGGCGTTCGCGATCACTCACCGCCGAATGCAGCAGGGCGATGCGCGCGTTGAAGCGCTGCTCGAAGCGTTGCAGGGTCTGTGGGCCGAGGTTGATCTCGGGGATCAGGATCAGGGCCTGCTTGCCGGCCTCGAGCGTTTCGCGGATCAGCTGCAGGTAGACCTCGGTCTTGCCGCTACCGGTGACGCCGGCCAGCAGGTAGGCGTGGAAGGCGCCGAAGCCCGAGCGCACGGCCTCGAAGGCAGCGCGCTGTTCTTCGTTGAGCGGCAGTTCCGGTTGGGCCAGCCAGTGCTCGTGGCGGGCGGCCGGCAGGTGGCGGCGTACTTCGACCTCCACCAGCTCCTTGGCCAGCAGCAGGTCGAGGCTGTCCTTGTTCAGGCCAAGCTTGCTCAACAGGCTGTGGGCCACGCCGTGGGGGTGCTGCGACAGGGTCTTGAGGGCGTCGCGCTGGCGCGGGGCACGGGCGATGCGCGGGTCTTCCAGGCGGGCAGAGGGCGCGACATGCCAGAAGCGTTCCTGGCGTGCCTCGGCCGGTTCGCCCTGGCGCAGCAGCGTCGGCAGGGCCCAGTTAAGGGTGTCGCCCAGGCTGTGCTGGTAGTACTGGGCCGTCCACAAGCACAGTTTGAACAATGTCGGCGGCAGGGGCGAGACTGGGTCGAGCAGGGCACTGGCCGGCTTGAGCTTTTCGGCGGGCACCTCGCTGTGCTCGGCGACCTCCACCAGCACCCCGATCATCTCGCGGCGGCCGAACGGCACGCGGATGCGCATGCCGGGTGTCAATGCCTGGCGTGCCATGCTCGCGGGCGCCCGGTAGTCGAACAGGCGACGCAGGGGCGAGGGCAGGGCAAGGCGCAGAATGACGTCGGACACGCGGAAGGTCTCTGGAGGGCGTTTCACAAATCAGGCGAGCCTAGCAGACGACGGTCGGTGCAAGCGACAACTTGCGCTACGGCTGCTCTCTGGTATTATTCGCCGCCTAATTACGTGCGGTATTCAACAATAGGTGTTGGGTGGCGGCACGCAGCTCGAGGAAGTGACCATGAAAGCAGATATTCATCCGAACTACGAAGTAGTTGCAGTCACCTGCAGCTGCGGCAACAAGTTTGAAACTCGTTCGACCATGGGCAGCGTCCTGGCGATCGACGTTTGCAACCTGTGCCACCCGTTCTACACCGGTAAGCAGAAAGTCCTGGACACCGGCGGCCGCGTACAGAAGTTCGCCGATCGCTTCGGCATGTTCGGTGCCAAGAAGTAATCATGCACATGGCGAAGCCTTCGGGGTTCGCGCTGTTGCAAAAGAAGGCGCCCCTTGTGGGCGCCTTTTTTGTGGCCGCGATCTGGCATTTCCCGGCCCTGGCCTTCTGCCCGATGCCCGGCAGCGCGCAACCGGTGGCGGTGCGTCAGGTGGTCGATGGCGACACCTTGCGCCTGAGCGATGGGCGCAGCGTGCGGCTGATCGGTATCAATGCCCCCGAGATCGGCCGCAAGGGGCGCCCCAGCGAGCCTTATGCCGAGGCTGCGAAGAAGCGCCTGCAGGCGCTGGTGAAGGCCAGCGATGGCCAGGTCGGGCTGGTTCCGGGTGTCGAACCCAAGGACAAGTACGGCCGTATCCTGGCGCATATCTATGGCCGCACTGGCAACAATCTGGAAGCGCAACTGCTCAGCGAGGGCCTGGGCTACCAGGTGGCCATTGCACCCAACGTGCAGCTGTCGGGCTGCCAGCAGCAGGCCGAGCAGCAGGCGCGCAAGGCCAGGGCAGGGCTGTGGCGACAGTCACCGGTCATGCGTGGGCGCGATGTGCGGCAATCCGGATTCGCGGTGATCGGCGGCAGGATCAACGGGATCGAGCGTAATCGCGGCGGCATCTGGCTGGAGCTTGACGGGAATGTGGTCCTGCAGGTTCCCGCTCGTCTGCAGCGCCACTTCCCCGCCAGCTTCTTCGCTAACCTCAAGGGACGCCAGGTCGAGGCGCGTGGCTGGGTGCTGGATCGTTCCCGCAAGGGCGGGCTCAAGCCTGGGCAGCGACGCTGGCTGTTGCCATTGACCGATCCGAGCATGTTGGCGCTTGTTTCTGGCTAAATAGTTGTAGACATTTTGCTATTGGATTGTACACACTGGCTCCCGTAAGCCCCGTGGGTTATAGCGTAAAGTCGTAGGCCAAAGGCCTTGACACATAGTGACCGGGCAGTCTTGTCGCCCCCCGGCTCTTTGCGTATCCTCGGCGGTCCGTCAGAACAGTAAATAGCGGAATGCCCATCATGTCAGACCTGAAAACCGCCGCTCTCGAATACCACGCTCAGCCTCGTCCGGGGAAACTGAGCGTCGAGCTCTCCAAGCCAACCGCCACCGCCCGTGACCTTGCCCTGGCCTACAGCCCGGGTGTCGCCGAGCCTGTGCGCGAGATCGGCCGTGATCCGGAGCTGGCCTACAAGTACACCGGCAAGGGCAACCTCGTTGCGGTGATCTCCGATGGCACCGCCATCCTCGGTCTGGGTGACCTCGGCCCGCTGGCCTCCAAGCCGGTCATGGAAGGCAAGGGTGTTCTGTTCAAGCGTTTCGCCGGTATCGACGTGTTCGATATCGAAGTCGAGTCGGAGAGCCCGCAAGCCTTCATCGACACCGTTCGCCGCATCTCCATCACCTTTGGCGGCATCAACCTGGAAGACATCAAGGCACCTGAGTGCTTCGAAATCGAGCGCACGCTGATCGAGCAGTGCGACATTCCAGTCTTCCACGATGACCAGCACGGCACCGCGATCGTTACCGCGGCCGGCATGATCAACGCCCTGGAAATCGCCGGCAAGAAGCTCGAAGACGCCAAGATCGTCTGCCTGGGCGCCGGTGCCGCAGCCATCTCCTGCATGAAACTGCTGGTGAGCATGGGTGCCAAGGTCGAGAACATCTTCATGATCGACCGCAGCGGCGTGATCCACGCTGGCCGCGACGACCTGAACCAGTACAAGGCCCAGTTCGCCCACGCCACCGACAAGCGCACCCTGGCTGACGCCCTGGACGGCGCAGACGTGTTCGTCGGCTTGTCCGGCCCGAACCTGCTGAGCGCCGAAGGCCTGAAGTCGATGGCCGCCAACCCGATCGTGTTCGCCTGCTCGAACCCGGACCCGGAAATCGCCCCGGAACTGGCTCACGCCACCCGCAGCGATGTGATCATGGCCACCGGTCGTTCCGACTACCCGAACCAGGTCAACAACGTGCTGGGCTTCCCGTTCATCTTCCGTGGTGCCCTGGACGTTCGCGCCAAGCGCATCAACGAAGAGATGAAGATCGCTGCCGCCATCGCCCTGAAGGACCTGGCCAAGCTGCCGGTGCCGAAGGAAGTCTGCGAAGCCTATGGCGTGCAAGCCCTGGAGTTCGGCCGTGAGTACATCATTCCGAAGCCGCTGGACGCACGCCTGATCACCGTGGTTTCCGATGCCGTGGCCAAGGCCGCCATCGAGTCCGGTGTGGCCACCCTGCCGTATCCTAAGCACTACCCGCTCAAGAGCGTGGATGACGTGTTCAACGGCTGATCCAGCCGTAGCGTCATGAAAAAGCCCCGGCTCGCAAGAGTCGGGGCTTTTTGTTAGGCGCGGAAAACATCGCGGGGCAAGCCTGTTCCCACAAGCACCTGTCTAAGTGCGTGGGAGCGGGCTTGCCCCGCGATGGGTATGGATCAGAACAGATCCATCGGTGCCGCTTCATCCGCCGGCAGCGGGCTGCCCGGTGCTGCGCCATTGCCCAGTTCGTCCGCCGATGGTGGCGAGTCCTCGGCCTTGAACAGTTCGAAGTAGGCGTTCGGCGTGCTCGGTGTGGCGGCGCGGCCGCTGATTGGGTCGACGCGCAGGCTGAGGATGCCCTCGGGTTCGGCTGGCGGGTGCTCGGGCATGCCCTTGAGCGCGGCGCCCATGAAGCTCATCCAGATCGGCAGGGCCACGGTGCCACCGTATTCGCGACGCCCCAGGGTTTCCGGCTGGTCGAAGCCAACCCACACGGTGGTGACGTAGTCAGCGTTGTAGCCGGAGAACCAGGCATCCTTGGATTCGTTGGTGGTGCCGGTCTTGCCGGCGAGGTCCGTGCGGCCGAGGGCCAGGGCGCGGCGGCCGGTGCCACGCTTGATCACGTCCTGCAGCATGCTGGTGAGAATGTACGAGGTGCGGCCGTCGATGATCTGCTCGGCCACGGCAGGTACTTGGGGTGCCGGGGTGAGCTGCCCTGCTGCCGACAGCGCCTCGCCTGGTATCGGGGCGGCGCTGATGGGTGCCTCAGGTGCGGCGAGGCCGGCCTGGTCTTGGCTGCCCTGCGGCACGCGTGGCGGGTTGGCGGTGAACAGGGTTTCGCCGTTGCGGCTCTCGACACGCTCGATCAGGTACGGGCTGATCTTGTAGCCGCCGTTGGCGAAGGTGCTCCAGCCGGTGGCGATCTCCATCGGCGTGAGCGTCGCAGTGCCCAGTGCCAGCGACAGGTTGCGCGGCAGGTCCTGTTTGTTGAAGCCGAACTTGGCGATGTAGTCGATGGTGCGATCAACGCCCATGGCCTGCAGCAGGCGGATCGATACGAGGTTGCGCGACTTGTACAACGCCTCGCGCATGCGGATCGGGCCGAGGAAGGTATTGGTGTCGTTCTTCGGGCGCCAGACCTTGTCCAGATACTCGTCGACGAACACGATCGGGGCGTCGTTGACCAGGCTGGCGGCGGTGTAGCCGTTGTCCAGGGCGGCGCTGTAGACGAATGGCTTGAAGCTCGAGCCCGGTTGGCGCTTGGCCTGTACGGCGCGATTGTAGTTGCTTTGCTCGAAGGAGAAACCGCCGACCAGGGCGCGGATGGCGCCGTTGTAAGGGTCGAGGGTGACCAGTGCGCTCTGGGCGCCGGGCACCTGGCTGAACTTGAGCTTGCCATCTTCCAGGCGTTGCAAGCGCACCAGGTCGCCGACCTGGGCCACATCCGCCGCTGATTGTGGCGAGCGCCCCTGCGAGTTGCTGTTGAGGTAAGGGCGGGCCCACTTCATGGTGTCCCAGGCCACGTCTTCCTCCAGGCCACCACGGGTCATCACCTTCAGCCCGGTCTTCTCGACCTGGGTGACGATGGCGGGCTCCAGGCCACCCAGAGTGCGCTGCTTGCTCAGCTCCTGCAGCCAGGCCGCACGCGTCTTGCCAGGGAAGCGCGCCTCGGGGCCGCGGTAGCCATGGCGTTCGTCGTACTCGCTGAGGCCGTTGAGGACCGCACTGTTGGCCATGCGCTGCATATCGCTCGGCACCGTGGTGGTGACCCGGAAGCCTTCGGTATAGGCGTCGCTACCATAGCGGCCGACCATTTCGGCCCGGGCCATCTCGGCGACGTACGGCGCATTCACTTCCGGGGTCGGCACGTGGTAGCTGGCATTCAGCGGTTCACCCAAGGCGGCCTGGTAGCTGGCCTCGTCGATCTTGCCGAGCTTGTACATGCGTCCGAGGATCCAGTCGCGGCGCTCTTTGGCGCGCACCGGGTTGGCCAGCGGGTTGAAGCGCGAGGGTGCCTTGGGCAGGCCGGCGATCATGGCCATCTGCGCCAGGCTGACGTCGCGAATCGACTTGCCGTAGTACACCTGCGCCGCGGCGTCGATACCGTAGGCACGGTTGCCCAGGTAGATCTTGTTGACGTACAGCTCGAGGATTTCGTCCTTGGTCAGCTCCCGCTCGATCTGCAGGGCCAGGAGAATCTCGTTGGTCTTGCGCGAGAAGCTGCGTTCGCTGGTGAGGAAGAAGTTCTTCGCCACCTGCATGGTGATGGTGCTGCCGCCACTCTGGATATGCCCGGACTTGACCAACTGCGAGGCCGCGCGCATCAGGCTGCTGGGGTCGACGCCATAGTGATTGAGGAAATTGTCGTCCTCGGCGGACAGAAGCGCCTGGATGAACTGTGGGGGAATTTCCTGAAACTTGATTGGCGAGCGCCGCATCTCGCCGAACTCGGCGATCAGCTTGCCGTCGCTGCTGTAGACCCTCAGCGGGATTTGCAACTGGACGCTTCTGAGCGCGTCGACCGAGGGCAGGCTGGGACTAAGATACAGAAACGCACCGCTCACACCGAGTACGAGCGCGCAGATGACGGCGACGAGAGACCACCAGAAGAACTTCAGCAGGCGTATCAAGGCTTTTGGGTGTCCAGGTTGAGAGTGGGTTGCGCGCAGGGCCGGCGGACAGGAAAAACGCTGGCCATTATAAGCATTTTTCGTCCCGCCGGGTGACCACCCGGGGAGAGCGACGACCGCCCGCGCCGCGAGGGTTCGGGCAGCCAATGACCAGGAAGGAACAGCCATGCTTGGACGCTTTGGCAGGGGCAACGGTTCACTGCTGGGGGTGGAAATCGCCTCCGACGCCATACGAATGCTGCACCTGCGCCGCCAGCGTGGCGGTTGTCGAGTGGCGGGCTGGGCGCAGGAGCGCCTTGGGGCAGCGCCAGGTAGCTCATTGGGGTGTGACCAGATGGAATGCCTGGTCGCGGGTTTGCGGCAGGCCCATGCCCGGTGTCGAACTTCGCAGTGCCGGGTCGCCCTGGCGTTGCCTGCATCGCAGGTCATCTGCAAGGTTTGCCGCCTGCCTGCCGGGTTGCCCGGCCATGGCGTCGAAGCTGCCTTGCTTGCGCAGGCCGAGCAGCTGTTTCCCTTTCCTGTGGAAGACCTTGCCCTGGATTTCCAGGTCCATGGTCCGTGCGCGGAGGATGCCGGGCAGGTCGAGGTCTTGGTGGTGGCCTGTAGGCAAAGTCAGCTAGACCCGCTGGAACGAGTATTCGCGCAGGCTGGCCTGCAGTTGGTGGCCGTGGAGGTGGACAGTTTCGCGTTGCGACGGGCGCTGGTGCCTGAGCCGCGGGCAGGCGTCACGACGCTGCTGCAGCTGGAGCCGGACGAGGTGATCCTGCACCGTTGGCAGGGAGGCCGCGTGCCGCATCGGCAGCGCATTGCCGTGCCCTCTCTGACGCGTTGGGCCGAGGCTGTCGATGGGCTCTGGCAGTCGGCTGCCCAGGCCGCGCTGGAACAGGTTGTGTTGTTCGGATCCGCCGCCGATGAGGCTCGGGCGGCAGGCCTGTCGGCGCGTCTGGGCGTGAAATGCCATGTCGGCTGCCCGGGCCCTCTGGTCAGCGGATTCGATGAAGCCAGCGTGCCCGCTGCTGCCATGGCGCTTGCCTGTGGTTTGGCAATGGGAGGCCCGGTATGAAAGGGCGCCTGAACCTGATGCCCTGGCGCGAACAACGCCGGGCAAGTGCTGTGCGGCGATTCCAGATCACTCTGGTCGCCACGTTGGTGGTGGCGCTGTGCGGGGTCATGTTGCTTGATCGAATGGCAAGGTCGCGTCTGGCCAGGCAGGCGCAGGTCGTCGCCACGCAGCAGGCGGCGGTCGAGCGGTTGGACGCTTCGCTGCGGCAGATTGACCAGTTACGTGAAGCACGGGATGCGCTGTTGGCCGAGCAAGCGGCGGTGTCTGCGCTGGGCGCCGGGCGGGCGCAATTGCCTGGGCTGTTTCTCGCATTGGAGCAGGCAATGCCCGAAGGCGCGCGCTTGACCGAGGTGGGTGTGGAGGACGGGCGTCTGCGTCTAGCCGGGTTGGCAGCCTCTGCTTCAGTGGTGGCCAGGCTTATGCGCAGCCTGGAGCAGGTAAAGATGGTGCGGGACCTGGAGCTTGTTCACCTGCGGCGTCATGGCCAGGGCGATGAGTTCCTGCTGGCGGCGCGCTTGTTGGCGGGTGAGTCATGAAATGCCTTTGGGCCCGGGATTGGCAGGGTTTGGTCGCCCGGTCTTGGTTGTTCCGGTGGGTACTGGCAGTAGGGCTGCTGTTTCTGGTGGCTTTCGCGGGCTATTTCACCCGCCTGCGTGAGCCGCTCAATAACCATGCCGAGGCAGTCCAGAGGCAGTTGCAGCTACAGGGTGTCTTGGCGGATGGGGCGCGAAAACTCGTCGAGCTGGAGCGAGCGCAGCAGGCTCTGGAGCAAGCCAGGGCTGGGCTGCAAGCGTTGCGCTGGCGATTGGCCGCGGGAGAGGGCATGAGTGAACTGCTCGATCAGCTGGCCTTGTCGGGCCATGAGCATGGCCTGTCATTCGAACGCATCGAAGTAAACGAGGCGCAGCAGGCTGCAGGGTACCGCCTGCAGCCTCTGGAGATCAGCGTGCTCGGGCGCTACCCGGCGTTGCGCTTGTGGCTTGAACAGTGGCTGCAGCAGTTGCGGTTGTTGAACGTGCCCCAGCTCAGGCTGGCCTTGCAGGAAGAGGGCGCAGGGGTGGTTGGTGCACGGTTGCTGATACATGCCTATCACCCAGGGGATGAGCTACCTGTGCCGGCTGCCTTGGCGGATGAACCTGCCCAGGATGCGCTGTCGAAGACCACCTTCGATCCATTTCAGGCCTGGTTGCCCGCCACACAGGGTAAAGAGCTGCGGCATATTCCCTTGGCGCGACTGGAAATGGTCGGAAGCCTGTCCCAGTCAGGGCGCCGGCATGCATTGTTGCGTTCGGCGGGGCATTTGTATCGGGTCGGGCAAGGCGACCGGCTCGGGCTGAATGAGGGGGTCGTGGTGGCAATCGATGCCGATCGGCTGGAGGTCAGCGAGCGGATCTACCTAGGCGGGCACTGGCAGACGCGTCCCAGGTATCTGGTGCTTGTGAAACGTGAGCAAGGGGAGATCAGGGATGAGGCCGAGGCGATGGTTGAGCGGCGCGGGGTTGATGTTGAGCATCCTGGCGGTGCAGGCAGCGGAGCTTCAGGGTGAGCCGATGTCGCTCGACTTCCAGGATGTCGAGCTGCGCTCGGTGCTTCAGGTCATGGCCGAGCACGCCGGCGTCAATCTGGTTGCCAGCGATTCGGTGCAGGGGCGGATAACCCTGCGCCTGGAGGAGGTACCCTGGAGCCAGGCCCTCGACCTGGTGCTACGCAGCAAGGGACTGGGCAGGCGCCAGGAGGGCAATGTGCTGCTGATTGCTCCCGTTGCAGAGCTGGCAGGACAGGCCGGGGGCATGGGCGAGGAGGTGTTGCTGGAGCCCTTGCGGCGTGAGCTGATCCCGGTCTTTCATGCCAAGGCCGCCGAGCTGGCGGAACTGTTGCTGGCGAGCCTGGCCGATGACGGCATTCTGAGCGGGCGTGGCAGCCTCGGTGTGGATGCGCGGACCAACACGCTGGTGGTCACCCAGCCTGGCGAACGGCTTGCCGAGCTGCGCAGGCTGGTGGCGCAGCTTGATGTGCCGGTGCGCCAGGTCATGATCGAGGCGCGTATCGTCGAGGCCAGCATCGACTACGAGAAGGCCCTGGGCGTGCGATGGGGTGGCCCGTTGTATGGAGTGGACAGTCGCCTGGGTAGCGACCTGTTCGTCGACCTTGGTGTCGAGCGGGCCAATGCCGGGCTCGGCGTGGGGTTGCTGCGCAGCGACATTCTGCTGGACCTGGAGCTCAGCGCGATGGAGAAAAGCGGCAATGGCGAGATCATCTCCCAGCCCAAGGTGGTCACGGCCGACAAGGAAACCGCGCGCATACTCAAAGGCACCGAAGTGCCGTATCAGGAGACCACGCGCAGTGGCGCCACTTCCATTTCCTTTCGCGAGGCCTCTTTGTCGCTAGAGGTGACGCCGCAGATCACCCCGGATGGCAAGGTAGTGATGGATGTGCGTGTGACCAAGGACGAGCCTGACTTCATCAATGCCCTGAACGATGTGCCGCCGATCCGCAAGAACGAGGTTACGGCGAAGGTCCGGGTGGCCGATGGGCAGACCATTGTGATTGGTGGCGTTTACTCGACGTCGCAGAACAAAGTGGTCGACAAGGTGCCATTTTTCGGCGATCTGCCGTATGTTGGGCGGCTGTTTCGACGCGATGCATTACAAGAGAAAAAATCCGAGCTGCTGGTCTTCCTGACTCCGCGTATCATGAGTGACCAGGCGATTGCTGTGAGTCGTTGATTCTGTGCGAAATTTGATACTTGTAGGGCCCATGGGCGCTGGAAAAAGCACCATCGGGCGCCTGTTGGCCAAAGAGCTGCGCCTGCTGTTCAAGGATTCCGACAAGGAAATCGAGCTGCGAACCGGCGCCAACATCCCGTGGATCTTCGACAAGGAAGGCGAGCCGGGCTTTCGCGACCGCGAGCAGGCGATGATCGCAGAGCTCTGCGCACTCGACGGCGTGGTCCTGGCAACCGGTGGCGGCGCGGTGATGCGCGATGCCAACCGTGCCGCGCTGCATGCCGGTGGTCGGGTGATCTACCTGCATGCCTCGGTGGAGCAGCAGGTGGGGCGCACTTCCCGTGACCGCAACCGACCGTTGCTGCGTACCGCCAACCCGGAAGCCACCTTGCGAGCCCTGCTTGAAACACGCGACCCGCTCTATCGCGAGATTGCCGACCTGGTGGTGGAAACCGACGAACGGCCACCGCGCATGGTCGTGCTCGACATTCTCGAGCGTCTGCAGAAGTTGCCGCCCCGCTGAGCGGGGTCTATCCTCGGCGACCAACGCCGAGATGGGGTTGAACGTCACCGCGTGGGGCCATAGCGCCACCGCGCCCAAGTACATTGTGGGGATACATGCAGACACTTAAGGTCGACCTGGGCGAGCGTAGCTACCCGATCTACATTGGCGAAGGCCTGCTTGACCAGCCCGAGCTGCTGGCGCCGCACATTGCCGGCCGGCAGGTCGCCATCGTCTCCAACGAGACCGTCGCGCCCCTGTACCTCGAACGCCTGAGCAAGACCCTGGGTGCCTATTCGGTGCTGCCGGTGGTGTTGCCCGACGGCGAGGCCCACAAGAACTGGGAAACCCTGCAACTGATCTTCGATGCCCTGCTGACCGCGCGTCATGACCGGCGCACCACTGTGGTCGCCCTCGGGGGCGGCGTGATCGGTGACATGGCCGGCTTTGCCGCGGCCTGCTACCAGCGTGGGGTCGACTTCATCCAGGTGCCGACCACGCTGCTGTCGCAGGTGGACTCCTCGGTGGGCGGCAAGACCGGCATCAACCACCCGCTGGGCAAGAACATGGTCGGCGCCTTCTATCAGCCCAACGCGGTGCTGATCGACACCACCAGCCTGAAAACCTTGCCCGCGCGTGAGCTGTCCGCCGGTCTCGCCGAAGTCATCAAGTACGGCCTGATCTGCGACAAGCCATTCCTTGCCTGGCTCGAAGACAATATGCAGGCGCTGCGTGCCCTGGACTCCGTCGCCCTGACCGAGGCCATCCGTCGCTCCTGCGCGGCCAAGGCCGCCGTGGTTGGCGCCGATGAGCGCGAGTCGGGCGTGCGTGCCACGCTCAACCTTGGCCACACATTCGGCCATGCCATCGAAACACACATGGGTTATGGCGTCTGGCTGCACGGCGAAGCCGTGGCGGCCGGCACGGTCATGGCCCTGGAAATGTCCATGCGCCTGGGCTGGATCGACCAGCCGGCGCGTGATCGCGGAATTCGCCTGCTGCAGGACGCAGGATTGCCGGTGGTGCCACCACAGGAAATGACCCCGGCGCATTTCATGGAGCACATGGCGGTCGACAAGAAAGTGCTCGACGGGCGCCTGCGCCTGGTGCTGCTGCGCCAGCTGGGCGAGGCCGTCGTCACCGACGACTATTCGACAGAGATTCTTCAGGCCACGCTGGCGGCGGATTACCGCGCGATCGTGGCCCAGCTTTGAGGTTGTGACAACGCAATGACCAGTCTGCATGCCGATGAGGCGTTTCTCGATCATTACCAGTTGAGCCACGATCCGTTCGCACCCCGGGTGCCCGGTTTCAAGTTCTTCCCCGCCCAGCGCAAGCCTGTGCTCGGCCAATTGCATCATCTGGCGCGCTACAGCCAGTTGATGCTCGCGGTCACCGGCCCTGTGGGCAGCGGCAAGACCCTGCTGCGCCAGGCACTGGTGGCCAGCACCAACAAGCAGTCGGTACAGAGTGTGGTGGTGTCCGCCCGTGGTGCCAGCGACGCGGCCAGCGTGCTCGGCCAGGTGGCGCAGTCGCTCGGCGTGGCGCAGCCGGAAGTGCAGGCGATCCTGTCGCAGGTGGTGCAACTGGCGCTGACCGGCCAGGAAGTCTACCTGCTGGTGGACGATGCGGAACAACTGGACGAGTCGGCACTCCAAGCGTTGCTGGAGTTGGCGGCGGGTGTAGCCGAAGGGCGCCCGCACGTGTTCCTGTTCGGCGAGCCTTCGCTGATCGCCGGGTTGGATGAGCTCAATGCCGATGGCGAGCGATTCCATGTCATTGAACTGGCCCCGTACAGCGAGGAAGAAACCCGCGAGTACCTGGAGCAGCGCCTGGAGGGTGCTGGCCGGGGCATCGAGGTGTTCACCGCCGAGCAGATCGTCGACATCCATGAAAACGCCGACGGTTGGCCTGGGAACATCAACCAGGTCGCCCGCGATACCTTGATCGAAGCCATGATCGCCAGCCGTACCACGGTCAAGCGACCATCCATGGGGTTCAAAATGCCTAAGAAACACGTGCTCGCGTTGTCCGCAGTGGTCGTGGTCGCCGTTGGCGCGGCGGTCCTGATGCCCAAGAAAGGCGACAAGGCCCCGACCGACGCGCCCCCCGCTGCCCAGGCCCAACTGCCCCTGGGCCAGGGCGGCAACGGCGGCGCGCCCGCCATCGAGTTCTCCGGCTCCTCGCAGCCGATGCCGTTGCCGCTGGTCGGTCAGTCGCAGCCGGTGATGCGCGAACCGCTGGCCCAGGCCGCTGGCATGGGTGAAGGTGAAGACGGCGGGCCGGCCGACAACACTGCACTGCAACCAGCCACGCCATCGGCTGCCGTGCCGCCGACCGTGACCACCATCGCGCCGCCGCAAGGTGCCACCGCCAGCCCTGCACCGACTCCGGCCCAGCCGGTGACCAGCGCTCCGGTACAGCCGGTTGTACCTGCGCCGAAGCCAGTAGCAACCCAGCCGGTAAAACCGGTTGCACCTGCCAAACCAGCCCCGGCACCGACCCAGGTCGCGAGCGCCAAGCCCGCAGCCAAACCTGCCGAGAAACCGGCTGCCGGCGGCGCCGGCAACAGCAGCTGGTACGCTGGCCAGAAGCCCGGTAATTACGTGGTGCAGATCTTCGGCACCAGCTCCGAGGCGTCGGCGCAGTCGTTCGTCAAGGCGCAGGGTGGCGACTATCGCTACTTCAGGAAAAACCTGCAGGGCAAGCCGCTGTACGTGGTGACCTACGGCAACTTCGCCAGTCGCGACGCCGCCGCTGCGGCAATCAAGAACTTGCCAGCCAAGGTCCAGGCTGGTAAACCTTGGCCACGTACCGTGGGCAGCGTCCAACAAGAGCTGGCCACGGCCCGCTGATACCTTCCGGGCGGCACCACCCCGCCGCCCAGTTGCTGAGCGACTTTCTAGCTTTCAACTAGCCTGCTGCGCCCGAGCGCGGCAGGCTTTTCTGTCCCAGACTGCCGGCCACAAGCCCTTTCTTGCAGTCCTGGCTGAAACGCTTCAGACTCCAGTCAAGCCGCTATCACGGCATGCGACTTAAAAACATTCAAAATTGCGACATAAATTTTCAATGGTGAGACATGAAAATTTGTGGGCATCGCTGTCGCTGTGCAACAATGGTTTTCCATGACCACCGCAAAAAAGCTGGCATTTGATCGGCGTGGATGGTAAGTGGTTGTTAAAAAAGAGATTTGCCTCCGGTTGAGAGGTGAACCTGGTGAGAAAGTGTCTATGAAAACAGGTCTGTACCATCCCGAAGAATTCAAGGACAACTGTGGTTTCGGCCTGATCGCCCATATGACGGGCAAGCCGAGTCACCATCTTCTGCAAACCGCCATGCAGGCGCTGACCTGCATGACCCACCGCGGTGGCATCAACGCCGACGGCAAGACCGGCGACGGTTGCGGTCTGCTCATGCAGAAGCCCGATCAATTCCTGCGCGCCGTGGCCCAGGAGCACTTCGCCGTCGAGCTGCCCAGGCAGTACGCCGTCGGCATGGTGTTCTTCAACCAGGACCCGGTCAAAGCCGAAGCCGCCCGCGCCAACATGGATCGCGAGATCGTCAACGCCGGCCTCAAGCTGGTGGGTTGGCGCAAGGTGCCGATCGATACCAGCGTCCTCGGCCGCCTGGCCCTGGAGCGCCTGCCGCAGATCGAACAGGTGTTCATCGGCGGTGAGGGCCTGAGCGATCAGGAATTCGCCATCAAGCTGTTCAGTGCCCGTCGCCGTTCGTCCGTGGCCAACGCCCACGACGCCGACCACTACATCTGCAGCTTCTCGCACAAGACCATCATCTACAAAGGCCTGATGATGCCGCGCGATCTCGCGGCGTTCTATCCGGACCTCGGTGACGAGCGCCTGCAGACCGCAATCTGCGTGTTCCACCAGCGCTTCTCCACCAACACCCTGCCGAAGTGGCCGCTGGCGCAGCCTTTCCGCTTCCTCGCCCACAACGGCGAGATCAACACCATCACCGGCAACCGCAACTGGGCCATGGCCCGTCGCACCAAGTTCGCCAACGACCTGATTCCCGATCTCGAAGAGCTCGGCCCGCTGGTCAACCGCGTCGGTTCCGACTCATCCAGCATGGACAACATGCTCGAGCTGATGGTCACCGGTGGCATCGACCTGTTCCGCGGCGTGCGCATGCTGGTACCGCCAGCCTGGCAGAACGTCGAGACCATGGATGCCGACCTGCGCGCCTTCTACGAATACAACTCCATGCACATGGAGCCGTGGGATGGCCCGGCCGGTATCGTCATGACCGAAGGCCGCCACGCGGTGTGCCTGCTCGACCGCAACGGCCTGCGCCCGGCGCGCTGGGTGACCACCACCAACGGCTACATCACCATCGCCTCGGAAATCGGCGTGTGGGGCTACCAGCCCGAGGAAGTCCTGGCCAAGGGCCGTGTCGGCCCGGGCCAGATCCTGGCTGTCGATACCGAGACCGGCCAGATCCTCGACACCGACGCCATCGACAATCGCCTGAAGTCGCGCCACCCGTACAAGCGCTGGTTGCGCCAGCACGCCACGCGTATCCAGGCGACCCTGAGCGACGACCAGGGCGTGGCCAGCTACGACGCTGACCAGCTCAAGCAGTACATGAAGATGTTCCAGGTCACCTTCGAGGAGCGTGACCAGGTGCTGCGCCCGCTCGGCGAGCAGGGCCAGGAAGCGGTCGGCTCGATGGGCGACGACACGCCGATGGCCGTGCTGTCGCAGCGCGTGCGCTCGCCGTACGACTTCTTCCGCCAGCAGTTCGCCCAGGTGACCAACCCGCCGATCGACCCGCTGCGCGAAGCAATTGTCATGTCCCTGGAAATCTGCCTCGGCGCCGAGCGCAACATCTTCCAGGAGTCCCCCGAGCACGCCTCGCGGGTGATCCTCAGCTCGCCGGTCATTTCGCCCGCCAAGTGGCGTTCGCTGATGAACCTGGAGCGCGAAGGCTTCGACCGTCAACTGATCGACCTCAACTATGAGCAGGGCGTCGGCCTGGAAGCGGCCATCCGCAATATCGCCGACCAGGCCGAGGAGGCCGTGCGCGGCGGCAAGACCCAGCTGGTGCTCAGCGACCGCTACATCGCCCCGGGCAAACTGCCGGTACACGCCTCGCTGGCCGTTGGCGCGGTGCACCACCGCCTGACCGAACAGGGTCTGCGCTGCGACAGCAACATCCTGGTCGAGACCGCCACAGCCCGTGACCCGCACCACTTCGCCGTGCTGCTGGGCTTCGGTGCCTCGGCTGTCTACCCGTACCTGGCCTACGAAGTGCTGGCCGACCTGATCCGCACCGGCGAAGTGCTGGGTGATCTGGACGAAGTGTTCAAGTACTACCGCAAAGGCATCTCCAAGGGCCTGCTGAAGATCCTGTCGAAGATGGGCATCTCTACCATCACCTCGTACCGTGGCGCCCAGCTGTTCGAAGCCATCGGTCTGTCCGAGGAGGTGGTGGGCCTGAGCTTCAAGGGTGTGTCGAGCCGCATCAAGGGTGCGCGTTTCGAAGACCTGGAGAGCGACCAGAAGCTGCTCGCCGCCGAAGCCTGGAGTGCGCGCAAGCCGATCCAGCAAGGTGGCTTGCTCAAGTTCGTCCATGGTGGCGAGTACCACGCTTACAACCCGGACGTGGTCAACACCCTGCAGGCCGCCGTGCAACAGGGCGACTATGCCAAGTTCAAGGAGTACACCACGCTGGTCGACCAGCGCCCGGTGTCGATGATCCGCGACCTGCTGAAAGTGAAGGTGGCCGATCAGGCCCTGCCGTTGGATGAAATCGAGCCACTGGACGCGATCCTCAAGCGCTTCGACTCCGCCGGCATCTCGCTGGGTGCACTGTCGCCAGAGGCGCATGAGGCCCTGGCCGAGGCGATGAACCGCCTGGGTGCTCGCTCCAACTCCGGCGAGGGCGGCGAAGACCCGGCCCGCTACGGCACCCTCAAGAGCTCGAAGATCAAGCAGGTGGCCACCGGCCGCTTTGGCGTGACCCCGGAATACCTGGTCAATGCCGAAGTGCTGCAGATCAAGGTCGCCCAGGGCGCCAAACCCGGCGAGGGCGGCCAGCTGCCAGGTGGCAAGGTCAACGGCCTGATCGCCAAGCTGCGCTACGCGGTGCCGGGCGTGACCCTGATTTCGCCGCCGCCGCACCACGACATCTACTCGATCGAAGACCTGGCCCAGCTGATCTATGACCTCAAGCAGGTCAACCCGCAGGCCCTGGTCTCGGTCAAGCTGGTCGCCGAAGCCGGCGTGGGCACCATCGCCGCCGGCGTGGCCAAGGCCTATGCCGACCTGATCACCATTTCCGGCTACGACGGTGGCACCGGCGCTTCGCCGCTGACCTCGATCAAGTACGCCGGCGCCCCGTGGGAACTGGGCCTGGCCGAAACCCACCAGACCCTGCGCGGCAACGACCTGCGCGGCAAGGTGCGGGTGCAGACCGACGGTGGCCTTAAAACCGGCCTGGACGTGATCAAGGCCGCCATCCTCGGCGCCGAGAGCTTCGGCTTCGGCACCGCGCCGATGATCGCCCTGGGCTGCAAGTACCTGCGCATCTGCCACCTGAACAACTGCGCCACCGGCGTGGCCACCCAGAACGACAAGCTGCGCAAGGACCACTACATCGGCACCGTCGACATGGTGATCAACTTCTTCACCTTCGTCGCTGAAGAGACCCGTGAGTGGCTGGCCAAGCTGGGCGTGCGCAGCCTGGGCGAGCTGATCGGCCGTACCGACCTGCTCGACGTGCTGCCGGGCGACACCGAGCGCCAGGGCCACCTCGACCTGTCGCCGCTGTTGGGCAGCTCGCATATTCCGGCCGACAAGCCGCAGTTCTGCGAAGTCGACAAGAACCCGCCGTTTGACAAGGGCGAACTGGCCGAGAAGATGGTCGCCATGGCCTTGCCGGCGATCCGCGACATGGCCGGTGGCGAATTCGCCATGGACATCTGCAACTGCGACCGTTCCATCGGTGCGCGCATCTCTGGCGAAATCGCCAGGTTGCACGGCAACCAGGGCATGGCCGCGGCGCCGATTACCTTCCGCTTCAAGGGTACTGCGGGCCAGAGCTTCGGTGTGTGGAACGCCGGCGGCCTGAACCTGCACCTGGAAGGCGACGCCAACGACTACGTCGGCAAGGGCATGACCGGGGGCAAGGTGACCATCGTGCCACCGGCCGGCAGCCCGTTCGAAACCCAGCACAGCGCCATCGTCGGCAACACCTGCCTGTATGGCGCCACCGGCGGCAAGCTGTTCGCCGCCGGCACCGCGGGCGAGCGCTTCGCTGTACGTAACTCCGGCGCCCACGCTGTGGTCGAGGGCACCGGCGATCACTGCTGTGAATACATGACCGGCGGCTTTGTCTGCGTCCTGGGCAAGACCGGTTACAACTTCGGTTCTGGCATGACTGGCGGCTTCGCCTACGTGCTCGACATGGACAACAGCTTCTTCGACAAACTCAACCACGAGCTGGTGGAAATCCAGCGCATCAGTGGTGAGGCGATGGAAGCCTACCGCAGCCACTTGGCGCGGGTCCTGGGCGAGTACGTGGAAGAGACCGGCAGCGAGTGGGGGCGTGAGCTCTCGGAGAACCTGGACGACTACGTGCGGCGCTTCTGGCTGGTCAAGCCGAAGGCGGCCAACCTCAAGCACCTGTTGTCCAGCACCCGTGCCAACCCGCAGTAAGAACAGCTGCAAGTGACGGGCCCCGTGTGCGGGGTTCGTCGGGCTTACGTGATCGTCTTGCAGCTTGCAGCGTGTAGCTGGCAACTGCGGTAAAGAGGTTTTGAAAAATGGCTGAACGTCTGAGCAACGACTTCCAGTTCATCGAAGTGGGGCGCAAAGACCCCAAGAAAAAGCTGCTGCGCCAGCGCAAGAAGGAGTTCGTCGAGATCTACGAACCCTTCAAGCCGCAGCAGTCCGTGGAGCAGGCGCACCGCTGCCTGGGCTGCGGCAACCCGTATTGCGAGTGGAAGTGCCCGGTGCACAACTTCATCCCCAACTGGTTGAAGCTGGTTTCCGAGGGCAACATCCTGGCGGCAGCCGAACTGTCGCACCAGACCAACACCCTGCCCGAAGTCTGCGGTCGCGTGTGCCCGCAGGACCGCCTTTGCGAGGGTGCCTGCACCCTGAACGACGGCTTCGGCGCGGTAACCATCGGTTCGGTGGAGAAGTACATCACCGACACCGCCTTCGCCATGGGCTGGCGCCCGGACATGTCCAAGGTCAAGCCGACCGGCAAGCGTGTCGCCATCATCGGCGCCGGCCCGGCCGGCCTGGGCTGTGCCGACGTGCTGGTACGTGCCGGCGTGACCCCGGTGGTGTTCGACCGTAACCCCGAGATCGGTGGCCTGCTGACCTTCGGCATCCCCGAGTTCAAGCTGGAAAAGACCGTGCTGAGCAATCGCCGCGAGGTCTTCACCGGCATGGGCATCGAGTTCCGCCTGAACACCGAGGTGGGCCGCGACATCACCATGGAGCAACTGCTCGCCGAGTACGACGCGGTGTTCATGGGCATGGGCACCTACACCTACATGAAGGGCGGTTTCCCCGGCGAGGACCTGCCGGGCGTGCATGACGCGCTGGACTTCCTGATCGCCAACGTCAATCGCAACCTCGGTTTCGAGAAGTCACCCCAAGACTTCGTCGACATGCAGGGCAAGAAGGTCGTGGTGCTTGGCGGTGGCGACACCGCGATGGACTGCAACCGTACCTCGATCCGCCAGGGCGCCAAGTCGGTGACCTGTGCCTATCGCCGTGACGAGGCCAACATGCCGGGTTCGCGCAAAGAGGTGAAGAACGCCAAGGAAGAGGGCGTGAAGTTCCTCTACAACCGCCAGCCCATCGCCATCGTCGGCGAGGACAAGGTCGAGGGCGTGAAGGTGGTCGAGACCCGTCTCGGCGAGCCGGACGCCCGTGGCCGCCGCAGCCCCGAGCCGATCCCGGGCTCCGAGGAGATCCTGCCGGCCGACGCCGTGGTGATCGCCTTTGGCTTCCGCCCGAGCCCGGCGCCGTGGTTCGAGCAGCATGGCATCCAGATGGACAGCCAGGGCCGTGTGGTCGCCCCGGAGAAGGGCAAGTTCAAGCACCAGACCAGCAACCCGAAAGTGTTTGCCGGTGGCGACATGGTGCGGGGTTCGGACCTGGTGGTGACGGCGATCTTCGAAGGCCGCACGGCTGCGGAAGGGATCCTGGACTACCTCGAAGTCTGATTCATTGCTATCGCGGGGCAAGCCCGCTCCCACGCAGCACACACATCTGCGTGGGAGCGGGCTTGCCCCGCGATGTTTTTTGTATACAAAAAAATTGATCCAAGGCAGACGGACAGACAAACAACCGTGCCTTTTCTCTGTGCGTCTGAGAAAATGCCCGCACTTTTTTTCCGGATGCCGACATGACTGCCCTGAAGAACGATCGTTTCCTGCGTGCACTGCTCAAGCAACCCGTAGACGTCACCCCGGTGTGGATGATGCGCCAGGCCGGCCGCTACCTCCCGGAGTATCGCGCCAGCCGCGCCAAGGCCGGCGACTTCATGAGCCTGTGCATGAACCCGCAGTTCGCCTGCGAGGTCACGCTGCAACCGTTGGACCGCTACCCGCTGGACGCGGCAATCCTGTTCTCGGACATCCTCACCATCCCCGACGCCATGGGCCAGGGCCTGTACTTCGAGACGGGCGAAGGCCCGCGCTTCAAGAAAGTCGTCAGCACCCTGGCCGACATCGAAGCGTTGCCGATCCCCGACCCGCAGAAGGACCTGGGCTACGTGATGGACGCGGTCAGCACCATCCGCCGCGAGCTCAACGGCCGCGTGCCGCTGATCGGCTTCTCCGGCAGCCCCTGGACCCTCGCCACCTACATGGTGGAAGGTGGTTCGTCCAAGGACTTCCGCAAGATCAAGGCCATGGCCTATGACAACCCGCAGGCCCTGCACCTGCTGCTGGACAAGCTGGCGCAGTCGGTCACCAGCTACCTCAACGGGCAGATCCAGGCGGGCGCCCAGGCGGTGCAGATCTTCGATACCTGGGGCGGCAACCTGTCGGCGGCGGCCTACCAGGAGTTCTCCCTGGCCTACATGCGCAAGATCGTCAGCGGCCTGATCCGCGAGCACGAAGGGCGCAAGGTGCCGGTGATCCTGTTCACCAAGAACGGCGGCCTGTGGCTGGAAAGCATCGCCGAAGCCGGCGCCGATGCGCTGGGCCTGGACTGGACCTGCGAGATCGGCGACGCCCGCCGCCGCGTCGGTGACAAGGTCGCGTTGCAGGGCAACATGGACCCGACCGTGCTGTACGCCAACCCCGAGGCGATTCGCAAGGAAGTGGCACGCATTCTCGCCAGCTACGGCAAGGGCAGCGGTCATGTGTTCAACCTGGGCCATGGCATCACCCCGGAAGTCGACCCGGAGCACGCCGGCGTATTCATCAACGCCGTGCACGAGCTTTCGGCGCAGTACCACCAGTAATCGGTGTGCAACGCAAGAAGCCCGGCCAAGTGCCGGGCTTTTTGTTGTATTAAGTTTCAATTCAGCGATCGTCGGTAATCTGGTGCCATCAAAACGCAAACAGGACCCTATCACCATGAAAGCCCGTTACCTGCCCCTGATCCTCGCCCCACTGTTCAGCACCGCCGCCCTGGCCGCCGGCTACACCGGCCCCGGCGCGCAGTCCGTGACCACGGTGGCTGCCGCCAACGATGCCGCCGACGACACCCCGGTGGTGCTGCAAGGCTACGTGACCAAGAAGATCAACAACGACGACAAGTACGAGTTCAAGGACAATACCGGCACCATCACCGTCGAGATCGACGACGAAGACCTGCCGCCGACGCCGTTCAACGACAAGACCAAGGTCAAGCTGACCGGCGAGGTGGAAAAGCACCTGATGAGCCGTGAGGTGGATGTGGATATCGTCGAGATCATCAACTGATCCCGAATCTCAGTCTGCGTGGGAGCGGGCAAGCCCGCTCCCACGCCCCCCTTGTTTCAGGCGGTCTTCGGCGCCAACCTGCTCAAACGCACCGCCACCAGCAACGCCACCGCCAACAGGCTGCCGATGAACAGCCCGATACCGTTCCAGCCCCACTGGTGCCAGAACACCCCGCCCGCCGTCCCGGCGACACTCGACCCTGCGTAATAACTGAACAGATACAGCGAAGAAGCCTGCCCCTTGGCCTTCAGCGCCCGACGGCCGATCCAGCTGCTGGCCACCGAGTGCGCGCCAAAGAAGCCAAAGGTGAACACCAGCATGCCGACGATGATCATCGCCAGCGGGTTGGCCAGGGTCATCAGCAAACCGCCGGCCATCACTACGATACTGGCCCAGAACACCTTGCGCCGCCCGAGCTTGTCGGCCAGCGCGCCGACCTGTGCCGAGCTGTAGATCCCTGACAGGTACACCACCGACAGCAGGCCGACCAGCGCCTGGTTCATGTGGTACGGCCCGGCCAGCAAGCGGTAGCCAATGTAGTTGAACAGGGTGACGAAGGCGCCCATCAGCAGGAATGCCTCGAGGAACAGCCAGGGCAGCCCCGCGTCCTTGAAGTGCATGACGAAACCGTCCAGCAGGTTGCGGGGTTTCAATGACTGAGCCCGGAAGTTGCGCGATTCGGGCAGCACCTTCCAGAACACCACGGCCGCTACAAGGGCCAGGCCGCCAATCACCAGCATCGCCGTGTGCCAGCTGACGAAGTCGATCAATACGCCAGTGATCAGGCGCCCGCTCATGCCGCCGATGGCATTGCCGCCGATATACAGCCCCATGGCCAGGCCGATGTGCTGCGGGTGGATCTCTTCGCTCAGGTAGGTCATCGCCACCGCCGCCAGGCCGCTCAGGGCCAGGCCGACCAGCGCGCGGCTGGCCAGCACCAGCTCCCAGCTTGGCATCACCGCGCTGGCCAGGGTAGCCAGGGCCGCGCAGAGCAGGGCGCATACCATCACTGGCTTGCGCCCGATGCGGTCGGAAATCGGCCCGGTGATCAGCAGCCCGATGGCCAGCATGGCCGTGGACACCGACAGCACCAGGCTGCTCTGCGCGGCATTGATGGCGAACTCCTGGGACAGCAGCGGCATCATGGGCTGCACGCAGTACAGCAGGGCGAAGGTGGCGAAGCCGCCGCTGAACAGTGCCAGCACGGTCTTCATGAAGGCGGGCGTGCCTTTCTCGATCCAGATGTCGTTGACGGCAGGTTCGGGTTCGACGGGCAGGGGGGCGACGGCGGATCTCACGGGAGCGGTACCTCGGGGCGTTGCGATGGAAAAATCATATAGCTGGCTAATGATTAGATCCAATATATTGTTCGACCTGTTTAAGACGTTTAACGACCTGTTCGGAGCCGACCATGGAGCTGCGTCACTTGCGTTATTTCATCGCTGTGGCCGAAGAGCTGCACTTCGGCCGCGCCGCGCAGCAACTGGGCATCTCGCAACCGCCGCTGAGCCAGCAGATCCAGGCCCTGGAGCGGGAGCTGGGCGCACGGCTGTTCGAGCGCACCAACCGTCGGGTCGAGCTCAGCGAGGCGGGGCGGTTGTTCCTCGACGAGGCCCGGCAAGTCCTGGCCCAGGTGGAAAAGGCCGCCGACGTGGCCCGGCGTGCGCAATTGGGGGAACTGGGGGAGTTGAAGATCGGCTTCACCTCCTCGGCACCCTTTACGTCGAAGCTGCCCAAGGCACTGCACGCGTTCCGCCAGCAGTTCCCGGCAGTGCACCTGAACCTCAGGGAGATGAGCAGCCGCGATGTTGCCGAAGCGGTGCTCGACGAGTCCATCGAAGTCGGTCTGATGCGGCCAATGCCCTTGCCGCAAGGGCTGGTGGTGAACGAGTTACTGCGCGAACCGCTGGTAGCAGTGATCAACGCCTCGCACCCGTTGGCCGCAGGCAGCGAGCAGGGCCTGTACATGCAGGCCCTGGCCGATGAGCCGTTCGTGTTCTTCCCGCGCAGCTACGGCAGCGGCCTGCACGCGCAACTGCTGAGCCTGGCGCGTCAGGCCGGCTTCAGCCCGCACTTCGCCCAGGAAGCGGGCGAGGCGATGACCATCATCGGCCTGGTGTCGGCGGGGTTGGGGGTGTCGGTGCTGCCGGCGTCGTTCCAGCGCATGCGCATCGATGGGGTGGTCTACAGGACCCTGCTGGATGAGGGCGCCGATACCGCCGTGTGGCTGGTGCGGCGTGCCGGCGAGTGCTCGGCGATGGCGGGTGCCTTCGCCGAACTGCTGGGCGGGCAGCGGATCACGCCGCCCGCCTGAGCCGGTCAGTCGACGTGGGCCAGCTCGCCGCGCAGGGCCACCGAGCTGACCAGCATGCCGGCGCGGCACTGGAACTTCTCCGGGTCCTTGTACAGGTCGCGCTGGTCGACACTGGCGATGTTCACCACGGCGTTGGCATCCGCTTCCTGGGCGGCACGCTGCAGGGTTGCCAGCGCCGATTGCAGGGCCCAGAAGCAGGCCTCGCTGTCGCTCTTGTTGCTGCCGTTGGTCTTGCGGCTGCTGCTCACCGTGCGCAGGGTGCGCACCGAGGTCGGCAGAGCTTCGCCGGCCAGGTAGAACTTCACGCTGCCGTCGAGCAGGCCGGCTTCGGTGGCGCGTCTCACGCCTTCGCGGAAGCTCAGGTAGGTCGGCCCGTTGACGCCCTGGTTGACGATGCCCAGCGCGTTGACCGCCTCGATGTCCGGGTTGAACGAAAGCTCCTTGAGTACGTTGTCGCGCAGACGGTTGACCCAGCGGTTGTAGTTGCCGTGGATCTTGCCGTCTTTGTAGTCCAGGCCCCAGCTGCTGCGGTAGACGATCTGGAACTCGGTGGGGCTGTAGGGGATGTCGACCTCGGCATGGTGGCGGCCGCGCACGGTGATGGCCGCCTTGACCATGCCCGGGCGTACCGACTGGACGTTCCACTGGCGGTCGTTGAGGGCGGTGACGATCGCCCGTTTCATCTGGTCGTCGCTGAAATTGAGGCTGCTGGCGAAGTCTTCCTTGGCGTTGTACACCGGCTTGCTGGTGCACCCGGTGAAGACCAGGGCCATGGCCAGCAAGGCGAGGGTGCGGTGGATCCGAGTCATTCCTTTCACTCCGTACATTTGGGGTATCAAGGCCAGCGGCGGAAGATCAACGAGGTGTTGACGCCGCCGAAGGCGAAGTTGTTGTTCATCACGTATTCGTGACTCATGGCGCGGAAGGCGCCTTGCAGGTAATCGAGCTCGCCGCATTGCGGGTCGATGTTGTCGAGGTTGAGCGTGGGCGCGTACTGCTCGCGGTTCATCATCTCGATGCTGAACCAGGATTCCAGGGCGCCGCAGGCACCCAGGGTATGGCCCAGGTAGCTCTTCTGCGAGCTGATCGGCATGCGCGGCCCGAACAGGCTGCTGGTGGCCCGGGTCTCGGCGATATCGCCCTGCTCGGTGGCGGTGCCATGGCCATTCACATAACCGATGGCCTCGGGCGCCAGGCCCGCGTCTTCCAGCGCCAGTTCCATGGCCCGGCGCATGGTCGCCTGCTCGGGCCGGGTAATGTGCTGGCCGTCGGCATTGCTGCCAAAGCCCACCACCTCGGCGTAGATCCGTGCGCCACGGGCCAGGGCGTGCTCCAGCTCTTCGAGCACCAGCATGCCGCCGCCCTCGCCAATCACCAGGCCATCGCGGCCGAGGTCGTAGGGGCGTGGGCTCAGGTGCGGGGTGTCGTTCTTCAGGCTGGTGGCATAAAGCGCGTCGAACACCATGGCCTCGGTGGGGCACAGCTCTTCGGCGCCGCCGGCAAGCATCAGCGGCAGGCGCCCGAACTTGATCGCTTCATAGGCATAGCCGACGCCCTGGCTGCCGCTGGTGCAGGCGCTGGAGGTGGGGATCAGGCGCCCGGTCAGGCCGAAGTAGATGCTGATATTGGCCGCCGTGGTGTGCGGCATCATGCGCACGTAGGAGTTGGCGTTGAGGCCGTCCGAGGTGGAGTTGAGCAGCATGTTGCCGAAGGTCTTGATCTCGTCGGTACTACCGGTGGACGAACCGCAGGCCACGCCCATGCGCCCGTCGCGGATGCTCGGGTCGTCGAGCAGACCGGCATCGGCCAGCGCCCGCTCGGCGGCGGCCACCGCCAGGCGCGATACCCGGCCCATGCTGCGCAGTTGCTTGCGGGTCCAGTGCGCGGGCACCTGGAAATCATCGATGGGGCCGGCCAGGCGGGTGTTGAGTTCGCTGTAGCGGTCCCATTCGTCCATGCGCCGGATGCCGCTGCGCCCGGCGGCGAACTGTGCGGCGATGCTCGCCCAGTCGTTGCCCAGGGCGGTAATGCCGGCCATGCCGGTGACCACGACGCGGCGCATCAGCACAGCCCTCCGTTGACCGCCAACACCTGGCGAGTGATATAGGCCGCCTCGGGCGACATCAGGAAATTCACCGCGCCGGCTACTTCTTCCGGGGTACCCATGCGCCCGGCCGGGATCATCTTGAGCAGTTCATCGACCGGCACGTTGTCGTCGAGCATGGCCGTGTCGATCAGCCCGGGGGCCACGCAGTTGACCGTGATGCGGCGCTTGCCCAGCTCGATCGCCAGGGCCTTGGCGGCACCGATCAGGCCGGCCTTGGAAGCGCTGTAGTTGACCTGGCCGCGGTTGCCGATCAGCCCCGACACCGAGGTAATGCAGACGATACGCCCCGGCGCGCGGCGACGGATCATCGGCATCGTCAGCGGGTGCAGGACGTTGTAGAAACCGTCGAGGTTGGTGCGCATCACCTGGTCCCAGTCATCGTCGGTCAGTGCCGGGAAGGCGCCGTCGCGGGTCAGCCCGGCATTGCACACCACGCCGTAATAAGCGCCGTGGGCTTCGACATCGGCTTCCAGCACCGCCTTGCAGCGAGTGCGGTCGGCCACGTCGAACTGCAGCACCCGGGCCTGTTGGCCAAGCGCGCGTACTTCATCCGCCACGGCATCGGCTTCGGCCCGGCCACTGCGGCAGTGCAGCACCAGGTCGAAGCCGGCCCGCGCCAGGCGCAGGGCAACGGCGCGGCCGATGCCACGGCTGGAGCCGGTAACGAGAATGCTGTCAGTCATGCTGTGGTTCCTCGGGGCCGGCTTCGGCCAGGTAGCGGTCGGGCTGTGGCGGGCGGTACACATTCAGGCGGGCCGTGGCATGGATGCCGGGGCCGCGCAGGTGGCATTCGAATACGCCCATGCCGTTGTCGTCTTCCAGCGAGCGTTGCGCGTGGATCAGCAGTTCGGCGCCGGCGGGAAAGTGCTCGACAGCGCATTCGAACTTGCGCGTGCCCAGCAGAAAGCCCAGCTCAACCGGCAGGCCCTGGCGGCGGGCACGACAGCCGGCGAAGGCGGCCACGCTCTGGGCCATAAGCTCCAGGCCCAGCCAGGCCGGCAGGCTGCCGTCGGTGCGGTTGAACAGGCCGCCTGGGCGCACCGTGGTGCGGGTGTGGATCTGCTCGTCGTCGCAACTGTCGATCTGCTCGATGAGGATCATGTCACCGGCATGGGGCAGCAGCTCGGCCAAGGGCCAGGGGATCATGGGGTGTCTCCGAGAATCAGGCTGACATTGTTGCCGCCAAAGGCGAACGAGTTGCTCATCAGGTAACGCGGGCGCTCCAGCGCAAGTCGCTGGCTGCCATCGACCAACGCCAGGGCCGGCAATGCCGGGTCCTGCTGGCCGTCCCAGGCATGTGGCGGCAGCAGGCCCTGCGGGTTGTGCCCGCTCAGGGCCAGCCAGCAGAACGCCGCTTCCAGCGCGCCGGCGGCACCCAGGGTGTGGCCGGTCAGCGGCTTGCTCGACGAGCAGGGCAGGCCGGCACCGAACAGGCTGTGCACGGCCAGGGCTTCCATGGCGTCGTTGTGCACGGTGGCGGTGCCGTGCAGGTTCAGGTAGCTGATCTGCGCGGGCGCAAGGCTGGCATTGTCCAAGGCTTTGCCCATGGCCTGCAAGGCGCCTTTGCCGGTGGGCTCCGGTGCCGAGATATGGTGGGCGTCGGAGCTGGCGCCAGCGCCCAGGAGAGCGATGCGCGGGCCTTGTGGGTTGGCCTCGCGGGTCATCAGTAACACGGCCGCGCCTTCACCGATATTGATGCCGGCGCGGTTGCGCGAAAACGGGTTGCAGCGCGCGTCGCTGACGGCCTCCAGAGCGCTGAAGCCATTGAGGGTCAGGCCGCACAGGCTGTCCACGCCGCCGCACAGCACGGCGTCGCACAGCCCCAGGTCGAGCAGGCGGCGAGCGCTCATCAGCGCCCGGGCGCTGGAGGTGCAGGCGGTGGATATCACATAGGCCGGGCCGCTCAGTTGCAGCCAGTCGGCGAGGAAGTTGACTGGGGCACTGAGCTCTTGCTGGGCGTACTGGTAGCTCTTGGGGAAGCGCTGCTCGCGCAGGTAGTGGGCGATGCCGTCGCTGGCCTCGGCGATTCCCGAGGTGCTGGTGCCCAGCACCACACCGACCCGATGGGCGCCGTGGCGTGCGATCGCCTCGCGGATCGCCGGCTCGATCTGCAGCGCGGCGCTGTACAGCAGCTGGTTGTTGCGGCTGTGGTGCTCCGGCAGTGGCAGCTCGGGCAGCGGGATGGTCACGGCGCCCACCGGCAGGCTGCGCTCGTGCACCCAGCCCGCCTGCGGCAGCATGCCCGAACAGTCGCCGGCAAACAGCCGGCGGGCGACGTCGGCCTGGCCGTGGCCGAGGGCACAGACCAGGCCCAGGGCATTGAGGTAGGCGCTCATGGGGTGTTCTCGTCGGGCAAGGGGCTTACGTGATAACGCAGCCCTTGGCCCAGGTTCAAGGTGAAGGTATCGGCGCCCTGGTAGCGCACCTGCCAGCGCTCGCCGAGCCAGCGCCGGTCATTTTGCTGACGGGCTTGCGGGTAGGCCTGTGGCAGTTGCTGCGCCGGGGTCAGGGCGAACAACACGGCGGCGAACAGTTCGCGCGCCGCCGGGTTCGGCGGCAGCAGCCCGTCGGCCTGCCATTGCTGGCCGTCGAGTAGCTGGCGGGCCTGGGGGATGCCCAGCAGATCGAGCAGCGACCAGCGCAGGCGGGTGTCTTCGCGCTGGATCACCAGCAGCCAGTCCTGCCGTTGCCCGGCCTGTTCCCGTTCGACGTGCAGCTGGCGTGGCAGCTCCAGCGCGGGCGTTTGCTCAGGCAGGGGCGGCCTTGCGGCGCAGGCGCCGAGCAGCAGGCAGCAGAGCATGGCCAGCAGGGCTTTCATGGCGTCTCCAGCGGTTTGCGCGCCACCACGTTGAGCAAGGTCTCTTCGCGTTGGCCGATGGGTGGTGGTTTGCGCAACCCGAAGCGTTCGAGCAGGCCGAAGTCCTTGGCGCGGCTCCACCACAGGTACGGGTACGAGACATTCTGCGCGCTGAACGCGAAGCCTTGGGCGCCGAGCATCTGCAGGTAGCCCTCGGCGCTCTTCTGCACGTGCATCGGGTGGCGGAACAGCCAGCGGATCACCCAGGTATCGATATACGCCTCGGTGGACTCGGCAAACAGCAGGTAGCCGCCCGGCTTGAGCACCCGGTGGAATTCGGCCAGGGCTTTTTGCTGCTCCACCAGGTGGTGGAAGGTCTGGTGGCAGAACAGGATATCGACGCTGGCGTCGGCGTAAGGCAGCGCGGCGCAGTCGCTGCCGTGCAGTTCCACGCTGATGCCAAGGCGCTCGGCCTCGGCGGCGCTGAGCGCCAGGCTGTGTGGGTCGGCGTCGGTGCCCAGCAGGCGCGAAGGGGCGAACACCTGGTGCAGGTGGCGGAACGACTTGCCCTGGCCACAGCCGACATCCAGCAGTACCGGGGCTTCGGGCGGGTCGCCGTCGAACAGCCGACGCAGGTCGTTGATCGCCACCCGCAGCACATGGTGCTGCCAGGTGTGGCTGCGCAGGAACCAGAAACCGAAACGGGTTTCCTCGACATAGGTGTCGCTGAAAAAAGCCTTGGGCGTGCTGCTGTTCATGGCGGTGGATGCGCTCCTTCGCGGGTGGCGGCCCAAGGGGCCAGCAGGAAACTGAAAGCCAGGCCCAGGCTCACCGCCAGGCCGAAGTTGCTGACCGCCGGGGTGCTCGACAACGCCAGCAGGCCGAATGACAGCCAGGTGGTCACCGCCGCCAGCAGGGTGCCCAGCAGGCTCACGGCGGCGCCGCCGATGCGCTCGTGCATGAGGATCGCGTAGTCGACGCTGATGGCGGTCACCAGCAGCAGACCGAACAGGCTGAACAAGGTCAGCGGCTGGCCCAGCCAGCCGAGGCTGGCCAGGCTGCACAGTGCCGCCAGCAGCGGCAGGGCGACGATGCGCAGGGCGCCGCGCAGGCCGAACGGCAGCACCAGCAGCACCACGATCAGCAGGCACGACAAGAGCTTGAGTTCGGCGGCGCTGAGCTGGGTGGCGGCGAACAGCTGGTTCAGCTCGCCGAGGCGGTCGACCAGTTGCACGCCGGGCAGGTCATCCGTCTGCAGGCGCAGCAAAGCGGTGTCGCCCAGGCCTTGCAGGCTGACGATGGCGGCCACGCTGTCGCCGTCCTGGCCCAGCCACAACGGCCGCCACGCTTCGCCCAGCGGGCCGGCCAGCACTTCGTCGATGCTTTGCGGCGGCAGCTGTTGCAGGTGCTTGAGTTCGTTATCCAGGGCAGTTACGGGTACGCCAAGGGCGACCAAGGGCTGCCAGTGCGCCGGCAACCGGGCGAGGGTTTGTTGCAGATGTACCTGTTCAGCAGGGCTGGCGACCAGCTGGCTGAGGCTCATGTAGCCCTTGAGCTTGCCCAGCTCGACCAGTTCGCCCAGCTTGCCGGACAGCGCCTGCAGGCGCTCGAGCAGTTGCTGCCGGTCGTTGCCGCGCACCAGGTAGAACTGGCTGGTGGGTTGGTAACCGGTGATCCGCGCCACCGCCTGGGCCTCTTGCATCAACTGCGGCGGGCTGCCGATCCACTGGCGAATATCGTTGCGAGTCTCCAGGCGCCACAGACCGGCGGCGCAGAAGAGCAGCACCAGGATCAGCAGCACCGCGCTGGGGACCCTGGCCAGCAGGCGTTCACGCAGCGTGGTCAGGGTTTGTGCGATGCGCAGCGGCCACTGCGCCGGGCGCAGCTCGACGCCCGCGAGCAGCGCCGGCAGCAGGCATACCGCGCTCAGGTAAGCCCCAAGCAGCCCGGCGGCGGAAAACGCGGCGATCTGGGTCAGCGCCGGGAACGGCGTGAAGGCCAGGGCCAGGTAGCCGATGGCGCTGGTCGCCAGGCTCAGGCTCAGCCCCGGCAGGGTCAGGCGCAAGGCCGGCCAGCTGTGCCAGGGCTTGAGGCTCCAGCTCTTGGACAGGTAGTGCAGCGGGTAGTCCACCGCCACGCCGATCAGGCTCGAACCCAGCACCAGGGTCATCACGTGCATCTGCCCGAACAGCGCCACGCACACCACCGCGCCGAACAGCATGCCCACCAGCACCGGCACGAAAGCCAGCAGCACACGCCAGCGGCGGAAGGTCAGCAGCAACAAAAGCAGGATGCCCAGTGTGGCGCCCCCGCCAACCCAGGTGATCTCGCGGCTGGCCTGCTGCTGGCCGGCGGCGGCATACAGCAGGCCGCTGGCCGCCAGTAGCCGGGCGCCGTGCTGCTCGGCGTCGAGGCGGCTGGCGGCGAGCAGTTCGGCCACCTGCAACGGCAGGTGCATGTCGAAGGCGTTGCCCTGGGTGCGTGCCCGCAGCAGCACCCACTGCTGGCCGTCAGCCTCGGCGACCAGTGCGCCGCTGGCGGTGTCGAGCTGCACATTGACCGGCATCGGCTGGCTGTTCTGAATGCGCCCGGTCAGGCCCAGCCAGTCGTCCTGGCTGGGCACCAGGCTGAAGCCGGCGAAGGGGTCGAACAGGTTTTGTACGCGCTGCTCGATGAAGGCTTGGGGCTGCGTGCTCAACTGCTCGCGATCGTTCGCCGCGAGCAGGGCCAGGCGGCCTTGCAGCAGTTGCGCGCGCAACGTCGACAGATCGGTCTGCAGGCTCCATTGCACCTTTTCAAACAGGCCGCTGCCTTGCCACTGCGTGGCCAGGCCCTCGGCCAGGGCCAGGGCCTGTTCACGCTCGGGGTGGCCGACCAGCACCAGCATTTCGCGGTTGAGCGGCTCTTGCATGCGCTGTTCGGCCCGCAAGACCTGCGGGTCCTGGGTGGCGCCGGGCACCAGGGTCATCAGGTCGGCCGACAGCGGTGCACCGCGGTGCCACTGCCAGCCGGCGATGGCCAGCATCACCAGCAGCAGCCCGAGGAACAGGCGCGGCAGCAGGCGTTCAGTTGGCAAAATCGCTGCGCTCCGTGTCGCTCAGGGCCGCTGCCGCGGTGCTGGCGGGCATGCGCAGCACGGTGCTGTCACCCTGGGTCTCGCTCAGTTCGATGCGCTCCACGTACTGGCTGCCTGCGATGTCGATGCGCGTGAACACCTGCTTGAGCAGCAGCGAGCGTGGCGTCAGACGCAGCTGCCAATGCCCGGCATCACCGGACAGGGCCAGTTCGAAGTCGCGTTGCAGACCGCTGCTGTCGCCCTGCAGCACGGCGAAGAACAGGCGGTTCTGCTCGGCGCCGGCGCTGCGACTGGGCAGGGTTTGCCAGCCGTTGGGGGCGCGCCGGGCGATGCCTTGGGCGTCGATGCGGTAGTCCTGGCGCAGCGGGGTGTCCAGCAGCCACAGCAGGCCGTGGTCACGGGCGAGGACGAAGCGGCCCTTGCTCAGCAGCGGCTGGGGCAGGGCGCGCAGGTGTTTTTCCTGGATGAACGGGCCCTTGACCACGGCGGGCTGGCTGAGCTGCTTTTGCAGGTCGTCGAGGGTGAAGGCCAGGGTAAGAGGACAGACGAGTAGCAGGCCGAGCGCGACGAGGAAGCGACTCATGCTAGCACCTTCGCGACCGCATCGAGCATCACCTGCGGCGAGGCCAGTTGCATCTCGCCGCTGTCGATATGCACCGCCACCTGCACGGTGCTGGCGCGGGTCATACGCTCGCCGGTTTCGGCATCGCTGATCAGGTAATGGATCTTCAAACGGTTCTCCCACTCCACCAGGCTGGCGCGCACGGTCAGCCGCTGGCCGAAGGTGGCACCGCGGATGTAGCGCAGTTGCAGATCGATCACCGGCCAGTGGTAGCCGGAGGCTTGCATGTCCCGGTAGTCGTGCTGCAGGCGTTCGAGCAGGGCGCAGCGGGCGATTTCCAGGTACTTGACGTAATGCCCGTGCCAGACGATGTACATGCTGTCCACGTCGAAGAACGGCACGACGATTTCGCTGTCGACGTGAAACACCCCGGGGTTACGCATGCAGCCTCCAGTGGCGCTGGCCGATACGGGTCAGGCACAGGCTCAGGTCGTGTTCCAGGGCGCGGTCCTCAATGACCGGGGCGAAGTCGGCCAGCAGCGCCTGGTGCATCTGTTCGAGCGCGGGCGGCAATGGCCGGGCGTCGGCCTGGCGGGCGCGTAGCCAGACGCCCTGGTTGGCCGCCAGCAAGGTGGCGGCGGCGACCTGTTCGGTCAGTTCCAGCACCCGCAGGGCATCGCGCGCGGCAATGGTGCCCATGCTTACCTTGTCCTGGTTGTGGCATTCGGTGGAGCGCGAGAACACGCTGGCCGGCATGGTCTGCTTGAGCGCTTCGGCGGTCCAGGCGCTGGCGCCGATCTGCACGGCCTTGAAGCCGTGGTTGAGCATGGCCCGTTCGGCCTCGGCGCCGGACAGGTTGCTCGGCAGGCCGTGGTTGTAGCGTACGTCCACCAGCAGCGCGAGTTGCCGGTCGAGCAGGTCGGCGACGTTGGCCACCAGGGTTTTCAGGCTGTCCATGGCGAAGGCGATATGCCCGCCGTAAAAGTGCCCGCCGTGCAGCACGCGCTCGGCGTCGCCGTCGATGATCGGGTTGTCGTTGGCGCTGTTCAGTTCGGTTTCGATAAAACCGCGCAGCCAGCCCAGGCTGTCGGCCAGCACGCCGAGCACATGGGGCGCGCAGCGCAGCGAGTAGCGGTCCTGCAGGCGGTGCAGCGACGGCAGCGGCGCGTCGATGGCCAGGTCCTGGCGCAGCCAGGCGGCCACCTGGGTCTGGCCCGGGTGCGGCTTGGTGGCGAACAGGCGCTCGTCGAAGTGCTCGGGGTTGCCCTGTAGGGCGATCACGTTGAGCGCGGTGATGCGCGTGGCCAGTTGCAGCAGGTAGTCGGCGCGGGCGAAGGCCAGGCAGGCCAGGCCGGTCATCACCGCGGTGCCGTTCATCAGCGCCAGGGCTTCCTTGGGACGCAGCACCAGGGGTTGCCAGCCCAGTTCTTGGTGTACCTCGGCACTGCTGCGGCGCTCGCCTCGGTACAGCACCTCGCGCTCGCCGGACAGGGTGGCGGCCACGTAGGACAGTGGGGTCAGGTCACCGCTGGCGCCCACCGAGCCCTCTTCGGGGATCAGCGGCAGGATGTCGTGTTCGAGGAACAGTTGCAGGCGTTCCAGCAACTCCATGCGCACCCCGGACACGCCGTGGCTCAGCGAGCGCAGGCGCGCAGCCAGCACTGCGCGGGTGGCCGGGGCATCGAGCAGGCGGCCCAGGCCGCAGCCATGGAAGGTGTACAGGTGGCGCGGCAGGCTTTCGACATGCTCCAGCGGCACGGCCACCACGCAGGAGTCGCCGTAACCGGTGGTGACCCCGTAGATCACCCCTTCCTGGTCGAGCAGGGTGTCGAGAAAACGCGCGCCTCGAGTGATGCGCTCGCGGTACTCGGCGTCATCCTGCAGGCGGGTAGCGGCACGGCGCTCGGCCACTGCCAGCACGTCCTCGATGGCCAGCGGCGCTTCGCCGAAGGTGACAGGCTCATGGGGTTGCATCGTCATCGCTCTTCCAGAAGGGGTAGAAATTGAACCACTGCAGCGGTGCCTGGCGGCAGTAATGGGCCAGGCGCTCGGCGTAGCGTGCTGTCCATTGCTGGATCACCTGGTCACGCTCGGCGCGCCGCCATTGCAGCTGTTCGGCGAAGGGCTCCAGGGTGATCCGGTAGCGGCCGTTGAGCTTGAGGCAGAACAGCAGGTTGACCGGGCAGCCGAGCAGGCCGGCCAGCAGCCACGGGCCTTGCGGGAAGGCGGCCGGCTGGCCGAGAAAGTCCACGGTGGCGGTGCGCGCGCCATGCAGCGGCACGCGGTCGCCGGCGATCGCCAGCCACTCGCCGCGCTCCAGGCGCTGGGAGAGCTGCAGCATGATCGCCGGGTCCAGCTCGCTGACCTGGATCAGTCGCAGGTGGGTAGCGCCGGCCTCGCCCAGCAGGCGGTTGAACTGTTCGGCATGGCGGGTGTGTACCAGCACGTTCATGGTCACCTGCTCGCCCAGCTCGGCCAGCGCCCGGCACACTTCCAGGTTGCCCAGGTGGGCGCCCACCAGCAATTGCCCGCGCTCGCCGCGCAGCTGCCCGCGCAGTCCGGCCGGGTCGACGATATCGATGTCTTCAAGGCGCAGGCGGCCGTTCCACACGTCGAGTTTGTCCAGCAGGGCGTCGGCGAAGGCCATGAACTGGCGGAACACCTGCCACTGACTGGGCGCTGGCGTCTGCCCGGCGCTCCACTGGTGCAGACGCTGTTGGTACTGCCAGGCGCTGCGCCGGGCGCGGCGGCCGAACAGGAAGAAGTAGGCGACGATCACATGGATCAGCGGGCTGAGCAGGCGGCGCCCGAGCAGGCGCGCCAGCAGCGCGGTCAACTGCATCAACCGGAAGCTGCCGCGCTCGCGTTGCGCGGCCCAGTGCTGCTCGCTCATCGGCGCCACCGGCGCCAGAGGATCAGCGGGCTGCGCAGGAGCATGCCGAAGAACAGCTTGGCGTGCATCTTCGAGATCAGCGCGTTGTCATGCACCAGGCGAAAGTGCGACAGGCCGTCCTGTGGGTAGTGCACCCGGGTCGGCAGCCAGCGCATCGGCTGGTTGCGCCAGGCCAGGCGCACCAGGATCTCGGGGTCGAAATCCATGCGCTTGCCCAGCTTGACGCTGTCGATCAGCGCCAGGGTCGGCGGCAGCGGGTAGACACGAAAGCCGCACATCGAGTCGGGAATGGCCAGCGACAGGCTGTTGATCCACACCCACACATGAGTGAGGTAGCGGGCGTACAGGCGACCTTTGGGCACACTGGTATCGTACTGTGGATAACCGCACACCAGCGCCTGTGGATAAACCTGCGACTGGGCCAGGAAGTGGCCGACATCAGCCAGGTCGTGCTGGCCGTCGGCGTCCACCTGCAGGGCGTGGCTGAAGCCCAGCCGCGCGGCCTCGCGCAGGCCGGCCATCACCGCGCCCCCCTTGCCCTGGTTGACCGCCAGGTGCACCAGGTGCACATCCGCGCGCTCGGCCAGCTGGCGCAGCACCTCGGCGCACGGCGCATGGCTGGCGTCATCCACCAGCACGCAAGGCAGGCCGGCGCGCAGCAGGTCGTCGACCACCTTGGGCACGGCCTGTTCGTGGTTGTACACCGGGATCACCGCGCAGGGTTTATGCACAGGCGGCCTCCAGCAGGATGCGGCCGCTGGCGCAGGGTTGGCCGGCGCGGGTGTAGCTGAAGTACAGCTTGCCGCGTGCCGCCTCGAAGCGCAGGTCCAACTGCAGCATGTCGCCGGGGCGTACCAGTTGCTGGAACTTGAGCACTTCCATACCGGCGAAGCGCAGGTTGGCGGCCAGCAGCGGCGCAGCGAGGGCGATGGCCCAGTCGACCTGGACCACGCCGGGCAGTACCGGGGTCTGCGGGAAATGGCCGGTGAAGCAGGGCAGGTCCAGCGGCACGGCCAGGCGCAGTTGCAGCTGGTGGTCTTCGCGGGCCTGTTCCACGACCTCGGGCGCCTGGCTGCGGGCTGCCAGCAGCAGGGCCGTGACCTCGGCCTGGGGCAGCTTGCCCTGGGCGTTGCACGGCAGCTGGCGCACCAGGCGCCAGCGCCGGGGCAGGGCGATGGTCTCGCAGTGTCCGGCCAGGTGCGCACGCAGGCCCTCCACCAGTGCGCGGCGGCCCTGGTTACGCAGCACATGCAGGCCTTCGGCGCTTGGCACCAACAGGGCACCGAGGAAGGCGCGGCCTTCTTCGATCACCCCCAGGCGCGCCTCGGCGACCCAGGCGTGGGTGCACAGGGCCTGTTCGAGCATGGGCAGGGAAATGCGTTTTTCTTCCAGCTTGACGGTGCGGTCGAGGCGGCCGAGCAGGCGGAAGCGCCCGTCGCTGGCGAACTCGGCGGCATCGGCGCTGTGCTCGACGTGGCCGGCAGGCAGGTAGGGCGAGGCGATGCGCAGGGCGCCGTCGGTGTCCTGGCTGAGCACTACATCGGCGAACGGCTGCCACAGGGCTTCGCCCTGGCGCCAGGCGATGCCGCCGGTCTCGGAGCTGCCGAGGATTTCCGTTGGCCACTGGCCGAGGCGCTGTTGCAGGCGTTCGGCGGCTGCGGCGGGCAGTTCGCCGCCAGAGGAGAATACCCGGCGCACCGCGCTCAACCCGGGCCAGTCGAGGTTGTCGCCCATGCGCTTGAGCAGCGCCGGGCTGGCCACCCAGGCGAACGACAGGTGTTCGCGGCTGGCGCGTTGCAGGTCTTCCGGGAACGGTTGGGCCTTGCGTGCGAAGCCGCGCCCGGCGCACAGCGGCCACAGCACGCGGAACAGCAGGCCGTAGATGTGCTGGGTGGCGACGCTGCCGAGGATGTGCGCATCACCTAGCGAAGCACCCCACAGCTGCTCCAGGGCGATGACTTCGTTGCTCAGCTGGCGCAGGCATTTGTCGATGCGTTTGGGCTCGCCGCTGGAGCCTGAGGTGCACAGGCTGATGCGGCACTGGTCCGGGTCGAGGTCGGCACTGGCCAGTGGCTCGTCCAGCAGATCGTCGAGCTGTGGGTCGCCAGGCTGGTCGCTGAGCCACAGGTCGACCTGGGCCTGCCAGCGGGTGCGGGTCTGCGGTTGCAGGTCGGCGCTCAGCAGTACCTCGGCCCCGGCGCGCCAGGCGCCGAGCAGGGCGATGGCCAGCGTCGCGGCGTCGTCCACATGCACCGCCAGGCGTCGCACGCCCCGGGCTTGCAGGCCGCCGGCCAGGCGCAGGGCTTGCTGGCACAGCGCGGCGTGGTCCAGGGCCGGCGCCTCGGTCACCGGGCGTGGCGTGGCCAGCGGGCGCAACAGGTGTTCGAGGTTGATCCAGTTCATGAGTGTCCTCGCACACGTTGACGTATCAGCCATTCAACGGCGAACAGCAGGCCCATCGCGGCATAGGCGATCAGGCCGTTGTAAAGGGTCCACCAGGCCAGTGGCGCCCACAGGGTCAGGCCGGCGGCGATCAGGCCGTTGACCAGGAAGAACAGGCACCAGGCCTGGGTCACCCGGCGCGTGTAGCGCACCGCCGCAGCTGGCAGGTCGGGTTCGCGCAGGCGCGCCAGGCGTTCGGCCACTGGCACGCCCTGCACCAGGCTGGTGCCGAACAGGCCGAGCATGAAGCTGCTGATCAGCACCGGGTACCAGCGCAGCAGTTGCGCGCTGTCGGACAGCACCAGCAGCGCGCAGAAACCCAGCGCCGCCAGTGCCATCCACAGGCCACCGGGGCGTTGTGGTGCGCTCAGTGCGCGGGCCAGCCACAGGCCGCCGAGCAGCAGGGCGAACTGCCACGGGGCGAAGTGGCCCAGGCCGTAGTGCACGGCAAACGGATACAGCACGCCGGCCAGCAGCAGGCCGAGGCCGACCAGGCGTTTCATGCCGCGCTGTTTACCAGGCGATGAACCGCTTCGACCACATCGTTGACGGTGCGTACCGACTTGAAGTCCTCGGCGCTGATCTTCTTCCCGGTCTTGCGCTTGATGTGGTCGAGCAGGTCGATGGCATCGATGCTGTCGATTTCCAGGTCCTGGTACAGGTGTGATTCCAGGCTGATGCGCTCGGGCTCGAGCTCGAACAGCTCGACCAGGGCGTCACGGAGGGTGTTGAAGATGTCTTCGCGGTTTTGCATGGTGCGGTCTCAGGCGGCCTGGCGAGCGGTGATGAACGCCGCGAGGGTGGCGACGTTGGTGAAATGGCTGCGGGTGTCCTTGGCATCGGCGTCGATCTTGATGCCGTAGCGCTTCTGGATTGCCAGGCCCAGCTCGAGGGCGTCCACCGAGTCCAGGCCCAGGCCTTCGCCGAACAGTGTCTGCGCGTCGTCGATGTCCTGCACGCTGATGTCTTCCAGGCCCAGGGCGTCGATGATCAGTTGCTTGATATCACGGTTCAGGTCGTGCTGTGCATCGCTCATCGGTGGCGAGCTCCTTGTTGTAGTACTGGTGCAGGTAATCATTGAGTTTGCGCGACGCCAGGGGCGCCGGGCCAAGGCTGGCGAAGGCCTGGGGGTCGATATCGGCGCCAACGCGCAGGCTGAAGTGCACGCGTCGCCGGGGGATGCGGTACCAGGGTTCGTGCTTGGTCAGGGTGGTGGGGCTGACCTGGATGATCACCGGTGTGATGATTTTCGCACCGCGCAGGGCGATCGCGGCGGCGCCACGATGGAAGGCCGGGGCCTGACCGGGCGGGGTGCGGGTGCCTTCTGGGAAGATCACCAGCGGCTGGCCCTGTTGCAGCGAAGCAGCGGCCTTGTCGAGCATGTCCAGGCTGCCGTCATTGCCGATGTACTGCGCCTCGCGCACCGGCCCACGGGTGAAGGGGTTGCCGAACAGGCTGTGCTTGACCACGCAGTTGGCGTCGCGCACCAGCCCCAGCAGGAACACCACGTCGATCAATGAAGGGTGGTTGGCAATGATCATCTGCCCGCGCCCGCCCAGGCGTTCGGCGCCGCTGATGTCGAAGGTGAGCACACCGAGGCTGCGCATGATCAGGATGAACCGCCAGAACAGCCAGCCAATGGTGCGGCGGGCGCGTTGGCGATGCTGCTCGTCAGCGCCGGGCAGGCAGGCCAGCAGCGGAAATACCAGCAGGCGCAGGCACAGCCCGCCCAGGCCGAACAGCAGGAAGCTCAGGGCGGTGGCCGCCAGGCGCCACAGGTAGGCGTCGCGGGGGCGGTTCATGGCTGACGTCGCCAGTTCCATGTGCGACGGCTCCAGGTGTGAGAAAAGGTGTTGTGGCCGTTGAGCGAGGCGTGCAGCCAGGCCAGGGCATGGGGCAGTTCGGGGGCTGGCGCCGTTTGTGCAGGCTCAAGGGACAACTGCCATTGCCGGCCGGGGGTGAGCAGCAGGGCCAGGGCGTAGGCAAACGGTACGTCGCTGATGCAGGGCGCGTAAGCGGCCGGGGGTTGTTCTTCGGTGATGATCAGCAGCACCGCCGGCGCACCTTCGGCCAGCAGCGCGGCAGCTTCCACGGCGCCTTGCTCGAAGCCGTCGCCGGAGGCAGCCAGCGCGGTCATCTCGCAAGTTTGCCCGCGCATGATCGACCACAGCCCGATCATCGCGTTGTGCACCGACAGGCTGAACTGGGTGGGCGACAGGGGCTGCTGGCTGGCCAGTTCACTGAGGATCGAGAAGGTGCGCGGGGTTTCCCCGTGCCGCGAAACGAACACCAGCGGCAGGTCGGCGTGGCCGTCGGCCAGGGGCCAGCCGACGGCAAAGGCCATGCGCGCCATATGGCTCAGGCGGCGGCGCTGCAATGCCGGCAGAAACGCCACGTCTGGCGCCTGTTCGGCACAGGGCGCGCGTTCGGCGCCGTCCGCCCAGGCCTGCCAGTCGGCCGCGCCGGTCAGGCCCGGGGCCCAGGCACGCCATTGGCTGATGTCGAAGGTGATCATGATGAGTGTGACGTTCCGCCCTGAGGGAGTTCCTGTCCGTGGGAATGACTCGGAGCACGCGCCGTGCGGGCTAGGCGCACGGGAAGGTGGCGCGCATTATCCCGTTGCACGGGACGTGTATCAATCCACATGATGGCTATCGGACAATATCCACACGCATCTGCGTCGTGTCCGCTTCCATGCCTGCACGGTTTCCGACAGTCGGTTACTCGCAGGTTGTCGGGCGGCTTACCGTCAACTTGAGCGAACAACGCTGGCCAATGGCGCGGTGTCGCCACATACTCGGGCATTCGTTGATACACGGAGGTCTGACATGCGGCGCGTGGTGTTCAATCAGAAAGGTGGCGTGGGCAAGTCGAGCATTGCCTGCAATCTTGCGGCGGTCAGTGCCAATGAAGGCTACCGGACCTTGCTGATCGACCTGGATGCCCAGGCCAACTCGACCCAGTACCTCACCGGCCTGACCGGCGACGACATCCCCATGGGCATCGCCGAGTTCTTCAAGCAGTCCCTGTCCAGCGGGCCGTTCGCCAAGAAGAACAAGGTCGATATCTACGAAACGCCCTTCGATAACCTCCATGTGGTGACTGCCACTGCGGAGCTGGCCGACCTGCAGCCCAAGCTCGAGGCCAAGCACAAGATCAACAAGCTGCGCAAACTGCTCGATGAGTTGGACGAGGATTACGAGCGGATCTATATCGATACCCCTCCAGCACTCAATTTTTACGCGGTTTCCGCATTGATCGCGGCCGATCGCGTGCTGATCCCCTTCGATTGCGATAGTTTCTCGCGACAGGCCCTGTATGGCCTGCTGGCCGAGATCGATGAGCTCAAGGAAGACCACAACGACGAGCTGATGGTCGAGGGCATCGTGGTCAACCAGTTCCAGTCACGGGCCAGCCTGCCCCAGCAGATGCTTGACGAGCTGCTGGCCGAGGGCCTGCCGGTGCTGCCGGTCTACCTCGGCAGTTCGGTGAAGATGCGTGAGTCGCACCATGCCAGCCTGCCGCTGATCCACCTTGAGCCACGGCACAAGCTGACCCAGCAGTTCGTCGAGTTGCATGATCTGCTTGAGCGCAGCGCCTAGACGGTACTCAATCGGGTGGTGTTCAACATCGGAGGTAACAAGGACCGCCTCGTAGTGGAAATGCAGTACCGGTCCGGCATTGCCTGGGTCAAATTCGTCGGTACGCACAAGCGTTATGACGAGATCGACGTGGAGACGATCAATGAATATTAAGCCTATCCGCAGTGATGATGACCTGCAGGCCGCATTCAAGCGGTTAGAAGTCATTTTCCAGGCCGAGCCCGGCACGCCTGAGGCGGATGAAATGGAAGTGCTTGTTACATTGATTGAGGTCTATGAGAACAAGCACTATCCCATTCAAGCCGCAGACCCTATTGAGGCCATCAAATTCTGCATGGATCAGCAGGGGCTTACAGCACGTGACCTTGAGCGATACATCGGCCCGAGTGGACGCGTTTCCGAAGTGTTGAATGGCAAGCGTGGCTTGAGTCTTTCGATGACAAATACGACCAATAAATCGCGAGCGATTTTTGCGCTCAGGCAAGGCGTCGCGACGAGTCGTAGCCCAGCTACGGCGAGGAGCGACAACGCCGCATGAGCGCAAAAAGCGCCGCGAGTTATGGTCGTTATTTGTGAAACACCACACTAGACCCCTTGCCCGCGCAGCCACTCCAGCAACGACTGGAGTGGAAACGCACCGGCCTGGCGGGTCACTTCGCGGCCGTTCCTGAACAGGATCAGGCTGGGGATCGAGCGGATACCCAACTGGCCGGCCAGGTTGCGATTGGCTTCGCTGTCAAGCTTGGCCAGGCGGCAGCGCCCGGCCAGCTGGCGCGCGGCCTGCTCGAACACCGGGGCGAAGCTCTTGCACGGGCCGCACCAGTCGGCCCAGACATCCAGCAGCAGCGGCAGATCACCTTTGATCTGGGCGGCATAGTTGCCTTCGGTCAGCTCGAACGAGGTGCTCAGCAGCACGTTCTGTTTGCAGCGGCCGCATTTCGGGGTGTCGCCCAGGCGCTCGGCGGGGATGCGGTTGAGGCCGTTGCAGTGGGGGCAGGGAATAAGCAGTGGATCAGACATTTTCAGTTCCAATGGGCATTTGAGGGGGCACTGTGGGAGCGGGCCATCTTCATAAAAGGGCGTCATTCAGGACGAGCAGCTGATCTCCAGGTGCTTGCCCCACTCCGGCGGCCGTTCGGCATACGCCTGCATTCCATCCTGCTCTTCAAAAGGTTTGCTCAGCACCTGATGCAGCCGCCGCACTTCACTGTAGTCGCCGGCCTCTGCCGCTTCGATGGCCTTCTGCGCCAGGTAATTGCGCAGTACGTATAGTGGATTGACAGCATGCATCCGCTCACGGCGACCTTCGGCATTACCCGGCTCACGCTCGCAGCGTGCCAGGTAGTCCGCACCCCAGGCATCGAAACCGGCCAGGTCGACGAAATCTTCGCGCACCACTTGCAGGGCCTCGGCCACTGGTTGCTCGCCCAGCCGGCGGAAGAACAGTGTGTAGTCCACGCCGCCGCTCTGCATGCGTTGCAGCAGGCGCTCGACCAGCGCCATGTCGTCGTCTTCGGCGATGGTCAGCCCCAGGCGGCGGCGCATCAGGTCCAGGTAGTGGGCCTGGTACAGCGGCAGAAACAGAGCCAGGGTCTCCTTCAGCGGCTCGACCTCGATCACCGTGGTCAGGGCCTGGGCCAGGGCGCTGAGGTTCCAGTGGGCGATCGGCACCTGGTTGGCGTAGCTGTAGCGGCCGCGGTCGTCGGAGTGGTTGCAGATGAAGTTGGCGTCGAAGTCGTCGAGGAAGGCGTAGGGGCCGAAGTCGAAAGTGATGCCGAGGATCGACATGTTGTCGGTATTCATCACCCCGTGACAGAAGCCGTAGGCCTGCCAGCGGGCGATCAGCTCGGCGTTGCGCTCGACGATGGTGCGGAACATGGCCAGGTAGGGCAGCTCGGCGTCGCGGCACTCGGGGTAGTGCTGCTCCAGCACATGGTCGATCAGTACCCGCTGTTGTTCCGGTTGCTTGGTGTAGTAGAAGTACTCGAAATGGCCGAAGCGCACATGGCTCTGGGCCAGGCGCAGCAGCATCGCGGCGCTTTCGCGGGTTTCCCGCCACACCGTGGTGCTCGAGCCGATCACGCACAGTGCCCGGCTGCTGGGGATGCCCAGCGCGCTCAGGGCCTCGGAGGCAAGGAACTCGCGAATCGACGAACGCAGCACGGCCCGGCCATCACCCATGCGTGAGTAAGGCGTCTGGCCGGCACCCTTGAGGTGCAGGTCCCAGTGTTCGCCGGCCTCGTTGAGGATCTCACCCAACAGCAGGCCGCGGCCATCGCCCAGGCGCGGGTTGTAGGAGCCGAACTGGTGGCCGGAGTAGACCATCGCCCGCGGGTCGGCTTCCTCCCAGAGCTTGTGGCCGCTGAACAGCTCGGCGAACACCGGCAGTTCGGCCTGGGCGGGATCGAGGTCGAGCAGGGCCATTGCCGAATCGCTGGCAACGACAAGACGCGGGTCGGCGATCGGGTCGGGCAGGACCTGGGTGGAGAAGGCATCGCCGAGTTGGGCGAAGCGGTTGTCGAAGGTCAGGTGGTCAAGGGTTTTCACAGGCCGGCTCCGCGATTGGAATGATCGCGGGGCAAGCCCGCTCCCACGCAGCAGTGTGGGAGCCGGCTTGCCCCGCGAGGCGGTAGGACATTGTCAGGGTGCATGCCCCCTGGCGTCCACTCAGCTCGGCGGCGTGCTGTCCGGTTTGCTGTCCATCGGGATCAGTTGCTGCTTGCCGTTCTTCGCGTCCATGAGGAACACCTCCACCTGGCGCACCGAGATCTTGATGTTGTGCGCCTTGAACTCACGGTTGATATAGCGGTTGAGCTCGTCCAGGGTCGGATTGCGGTCGCCCAGGTCGCGCACGTGCATGCGCAGCTCGTGGTCCAGCGAGCTTTCGCCGAAGTTGAGGAAGTACACCAGCGGCTCCGGGTCCTTGAGCACCCGTGGGTTCTCGTGGGCGCCCTTGAGCAGCAGGTCGCGCACCAGGTCCAGGTCCGAGCCGTAGTCGATGCCCAGCTTCAGCGTCACCCGGGTGACCGTGTCGGTCAGCGACCAGTTGATCAGCTGGCCGGTGATGAAGGTCTTGTTGGGGACGATGATGTCCTTGCGGTCGAAGTCGGTGATGGTGGTGGCGCGGATGCGGATCTTGCTCACCGTGCCGGACAGGTTGCCGATGGTGATGGTGTCGCCGATACGCACCGGGCGCTCGAACAGGATCATGATGCCGGAGATGAAGTTGGCGAAGATCTCCTGCATGCCGAAGCCCAGGCCCAGGGACAATGCCGCCACCAGCCATTGCAGCTTGTCCCAGCTGACTCCGAGGGTGGCCAGGGTGCTGACGATACCGACCCCGGCGATCACATAGGACAACAGTGTGGTAATGGCGTACGCGCTGCCCTGCGCCAGGTTCAGTCGCGACAGCACCAGCACTTCGAGCAGGCCGGGCAGGTTGCTGGCCAGGGCCACGGCGATGCCGGCGATGACCATGGCGCCAAGCAGGTCGCCGAGGCTGATCGGTACCATGCTGGCAGCCGCGCCGGTGCCGCTGCTGTACTCGTAGAGAGTGATGTTGTTGAGGTAGGCGAACACGGTGATGAGGTCTGCCCATACCCAATACAGCCCACCGATGAAACCGCCGAGCAGGGCCAGGCGGATCAGGCGCAGCGACTGCTGGTTGACCTGCTCGATGTCCAGGGTCGGCTCCTCGATCACCACCTCGCCATCCAGGCCTTCCTTGGCGGCCTGGCGTTTGCTCAGGGCGCGCTGGTAGGCCAGGCGCCGCGCGGCCACCGACAGGCCACGCACGAACGCGGCCTCGATCACCAGCCAGAACAGCAGCAGGTAAAGGGTGTAGATCAGCCGGTCGGTAAGCTTGAGAGCGGTGTAGTAGTAGCCGAAACACACCGCCACGAACAGGGCGATGGGCAGGGCGGTGAAGGCCACCCCGACCGCCTTGCGAAACAGCGAGGTATTCTGGTGCGCCGGGCTGCTCAGCAGCAGGCGGCTGAGCAGCCAGGCCATCAGCGCATAGCAGGTCAGCACCACGCCGATGCCCAGCACGTCATCGGCCAGTGCCGACGGTTGGTGCTCGGCCACCGCCACCACACCGACCAGGGCCAGCACCACGGTGCCGAGCCGGCGCACCCAGCCGCGCAGGAACTCGACCTGCGGCTTGTGCCAGCGGAAGTGGATCTCGGCCACGCCACCCGGGGCGAGGATGCGGTAGGCGGTGTAGAACACCAGCCAGGCCTGGGCAAGCTGCCACAGGGCGGCGCCGAGGTTGGCGTTCTGCCCGCGGGCGTCGAGCTGCAGGGCGTAGCTGCCCAGGGTCAGGGCCAGGGCCACCGGCAGGGCCAGGAGGATGTTGATCAGGATCGCCTGGGGCGTGTGCCACTGGCTGTCGCGCTTGAAGTGACCGATGTCCTGGTGGACCTTGCCCAGGCGTCGGTACAGCGCCTTGCGCCGCCACAACAGGGCGCCGATCACCAGGATCAGCGGCAGGAACAGCAGCGGCTGTTGCACCAGGCCGTCGCCCAGCTCCTTGATACCCGCGCCCCAGGGCAGGCTGGCCACCTGGTAGGCCAGGCCCTCGGGCACTTCGCGCAGCCACTGCCAGTCCAGCGGCTTGTTGCTGGGGATCCAGAACATCTGCTCTTCCAGCGTGGTGCGCAGGTTCTGGGCGGTGCTCAGCAGTTGTTTCTGGTTCAGCTGCAGCGTGATGCATTCGTTGAGCAGCGCCGACAGTTCACGGTTCAACCGCTCAAGCAGGTCGCCTCGGGTGATCGCCACTTCCAGCAGGGCCTTGCGCAGCTGCGGGGTGACATTTTCCTCGGGCTGGCTTGCCAGCAGCTTGTCCACGTAGGTGGACGGGCTGCTCATCTGTTCGCGCTCCTGGTTGATTTCGAACTGGTACAGGCGGATATCGGCGATCTGGTCGGCCAGGTTGCGATCGAGCTTCAGGTGCGGCAGCGCCTGCTTCTGCTTGTAGAGAATCTTCGACAGCAGCAGGCTGCCCTTGAGCACGTTGATTTGTTCGTCGAGGGCCTGGTCGGCCTGGGTGAGGCTGTCGAGCTGCTGCTTGGTGCGCAGGTTCTGCTGGGTCACCTCGTTGAGGCGGTCGGTGCTGCGCAGCAGGTAGTCGGACAACTGCAGGTTGGCGGTGCTCTCGGTGGCCAGCAGGTTGCTGCCGCCGGCCTTCTGCGCCTCGATCGACTGACGGGTGACGGCCTGCTGCGACTGCGCCAGGCGCTTTTCGTTGATCAGCGTCTGCAGGTCCTGGATTTCCTGCTCCTGGCGTGTGGCGCGTTCGATCAGCAGGTCGTGGCGGGCGTTGCCCAGGTCCTGCAGCACGCTGTTGCCCGCCAGCTCCTGGCGGCGCAGCAGGGTCAGGGCGTTGAGCGAGGCCAGCTCGGCATTGAGCTGGTTGCGCTGGTCGGCGTTGATTGCCTTGCCGTTGTCCTTGCCGCTCTTGAGGCTGTTGTTGATCTGCTGGGCGCGCATCTGGTTGCTGCTGATCTCGGCCTGGGCGCGTTCAGGACGGGTCTGCGAATTGATGATCAGGCTGTTGGCTTCGGACAGCGCCTTCTGCAGGTCGCCCTGCTGGGTGCTGCGTTCGCTGAGCATCTGCTCGAGCTGCGGCACGCTCAGGCTGGCAAAGCGCTGCGCCACCGGCAAGGTGACACTGGCCTTGAGCTTGATCAGCTCGCGCTGGCTGTCGCGGATCTCCTGGGGCGCGTTGGCCAACTGCTGCTTGAGGGCTTCGAGCTTCTTCTCGCTGTCGTCGCGGGCGTTGAGCAGCGCCAGGGTCTGTTCCAGCACCTGTTGCACGGCTTTCTGCTCGGTTTCCGGCAGCTTGCGCTCGGCGATCTTGCTCAGGCTGCTCTGGATGCCCGGGGTGGTCGGGATTTCCACCGCGCCGGCGGCGAACGAGAGGGTCAGGCACAGCCCCAGCAGGGCTGCGCGGCAATGGTCACGCAGGGACATAGGCAGAGTTCTTGTGTTACGCGGCAAATCGGAGTTTAGAGGAACAGCCCAGGGCCGGGGCGGGTACCTTCGGGGAATCTGACGCCCACTTTCTGGATCTTGTTCCCGTCCATGACTGCGACGGTCCAGATCGTGCCGTGCCATTCGATCTGGTCGCCTACTACTGGAGCGCCTCCGACCTTCTGTCGGATGAACTGCGCCAGCGGCATTTTCGCGTCCAGGCCATCGAGTTTCAGGCCATAAAGTGCGGCCACCGCGCCCAGCTCGGCATCGCCTTCGAGGACGAAGTCGCCGAAGAAACGCAGGTCCAGGCCGCGTTGCGGCGCCTGGCTGAACAGCTTGCCCAGCGCCGGCAGGTTATGTTCGTGGCCGATCACGCAGAGCATGTCACCGACTTCCAGCACGGTACTGCCCGACGGGTGCAGCAGTTGCTCGCCGCGGAACAAGGCGGCGATCCGCGTGCCCTCGGGCATCTTCAGCTCGCGCAGCGCGGCGCCGATGCACCACTTTTCGGCGCCCAGGCGGTACACGAACAGCTCCCACTCGCTGGTGACGTGCACCTCGAGCGCGGAGCGGGAAATCGGCGCCGGGTCCGGCGGTACCGTGACCTTCAGCAGCTTGGCCATCCACGGCAGGCTGGTGCCTTGCACCAGCAGCGACACCAGCACGATGAAGAACGCCAGGTTGAAGAACAGCTGGGCCTGGGGCAGGCCGGCCATCAGCGGGAACACCGCCAGGATGATCGGCACCGCGCCGCGCAGGCCGACCCAGCTGATGAAGCCTTTCTCGCGGCCATGGAAGGCCTTGAACGGCAGCAGGGCAGCCACCACCGACAGCGGGCGGGCCACCAGGATCATCCACAGTGCCAGGCCCAGGGCGGGCAGGGCGATGGGCAGCAGGTCGTGGGGCGTGACCAGCAGGCCCAGCACCAGGAACATGCCGATCTGTGCCAGCCACGCCATGCCGTCGAGCATGTGCAGGATGCCGTGGCGGCTGCGTATCGGCCGGTTGCCCAGCACCAGGCCGCACAGGTACACGGCGAGGAAGCCGCTGCCGTGCAGGGCGTTGGTCAGGGAGAACACCACCAGGCCGCCGGCCACCACCAGGATCGGGTACAGGCCGCCGGCCAGGTTGATGCGGTTGACCAGTTGCAGCATCAGCCAGCCGCCGCCAAGGCCCATCAGCCCGCCAATGCCGAACTCGCGCAGCAGGTGGGTCAGCAGGCTCCAGTGCAGGCCGGTCTGGCCGCTGGCGATCATGTCGATCAGGGTCACGGTGAGGAACACCGCCATCGGGTCGTTGCTGCCCGATTCGATCTCCAGGGTGGCGGTGACCCGTTCGTTGAGGCCTTTGCCGCCCAGCAGCGAGAACACCGCTGCGGCGTCAGTGGAGCCGACGATGGCACCGATCAGCAGGCCTTGGATCAGGCTCAGGTCGAACAGCCAGGCGGCGACCATGCCGGTCAGGCCGGTGGTGATCAGCACGCCCACCGTGGCCAGCGACAGGGCCGGCCACAGCGCCACGCGGAAACTCGCCACCCGAGTACGCAGGCCGCCGTCGAGCAAAATCACGGCAAGTGCCAGGTTGCCCACCAGGTAGGCGGTCGGGTAATTGTTGAAGATGATGCCGCCACCATCGACACCGGCGACCATGCCGACGGCGAGAATGATGACCAGAATAGGGATGCCCAGGCGCGACGACAGCGAGCTGACCAGGATACTGGCCCCGACCAGCAGGGCGCCGATCAGGAACAGGCTGTTGATGGTGCTCGCATCCAAAGGCGGTACTCCGGGACATCGCAGAAAAAGGGACTTGTAGCGTGAACTAGCAGGTCGCGTGCCAATCGATTCTAACCTGATGAATTGGCAGGCTGTAAAGCGTTTCTGCAGATGTAGAAAAGGCACCTCGAAAGGTGCCTTTTCTTGTGTCGCCAGAGGCTGGAGCAGGATTACGCCTGCTTCACTTCACGCATCGGCTTGCCCTTCACCGGTGCATCGCCCGCCACGTAGTACTTGGCGGTGCTGCGCGGCAGCGGCTTGCGGCCACGGATCTTGTCCGAGATCTTCTCGGCGATCATGATCGTGGTGGCGTTGAGGTTGCCGGTGATGATCAGCGGCATGATCGAGGCGTCGACCACGCGCAGGCCCTGCATGCCATGCACGCGACCTTCGGCATCGACCACTGCCATGTCATCGGTGCCCATCTTGCACGAGCAGGACGGGTGGAAGGCGGTTTCGGCGTGCTCGCGGATGAATTTGTCCAGCTCTTCATCGGTCTGCACGTGCGCGCCCGGGCTGATCTCGCGACCGCGGTACGGGTCCAGCGCCGGCTGGGCCATGATTTCGCGGGTCAGGCGGATGCCGTCGCGGAATTCCTGCCAGTCCTGCTCGGTGGACATGTAGTTGAACAGGATGCTTGGGTGCTGGCGCGGGTTCTTCGACTTGGCCTGGATGCGACCACGGGCCGGCGAGCGCATGGAGCCCATGTGCGCCTGGAAACCGTGCTCTTTCACACCGTTCGAGCCGTTGTAGTTAATCGCTACCGGCAGGAAGTGGTACTGGATGTTCGGCCACTTGAACTCAGGGCGGGTACGGATGAAACCGCCGGCCTCGAACTGGTTGCTGGCGCCGATGCCGGTGCCGTTGAACAGCCACTCGGCACCGATTTTCGGCTGGTTCCACCACAGCAGCGATGGGTACAGAGAAACCGGCTGGGTGCAGGCGTACTGCAGGTACAGCTCGAGGTGGTCCTGCAGGTTCTCGCCGACGCCCGGCAGGTCGTGGACCACCGGAATGTCGAGGCTTTCCAGCAGGGCGCGCGGGCCGACACCGGAGCGCTGCAGCAGTTGCGGCGAAGCGATGGCGCCGGAACTGACGATGACTTCCTTGCGCGCACGGGCCTCGACGCGCTCTTCGCTGTCACCGACCAGGTAGGTCACGCCAACAGCGCGCTTGTTGTCGAACAGCACGCGGTCGCTCAGGGCATGGGTGACGATGGTCAGGTTCGGGCGCTTCTTGGCCTGGTCCAGGTAGCCGCGGGCGGTGCTCGAGCGACGACCGTTCTTGGTCACCGAACGGTCCATCGGGCCGAAGCCTTCCTGCTGGTAGCCGTTGAGGTCTTCGGTGCGCGGGTAACCGGCCTGCACACCGGCTTCGACCATGGCGTGGAACAGCGGGTTGTTGCCGGCCTTGGGCGTGGCCACGCTGACCGGGCCTTCGCCGCCGTGGTAGTCGTTCGGACCGATGTCGCGGGTTTCGGCCTTGCGGAAGTACGGCAGGCAGTCCAGGTAGGTCCAGTCCTCGAGGCCTGGCAGTTCAGCCCAGCCGTCGAAGTCCATGGCGTTGCCGCGGATGTAGCACATGCCGTTGATCAGCGAGGAACCACCCAGGCCCTTGCCGCGGCCACATTCCATGCGGCGGCCGTCCATGTGTGGCTCCGGATCGGTCTCGTAGGCCCAGTTGTAGCGACGGCCCTGCAGCGGGAAGGCCAGGGCGGCTGGCATCTGGGTGCGGAAGTCGAAGCGGTAGTCCGGGCCGCCGGCTTCGAGCAGCAGGACGGTGACGCTGGCGTCTTCGGTCAGGCGGGTGGCCAGGGTGTTACCGGCCGAACCTGCACCGACGATGATGTAATCGAATTCTTGGGACATTGAAGTACCCTCGTTAGTTGTCAGGGAGCGGAAACGCCCGCGCTCAAGGGCGCGGGCGTGGCGGGACCGGGTTTAGAAAACCGAGTTGTAGCCGCCCAGCTCGACCTGAACCGACTTGATGCGAGTGTATTGAGCCAGCGAGCTGACACCGTTCTCACGGCCGACGCCCGACTGCTTGTAGCCGCCAACCGGCATTTCGGCCGGCGACTCGCCCCAGGCGTTGATCCAGCAGATACCGGCTTCGAGCTTGTGGATGATGCGGTGGGCACGGCTGATATCGTTGGTGCAGACGCCGGCGGCCAGGCCGTATTCGGTGTCGTTGGCGCGACGGATGACTTCTTCCTCGGTCTCGTAGCTGAGGATGCTCATCACCGGGCCGAAGATCTCTTCCTTGACGATGGTCATGTCGTCGGAGCAGTCGGTGAACACGGTCGGGGCGACGAACGCGCCCTTGGCGAAGTCGCCGTCCAGCAGACGCTCACCGCCGCAGAGAACGCGGGCGCCTTCTTCTTTACCCTTGGCGATGTACGACAGCACGCTTTCCATGTGCTGGAAGCTGACCAGCGGGCCGAAGTTGGTGTTCTCGTCTTCCGGGTTGCCAACGCGGATGCGCGCGACGCGCTCGGCGATCTTGGCTTCGAAGGCGGCCTTCATCGAGGCAGGGATGAATACGCGGGTGCCGTTGGTGCAGACCTGACCGGAGCTGTAGAAGTTGGCCATCATGGCGATGTCGGCGGCCTTGTCCAGGTCGGCATCGTCGCAGATGATCAGCGGCGACTTGCCGCCCAGCTCCATGGTGACTTCCTTGAGCGACGAGCTCGAGGCGCTGGCCATGACCTTCTTGCCGGTGGTGGTGCCGCCGGTGAAGGAGACCTTCTCGATGCGCGCGTGTTCGGTCAGCCAGGTGCCGACTTCACGACCGCTGCCGGTCAGGACGTTGAACACGCCGTTCGGCAGGCCGGCTTCGGTGAAGATCTCGGCCAGTTTCAGGGTGGTCAGCGAGGTGACTTCCGATGGCTTGAAGATCATCGCGTTGCCGGCGGCCAGGGCCGGGGCGGATTTCCACAGGGCGATCTGGATCGGGTAGTTCCAGGCGCCGATACCGGCGGTCACGCCCAGCGGCTCGCGGCGGGTGTAGACGAAGGACGATTCGCGCAGCGGGATCTGCTCGCCTTCGATGGCCGGCACCAGGCCTGCGTAGTATTCCAGCACGTCGGCGCCGGTGACGATGTCGACGTAGCGGGTCTCGGAGTACGACTTGCCGGTGTCCAGGGTTTCCAGCATGGCCAGCTCGTCGTTGCGCTCGCGCAGGATGTCGACGGCGCGGCGCAGGATGCGCGAACGCTGCATGGCGGTCATGGCGGCCCAGACTTTCTGGCCACGTTCGGCGCTTTCGACGGCCTTCTCGACGTCAGCTTGAGTTGCGCGCTGCACGTGGGCGAGGACTTCGCCGGTAGCTGGGTTGATGGCTTCGAAGGTGGCATCGCTGCCAGCGTCGACGTAAGCGCCATCAATGTAGAGTTTTTGCGTTCCGAAACGGGCCATAGTGTCCTCGCAAGTGCAGTGTGTGGTTGGCTGCCGCGTCACGCTCCCGCCGGTTGGCTGGTCGCTGCGCGCGGCTGTTCAGCGGCCTGGTCGGTTGTGCCCAGGGTCTGCTGTTTAGCCAGTTGTAGATCCATGTATTCGTAAGCGATGCGTATTGCCTGCTCGGTGTCGAATGCGTCACCCGACAAGGCACCACGCAACCACAGGCCGTCGATCAGGGCTGCCAGACCGCGGGCGGCCTTGCGCGCATGGTAGAGCGGCAGGACACGGCGGAACTGGCAGCACAGGTTGGAATACAAGCGGTGGTCGTTGATCCGCTGCAACCTGTGCAAAGACGGCTGGTGCATGCTGGAGGCCCAGAAGGCCAGCCAGGTTTTCATTGCCGGGCCATTCACCTGGCTCGCATCGAAGTTGCCTTCGATGATCACCTTCAGGTGGGCACGCGGGCTGTCGTCCGTGAGGGCCTGACGACGCGCGATCACACCCTCGTTGAGCATGTTCATGATGTAGCGCATCGTCGCTGCGATCAGGCCGTTCTTGTCCTGAAAGTAGTGACTGATGATGCCGTTCGACACGCCGGCCAAACGGGCAATCAGCGCAATGCTGGCATCTCCCAATCCGACCTGATCGACCGCCTGCAAGGTGGCTTCGATCAACTGCTGGCGGCGGATGGGTTGCATACCGACCTTGGGCATCTTGCTATCTCCTCAGGCCTGCGGGCAGACGACAAGCGGCTGCCTCGGCGAAGGCCAGTCTATTTTGTTTTGATTGAACGTTCAATCAATAAAGAATAAGCTCTGCGACAATTTGTGCCATTGACAGTTTTCGGACGGTCACAGAAGCACGAATCGACACCCCAGGAAATCGCGTAACCCCCGGAATACAAGGCGTTGACGGGCATGGGCGATGCGAAAGACAGATTTTGCCGAGCAGTCACTGGCTGCGCGGCCGGCCCTTGGAGCGGGCCAGGTGTCTGTGGCGAATGCGCGCACCTCCTGATGGAGGGCAAGGTTTTCCACAGCCGACCGGTCTGATTTTTTGCAACGTTCCTATTCGGGATCACGGTTTCCAGGGTGCTTTTATAACACCTGTCGCAGTAGGGCTATTGCACCAATTGCGTGGGAAATAACTGTTTAGCCTCCACTGCCGCACTGCCCGGAGCATTCGTGCAATGAGTTCTGCCTCCCTGACAAAGCCCCCCGCCGAGCGGGTACGGGTCAATCGCGTGGTGTTCTACACCTCGGCGCTGATGATCCTCGTTCTGACTGCCCTGCTGATCGCTGTACCCGAAGCCGCCGGCCAGGTGCTGGGCGTCGCCCAGAAATGGCTGACCCGCACCTTTGGCTGGTACTACATGCTGGTCATCTGTGGTTACCTGCTGTTCGTCGTCTACCTGGCCTTCTCCGACTACGGCAAGCTCAAGCTGGGCGGCAAGGACGACACCCCGGACTTCAGCTACGGCGCCTGGGCCGGCATGCTGTTCTCCTCGGGTATCGGTATCTCGCTGCTGTACTTCGGTGCCTCCGAGCCGCTGGACCACTACTTCAATCCGCCGGAAGGCACGCCCGCCAGCCTCGAGGCCGCGCGCCAGGGTCTGCAGCTGACCTTCCTGCACTGGGGCCTGCACGGCTGGGCGATCTACGCCCTGGTGGGCCTTGCCGTGGGTTACTTCGCCTACCGCCACAACCAGCCGCTGGCACTGCGCTCGGCACTGTACCCGCTGGTCGGCGAGCGTTGGGTCAAGGGCGGCGCCGGCCATGCCGTGGACATCTTCGGCATGTTCGTTACCCTGCTGGGCCTGGTGACCAACCTGGGTATCGGCTCGATGCAGGTGGCCTCGGGCCTGGAATACCTGTTCGGCATGGACCACAGCAAGACCAACCTGTTGGTGGTGATCCTGGTCATGGCGGGCGTTGCCACCGTGGCCGCGGTGTCGGGCGTGGAAAACGGCATTCGCCGCCTGTCCAACCTGAACATCCTGCTGTTCAGCGGCCTGTTGATCTTCGTGCTGCTGGCCGGCAACACCCTGCACCTGCTCAACGGCTTCGTGCAGAACGTCGGTGACTACCTCAACGGTGTCGTGCTGAAGACCTTCGATCTCTATGTCTATGAAGGCGACAGCGACAAGTCCGAGCGCTGGCTGGGCCTGTGGACCGTGTTCTACTGGGCTTGGTGGATCTCCTGGGGCCCGTTCGTCGGCATGTTCATCGCCCGTATCTCCAAGGGCCGTACCGTGCGCCAGCTGGTCAGCGGCGTGCTGCTGATCCCGTTGGGCTTCACCCTGGCCTGGCTGTCGATCTTCGGCAACACCGCGCTGGACCTGGTGATCAACCAGGGTGCGGTGGAGCTGGGCAAGACGGCGCTCGAACAGCCGTCGATGTCGATCTACCAGCTGCTGGAATTCTTCCCGGCCGCCAAGATCGTCATCGGTGTGGCGGTGTTCGTCGGCTTCGTGCTGTTCCTCACCCCGGCCGACTCCGGCGCGGTGATGATGGCCAACCTGTCGTGCAAAGGCGGCAAGGTCGATGAGGACGCCCCGCACTGGATGGTGGTGTTCTGGTCGGTGGTCATCACCCTGGTCACCATCGGCCTGCTGTTCGCCGGTAACTTCGAAGCCATGCAGACCATGGTGGTACTGGCCGGCCTGCCGTTCTCGGTGGTCCTGGTGCTGTTCATGTTCGGCCTGATGAAGGCGATGAAGCAGGACGTCGCGGTCGAGAGCGAGCGCGCCGAACTGGCCGCCCGTGGCCGTCGCGGTTTCAGTGAGCGTCTCAGCCAGCTGGACCTGCAGCCGACCCAGGCCGTTGTCCAGCGCTTCATGGACAAACAGGTCAGCCCGGCACTGAAAGAAGCCGCCGAGCAGCTGCGCACCCTGGGCTTCGAGGTCGAGACCCGGGTTGGCCAGTCGCGCAACATGATGGGCCTGCGGGTGATGATGGAAGAGGGCAACCCCTTCGTCTACGAAGCCAGTCTGGATGGCTACCTGGCCGCGCCGAGCGAGGCGCCGATCGAGGGCGAGCCGGAAGTGCAGCAGCGCTTCTACCGCGCCGAGGTGTACCTGCACGACGGCAGCCAGGAGTACGACCTGATGGGCTTTACCCGCGAGCAGATCGTGCGTGACGTGCTTGATCAGTTCGAAAGCCACCGCCAGCTGCTGGGGCGTGTGTACAGCTGATATCGGCTGATGTCAGGCAAGGGCCCGGTTCGCAAGAACCGGGCCTTTTTCGTTTCCGCTTTCACTGATCGCCAGCCTCCAGCAGATCCTCCCGGGGTGCGGAGCGCTGCTTGACGATATCCTCCGCCTGACTGCAAAGCTTCAGTGGCAGTTCAGCGCGCTTGAACACGTACTGCTGGTGTCGCAGCATCCGGTAGCCGGACGAGTCGGCGCAGTCTGTCTGCTCTGGGCTGCCCTTCTTTACCCGATAGCGCTGCAGGTCAGGCGGCTCGGTTCTCCAGCTCACCCGTAAATCGCCATTCTCCAGCCGTTCGACGGTCATGTCGGGCGCCGGGACGGCCGCTGCCGGCAACAGCTCGACTGCGATGCTCAGTGCATTGGCCAGCAAGCCACGCCAGGCCAGGTCTTCGGCTGAGTCGACGCCCACCACGCAGAGAAAGTGCCAGCCCGTTTCCGGTCCGATCGGGTCATTGATGAGCACGGTGCCCATGGCTGGCAAGGTGCCGCTATAGCCATCGGGATCCTCGCAGGCCAAGGCATCGCGCGTGGCCTTGTAGCGGTAACGCTGGGTGTCCAAGGTAAAGGCGAAGTTCCAGCTCGGTGGCGGTGGATTGCCGTTGTCGTCGTCGCCGAGTTTGTACAACCGTTTGAACGCGGCATTGGATTGCTGGACAAGCTGGAAGCCTGGCGACAGGGGGCAGACCGCGATGTCCAGGTCGAGCCGCCCATCGCTGAAGCAGTCGAGCAGGCCCCCGACTGGGATAGAGGTGACACGCTCGCCACTGATGCTGTTGATCACGCCGATCACCCGGTTGCTGGCCCTTTCCAGAACCGGGCTGCCGGATACGCCTTCGCCAACACCGCGGCAGTCATTGCTTTTGAGTCGCCGCCAGAGCCAAGGCTGTTGCAGCAGAACGGGAAGGTCCTGTTCCGTACAGGCCCTCAGGCGAAGACCGATGTCGGGCCTGCTGGCTTCACCGACCACCAGCACGGCACTGCCGGCTGGCGCAGGCGCGGCCATCATCAAGGGTGCGATGTCGTGGTCGAGCAGTTGCTGCAGCGGCGCATCGAGCTCCAGCAGCGCGAGGTCACGTCCCTGGATGCTGCTCCATACGGCTCGCCGCACGGCTACGCGGTGGCGTTCGGTGATCGTATCGGCGAAATAGTTGAAGGTGATGGTCGCTTGCAGGGGGTGGTCCTGGACAATAACCCCGTTGCGTTTGCTGACGCAGTGGCCGGCCGTGAGCACGTAGGCGGGGCCCCTTGCTACGCCGCCTGGCGCTCGTGTGTCAAGCAGGGTGCCCATGCATTGGCGGTTGCCAGGCAAGTCATTGAGTCGGCCGATACCCGTCCAGTGGCGGCTTTCGCCGTTGCCGTTGGCGAGCAGGCGTGCGGCGGATGGCGGTGCCAGGCCTTGCCCGAAGTCCATGGCCAATGCCGGGGCGCAGAGCACCAGCCCGAGGCAAGCTATACGTAGAGCGATCATGTTCAAACCTCTTGCGAAAGAGGCTGCACTGTCCAGCGCGGGAGGCACGACGAGGCGGTAGATAGTGCTCTGAGGCACTGCTCATAGATAACAACTGTTGCGCAACCTTTGGGCGCTGCCCAGGAGGTGGTGCCGGGAAATGCGTGCATCAAGGCACCCGGCGCAAGGGATCACTCCTGTATGAGCCCGTTGCAAAACCGCTGGTGGTGCTTGCAGGCTGGTCGCGAGTCACGGTGGGGCGTTGGTTCCAGGCGGCGCGGCATTGCTGTAACGCCCATGCTTGCCGTGGGCGGGCATGGCCTGGTTGCCGCGTTGCGCGATCATCTGCTGCAGGCTGACCAGTTCGACGCCTTGTGCCCTGAGCTGGGGGATCTCCCGCTCCAGCACTTGCAGGGTTTGTGGATAAGGGTGGCCGATCAGCACCGCCGAACCCTGCTTGCGGGCAAGCTCCACACCCAGGCGCAGTTGCCCGGCAATGGCCTCGGGTGTGCGCACGTCATCGAGGAACACGTCCCGGGAGACATGCGCCAGCCCCTGCGCCTGTGCCTCGGCGGCCGCCACGGTGGCGGCACTGGTGCGGCTGTCGACGAAGAACAGGTGGCGACGCTGCAGTTCACCCATCAACCAGGCCATGGGCTGGCGCTGGGCGGTCATACGGCTGCCCATGTGGTTGTTGATACCGGCGGCGTAGGGCACCTTGGCCAGGGCGGCGTCCAGGCGTCGGCCCAGCTCGTCGAGGGCGATGCCGGGGTGCCAGGCGTAGGGCCCGGTGGCCGGGTCCATGGGCATGTGCAGGATCACCGTGCGCCCGGCCTTGTGGGCCTGGCGGGCGAAGTCGGTGGCGTGCGGGGTGTCGGGCATGATCGCCATGGTCACCGGGCCGGGCAGGGCGAGGGTGCGGCTGTCGCGTTCGCTGCTCTGGCCCAGGTCGTCGATGATGATGCTCATGTAGGCCTTGGCCGGGGCCGCTTGCGCGACGCCGGCCAGCAGGAAGAACAGCAGGGACAGCAGATAACGCATGGTGGGTATCAGTCACCCTTGGTGATGTTCAGGCCCTTGAGCAGGCTGAGGGCCTGGCTGAGCTGGAAGTCGTTGTCCTGCGGGCGATCCTTGCGCTTGGCGCTACCGGTCGGCCGATCAGCGCCGCCGTTGCCGTTGCCCAGGTGGCCCTGCAGATCGGCTTCCTTGAAGTTGTCGGTGTCGGCTTCGGCGGTGAGCTTGGCCGGCCGTACTTCGATGTCCGGGACAATGCCCTGGGCCTGGATCGAGCGACCATTGGGGGTGAAGTACAGCGCGGTGGTGAGCTTCAGTGCACGGTCGTTGGCCAATGGCAGCACGGTCTGCACCGAGCCTTTGCCGAAGCTGTCGGTGCCCATCAGCACGGCGCGTTTCTGATCCTGCAGGGCGCCGGCGACGATTTCCGAGGCCGAGGCGCTGCCGCCGTTGATCAGTACCACCAGTGGCACGCCTTCGCTGGCATCGGCCGGGTCGGCGGAGTAGCGCAGCTCGGAGTTGGCGATGCGGCCCTTGGTGTAGACAATCAGGCCCTTGGTGAGGAAGTGGTCGGCCACTTCCACGGCCGACTGCAGCACGCCGCCGGGGTTGTTGCGCAGGTCGAGGACCACGCCGCGCAGTTTCTTGCTGTTGTCCTTGCGCAGCTTGGCCAGGGCCTTGCCCACCTCGTCGCCGGTCTTGACCTGGAACTGGGTGATGCGGATGTAGCCGTAGTCGTTCTCCAGCAGCTGGCTCTTGACGCTCTTGACCTGGATCACCGCACGGGCCAGCGTCACGTCGAACGGCGTGCCGCCGTCGCGCACCAGCGTCAGGGTGATCTTCTCGCCGATCTTGCCGCGCATCTTGTCCACGGCCTCGGTCATGGTCTGGCCGCGGGTCGGCGCGCCGTTGATCTTGACGATCAGGTCACCGGCCTCGATACCGGCGCGGGAGGCAGGGGTGTCGTCGATGGGTGAGACCACCTTGACGAAGCCGTCTTCCATGCCCACTTCGATGCCCAGGCCGCCGAACTCGCCGCTGGTGCTTTCCTGCAGCTCCTGGAAGTCTTCGGGGCCGAGGTAGGCCGAGTGCGGGTCGAGGTTGCTGAGCATGCCCTTGATGGCGTTTTCCAGCAGGGTCTTGTCGTCGACAGGTTCCACATAGGCCGCCTTGATGCGGTCCATGACCTCGGCGAAGGTACGCAGCTCTTCCAGCGGCAGGGGCGCCTTGGCGGTCACCTCGGTGGCCGGCACCGCGGCCTGCTTGGCCACTGGCTTGGCCGGTTCGGCGGCAATTGCCAGGGGCGCGCCGATGACCAGGGCGATGGTCAGGGCCAGCTGGGTGAGGCGAGGCGAGTGCAGCATGTCGAACGAACTCCTGATCCTGTTGGTGCTCCCGCTGGGAGCATCGGCGTCGCTGTTTCGTGGGCGGCGCCGTAAAAGTAGCACTAACTAACCGCGACACCATTGCGCGGGGTCGGTGGGCTGGCCCTGCTGGCGAATCGCGAAGTACAGGCCGGCGCTGTCCTGGCCGCCACTGTCGCCGACCGTGGAGATGGCTTCGCCGGCCTTGACGATGTCGCCGGCGCTCTTGAGCAGGCTCTGGTTGTGGCCGTACAGGCTCAGGTAGCCATTGCCATGGTCGAGAATGACCAGAAGTCCAGCGCCGCGCAACCAGTCGGCGAACACCACCCGCCCGCCATGCACGGCGCGCACCTGGGTGCCTGCACTGGCACTGATCATCACCCCGTCCCACTTGGCCCGCGCGTCACCGCCGCGGGTATCACCGAAGCGTGCCAGTAATCGACCGTTGACCGGCCATGGAAGTTTTCCGCGGGCGGAAGAAAATGCGCCGCCATAGCTGGCCGTGTCGCTGGACACCACCGGGCCGAGGGTAGTGCGGGCCTTCTTCGGGGCTTCCTCGGGTTCCTGGCTGCGAGCCGCGGCGGCCAGGGCCTGTGCCTTGCGGCGCTGCTCCTCTTCCTGTTTGGCCAGCAGGGCCCGCTGGCGGGCCTCCTCGGCCTCGCGCGCCTGGCGGGCGAGGGTTTCCTCGATGGTCTTGAGCACTTTGCTCAGGTCGGCCTGGTCCTGCTCGCGGCTCTGCAGCTTCTGGTCGCGCGCCTTCATGTCGCTGCTGAGCTTGGCCAGCACCTGCTGGCGCTTGTCGCGTTCGGCGACCAGGGCCTGGCGCTGCGTGTCGAGCTCGGCACGTTGTGCCAGCAACTGTTGCTGGTGGCCGGCGATGTCCTGCTCGACGTTGGCCAACTGGCGCAAGGTCTCGTTGAAGGTGCGCAGCTGGTCCATGCGCGCTTTGCTGAGATAGTCGTAATAGGTGAGGGTGCGGGCGAACTTCTCGGGATTCTGCTGGTTCAGCAGCAGCTTGAGGTATTCCTCGCGACCGTTGTTCTGGTAGGCCGAACGGGCCTGGATGGCAATCAGGCGTTGCTGTTCAACGCGGGCGCTCTGGAGTTTTTTTTTCTCGTGGTCAAGGCGCTCCAGCTCGCCCTCGGTCTTTTTTAGTTCTTGCTGCAGTGCCTCCACCTGTTTTTCGAGTTTGCCGATATCGGTCTCGGTGGCCTTGAGGTCTTTCTGCACGCCAGACTTCTCCTCCTGGAGCTTGCCCAGCATCTTTTTCAGCTCGGCGATGTCCTGGCGGGTGGCGTCCAGCTGTTGTTGGGTCTGTGCGCGCTCATCGGCAGCGAAGGCCGGGGCAAGCAGACATGACAGGGCGAGTAGGAACAGGGCGCGGAGCATGGGGTTGGGCGTACCAGGGATGGAGACTGGCCTAGTATGCCCGCGCAGGCGTGCAAAAAAAACGCCCAGCGGCGTGTGCGGCGGGGCGTTGGTCTGGAATTCAACTGTTTTGGGGGCCGCAAGGCGGCCCCACTGCATCGATCAGGCGTTGATCAGGATCGAGGTGCCGGTCATCTCTGCCGGTTTTTCCAGCCCCAGCAGCTCGAGCATGGTCGGCGCCACGTCTGCCAGCACACCGCCGTCACGGACTTTCACGAGGCGCTTGCCGACATAGATGAACGGCACCGGCTCGGTGGTATGGGCGGTGTGCGCCTGGCCTGTGCACTCGTCTTCCATCTGCTCGACGTTGCCGTGGTCGGCGGTGATCAGGGCTTCGCCGCCGACCTTGTCCAGCGCCTCGACGATGCGGCCGACACAGCCATCCAGCGCCTCCACGGCCTTGACCGCGGCATCGAACACACCGGTGTGGCCGACCATGTCGCCGTTGGCGTAGTTGACCACGATCACGTCATATCGCTGCTGCTCGATGGCCTCGACGATACGGTCGGTGACTTCCGGCGCGCTCATTTCCGGCTGCAGGTCATAGGTGGCAACCTTCGGCGACGGGATCAGGATGCGTTCCTCGCCTTCGAACGGCTCTTCGCGCCCGCCCGAGAAGAAGAAAGTGACGTGGGCGTACTTCTCGGTTTCGGCGATGCGCAGCTGGGTCTTGCCGTTCTTCGCCAGGTACTCGCCGAGCACGTTGTTCAGGCTGGCCGGGGCGAAAGCCGCCGGGGCCGGGATTTTCGCCGAGTACTGGGTCAGGCCGATGTACGCCGCCAGCTTGGGCAGGCGCGCGCGCGGGAATTCGTTGAAATCGGGTTCGACGAACACGCGGGACAGCTCGCGGGCGCGGTCGGCACGGAAGTTCATGAAGATCACGGCGTCGCCGTCTTCGACCTTGACCGCCTCGCCAATGCGGGTTGCCTTGACGAACTCGTCGCTCTCGTCACGGGCGTAGGCCGCTTCAAGCCCGGCCACGGCGGTCGCTGCGGTGTATTCGGCGGCGCTGTCGACGATCAGGTTGTAGGCGGCGCTGACGCGGTCCCAGCGGTTGTCGCGGTCCATCGCGTAGTAGCGGCCGATCAGGCTGGCGATACGGCCCTTGCCGAGCTTGGCGAAGGTGGCGTCGAGCAGTTCGATGGACGACTGCGCGCTGCGTGGCGGCGTGTCGCGGCCGTCAAGGAAGGCGTGCAGGTAGATCTTCTCGGCGCCACGCTGTGCGGCCAGCTCGGCCATGGCGATCAGGTGGTCCTGGTGGCTGTGCACGCCGCCGTCGGAGAGCAGGCCGAGGATATGCACGGCCTTGCCGGCGCTGGCGGCCTTGTCCACCGCGCCGCCGAGCACGGGGTTTTCGAAGAACTCGCCGTCACGGATGGCCTTGGTCACCCGGGTGAAGTCCTGGTACACCACGCGGCCGGCACCGAGGTTCATGTGACCGACTTCCGAGTTGCCCATCTGCCCGTCGGGCAGCCCCACGTCCATGCCGGAGCCGGAGATCAGGCCGTGCGGCTGGGTGGCGCGCAGGCGGTCGTAGACCGGCGTGTTGGCAGCGAAGATGGCGTTGTATTCGGGGCTTTCGCTGTGACCGAAGCCATCCAGGATGATCAGGACCAGGGGTTTAGGCGTACTCGTCATCAATCAAACTCACGGTTGTTCAAAGATGATAAAGACACGCATTTTAGGGCAAATCCGCCAGCGACGGCGAATATTCGTCCCATTGCCCGACCAGCGCGGTCAGGCATGCAACATGAAGGCGCGTTTGCCGCAAGCCCAGTGGGCTTTGGCGGTCATGGGGGGCTGTGTATACTGGCCGCCATTTTCAATCGCCTGGAACACCCCTGATGGTTGCTCACCTGATTCAATTCGCGACAGATCACTTTATCCTGGTGGCCATTTTCGTCGTCCTGCTGGTCCTGCTGCTGGTCAATGAAGTCCGCCGTGGCGGCCAGAGCCTGAGCAACGGCCAGCTGACTGCCCTGGTCAACGCCGACAAGGCCCTGGTGATCGATATCCGTACCGCCAAGGAATACTCGGCCGGGCATATCGTCGGCGCGCTGAGCATGCCGCAGGACAAAGTGGCCGGCCGCATGACCGAGCTGGAAAAACACAAAGACAAGACCCTGATCGTCGTCGACGCGATGGGCCAGCAGTCCGGCACCCTGTGCCGCGAACTGCTCAAGGCTGGTTACACCGCCGCCAAGCTCAGCGGTGGCGTTTCCAGCTGGAAAGCCGATAACCTGCCCCTGGTGAAGTGATATGAAGCCCGTCATCGTCTATTCCAGCGACTACTGCCCCTACTGCATGCGCGCCAAGTACCTGCTCGAGAGCAAGGGCGTGGCGTTCGAGGAGATCAAGGTCGACGGCAAACCCCAGGTTCGCGCCGAAATGAGCCAGAAGGCCGGCCGTACCTCGGTGCCGCAGATCTGGATCGGCAGCACGCACGTCGGTGGATGCGATGACCTCTATGCCCTGGAGCGCGCGGGCAAGCTCGACGCGCTGCTGGCGGCCTGATTCGCACTGCATTCAAGAACATTAGGAAAAGGATCTGCCATGACTGACCAACAGAACAACGGCGCTGGTGCTGAAGAAACCGCACCACAATTCTCCCTGCAGCGCATCTACGTGCGCGATCTGTCGTTCGAGGCTCCGAAAAGCCCGCAGATCTTCCGCCAGCAGTGGGAGCCGAGCGTATCGCTGGACCTGAACACCCGCCAGAAAGCCCTGGAAGGCGACTTCCACGAAGTGGTGCTGACCCTGTCGGTGACCGTCAAGAACGGTGACGAAGTCGCGTTCATCGCCGAAGTGCAACAGGCCGGCATCTTCCTGATCGCCAACCTCGATGCCGCTTCGATGAGCCACACCCTCGGCGCGTTCTGCCCGAACATCCTGTTCCCGTACGCCCGCGAGACTCTGGACAGCCTGGTGACCCGTGGTTCGTTCCCGGCGCTGATGCTGTCGCCGGTCAACTTCGACGCCCTGTACGCGCAAGAGATGCAGCGCATGCAGGAAGCCGGTGAAGTGCCGACCGTGCAGTAATTTCTGCCGGTAAAGAAAAAGGCGACCTTCGTGGTCGCCTTTTTCATGTCTCTTGCTGGTGACAGGGCTCGAGCGGCGAGCACATCAGCTTCCGGCAAACCCCTGCTGGCGCCATGCCTCGTACACCGTCACCGCCACGGTGTTCGACAGGTTCAAGCTCCGGCACCCCGGCCGCATCGGCAGGCGCAGGCGTTGTTCGGCAGGCAGGCTGTCCAGCACCTCTGCCGGCAGGCCACGACTCTCGGGGCCGAACAGGAAGGCGTCGCCGGGCTGGTACTCGACCTCATGGAACGGGTGCGAGCCTTTGGTGGTGAACGCGAACAGCCGAGGCTGATTCAGGCTTTCCAGGCATTCGGCCAGGCTTTGGTGGCGCTGTAGCGTGGCATACTCGTGGTAGTCCAGCCCCGCGCGGCGCAGGCGCTTGTCGTCCAGTTCGAAGCTGATGGGCTCGATCAGGTGCAGGGCGCAGCCGCTGTTGGCGCACAGGCGGATGATGTTGCCGGTATTCGGCGGAATTTCTGGTTGAAAAAGGATGACGTGAAACATGCACGGCTCCAAGCGTGAAGATGACGAGCATTCTACCCCCGAACCCGACCCGCGTTCGAAGGCCTGGCCGCGGGTGCTGCTGTCGCTGGCGATCTTCGGCATGCTCGTGGGCCTGATGATCGGCCGGCTGACGGCGCCCGAGGAGCGGGTGCTGGAGCAGGTCGAGGTGGTGCAGGGCGGGCTGGACCTGTGGTTCAACGAAGAGCCGCAACTGCATGGCGAGAATGTCGAGGGGACCGTGGCGGTTGTGTTCCAGGCTGAGGGAAAGGCCGCGCGTGGCCAGTTGATGCTGCAGGGCAAGCCGGTGGGCTGGCGTTTGCAGAAGAGCGAGGAAGGCTTGCTGTTGACGCTGGTCGCTGCGCGCCCCCTGCGCGGCGAATGGGCCGGCGCGCAGGAGGCGGGGCGGTGGCGGGTGCAGGTTAGGCTGCACGAATAAAAGAGGGGATATCCCGGCCTGCCTGTACCGAGGTCCCCAAAACTGGAGGTACTGGATACTTAGCAGGGAGCGTGCCAGGTCTTGCAGGCCCTAGAATGCGGTGTTCCGGCAATTTTCGAGGGTTTTGAAGGCTAGTCTGCCTTGTGCTGGTGCATGCGGCACAGCAACGGTGCAGCTCGGACCTGATAGTTTTGCCAGTTTCGGCCACTGCCAGCCTTGGTTAACGTTCTGCTCATGAATCATGGTCCTGTGGGAGGGATTGTTCATGAGCCACTTGCCGATGCTCGATCACCAGCGATCATCTTTCGGTGGGAGTTCCTACTCCAGGGCGTATACGCCATACGGTGCCGCTGCATTTGCAGAAGGCCCGACTCTCGGCTTCTGCGGGCAGCTCTGCGAAAGACCGATGGGCACCTATCAGCTAGGCAACGGCTACCGTTGCTATTCTCCAACCGCATTGCGCTTCCTGTCCCCGGATCGCTTCAGCCCATTCGGTAGAGGGGGGCTTAATGCATATGGCTATTGTGGTGGTGATCCAGTCAATCGGAGCGATCCAGGCGGTGGCTGGTGGGGGCTGGTGAGGGATGCCATCCTTTCGGGCCTTGTCTTCCAGGATGGGGCAAGGGATTTGCACAAAAGCCTCGGGAACAGGAGGGAAGTGCAGGCGAAGAAGGTTAACTCAGTTGATCACCGTGTCTTGAATGAAGTTGCCCCCACGGTGACTAGGCTCAGCGTCGATAGTAGTGAGGTTGCCCTGGGAGGGCTTGCGTTTGCCACCAATGTGCTTCAGCTGGCTGGAGTGGCAGTGAATCCTGTGGTGGGTAGTGTTGCGTCGTGGGTAGGTTTCGGGCTCTGGGGAGCGAAGAAAGTTGCGCAATATCGTGAGGCAAGGCAGGCGCAAAATTCTTTGCACTATCTGACGCTGAGTAGTGTGAAACAAAAACAGAAAATTCCTGCGCTGTTCGGGCAAGTGAGGGAGGCAATAAACGCCAGCAAGGACTCGGATCTGTCTGATGTAGTGATACAGCAGGCGCACGATGAAATTCTTCAGATTGCTGGTGAACTAAGACGCATGAACTAAGCCGATCTATTGCCGCTTTATGTCTGTTGCGCTCTATTGGCAGTTGAACCGCCAACCCGTCGGGTTCATGTGTTGCTTACGAGAGGGCCATGATTGGCCCTCCCTGGTTTGCAGCGGGTCGATGCTCAGTGGTCTTCGCCCTCATCCTCATCGGAGCCATCCACCTTCATCCCCAACTCCTTGATCTTGCGCGTCAGGGTATTGCGCCCCCAGCCCAACAACAGCGCCGCATCGCGACGTCGCCCGGCGGTGTGCTTGAGCGCTGTCTCGATCATGATCCGCTCGAAACTGGGCACGGCGCTGTCCAACAGGTTGGTCTGGCCGCGGGCCAGGGCCTGGTCGGCCCACTGGCGCAGCGCCTGTTCCCAGTTGGTCACCGGCGCTGCGTCCTGGGGCAGGTTGAGCAGCTCCGGCGGCAGGTCGCCGACCAGCACTTCGCGGCTGGAGGCCATCACGGTGATCCAGCGGCAGGTGTTCTCCAGCTGGCGCACGTTGCCCGGCCAGGGGAGGTTGCGGATGAACTCCTCGGTCTCCGGCTTGAGCAGCTTGGGTTCCACCGCCAGCTCCTGGGCGGCGCGGCCGAGGAAGTGGCGGGCCAGGGCCGGGATGTCCTCGCGCCGGTCGGCCAGGCGCGGGATATGGATGCGGATCACGTTGAGGCGGTGGAACAGGTCTTCACGGAACTTGCCGGCCTGCACCAGGGACTCGAGATTCTGGTGGGTGGCGGCGATGATGCGCACGTCCACCTTCACCGGCACATGGCCGCCGACCCGGTAGAACTCGCCGTCGGCCAGCACTCGCAGCAGACGGGTCTGGGTGTCGGCGGGCATGTCGCCGATCTCGTCTAGGAACAGCGTGCCGCCGTCGGCCTGCTCGAACCGCCCACGACGCAGGTTGGCGGCGCCGGTGAAGGCGCCCTTTTCATGGCCGAACAGTTCGGATTCCATCAGGTCCTTGGGGATCGCCGCCATGTTCAGGGCAATGAACGGCGATGCCGCACGCGGGCTGTGGCGGTGCAGGGCATGGGCCACCAGCTCTTTGCCGGTACCTGACTCACCATTGATCAGCACGGTGATGTTGGAGTGGCTGAGGCGGCCGATGGCGCGGAACACCTCCTGCATCGCCGGTGCCTCGCCGATGATCTCGGGGGTGCGGGCCAGCGCCTGGGGCACCTCCAGCGCCTGCTGCTCCTGGGCGTGCTGGTTGGCGCGCTTGACCAGCGACACCGCTTCGTCGACATCGAACGGCTTGGGCAGGTATTCGAAGGCGCCGCCCTGGTACGACGCCACGGCGCTGTCCAGGTCGGAGTGGGCAGTCATGATGATCACCGGCAGCCCAGGATGCTGGTCGCGGATCTGGGCGAGCAGGTCGAGGCCGCTGGCGCCGGGCATGCGGATATCCGAGATGATCACGTCCGGTTGCTGGCGGGCCAGGCGGCCCATGACGCCGTCGGCGCTGTCGAAGCTCTGGGTGGTCATGCCTTCCTGCTGCAGGGCCTTTTCCAGGACCCAGCGGATGGAACGATCATCATCGACGATCCAGACGGTTTCACTTCGGCTCATGGGGCAGTGGCTCCTTGTTCCAGGGGCAGGTAGATCGAGAAGGTGGTATGGCCGGCGTGGCTTTCACATTCGATCAGGCCCTGGTGCTGGCTGATGATGTTCTGGGTAATGGCCAGGCCCAGCCCGGTGCCGTCCGGGCGGCCGCTGACCATGGGATAGAAGAGCGTGTCCTGCAGTTCCGCGGGGATGCCGGGGCCGTTGTCTATGATCTCGATCCGCGCCACCAGGCGGTGGCGCACATGGCCGATGGTGAACTGGCGCACGGCGCGACTGCGCAGGGTGATGCGGCCAAGGCGCAGTTCGTTCTGCCCGCCGATGGCCTGCATGGCGTTGCGTACGATGTTGAGTACGGCCTGGATCATCTGTTCGCGGTCGATCAGCACGTCCGGCAGGCTTGGGTCGTAGTCGCGCACCAGGGTGATGCCGCCTTGGCTTTCCGCCTCGACCAGGCTGCATACCCGTTCGAGCACTTCGTGGATATTGGTCATGGACAACGACGGCAGCTTGTTCGAGCCAAGCATGCGGTCGACCAGGTTGCGCAGGCGGTCGGCCTCTTCGATGATCACGTTGGTGTAGTCGCGCAGGCTCTCTTCCGGCAGTTCGCGGGCCAGCAACTGGGCCGCGCCACGGATGCCACCCAGAGGGTTCTTGATCTCGTGGGCCAGGCCGCGCACCAGCATCTTGGTGGTCTCCTGCTTGCTCAGCTGGGCCTCTTCCTTGGTGATGCGCAACAGGCGATCGCGTGGGTGCACCTCCAGCAACAGCAGGGTCTGGCCCAGGTGTAGGATTGGGGTGACGGCATAGTCGACGGTGATGGTCTGTCCGGTCAGCGAGGTCAGCTGCGCTTCACGCTTGGTGAACGGGTGCGCCTGCTCCACCGCCTGGCGCAACGAATTGAGCGCCTCGGTCGATTCGGTGAACAGCTCGCTGATGAACTGCCCGTGGCTGCGCTGGCCGCTGACGGCCAGCAGCATTTCCGCGGCCGGGTTCATGTACTCCAGGCGCAGTTCGGCATTGAGCAGCAGCGTGGCTGTGGTCAGGTTGTCCAGGAGCAGACGGTGCTGTGCATCGCTGATGGTCATAAGGCGTCGTTGACCTCTTTTGGCACAGTGGCGCCCAAGGGCTCTGGCCTGGGGCGCGCACGGAAGAGTGCTGGATGCAGTGAAAATGCAAGAACCAAACCAAGGCTCCGAAAAGAAGCGGAAATTCCGGACAAAGACCTGGAATTGCGCGAATTCGAGCCAGAAAGCTTTGATTTATAGATTCTTGTGACCCAAATTGGGATGCATGATGGGGCGTGTCGCTCAGTCATGCACCAATATGGAGCATAGGGTGGTCAGCGCATTTTGCACAGCTGGGCGCTGGCGCGAACCAGGGCGAGGTGGCGCGTGGTGTCCTGGGCGCGTTGCTGCAGGGCGTCGGCCAAGTGGTTGGCGCAATTGTCCGCCGGGGTCTGGTCAAAGCGGGCGAGGGCGCTCAGCAACTGTTCCTGCAGCAGGTCCAGTTCCGGACGCACGTCGCTGGCCAGGTCGCGGCGTGGCAGGGCTGGCGCTTGTCGGGCGCGATGCCAGGTGTCGAGCAGGTGGTACTGCAGGAGCTTGTTGGCTTCGATCTGGTCGGCAAAGAAGGCCTCGACGCGTGCCGGATCCAGGTGGTGGGCGACGGCGGCCTGGCGTGCGCCTAGCAATACCTGGTGCTCGCGGGCGCTGGCCTGCACGGGTTGCTGGTGATCCCACTTGTGCAGGGCGACCGCTTCGGCCAGATCCAGGCGCCGGTCGATGGTGGCAAGCAACTGATCCAGGGTTGGCGTGACGCTCGGTGAGGTGGCACAGCCGAATAGGGCGAAGCAGCAGGTCAGTGCGAGGGTGGTTGCACGCATGGCGATCTCCTTGGGAATTCAGCCTCGAGTGTCGCCTTTGGCATTGTGGCGGCTAATAGGTGTTGTCCGATGATGCGGGTATGAAAAAGAAACGGCCTCCCGAGGGAGGCCGTCCTGATGTCATCGACGCGGGGCGCCGATCATATCAGCAGCTGTAGTACAGCTCGTATTCCAGCGGGTGCACGAAGGTGCGGACCTTGATCTCTTCTTCGCTCTTCAGCTCGATGAAGGCATCGATGAAGTCGTCGGAGAACACGCCGCCCTTGGTCAGGAACGCACGGCCCTTGTCCAGCTCTTCCAGGGCTTCCTTCAGGCTGCCGCAGACTTGCGGGATTTCCTTGGCCTCTTCAGGCGGCAGGTCGTACAGGTTCTTGTCGGCGGCATCGCCTGGGTGGATCTTGTTCTGGATGCCGTCCAGGCCTGCCATCAGCAGGGCGGCGAAGGCCAGGTACGGGTTGGCCGACGGGTCCGGGAAGCGTGCTTCGATACGGCGGGCTTTCGGGCTGCCGACGTAAGGAATACGGATCGAGGCGGAACGGTTGCGCGCCGAGTAGGCGAGCATTACCGGGGCTTCGAAACCTGGGACCAGACGCTTGTAGGAGTTGGTCGACGGGTTGGTGAAGCCGTTCAGGGCCTTGCCGTGCTTGATGATGCCGCCGATGAAGTACAGGGCGGTATCGGACAGGCCGGCATAGCCTTCGCCGGAGAAGGTGTTCTTGCCGTCTTTCCAGATCGACATGTGCACGTGCATGCCCGAACCGTTGTCGCCATACAGGGGCTTGGGCATGAAGGTGGCGGTACGGCCGTAGGCGTCGGCAACGTTGTGCACGACGTATTTCAGGGCCTGTACTTCGTCAGCTTTCTTCACCAGGGTGTTGAACTTGACGCCGATTTCGTTCTGGCCGGCAGTCGCCACTTCGTGGTGGTGAACTTCGACGGTCTGACCCATTTCTTCCAGGGCGTTGCACATGGCGGTGCGGATTTCGTGGTCGTGGTCGAACGGCGGAACCGGGAAGTAGCCGCCTTTCACGCCCGGACGGTGGCCTTTGTTGCCGCCTTCCACGTCAGCGCCGGTCATCCACGAGCCTTGCTCGGAGAAGATCTTGAACATCGAACCGGAGATGTCCGAGTGGAACTTCACTTCGTCGAAGATGAAGAACTCAGGCTCGGGGCCGGCGAATACGGTGTCACCGATGCCGGTGCTCTTCAGGTACTCTTCGGCGCGCTTGGCGATGCCGCGCGGGTCACGATCGTAGCCCTGCATGCTCGACGGGTCGACGATGTCGCAGGTGATGATCAGGGTCGGTTCTTCGGTGAACGGGTCCAGCACGGCGGTTTCGTCGACCGGCATCAGGATCATGTCGGAGGCTTCGATGCCTTTCCAGCCAGCGATGGAGGAGCCGTCGAACATCTTGCCGACTTCGAAGAAGTCTTCGTCCAGGCCATCGCGCGCCGGCATGGTCACGTGATGCTGAATGCCCTTGGTGTCCGTGAAACGCAGATCAATCCACTTGACGTCATGATCTTTGATGAGTTGAACCGACTTCGACATGTTGTCCTCCGGATGGTCTAGGGCGCAGTTGGCCGCTGCCCTGGAAATAAGGGTGTCGCTGGGCGCGGATAGTCGGCCAAGCTTACCTGCCTCACAAGGGAGCAAATTGCATGCCAGTGCCCGAAAATGGCGAGGGTGGGATAAAAGAGGGCGTTGGCGGGCGTTTGCCAAGGTGGCGCTGATAAAGAGTGCACCCATAAGATGCGCTTTTCAGGAGTGCTGCACCATTATGGTGCTCGACTGAATCGAAGCTTCATCGCGGGGCAAGTCGCATCGGCGCACCGCCGCTCCCACGGGTGCGTGCGCGATAAATCCAACCTCTGTACAAAAGTTGGTCAAAAGCTGAGCAATTTCCGCTATAATTCGCGCCCCTCATTTTCGGTAGGCCCTGGGCGCGCTGTTAAACCAATGAAACTTATCGTCAAAGTCTTCCCAGAAATCACCATCAAGAGCCGGCCGGTGCGCAAGCGCTTCATCCGCCAGCTCGCCAAGAACATCCGCAACGTGCTCAAGGACCTTGATCCCGAGCTCGCGGTTGATGGTGTCTGGGATAATCTTGAGGTGGTCACCCGCGTCGAGGACGAAAAGATCCAGCGCGAAATGATCGAGCGCCTCACCTGCACGCCGGGTATCACCCACTTCTTGCAGGTCGAGGAGTATGCACTGGGCGATTTCGACGACATCGTCGCCAAGTGCAAGCACCACTTCGGCCATCTGCTGGCCGGCAAGCGCTTCTCGGTGCGCTGCAAGCGCGGCGGTCACCACGACTTCACCTCGATGGACGTCGACCGCTACGTCGGCAGCCAACTGCGCCAGCAGTGCGGTGCAGCCGGCATCGACCTGAAGACGCCAGAAGTCGTGGTGCGCATGGAGATCCGCGACCAGCGCCTGTACGTGATCCACAACCAGCACAACGGCATCGGCGGCTACCCGCTGGGCGCCCTGGAGCAGACGCTGGTACTGATGTCCGGCGGCTTCGACTCCACCGTGGCGGCGTACCAGATGATGCGCCGCGGGCTGATGACCCATTTCTGCTTCTTCAATCTCGGTGGCCGTGCCCACGAGCTGGGCGTGATGGAAGTGGCCCATTACCTGTGGAAGAAGTACGGCAGCAGCCAGCGCGTGCTGTTCATCAGCGTGCCGTTCGAGGAAGTGGTCGGCGAGATCCTCAACAAGGTCGACAACAGCTACATGGGCGTCACCCTCAAGCGCATGATGCTGCGCGGCGCCGCGCACATGGCCGACCGTCTGCAGATCGACGCGCTGGTCACCGGCGAGGCGATCTCCCAGGTGTCGAGCCAGACCCTGCCGAACCTGTCGATCATCGACTCGGCCACCGACAAGCTGGTGCTGCGCCCGCTGCTGGCCAGTCACAAGCAGGATATCATCGACCAGGCCAGCGAAATCGGCACAGCCGACTTCGCCAAGCACATGCCCGAGTATTGCGGCGTGATCTCGGTGAACCCGACTACCCATGCCAAGCGTCACCGCATGGAGCACGAAGAAAAGCAGTTCGACATGGCCGTGCTGGAGCGCGCCCTGGAGCGCGCCAAGTTCATCTCCATCGACCATGTGATCGATGAGCTGGGCAAGGACGTCGAAGTCGAGGAAGTGGCCGAGGCGCTGCCAGGCCAGATCGTCATCGACATTCGTCACCCCGACGCCCAGGAAGACGAACCTCTGGTGCTCGAAGGCATCGAAGTCCAGGCCATGCCGTTCTACGCCATCAACAGCAAGTTCAAGCACCTGGACCCCACGCGCCAGTACTTGCTGTATTGCGACAAGGGTGTGATGAGCCGTCTGCACGCACACCACCTGCTCAGTGAGGGACATGCCAATGTGCGTGTTTATCGTCCGACATAAGACGCCAGGGCTGTATGGCGGCAGCATCCGCCATCGCCCTCCCGACCATCGGGCCCGCTGAGCCGTAAACCGTACATATTGGCCGCCTACACTGGCGGCAACCGAATCCTCTGATCGAGATACAGTTGTGATCGAAAATCTGCGTAACATCGCCATCATCGCCCACGTTGACCATGGTAAAACCACCCTGGTCGACAAACTCCTGCGCCAGTCCGGCACCCTGGAGCGTAACGAGCTCAACGACGAGCGCGTCATGGACTCCAACGACCAGGAAAAAGAGCGCGGCATTACCATTCTGGCGAAAAACACCGCCATCAACTGGAACGGCTACCACATCAACATCGTCGACACCCCCGGCCACGCCGACTTCGGTGGCGAGGTTGAGCGTGTAATGTCGATGGTCGACTCCGTGCTGCTGCTGGTCGACGCCCAGGACGGCCCGATGCCGCAAACCCGCTTCGTGACCAAGAAGGCTTTCGAAGCTGGCCTGAAGCCAATCGTCGTGATCAACAAGGTCGACCGTCCGGGCGCGCGTCCTGACTGGGTTCTGGACCAGATCTTCGACCTGTTCGACAACCTCGGCGCCACCGACGAACAGCTGGACTTCAAAGTCGTCTACGCCTCGGCCCTGAACGGCATCGCAGGTCTCGACCACACCGCCATGGGCGAAGACATGACCGCCCTGTACCAGTCGATCGTCGACAACGTACCGGCGCCGGACGTTGATCGTGAAGGCTCGTTCCAGATGCAGATCTCGGCACTGGACTACAACAGCTTCCTCGGCGTTATCGGTGTTGGCCGTATCGCCCGTGGCCGCATCAAGCCGAACACCCCGGTTGTTGCCATCGATGTCGACGGCAAGAAGCGTAACGGCCGTATTCTGAAGCTGATGGGCCACCACGGCCTGCACCGCGTCGACGTCGAAGAAGCCCAGGCTGGCGACATCGTCTGCATCAGCGGTTTCGACGAGCTGTTCATCTCCGACACCCTGTGCGCCCCGGATGCGGTAGAAGCGATGAAGCCGCTGACCGTCGACGAGCCGACCGTTTCGATGACCTTCCAGGTCAACGACTCGCCGTTCTGCGGCAAGGAAGGCAAGTTCGTCACCAGCCGTAACATCAAGGACCGTCTGGACAAGGAGCTGCTGTACAACGTGGCCCTGCGTGTCCAGGAAACCGATTCCCCTGACAAGTTCAAGGTATCGGGCCGTGGTGAGCTGCACCTGTCGGTACTGATCGAAACCATGCGCCGTGAAGGCTTCGAGATGGCCGTAGGCCGTCCTGAAGTGATCATCCGCGAAGTCGACGGCGTCAAGCAGGAGCCGTTCGAGAACGTCACCATCGACATCCCTGAAGAAGCCCAGGGCAAGGTCATGGAGGAGATGGGTCTGCGTAAAGGCGACCTGACCAACATGGTCCCGGATGGCAAGGGCCGTGTGCGCCTGGAGTACAACATCCCTGCTCGCGGTCTGATCGGTTTCCGTAACCAGTTCCTGACCCTGACCAACGGTGCAGGCATCCTGACCTCGATCTTCGATCGCTACGACACCATGAAGTCGGGCCAGATGTCCGGCCGCCTCAACGGTGTACTGGTTTCGGTCGAGACCGGCAAGGCACTGACCTACTCGCTGGAAACCCTGCAGGCGCGCGGCAAGCTGTTCGTCGAGCACGGCCAGGAGATCTACAACGGTCAGATCATCGGCCTGAACAGCCGTGACAACGACCTGGGCGTGAACCCGACCAAAGGCAAGAAGCTCGACAACATGCGTGCTTCGGGCAAGGACGAAGTCATCGCCCTGGTACCGCCGGTTCGCCACACCCTGGAACAGGCCCTGGAATTCATCCAGGACGACGAGCTGTGCGAAGTCACGCCGAAGTCGATCCGTCTGCGCAAGAAGATCCTGGACGAAGGCGAGCGTACCCGCGCTGCCAAGAAAGCCAAGAACTGAGTTAGCTCAGGCTGAATGAAAACGCCCCCGGTCGAAAGACCGGGGGCGTTTTTGTTTGTGTGTCTTTTGCCGCATGTTGCACTTGAAGCACTTGCTCACGAACCAGGTTTGGCAGGGCTTTGCCCGAGCATTAGCCTGACGCTTCGGTGTGGCTGAGGTGTGTATGAAAGGCAAGGGATGGCGGGAGCATCTGGCGGCGGGAACAATCGAGGTAGCGGGCGAACCATGGTGCTTGCAGCACCTGCGTGCGCATTCTCATGAAGTGCAACTGCCGGGTTCGGGCGTGCAACCCTCCATTACGGTGATGCTGCGCCTTGAGTATTCAAGCCATTGCGTGAGCCGCGGTGCCGGACAAGGGCTCGCGCTGGATTTCGACAGCATCGGTCTGGACAGTTTGGTAATAGATCATCGAGGGATCTACCGAGCGTTCTGCCCGACGCGGCATGGGCTGTCGTTGCAGCTGCCCGCCATCATGTGCGGCCTGGCCGACCGCCAATGTCTGTTTACCGGGCACAGTAATTGGCTGACGTTGGAGGGCAATCAGTTCGGCTTCCCGGAAGGCAGCCATTATGAGGTGTATTTCAATATGCGTCGTGAGGCAGCCAGAAGCCTCAGGATTTATGTCGAGAGTGCCTATGTGCGGGATGTTGGCCATGCAGCGCGCAGTCAAAGCCGCTTCAAGCGACATGAAAAGATCAAAGGCTGGTTGCTGATGCTCAAAAAGCTGAGGAACGAGCCCGTTCGCAGGCCCATACGCCACTGAGCGGCCCCCCAGAAATACGAAACCCCCAATGAAGGGGGTCGTATCGCGGATGCCCTTAGGGATTGATCCCTTCAACCGGCACGGCCGGAACCAGGTGGCGGCGTCATGACACCTTCCAGAAGGAAAGCTCCGTACGTATCAAGACAGCTCAGATTCTATGGGGTTGATCGCAGAGCGTCAACGCCCGACCACCTTGGGCTTGTAAGCGCAATACCCCGGCCGCGGCCCGACCTTGGGGTGGTTGCGGCAAGTGTCCGGGCGCTTGTCGTAGATGGTGCACAGGCGGCTCTTGCGATCCAGGTACATGCAGTCATCGTTGCTCATCCGGGTCAGGGTGAAGATCCCCGACTTCTGGTTGAAGCGCTCGATGATGCCTTCCTTCTGCAGGCGTTTGGCCACGTTCTTCGGCGGCTCGTCTTTCTCGAATTCATCCACCACGCCAATGCGGATCAGATCCTTGATCTTCACCTCCACCGGCAGGGTGCAGCAGGTCGAGTGGCAGCCACCGCACATGTGGCTGGCATAGCGCTGCCAGGTCTCCAGGCGGTCGACTTCGGCGGCGGCGATCAGGGTCGTTTTCATGGTTATGGGGTGAATCACGGTCTTGGGGCGCGCGATCATACCGGAGTTGTTCAATTTGTGAACAACCTTTTGCCCGATTCTCCTGGCGGTTGATGAAAACCGCGAACGCTCGCTGTCGCTGTGTGTCAGAGCGTCTAGGCTGAACACTCTCCCTGCGCTTTTGCCTACTTGCCCGAGGATGCCGCATGTCCCAGGAAAACAAGGCCCGTGAGGCCAAAGCTCATCCCGACGAGGTGGCCGCGTTCCGCGCCGCCGTGCTGGCCAAGCTGACCTACGCCGTTGGCAAAGACCCGGAACACGCCTTCGACCACGACTGGTTCGAGGCTATTGCCCTGGCTGCCCGCGACCATATGGTCGACCACTGGATGGATCACACCCGCCAGGCTTACCGCCGTAGCCAGAAGCGGGTGTATTACCTCTCCCTCGAGTTTCTCATCGGCCGCCTGCTGTACGACAGCCTGAGCAACCTCGGTTACCTGGAGATCGCCCGCGAGGCCCTCGAAGGGCTGGACGTCGACCTGGAGCGCATCCGCCTGCTCGAGCCCGACGCGGCGCTGGGCAACGGTGGCCTCGGGCGCCTGGCGGCGTGCTTCATGGAGAGCATGTCGACCCTGGGTATTGCTGCCCATGGCTATGGCATTCGCTACGAGCATGGGTTGTTCCGCCAGGCGGTAGTCGATGGCTGGCAGCAGGAACAGACCGAGAACTGGCTGGATTTCGGCAACCCTTGGGAGTTCGAGCGGGCGGAGGTGATCTACCCGATCAGTTTCGGTGGCAGCGTCGAGACCGTGCAGGAAGGCAATGGCCAACAGCGTCAGGTCTGGTGGCCGGGCGAGACGGTGCGGGCGGTGGCCTACGACACGCCGGTGGTCGGCTGGCGCGGCTCCAGCGTCAATACCCTGCGCCTGTGGCGTGCCCGGGCGCTGGAGGAGCTGCACCTGGAGCGCTTCAACGCCGGCGACCACCTGGGCGCGGTGGCCGAGGTGGCCCGCGCCGAAAGCATCTCGCGGGTGCTGTACCCGGCCGACAGTACCGAGGCGGGGCAGGAGTTGCGCCTGCGCCAGGAGTACTTCTTCGTTTCGGCCTCGCTGCAGGACCTGCTGCGGCGCCACCTGAACATGCACAAGGACCTGCTCAACCTGCCGGACGCCGCGGCCATCCAGCTCAATGACACCCACCCGTCGATTGCCGTGGCCGAGCTGATGCGCCTGCTGGTCGACCAGCACGAAATCCCCTGGGACAAAGCCTGGGCGCTGACCGTCGGCACCCTGGCCTACACCAACCACACCTTGTTGCCCGAAGCCCTGGAAACCTGGCCGGTGGCATTGATGGAGCGCATGCTGCCGCGGCACATGCAGATCATCTACCTGATCAATGCCTACCATATCGACGCACTGCGGGCCAAAGGCCTGCACGACTTCGACGTGCTGCGCGCGGTGTCGTTGATCGAGGAAGACAATGGCCGCCGGGTGCGCATGGGCAACCTGGCGTTCCTCGGCTCGCACAGCGTCAACGGCGTGTCGGCGCTGCACAGCAAGCTGATGAAAAGCACGGTGTTCGCCGAGCTGCACAAGCTCTACCCGCAGCGGATCAACAACAAGACCAACGGCATCACCTTCCGCCGTTGGCTGTACCAGGCCAATCCGCCACTCACCGCGATGCTGATCGAGGCGTTGGGCCCCGAGTTGCTGGACGACCCTGAGGGCAAGTTGAAGGGGCTGGCGCCGTTCGCCGACAAGGCCACCTTCCGCAAGCAGTTCGCCGCCCAGCGCCTGCACAGCAAGCGCGCCCTGGCCAGCATCATCCAGGACCGGATCGGCGTGACGGTCAACCCGGAGGCGCTGTTCGATGTGCAGGTCAAGCGCATCCACGAGTACAAGCGCCAGTTGCTCAATCTGCTGCACACCGTGGCGCTGTACCAGGCCATCCGCAACGACCCGAGCACCGACTGGGTGCCAAGGGTGAAGATTTTCGCCGGCAAGGCTGCGGCCAGCTACCACCAGGCCAAGCTGATCATCAAGCTGGCCAACGACATCGCCCGGGTGGTCAACAACGACCCCACCGTGCGCGGCTTGCTCAAGGTGGTGTTCCTGCCCAACTACAACGTCAGCCTGGCCGAGAGCATCATCCCGGCGGCGGACCTGTCCGAGCAGATTTCCACGGCCGGCTATGAGGCCTCCGGTACCAGCAACATGAAGTTTGGCCTCAATGGCGCGCTGACCATCGGCACCCTCGATGGCGCCAACGTCGAGATGTGCGAGCAGGTAGGGGCGGAGAACATGTTCATCTTCGGCCTGACCGCGCAGCAGGTGGAGGCGCGCAAGCGCAGCGGCGACTTTGGCGCCGCGTCGGCGATCGCTGCCTCCCATCGCCTGGGCGATGTGCTGCAAGCGATTCGCAGCGGGGTGTTCTCGCCTGATGATCCGGCGCGCTATGCCGGGTTGGTGGACGGGCTGATCGCCTACGACCGCTTCCTGGTGTGCGCCGACTTTGATGCCTACTGGGACGCCCAGCGGCGGGTCGAGGAGTTGTGGCATGCGCCGCACGACTGGTGGCGCGTGGCGGTGCTGAACACGGCGCGGATGGGTTGGTTCTCGTCGGACCGGACCATTCGCGAGTATGCCACCGAGATCTGGAAGGCGCTGGATTGAGCCGGGTCCATCACGGGGCCCCCAGCTGGATCTGCGTGGGAGCGGGCTTGCCCCGCGATGGGGCGTTCAGCCGACCATCGGCCGGCCCGCTGCTGAACCTAACCCCTTCCAGCGAGTCTCTTTGCTCGCTAGCCCGTCACTCTCCCTGTAAACTGCGGGGGTTTTTCTCCCCCTTTCCTTTTCGGAGCCATACATGTCCCGCGTTACCCTGAGTCGCTATCTGATTGAGCAGACCCGCAGCAACAATACCCCTGCCGATCTGCGCTTCCTGATCGAAGTGGTGGCGCGTGCGTGCAAGGAGATCAGCCACCACGTGTCCAAGGGCGCCCTGGGCGGCGTGCTGGGCAGCATGGGCACCGAGAACGTCCAGGGCGAGGTGCAGAAGAAGCTCGACGTGATTTCCAACGACATCCTGCTCGAAGCCAACGAGTGGGGCGGTCACCTGGCCGGCATGGCCTCCGAAGAGATGGACAATGCCTACCAGATCCCGGGCAAATACCCCAAAGGCGCCTACCTGCTGGTCTTCGACCCGCTGGACGGCTCGTCGAACATCGACGTCAACGTCTCGGTCGGCACCATCTTCTCGGTGCTGCGTTGCCCGAACGAATACCTGAGCCAGAACGAAACCCTGAACGAGAATGCATTCCTGCAGCCGGGTACCGAGCAGGTTGCCGCCGGTTATGCGATCTACGGCCCGCAGACCATGCTCATCCTCACCCTGGGCAACGGCGTCAAGGGCTTCACCCTGGACCGCGAGCTGGGCAGCTTCGTCCTGACTCACGAAAACATCCAGGTACCGGCCACCACCGCCGAGTTCGCCATCAACATGTCCAACCAGCGCCACTGGGAAGCCCCGGTGCAACGCTACGTGGGCGAGCTGCTGGCCGGCGAGACCGGGCCGCTGAAAAAGAACTACAACATGCGCTGGATCGCCTCGATGGTGGCCGACGTGCACCGCATCCTGACCCGTGGCGGCCTGTTCATGTACCCACGCGACGCCCGCGAGCCGAGCAAGCCGGGCAAGCTGCGCCTGATGTACGAAGCCAACCCGATGTCGTTCATCATCGAACAGGCCGGCGGCGCCTCCACCAACGGTTACGAGCGTATCCTCGATATCAAGCCGGAGAGCCTGCACCAGCGCGTGTCGGTGATCCTCGGCTCGAAGGAAGAGGTCGAGCGCGTCACCGCCTACCACAAGGAGTAAGTCATGCTCGCACCTTGGCAGCCGTTGCTGGAGTGGTGGTTCGGTTGGGGCACAAGTGCCCAGGCCGTGGCTGACGAGAAGAACACGCTGTGGTTCGGCAAGCATCACGACGCCGATGCCCAGGCGCTGTTCGGCGACCTGGTCGAGCAAGCCCTGGCGGGCGGGCTCGACGAGTGGCAGCAGAGCCCCCAGGGCTGGCTCGGCTTGCTGATCCTGTTGGATCAGCTGCCGCGCATGATCCACCGCGACACGCCGCGTGCCTTCGAAGGCGACCGGCGTGCCCAGGTGGTGGCCATGCAGGGGTTGCAGAAGGGCTGGGATTACCAGCTGCTGCCGATCCAGCGGGTATTCGTGTTGCTGGTGCTGGAGCATGCCGAGGTGCTGGACTGGCAGAACCTGTGCGTCGAGCGTTACCAGACCCTGCTGGGCGAGCAACCGGAGGCCAACCGCAGGTTGTTCGAAGGTTTCCTCGATTATGCCGAGCAGCACCAGCGGGTGATCGCCCGCTTCGGGCGCTTCCCGCACCGCAACCTGGTGCTGAACCGCCCGAGCACCAGTGAAGAGATGGACTTCTTGCTGGAGCCTGGGTCCCGCTTTTAAGGCCTGTGACAGGGCGTGGGAGCGGGCTTGCCCCGCGATAGCCCATCGCGGGGCAAGCCCGCTCCCACGCCGCTTGCTCAGATCCTGAAGCTGCCCACCAGATGCTTCAACCGCTCGACCTGATGCTCAAGGTCGGTGCAGGCCCGCAAGGTGCTCTGCAGGTTCTGCACCCCTTCCTGATTCAGCGTATTGATTTCGGTAATGTCGACATTGATCGACTCGACCACGGCCGTCTGCTCTTCGGTGGCGGTGGCCACCGACTGGTTCATGCCGTCGATCTCGCCGATGCGCTGGGTGACGCTGCCCAGGCGTTCGCCGGCCTGGTTGGCGATGCCCACGCTGCGGTCACTGTGCTGCTGGCTCTGGTTCATAGTGCTGACCGCCACCTGGGCGCCGGCCTGCAGCTCCTCGATCAGGCGCTGCACCTGCTGCGCCGAATCCTGGGTGCGGTGGGCCAGGTTGCGCACCTCGTCGGCCACCACTGCAAAGCCGCGTCCGGCTTCGCCGGCACGGGCCGCCTCGATGGCCGCGTTGAGCGCCAGCAGGTTGGTCTGCTGCGAAATGCCGCTGATCACATCGAGGATCTGGCCGATGTTCGCCGTATGGTTGTTCAGCGTCTCGATGTTGCCGCTGGCATCGCTGATGCGCGCCGACAGCTGGTTCATCACGTCGATGGTTTCGCCGACCACTTGCTGGCCTTCCTCGGCCAGGCCGCGGGCGGCGCTGGAGTGCTGTGAGGCAAGGGCGGCGTTCTGGGCGATTTCCTGGGCGGCGGCGCCGAGCTGGTTGATCGCCGCGGCGACACTGCTGGTGCGGCTGGACTGCTGGTCGGCGTTGTGGATCGAGGCGTTCGAGGCGCTGACCACCTGGCCGGCCACGGCATTCACCTGGCCGGTGGCCGAGGCCACTTCGCGGATCGATTCGTGGATGCGCTCGACGAAGCGGTTGAACGACTGCGCCAGGCTGCCGAACTCGTCCTGGGCGTGGATGGCCAGGCGCCGGGTCAGGTCACCTTCGCCTTCGGCGATGTCGCGCATGGCGCGGCCCATGACGTGCAGCGGTTCCATCAGCACGCGGATAAGCAAGCCGAGCAGGGCGATGATCACCACCACCGCGATCAGTGTCGCCACCACGGCCGAAGTGCGCAGCTCGCCGAGCATGGCGAAGGCCGCGTCCTGGTCCAGCACCAGCGCCACATACCAGTCTGCCGACGGCACGCCATCGACGTGGGTGAAGCTGATGAACTGTTTGCGACCCTCGACCTCCACTTCCTTCAGGCCGCTGCCGATGCGCAGGTTGCTGCCGGGGTAGACCTCCGCCAGGGGCTTGAGCGCCAGTTCGCCCTTGGGGTGGATGAGCACCTTGCCCTCGCCGTTGACGATGAAGGCGTGCCCGTGGCCGCCGAAGTCCAGGGTGTTGATCAGGTTGCTGATGGTCTGCAGGTCGGTGTCGACACCGCTTACGCCGATCATGCGCCCGCCTTGTTGCACCGGAGTGGCCAGGGTAATTACCAGCTTGCCGGCCGAGACCGAGATATACGGTTCGGTGACGATGGTCTGGCCCGCTGCGCTGGCCGCCTTGTACCAGCCGCGCACGCGCGGGTCGTAGTCGGCGGCGCGGTTGCCTACTGGTACCGACTGCATGCTGCCGTCCTGGCCGCCGAAGTAGGTGAGGATGAAGTTGCCGCCATACACCGGCAACGCCAGGATGCGCTCGAGGCTGCTCTTGGCTGGGCCGTCGACGGCGATCTGCTGGGCCACCGAATTCACCAGCTGGATGCGGCTGTCGAGCCAGGTGCGGATGTTGCCAGCGGTGAGGTTGCCCAGCGCCTGCAGCGTCGACTCGGTGTCGCTGCGCAGCGACTGACGTTGTCGGTAGTCGTTGAACAGGACGAAACAGGTGAAGGCGACGGCCACCACCAGGGCGGCGGCCAGCAGGATCTTGTGGCTGAACTTGAGGTTCTTGGTCATTTTTCTTGGAATCTGCGCACGGGCACGAAGGGGAGGGGTGCGGCAAAAGGCCACACCACCGCTCTATGTCGACGCGCAGATATAAAACATTAATCGTTTGCGCGCCAGGCGACCAACGGTGCACAACGAAACCTCCTCGGCCAGGGAACCGAGGAGCCTTTTTCCCTTCTAAGCTCCCTGCAGGTCCTCGTGCCTGTGTATCCATCTCCAGGAGTGTCCCTTCATGTCGTTGCGTTCCCTCGCCCTGTTGTCCTTGTGCGTCGTCCTGACCGCCTGCAGCAAGATCAACCAGGAAAACTATTCCAAGCTCAAGGCCGGCATGAACAAGGCCGAGGTCGAGCAGTTGCTCGGCACGCCTACGGAGTGCTCGGGTGCGCTGGGCATGAGCAGCTGCACCTGGGGGGACGAGAAGAGCTTCATCAGCGTGCAGTACGCGGCGGACAAGGTCCTGATGTATTCCGGGCAGGGCCTCAAATGAGGCATCTGCACCTGCTGCTGGGCGTGTGCCTGGTGATGCTGCTGGGTGGCTGCGCCACCTCGGCCACCGACCCGCTGGCGCCGAAGACCGCAGGTGCGGTCGACCTCAAGCGTTACCAGGGCAAATGGTTCGAGCTGGCGCGCCTGCCAATGAAATACCAGGACGGCTGCGCCCAATCCGAAGCCCATTACAACCTCAAGCCCGACGGCACGGTCGGCGTGCTCAACCGTTGCCGTACGATGGGCGACGAGTGGCTGCGTGCCGAGGGCCATGCCACGCCGCAGCAGGCGGGCCGCACCGACAAACTGTGGGTGGAGTTCGACAATTGGTTCACCCGCCTGGTGCCCGGGGTGGCCAAGGGGGACTACTGGATCCTGTTCGTCGACGAGCGCTACCGTACGGCGATCGTCGGCAGCCCGGATCGCAAGTACCTGTGGATTCTTTCTCGCACGCCTTCGTTGCCGGCCTGGGAGCGCGAGAACCTGCTGGCCAAGGCGCGGCAGCAGGGCTTTGATACCAGCCGGCTGATCTGGCGCACGCCCGACAAGAGCATCGTCGCTCGCCATTGAACACGCAATCGCGGGGCAAGCCCGCTCCCACGCCTCAGTGAGAGCGGGCTTGCCCCGCGATGGTTTCAGATATCAGTCCAACAGCTGGCGCAGTACCTCGACGAACGCCACTGCGCTTTCCTCTTCTTGGCCGTGCCGCCCCTGGCGCACGACCCATTGGCCATTGACCATCACATCGCGCACCTGCCGATCGCCACCGGCGAACAGCCAGCGGTTGAGGATGGCATCGCCGTCGGCCACGGCCAGGTACGGATCCTGCCCATCGAGCACCAGCCAGTCCGCGCGCCTGCCCACGGCGAGCTCGCCGATCGGCTGCCCCAGCGCTTGTGCACCGCCTGCCAGCGCAGCGTCGTAGAGGGTGCGGCCGACCATCGGCTGGTCACCGCGATACAGCCGGTTGCGCCGTTGGTCGCGCAGACGCTGGCCGTATTCCAGCCAACGCAGCTCCTCGACCACGCTCAGTGACACATGGCTGTCCGAGCCGATACCCATTCGCCCGCCCTGGGCCAGGTAGTCCACCGCCGGGAAGATGCCGTCACCCAGGTTCGCCTCGGTGGTCAGGCACAGGCCTGCCACCGCGCCACTGCGGGCCATGGCGGCGACTTCGCCGGCTTCGGCATGGGTGGCATGGACCAGGCACCAGCGCTGATCGACATCGACATGCTCGTACAGCCATTGCAGCGGACGGCGGCCGCTCCAGGCCAGGCAGTCATCGACTTCCTTCTGTTGCTCGGCGATGTGGATATGGATTGGGCAGGACTTGTCGCTGGCACCGAGCACATCGGCGATCTGCCCCGGTGTAACGGCGCGCAGCGAGTGGAAGCACAGCCCCAGTGCCTGCGCCGGCTGTTGTGCCAGCAATGGTGCTAGCTGCTGTTGCAGGCGCAGGTATTGTTCGGTTGAGTTGATGAAGCGCCGTTGGCCGTCATTGGGTGCCTGGCCGCCGAACCCGGCGTGGCTGTAGAGCACCGGCAGCAAGGTCAGGCCGATGCCGCTGGCGGCGGCGGCGGCGCTGATGCGCCGTGACAGCTCGGCAGGGTCGGCATAGGCCTGGCCGTTCTGGTCATGGTGCACGTAATGGAACTCGGCCACCGAGGTGTAGCCGGCCTTGAGCATCTCGATGTACAGCTGGCGGGCGATGACCTGCAGCTGTTCCGGGGTGATCCGGCCGACCAGGCGGTACATCAGCTCGCGCCAGGTCCAGAAGCTGTCGTTGGGATTGCCGGCCACTTCCGCCAGCCCCGCCATGGCCCGCTGGAATGCGTGCGAGTGCAGGTTGGGCATGCCCGGCAGCAGCGGGCCACCCAGGTGCTCGGCGCCCTCGGCGTCGGCATCGGCCATGATCGCGGCCAGCCGACCGTCGGCGGCGACCTCCAGACGGACATTGCGGGCCCAGCCCGAAGGGAGCAGGGCGCGTTCGGCGAAGTAGGCGGGCATCGGTGAAATCCTGTTATTGTTAACTTGTATATACATATACAGCCGTTTGCCTGCCGGGTAAACTCCGGCAAGCTACCGTTCACTCCAACCGCACAAGGATTCAACGCCGTGCCGACACTTCCTGTCTCCGCGCTGGTTGCCCAGATGGGCGAAGGGCCGGCGCCGCTCTACGCCCGGGTGAAACAGATGATCATCCAGCAGATCGAGAGCGGCAGCTGGCCGCCTCATCACCGGGTGCCCTCGGAGAGCGAACTGGTCAGCGAGCTGGGCTTCAGCCGCATGACCATCAACCGCGCCCTGCGCGAACTGACCGCCGAAGGCCTGCTGGTACGCATGCAGGGCGTCGGCACCTTCGTCGCCGAACCCAAGAGCCGCTCGGCGCTGTTCGAGGTCAACAACATCGCCGACGAGATCGCCGGCCGTGGCCACCAGCATAGCTGCCAGGTGATAACCCTGGCCGAGGAGGCGGCCGGTTCCGAGCGCGCCCTGGCCCTGGACATGCGCGAAGGCCAGCGGGTGTTCCATTCGCTGATCGTGCATTACGAGAACGGCGTGCCGGTGCAGATCGAGGACCGTTACGTCAACGCCGCCATCGCCCCGGACTACCTCAATCAGGATTTCACCCGGCAAACGCCCTACGCCTACCTGTCGCAGGTTGCGCCGCTCACCGAAGGCGAGCACGTGGTCGAGGCCATCCTCGCCGAGCCTGAAGAATGCACGCTGCTGCAGATCGAGCGGGGCGAGCCGTGCCTGCTGATCCGCCGTCGCACCTGGTCGGGGCGCCAGCCGGTGACCGCCGCGCGCCTGATCCACCCCGGTTCCCGTCACCGTCTGGAAGGACGATTCAGCAAATGACTCAGTTGCAGCTGTTGCGCGCCCAGGATTACCCGCGCATGCCCTGGAAGAACGGTGGCGGTTTCACCGAAGAGATTACCCGCGACGCTGGCGACAGCCTGGACGGTTTCGGCTGGCGTCTGTCAATTGCCGATATCGAGGAGTCTGGTGGTTTTTCCAGCTTCACCGGGTACCAGCGGATCATCACCGTATTGCAGGGCGATGGCATGCGCCTGCTGGTCGATGGCCAGGCCAGCCGGCCGTTGCTGCCGTTCGACGCCTTCGCCTTCAGTGGCGAAAGCCAGGTCAGTTGCAAGCTGTTGGGCGGGGCGATTCGCGATTTCAACCTGATCTATGCGCCGCAGCGGTATCGGCCCAGGTTGCAGTGGTTTGATGGTTCGAATCGGTTGTTCAGCTCGGCTTCGACGCTGTTGCTGTTTGCCGCCAGCACTCATGTCGAGGCGGGGCTGGCTGGGGAGCAGACGCAGAAGCTTGGGCGGTATGACTGTCTGCGGATTGATGGCAATGAAGGGTTGCTGGAAGTGAATGTGCAGGGGAGGTTCTGCCTGATCGAGCTGATTTCACACTGATCTTTCATCGCTGAAAGGGGGCTGCTGTGCAGCCTATCGCTGGCTTGCCAGCGATGGGGTGCGCTGCGGCCCCTTTTTCGTTTTTCGTCCGAGGAATGGTCACTTTTTTTGGTTGCCTATGCTTGTACATACAAGTAAAGGTGTGTTTGTATAGTCACCACGACACACACATGCCGTCGGACGACCGCAGAGGACATCCCCGTGACTGACAACAACAAGTACCGTGACGTAGAAATCCGTGCCCCGCGTGGCAACAAGCTGACCGCCAAGAGCTGGCTCACCGAAGCCCCGCTGCGCATGCTGATGAACAACCTCGACCCGCAGGTCGCCGAAAACCCGAAAGAGCTGGTGGTGTACGGCGGCATCGGCCGCGCCGCGCGCAACTGGGAGTGCTACGACAAGATCGTCGAGACCCTGACCCGCCTGGAAGACGACGAAACCCTGCTGGTGCAGTCGGGCAAGCCGGTCGGCGTGTTCAAGACCCACAGCAACGCCCCGCGCGTGCTGATCGCCAACTCCAACCTGGTGCCGCACTGGGCCAACTGGGAACACTTCAACGAACTGGACGCCAAGGGCCTGGCCATGTACGGCCAGATGACCGCCGGCAGCTGGATCTACATCGGCAGCCAGGGCATCGTCCAGGGCACCTACGAAACCTTCGTCGAAGCCGGCCGCCAGCACTACAACGGCAGCCTCAAGGGCAAATGGGTACTGACCGCGGGCCTGGGTGGCATGGGCGGTGCCCAGCCACTGGCCGCGACCCTGGCCGGCGCTTGCTCGCTGAACATCGAGTGCCAGCAGAGCCGCATCGACTTCCGCCTCGAGACCCGCTACGTCGACGAGCAGGCCACTGACCTGGACGACGCCCTGGCGCGTATCGCCAAGTACACCGCCGAAGGCAAGGCCATCTCCATCGCCCTGCACGGCAACGCCGCTGAGATCCTGCCGGAGCTGGTCAAGCGCGGCGTACGCCCGGACATGGTCACCGACCAGACCAGCGCCCACGACCCGCTCAACGGCTACCTGCCGGCCGGCTGGACCTGGGAGCAGTACCGCGACCGCGCCCAGACCGACCCGGCTGCCGTGGTCAAGGCCGCCAAGCAATCGATGGCCGTGCATGTCAAAGCCATGCTCGACTTCCAGAAGCAGGGCATCCCGACCTTCGACTACGGCAACAACATCCGCCAGATGGCCAAGGAAGAAGGCGTGGCCAATGCCTTCGACTTCCCAGGCTTCGTCCCGGCCTACATCCGCCCGCTGTTCTGCCGCGGTGTCGGTCCGTTCCGCTGGGCCGCGCTGTCCGGTGATGCCGAGGACATCTACAAGACCGACGCCAAGGTCAAGGAACTGATCCCCGACGACGCCCACCTGCACCGCTGGCTGGACATGGCCCGCGAGCGCATCAGCTTCCAGGGCCTGCCGGCGCGCATCTGCTGGGTTGGCCTGGGCCTGCGCGCCAAGCTGGGCCTGGCGTTCAACGAGATGGTGCGCAGCGGCGAGCTGTCCGCACCCGTCGTCATCGGCCGTGACCACCTGGATTCGGGCTCGGTATCCAGCCCCAACCGTGAAACCGAAGCCATGCGCGACGGCTCCGACGCGGTCTCCGACTGGCCGCTGCTCAATGCCCTGCTCAACACCGCAGGCGGTGCCACCTGGGTTTCGCTGCACCATGGCGGTGGCGTGGGTATGGGCTTCTCGCAGCACTCGGGCATGGTCATCGTCTGCGACGGTACCGACGAGGCGGCCGCGCGCATCGCCCGCGTGCTGACCAACGACCCGGGGACCGGCGTGATGCGCCACGCCGACGCCGGCTACCAGATCGCCATCGACTGCGCCAAGGAGCAGGGCCTGGACCTGCCGATGATCACCGGCTGATCGCCGCGCTTTGGATCGCACCCTTCACGGGTGATACTGAACAACAAGAAGGGGCCCCGCGTGGCCCCATGCGATTGGAGTAGCGAAGTGACCGAATTGACCCTCAAGCCCGGCACCCTGACCCTGGCCCAGCTGCGCGCCATCCACGCCGCGCCCGTGCGCCTGCAGCTCGATGCCAGCGCCGCGCCCGCCATCGACGCCAGCGTCGCCTGCGTCGAGCAGATCATCGCCGAAGACCGTACCGCCTACGGCATCAACACCGGTTTCGGCCTGCTGGCCTCGACCCGCATCGCCAGCCACGACCTGGAAAACCTGCAGCGTTCGCTGGTGCTGTCCCACGCCGCCGGTATCGGCGCGCCGCTGGACGACGACCTGGTACGGCTGATCATGGTGCTCAAGATCAACAGCCTCAGCCGTGGCTTCTCCGGCATCCGCCGCAAAGTCATCGATGCGCTGATCGGCCTGGTCAACGCCGAAGTCTATCCACACATCCCGCTGAAAGGTTCGGTCGGCGCCTCCGGTGACCTGGCGCCGCTGGCGCATATGTCGCTGGTGCTGCTGGGCGAAGGCAAGGCCCGCTACAAGGGCCAGTGGTTGCCGGCCACCGAAGCCCTGGCTGTCGCCGGCCTGGAGCCGTTGACCCTGGCCGCGAAAGAGGGCCTGGCCCTGCTCAACGGCACCCAGGCCTCCACCGCCTACGCCCTGCGTGGCCTGTTCCAGGCCGAAGACCTGTACGCCGCGGCCATCGCCTGTGGCGGCCTGAGCGTCGAGGCGGCGCTGGGTTCGCGCTCGCCGTTCGATGCGCGTGTCCATGAAGTGCGCGGCCAGCGTGGCCAGATCGACACCGCCGCCTGCTTCCGCGACCTGCTGGGTGATTCCAGCGAAGTGTCGCTGTCGCACAAGAACTGCGACAAGGTTCAGGATCCGTACTCGCTGCGCTGCCAGCCGCAAGTCATGGGCGCCTGCCTGACCCAGATCCGCCAGGCCGCCGACGTGTTGGGCATCGAAGCCAACGCCGTGTCGGACAACCCGCTGGTGTTCGCCGCCGAGGGTGACGTGATCTCCGGTGGTAACTTCCACGCCGAGCCGGTGGCCATGGCTGCCGACAACCTGGCCCTGGCGATCGCCGAGATCGGCTCGCTGAGCGAGCGTCGCATCTCGCTGATGATGGACAAGCACATGTCCCAGCTGCCGCCGTTCCTGGTGGAAAACGGCGGGGTCAACTCCGGCTTCATGATCGCCCAGGTCACCGCCGCCGCGCTGGCCAGCGAGAACAAAGCGCTGTCGCACCCGCACAGCGTCGACAGCCTGCCGACTTCGGCCAACCAGGAAGACCATGTGTCGATGGCCCCGGCCGCCGGCAAGCGCCTGTGGGAAATGGCCGAGAACACCCGTGGCGTGCTGGCCATCGAATGGCTGGGTGCCTGCCAGGGCCTGGACCTGCGCAAGGGCCTGAAGACCTCCGCCAAGCTGGAGCAGGCGCGCCAGGCGCTGCGTCGCGAAGTGCCGCACTATGACCGCGACCGCTTCTTCTCGCCGGATATCGAGGCGGCTGCCGCGTTGCTGGCCAAAGGCACCCTGACCGGCCTGCTGCCGGTTGGTGTCCTGCCAAGCCTGTAATGCCGCTGGGGCCGCTGTGCGGCCCTTTCGCCGGCAAGCCGGCTCCCACAGAGGTGCAGCGCCACTTCCTGTGGGAGCCGGCTTGCCGGCGATGGGCTGTGCAACAGCCCCTTCTCGATTTCACGACCAGAACAACAATAAGGACGTGACATGCAACAAGCTCAAGGTCTCAAGCGCGGGCTGTCGGCCCGGCACATCCGTTTCATGGCGCTCGGTTCGGCAATCGGTACCGGGCTTTTCTACGGTTCGGCCTCGGCCATCCAGATGGCCGGCCCGGCCGTGCTGCTGGCCTACCTGATCGGCGGCGCCGCCGTGTTCATGGTCATGCGCGCCCTCGGCGAAATGGCCGTGCACAACCCGGTGGCCGGCTCCTTCGGCCACTACGCCAGCACCTACCTCGGCCCCATGGCCGGCTTCATCCTCGGCTGGACCTACGCCTTCGAGATGGTCATCGTCGCCATCGCCGACGTCACCGCCTTTGGTATCTACATGGGCTTCTGGTTCCCGGAGGTCGCCCGCTGGATCTGGGTGCTGGGCATCGTGTTCCTGATCGGCGGCCTGAACCTGTGCAACGTGCGGGTGTTCGGCGAGATGGAGTTCTGGCTGTCGCTGCTCAAGGTTGGCGCCATCGTTGCGATGATCCTCGCCGGCCTCGGCATCATGGCCTTCGGCTTCAGCCAGGTGGGCACCGGGCAGGCTGTCGGGGTGAGCAACCTGTTCGAGCACGGCGGCTTCATGCCCAATGGCATCAGTGGCCTGATCGCCTCGTTCGCGGTGGTGATGTTCGCCTTCGGCGGCATCGAGATCATCGGCGTCACCGCAGGTGAAGCGAAAGACCCTCAGCGTGTGATCCCAAAGGCGATCAACGCCGTGCCGCTGCGCATCCTGCTGTTCTACGTGCTCACCCTGTTCGTGCTGATGTGCCTGTACCCATGGCCGCAGATCGGCAGCCAGGGCAGCCCATTCGTGCAGATCTTCAGCAACCTGGGGATTGGCTCAGCCGCGGCCGTGCTCAATATCGTGGTGATCTCGGCGGCCATCTCGGCGATCAACAGCGACATTTTCGGTGCCGGGCGCATGATGTACGGCCTGGCCCAGCACGGCCAGGCACCGCGTGGCTTCGGCAAACTGTCGAAACACGGCGTACCGTGGATGACCGTGGTGGTGATGGGCGCGGCACTGCTGATCGGTGTGCTGCTCAACTACCTGATCCCGGAGAACGTGTTCCTGCTGATCGCTTCGATCGCCACCTTCGCCACCGTGTGGGTGTGGCTGATGATCCTGGTCACCCAGGTCGCCATGCGCCGCAGCATGAGCCGCGAGCAAGTCGCCCAGCTCAAGTTCCCGGTACCCTTCTGGCCCTATGGCCCGGCCTTGGCCATTGCCTTCATGGTGTTCATCTTTGGTGTGCTCGGCTACTTCCCCGACACCCAGGCGGCATTGCTCGTCGGCGTGGTCTGGGTGGTGTTCCTGGTGGCGTCCTACCTGCTGTGGTGCAAGCCACGCGCCGGTGGTGGCGAGCCGGTCCGGGAACCTGCCGAGCTGCACCGCTGAATTAGAAAGGAGATCCTGATGAGAACCCTCTGGCAGCACTGCCACGCCGCGACCATGACCGACGGCCGTTATTCGGTCATCGAGGACGCGGCGATCGTCACCAGCGCGGGCCTGATCGAGTGGATCGGCCCCCGCGCTGACGTGCCGCCGGTCGCGGCCGACCGCGTCGTCGACCTGGGCGGCGCCTGGGTCACCCCCGGGCTGATCGACTGCCATACCCATGCGGTGTTCGGCGGTAACCGCAGCGGCGAGTTCGAGCAGCGCCTGCAGGGCGTCAGCTATGCCGAGATCGCCGCCCAGGGCGGCGGTATCGCCAGCACCGTGCGGGCGACCCGCGCGGCCAGCGAGGACGCGCTGTTTGTTAGTGCCCGCCAGCGGGTTCAGGCGCTGATGCGCGATGGCGTGACCACCATAGAGATCAAGTCGGGCTATGGCCTGGACCTCGAGAGCGAGCGCAAGATGTTGCGCGTGGCTCGGCGCCTGGGCGAGGAGCTGCCGGTGACCGTGCGCAGCACCTGCCTGGCTGCCCATGCCCTGCCGCCGGAGTACGTTGGCCGGGCCGACGACTACATCGCCCACATCTGCGATGAAATGCTCCCGGCGCTGTCCGCCGAGGGCTTGGTGGATGCGGTGGATGCCTTCTGCGAACACCTGGCGTTTTCTCCCGCCCAGGTCGAGCGGCTGTTCATCAAGGCCCGTGAGCTCGGCCTGCCGGTCAAGCTGCATGCCGAGCAGCTGTCGTCACTGCACGGTTCCAGCCTGGCAGCGCGCTACCAGGCATTGTCGGCCGATCATCTGGAGTTCATGACCGAGGAAGACGCCATAGCCATGGCGCAGTCCGGCACCGTCGCGGTGCTGCTGCCGGGGGCGTTCTACTTCCTGCGCGAAACCCAGCTGCCGCCGATGGATGCCTTGCGCCGGCACGGCGTGAAGATCGCCCTGGCCAGCGACCTCAACCCCGGCACCTCGCCGGGGCTGTCGCTGCGCCTGATGCTGAACATGGGCTGCACCTGTTTCCGCATGACCCCCGAGGAAGCCCTGGCCGGCGTCACCGTGCACGCCGCCACGGCGTTGGGCCTGGACACCAGCCATGGCTCTCTGGAAGTGGGCAAGGTTGCCGACTTCATCGCCTGGCAGATCGAACGCCCGGCCGACCTCAGCTACTGGCTCGGCGGCGACCTGCCCAAGCGCGTGGTGCGCCTGGGCCATGAAATATCCAACTGAGCGAGGGCACATGGACAAGGTATTGAGTTTTCACCAGGGCCGCCTGCCGTTGCTGATCAGCATGCCCCATGCCGGGCTCGGCCTCACCGACGCCGTGCGCGACGGCTTGGTCGACCAGGCCCGCAGCCTGCCGGACACCGACTGGCATATCCCACGCCTGTATGACTTCGCTCGTGACCTGGGCGCCAGCGTGGTGGCGGCGGAGTACTCGCGGTTCGTCATCGACCTGAACCGGCCGGATGACGACAAGCCGCTGTACGTGGGTGCCACCACTGGCCTTTACCCGGCGATCTTGTTCGACGGTAAGCCGCTGTTCAAGGACGGCCAGGCACCGACTGCCGACGAACGGGCAACGTACCTGGAGGGGATCTGGCGGCCCTACCACGACACGATTCGTCGTGAACTGGACCGTCTGCGCGACGAGTTCGGCTATGCGTTGTTGTGGGATGCCCACTCGATCCGTTCGCTGATCCCGCACCTGTTCGATGGCAAGCTGCCGGATTTCAACCTCGGCACCTTCAATGGCGCCAGCTGCGACCCGCAACTGGCCGAACGGTTGCAGGGCGTGTGCGGCGGATTCGCCGGTTACACCCATGTGCTCAACGGTCGCTTCAAAGGCGGGCACATCACTCGCCATTATGGCGATCCGGCCAACCACATCCATGCGGTGCAACTGGAGCTGGCCCAGAGCACCTACATGGAAGAGATCGAGCCCTTCAGTTACCGTGAAGACTTGGCAAAACCGACACAGCAAGTGTTGCAGCAGCTTTTGCAGACGTCGTTAGATTGGGGCGTAGTCCGTTACGGGCGGTGAAACTGGCCGCTAAAACAGCGACGCGGAGCAAGCCTTCGCGTCGTCGGCGGATATGGATCAATTGTTAGTGATCTGCAAGAGGGTCAGTTCGCGCAGCAGTTCCTGCTCTTCCTGGTCCTTGTCCCACTGCAGCTCTTGCTGCAGTTTCAGTTCTTCCTCAAGCGCGCTGTCCTGATTGGCCAGCTCCAGCACCCGAAGGCGGAAGCGCGCCTCTATTTCGGCGAAACGCTCGGCATGCTCTGCGCGCAGACGAGTGGTCCAGTCGCTGTTTGCCAGCATGTAGTCGACCAAAGCATCGCTCAGTTCACTTTTGCGCACCGACTCCAGAACGCTGGACAGCTCATCCCGAGCCAGATTGGCGGCGCCTCTGAAGCGCATGCTGTCAGCAATCGGCAGGTCCAGTTCCCTGGAAAGTTCGCGGCGGTAGGCCAGACGCACCGAAACCATATCGCCAGGGCCGGATCGCTGGTTTGCCAGCTTGTCCAGCTGTTCAATCCGGAACAGTTGCAACAGGCGTCGGCTCAGCGTTTGCAAGGTATCACCCGCCTCGATCAGCAGATGCCGCGCCATCAGGTACAACTCGATGTTGTTGAACTCCTGCAGCGCACCATCGTGGCAGGTCTGCGCGCCGGTTTCCGGGTCAGGCAATGCCGCTGCGGCAATGCTCTCCATGGTCGGCCGCTCGGTTGCGTTGCTGGCGGCCACCACCAGCATCATGCGCACTCGCTCGCAGAAGCTGGCTCGGGTGTTCGGGTCGACATAGGGCGCGGCATTGTGCAAGCGGCCCACCAGGCGCAACAGGTTGCTGCCTTCAAGCGTTGCCCAGCAGTCCTGTAATGCCTCGTTCTGTGCCTCGCTGCCCAACATCCAGTCTTCCAGCCTCGGTGTGTCGTCACCCAGCAAGGGGAAATGCGGGTGATCGAACGATCCTTCGCTCGATGTCTCGACGAACATCAGGTTCTCCGGGATGTCCAGAGCGAAGGAAAAACTGTGCTGGCTATCAGAGAATGCGCGTGCACGCAGAATGGTTTCCACTGGCAATGGGTTGTCGAACAAGGCGATCGACGAGATCGGCATGGGATTGTTCAGGTTTGCCAGGATGTGCTCGGGTAGCTGGGTGATGCTGTTCGAACTCAGATCCAGCAACTCCAACGGCAGCAGGCTGTCGCACCAGCTTGGCCAGGCCTGCAGGTTCATATTGGTCAACGCCAGCGACTGCAGGTTGCTGGCGAGCCGTGCGGGCACTTGGTTGACGATGCCCAGACGATTGCCTGACAGGTCCAGCGAGGTCAGGTGCTCCGATACCGCAAAGGCTTCCAGCATGGCCTGGTCGACTTCCAGGCCCATGTTGCGAAACTCCAGGTAGTTGAGTCGGGGTAGGCGCGCCAGTGCGGATGCCAGCGATGACGTGGCGGCCTGGTGTTCATCGATGGTCAGTCGGGTGACATTGGCAAAGCGGCTGAGCAGCTCATCAAGCTGCGCGGTGCTGCCGCGCAAGCGTGTCAGCGTCATTGCATTCACGTGCGCGTAGAAAAACGCGGGAAGCCGTCGGGGGAAGTTTTCGATGGCCACGTCTTCGAGTTGCAGGTGCAGGTATTCCAGGCCTTGCTCCTGCCGTTCCCAGAACTGGGTCAGGGCCGCAGCGATACGCTGCCGGTCCGCCAGTGCGGCTTGGGTCAGCGGGTTGTTTGAGCTGGAGGCCTGTGCCCAGCCGTCGATCGCGTCGCGCATCTGTTGCCGTTCATTGCGAATGCGGGCAAGCCGCTCGCTCAGGTCGGCAGGCAGATCCACGCTGATGCTGGCTGTCTCGGCCTGCTCATTGAGCAGCAGGCGTTGCAGGTGGGTCGGGTTGAGGCTGTTGCCCTCAAGCGCGATGACGGGTGGGGTCGGCAGGGTATCAGCCTCGTTGAGCAAGAACGCAGGCAGCGATCTGAGGTTGTTGTTGCGCATGGACAAATGGCTGATCCGTCCCAAGGCATCGGCGCCAATGCCGAGGGGCCATTGCGCCAGTTGCATTTGGTCCAGGCCCAGGTAGTCCAGGGAAAACTCATGGAAGCTTGGGCTATTGTTTTGTGACAAGCGGTTGCCGCTCAGGTCCAGGTACCTCAGTTGGGTAAGCCCTGCCAGCAGGTTCACATCGCTTTCGGACAACGCAATGTTCTGGTTGGTCATTACCAGCCTGCGCAGCATGGGCAAGTGTCCGGTGATGGTGGGAGTGCTGAACAGGAACGAGGAGGGCGTCGCCGTTGGCTGATAAGGCCGACTGATTTCCAGTGATTCGATATTTGGCATCTGCCTGAGCAGACGTTGCAGCAGGCGCTCGTTTTGCGCCCAGCCTGCCAAAGTGCCTGCAGGCAGGTCGACCAGGCTCAGGTGGCGCACGCGCGTATTGAAGAAATCGGGCAAAGTCAGCGGAATGTCGGCCAAGGGGACCTGGGCAAATCGTAACGGAGCCTGATGCTGGTTGCTTTCATCCAGAGCGGTGTCATACCAATACTGCATGACCGCCTCGCGCAAGCGCTCATAAGCCTGTGCCGCCTGGTCCGTTGCCGGCGAAATGGCTTCGCTCCAGTCGTCCAGCCTGCTTTGCAATTCAGAGCGTTGCTCCAGCAGTGCCTGCAGCTGTTCGAGTACCTGCTGCTGGGTACGGCCGTGGCTGGCAAGCACCAATAGCACCTCATCTGGCGTGCGCCCGGTACGTGCAACCAGCCCTGTTGCCCCGACTGCTTCGAGAAGGTGCTGGCGAGTCACGCCTTGTCCGGTCGCGCTGTTGCCACTCAGTGGATAACCCAGGTGGCCATCGGCAAGGCGCATGGGCGAACGGTAGCCGGGGCGCACGGGGCGCATGCCCAGCAGCGTGCGCAAGTGTGAGCGCGATAGCAGCGGGCTATGCTGCAGCAGGCGCTGCAGCGCTTGTTGATCGACGACCTGCAGTTGCGTCATGGCCCTTGGCAGTGCTTTGTACAAGGCGCCATACAGGCTTGGGTGGGGGGGGATGGCGGCGCCCGTCGGGGCTTCTTCATGGACGATGTAGCCGGCCTCAGCGTGGGTGATGGTTGGACAAGAACGAGCATCCTGCGGCCCTATGCCATGCTCACCCGCCGGCCAGGAGGTGCGCTGGAGTAGCCGCAGTCTGGTCCCGACGGGCCAGCCGGGCAGTCGCTCGAGCGCATGCATGATCAGACGGTCACTGTCCCAGTTGCGCACGCAGGTCAAGTAGAGCCCTTCATAGGTGCGTGCAAGGCGCACCTGTTGCTGGTAGACGCGAATTTCCTCGCCAAGGCGCAGGGGGATCTTGCCGGTTCCGAGTACCTGCAGTTCACTGGGGCTGGCGTTGCGAACCAACTCAGTGGTGACTGCCCCCGGCAGTTGCGGGTACAGCCGCTGGATGGCTGTGGCAACTGCTGGTGGGGTGTGCGCAAGGTTGGCGTAGGCCCTGGAAAACTTGGCAGGGTGGGTGGTGGCGTCGGGCAGCTGACGTATCGCCTGGTCCAGCTTGAAGCGTTGCAACGTGTCTTCCAGCAGGGCTGGCAAGCGCTGGTTCTCTGCCAGGGCTCGGCGCAGTGTGTCTTCCTCTGTACCGCTGACGGCGAGTATCCGCTGCAGTGTCAGCTCGTCAAAATCCGCACTCAGGTGGCCGATACGGCGCAGCAACCTGATGCCCGACCAGCTCAGCGGCTTATCCATCGCGTGCAGCCAGGCTCCGGCGCCGTTGTGCCGAAGCGGTGGGCGGTAACGGCGCGGGTTCAGCGGGTGTCGCAGACGGTATGCACCGCTGGTTGATGCCGGTTCGACGATGTATTGCTTGCCCTCCAGTGCCAACCAGCGTTTGCCCTGATGGTGCCGCAGGCCGAGCTCATCCGGTGCCAGATGGTCTGGCAGTACCTCGGTGCTCTGGTAGGGGGTGAGGTCGGGTTTCCACAGGCGGGTCTGTCCGTCGGGKGTTTCGACGTCTTCCAGTTCTTCGATGAAGGAGGGTGTTTCCACAGCAATACGCCGGCCTTCAGGCTCTTCCTCGTCCGGCTCTTCCACCCATGGTGGGTTCGCGTCTGTGCCTGTCTCGCCGTCACCTCTGCGTCTACCTCTGGCAACCTTGGCCGCCGCGCTGAGGGCGGCCATGATCGCTACGTTTTCGATCACGTCCACCAGGTACCCGTAGGCTATATCGCGCTCGTCGTTCTCCCAGGCCTCGATGCCCTCGTACACTTCATGGGCCAGCTGGGTCACGCACACGGCGAGCATCAGTTCTCCCAGCCCCGGCACGAAGAACCCGGCGATGTTCAGGCCCATCAGGAGGCGGCCGGCAATCAGCTCCCGGTGGGCCTGGGCACTGCGTCGGTCGACGATTTCGGTTGGCGTGGCGTGGAACAGCACATCCTGCTCATGGCGCCGGGCTTTCTGGAAGGCCATGACGCCCTGGAACGCGTAGCGCAAAGGCTGGAGGACCGGGTACAGGCTGGCATGTGGGGCCGGAACACGTTCATGCAGGCCGCGGATGCTCCAACCGAGGGGCGTGAGCCGGTCCTTGAGGCGGACGTTTATCGACGCCTTGTCCCGGTCGGCAAGGTGTTTGTCCAGGTAGCCTGGGTTGGCCTGGAGCCTGGCCGTCAACCCGCTTTTCAATGCTGTCAGGTTGGCGAACTCCTGCAGAGGCGTTGCAGTGTCCTCAGGGATGTAAAGTGCCAGGATCTGATGGTCTTCGGCTTGCAGGGTGATCAGCACGACGCCGGTCAGCTCGGCTTGCCACAATTCGAGCAGGCTGAACCTCACGGCGGCGTCGCCCGCCGGTAGCTGATCGAGTGGCGCGGCAAGGGCGGCCTGGTACAGCGCTTCGCCGATATCGCCTTTGAGACGGGCGTAGTGCAGCGATTGTCTGAACGCCGACACCTCAGCCTGGCCCAAGGTCTGGTAGATCTGCAGTGCCACTTCGTCAGCGCTCAGTTCGGCGCTGGCTGCCGGGTAATAGATGGCGTGCAGTCGCGTATGGTAGGTGCCGCCGATATCCAGGGTGCGGCACAGATCGGCGAAGTCTTCGGCCGCGATGTCCAGGGTATTGGTGAGCGGCACGGTACCCATGAAGCGCCGGTGATCCAGGATGACCGACTTCTTCAGCGGTGCCGCTGGTGCGTCCATGCCATGTTCGCCGGCGGCACCCGCGTCGAAGTTGTGCAGGGCGCAGTGCAGCAGTGAGCGGGTCGCCCGGTTGACGGCCAGGCGGCTGTCACCGGTGCTGGTTTCGATCAGGCGGGCATCGACCAGGTAACTGCTGCGCACATCCAGGTCGACCCCGAAGCGCTGCTTGATAGCCTCGCTCAGTACGTTGACGGCGTAGCTTTCCAGGTCGGGTAACGGCTCGAACAGCTTCTGCACCTGGGCTTGGTGTTCACGATGGCGGGCATGTTCATCCTGCCAGGCCTTGGCGATGTCCGGCTGTTGCTGGATCGCCATCGCCAGCCAGGACGGGGCCTGGCGCCAGTTGCGCAATGCGCGATGGGTTGCTGGCGGTGCGTGCCTGAGCCAGGCGGGGAGCTTGCGTTCGATCGTGGAGTAATGAACACCAGGTAGAGCAGTGACTGCGGTTGGCATGGTCGGGCCCTTGCTTGATAGGAGGCAGGGGACTGTCGCCGGTCAGTCTGGCTGGGGAGGGGTAGTTATGTGTGCCCTTCGAACAGGCATGGCAGCGTAGACGGTGCTCAAAGCGCAATTCAGGTTTATGATGGCCCACGGCCGAACCAAACCTCACACGGAGTGCGCGATGCAGACCCTCTACCCGCAGATCAAACCCTACGCCCGGCACGATCTGGCCGTGGAAGCGCCGCATGTGCTGTATGTCGATGAGAGCGGCTCGCCGGAAGGTCTGCCCGTGGTGTTCATCCACGGTGGTCCGGGCGCGGGCTGCGATGCCCAGAGCCGTTGCTACTTCGACCCCAACCTGTACCGCATCATTACATTCGACCAACGCGGCTGTGGTCGCTCCACGCCCCATGCGAGCCTGGAGAACAACACCACCTGGCACCTGGTCGAGGACCTGGAGCGCATCCGCGAGCATCTCGGCATCGACAAGTGGGTGCTGTTTGGCGGTTCCTGGGGTTCCACCCTGGCCCTGGCCTACGCCCAGAAACACCCCGAACGCGTGCATGGTCTGATCCTGCGCGGCATCTTCCTGTGCCGCCCGCAGGAGATCCACTGGTTCTACCAGGAAGGCGCCAGCCGCCTGTTCCCCGATTACTGGCAGGACTACATCGCACCGATTCCGCCGGAAGAGCGTGGCGACCTGGTCAAGGCCTTCCACAAGCGCCTGACCGGCAACGACCAGATCGCCCAGATGCATGCCGCCAAGGCCTGGTCCACCTGGGAGGGCCGCACCGCGACCCTGCGCCCCAACCCGCTGGTGGTCGATCGCTTCTCTGAGCCGCAGCGTGCCCTGTCGATCGCCCGCATCGAGTGCCACTATTTCACCAACAACGCCTTCCTCGAGCAGGATCAGCTGATCCGCGACATGCCGAAGATCGCCCATCTGCCGGCGGTGATCGTGCATGGCCGCTACGACGTGATCTGCCCGCTGGACAATGCCTGGGAACTGCATCAGGCCTGGCCGAACAGTGAGTTGAAGGTGATCCGCGACGCCGGCCACGCCGCCTCCGAGCCCGGCATCACCGATGCCCTGGTGCGCGCCGCCGACCAGATGGCCCGGCGCCTTCTCGACTTGCCCCTGGAAGAAGCATGAAGGGGCTGATCCAGCGCGTGCGCGGCGCCCGGGTGGAGGTAGCGGGGGAAGTCGTCGGCGCCATCGACCAGGGGTTGCTGGCGCTGGTGGCGGTCGAGCCTGAAGATTCGCCCGAGCACGCCGACAAGCTGTTGCACAAGCTGCTGAATTATCGGGTGTTCAGCGACGAGCAGGGCAAGATGAACCGCTCGCTCAAGGATGTCGGCGGCGGCCTGCTGCTGGTGTCGCAGTTCACCCTGGCCGCCGACACCCGCAACGGCATGCGCCCGAGCTTCTCGACGGCTGCGCCGCCGGCCCTTGGCGCTGAGCTTTTCGACTATCTTTTGAGCCAGGCACAAGATCAGCACCCGCAGGTGGCCAGTGGTCGCTTCGGCGCTGACATGCAGGTGCATCTGGTCAATGATGGCCCAGTAACATTTATGTTACAAATATGAGGTCAAAAAACCCTTTGTTTGGCGAAAACAAGGGGTTTTGTACGATAAATAGTTTGTTCAGCCTGATGCGTTGTAACGCGACCTGCTGGATAATCGCGCGCTGCATGAACCTGCGTTCGCAGGTTCGTTTCACTTTGACTCGAGCATTGTCAGGATCCGTTTGGGGAATCATTACGCCCTCACGGGGTCCGAACAGTGCTCGCCAACCCGGCATTTGTCGCTGGCCGTTGGTTTCATGATCTGTTTTCGGCGAGGATTGCTCGTGATTGTAAGCCCCTGTATTGCACCTAGAATCCCCGGTACCCGGCTGCGCAAGGCCCTGTTGGCCGGCGTGGCGCTGGTCGGCCTGATGAGCGCGGGCCAGCTGTGGGCATTCAATCTGGACGATGTTGCAGCCAAGGCAAAGGATCTGGCCGGTCAGAAGTTCGAGGCACCGAAGAGCAACCTGCCACCGGTGTTCCGCGACATGAAGTACGCCGACTACCAGAAGATCCGCTTCCTGCAGGAAAAGGCCGAGTGGGCCAAGGACAAGACGCCGTTCAAGCTGTCCTTCTACCATCAGGGCATGCATTTCGACACGCCGGTGACCATCAACGAGATCACCGCCAACAAGGTCAAGGAAATCAAGTACGACCCGAGCCGCTTCGAGTTCGGTGACGTGCCCCATGACGCCGACGCGACCAAGAACCTCGGCTATGCCGGCTTCCGCGTGCTCTACCCGATCAACAAGGCCGACAAGCAGGACGAGATAATGACTCTGCTTGGCGCCAGCTATTTCCGCGTGGTCGGCAAGGGCCACCGCTATGGCCTGTCGGCGCGTGGCCTGGCCATCGACACCGCGCTGCCGTCCGGCGAGGAATTCCCGCGTTTCCGCGAATTCTGGATCGAGAAACCCAAGCCGAACGACAAGCACCTGGTGATCTACGCGCTGCTCGACTCGCCGCGCTCCACCGGTGCCTACAAGCTGACCCTGCGCCCGGGCGAGGACACCCTGGTCGATGTCAAGTCGCGGGTCTACCTGCGTGAAAACGTCAGCCGCCTGGGCATCGCCCCGCTGACCAGCATGTACCTGTTCGGCCCCAATCAACCGTCGAAGGTCATGAACTACCGCCCGGCCCTGCATGATTCCGAAGGCCTGGCCATCCATGCCGCCAATGGCGAGTGGCTGTGGCGTCCGCTGAACAACCCGAAACACCTGGCCGTGAGCAACTTCAGCGTCGAGAACCCGCGTGGTTTCGGCCTGCTGCAGCGTCAGCGCGCCTTCAGCGACTATGAAGACCTCGACGACGAGTACGAAAAGCGTCCGAGTGCCTGGATCGAGCCGAAGGGTGACTGGGGCAAGGGTACCGTCGACCTGGTCGAGATTCCGACCGCCGACGAGACCAACGACAACATCGTGGCGTTCTGGAGCCCGGAAAAGCTGCCTGAGCCAGGCAAAGCGTTCGAATACGATTACCGCCTGCGCTGGACCATCAAGGAAGACCAGCTGCATTCGCAGGAGCTGGGCTGGGTCAAGCAGACCCTGCGCTCCGCTGGTGACGTCAAGCAGTCCAACCTGATCCGTCAGACCGACGGCAGTATTGCCCTGCTGGTCGATTTCGTTGGCCCGAACCTTGCGGCATTGCCGGCTGATACCGCTGTGCGCAGCCAAGTCAGCGTCGGCGACAACGCCGAAGTTGTCGAGAACAACCTGCGTTACAACCCGGAAACCAAAGGCTGGCGCCTGACCCTGCGGCTGAAGGTGCAGGATCCGAAGAAGTCTACCGAGATGCGTGCCGCGCTGCTGCGCGACGTACCGGTCGAGCCGCCCAAGCCTGCCAAGGAAACCAAGCAGGACAAGGCCAAGCACGCCCACGCCAAGGCCGAGAAAGCCAAGGCGGAAAAAGCTGCCGAGCAACCTGCCGCCGATGCGGCATCCACCAACGGGACCCCGGCCACCACCGAGAAAGTGCTGACCGAGACCTGGAGCTATCAGTTGCCTGCCGATGAGTAACTCAAGCGCAAGGCCGGAATCGCTTGGCGAATACCTGGCCCACCTCCCTCTGAGCGATGAGCAGCGCGCGGAACTCGCCCGTTGCACATCGTTCAGCGAGCTGCACCAACGCCTGGCGGCCAACCCGGCCGCCGCTACCACCGAGGCCGTCCAGGCTTCGGTGGGGGCCCGTCTTACCGTGGGCAGCGCCGCCGAACTGGAAGAGGCCGAGATGCTCGGCGTCGATGGCAGCGGTCGCTTGTGCCTGAAAATTGCCCCACCGATCAAACGCACCAAGGTCGTGCCCGAGCCGTGGCGCACCAACGTGCTGATCCGCATGTGGCGGCGCATGACCGGGCGCACCAACGCCCCGCAGCCGCCCAAGCGCGAGCTGCCGCCGGCGCGCTGGCGCACGGTCGGCTCGATCCGCCGCTATATCCTGCTCACCCTGATGATCGGCCAGACCATCGTCGCCGGCTGGTACATGAAAGGCATCCTGCCGTACCAGGGCTGGTCGTTCGTCGACCTCGACGAAGTCATCCACCAGCCGCTGTGGGACACCGTGGTGCAGGTGTGGCCGTATGCGCTGCAGACGTCCATCCTGATCCTCTTCGGCATCCTGTTCTGCTGGGTATCGGCGGGCTTCTGGACTGCGCTGATGGGCTTCCTCGAGCTGCTCACCGGGCGTGACAAATACAAGATTTCCGGCAGCAGCGCCGGTAACGAGCCGATACCTGCCGAGGCGCGTACCGCGTTGGTGATGCCGATCTGCAACGAAGACGTGCCACGGGTGTTCGCCGGCCTGCGTGCGACCTTCGAGTCGGTGGCCGCCAGCGGCAACCTCGATCGTTTCGACTTCTTCGTGCTCAGCGATACCAACGACACCGATATCGCCGTGGCCGAGCAACAGGCCTGGCTGGACGTGTGTCGCGAGACCAAAGGCTTCGGCCGCATCTTCTACCGCCGCCGCCGGCGCCGGGTGAAACGCAAGAGCGGCAACCTCGACGACTTCTGCCGTCGCTGGGGCGGCGATTACAAGTACATGGTCGTGCTCGACGCCGACAGCGTCATGAGCGGCGAGTGCCTGAGCAGCCTGGTGCGCCTGATGGAGGCCAACCCGGACGCCGGCATCATCCAGACCGGGCCGAAAGCCTCGGGCATGGACACCCTGTATGCGCGCATGCAGCAGTTCGCCACCCGCGTGTACGGCCCGCTGTTCACCGCCGGCCTGCACTTCTGGCAGCTGGGCGAGTCGCACTACTGGGGCCACAACGCGATCATCCGCATGAAGCCGTTCATCGAGCACTGCGCCCTGGCGCCGTTGCCGGGCAAGGGCGCGTTTGCCGGTGCGATCCTCTCCCACGACTTCGTCGAAGCCGCGTTGATGCGCCGGGCCGGCTGGGGCGTGTGGATCGCCTACGACCTGCCGGGCAGCTACGAAGAGCTGCCGCCGAACCTGCTCGACGAGCTCAAGCGCGACCGTCGCTGGTGCCACGGCAACCTGATGAACTTCCGCCTGTTCCTGGTCAAGGGCATGCACCCGGTGCACCGCGCGGTGTTCCTTACCGGGGTGATGTCGTACCTGTCGGCGCCGTTGTGGTTCCTGTTCCTGGTACTGTCGACCGCGCTGCTGGCGACCAATACGCTGATGGAGCCGCAGTACTTCATCGAGCCGTTCCAGCTCTACCCGCTGTGGCCGCAGTGGCACCCCGAGAAGGCCATCGCGCTGTTCTCCACCACCATCGTGCTGCTGTTCCTGCCCAAGCTGCTCAGCGTCATCCTGATCTGGGCCAAGGGCGCCACCGAGTTTGGCGGGCGCATCAAGGTCACCTTGTCGATGCTGATGGAGATGCTGTTCTCCATGCTGCTGGCGCCGGTGCGGATGATCTTCCACACCCGTTTCGTACTGGCTGCGTTCCTCGGCTGGGCCGCGACCTGGAATTCGCCGCAGCGTGACGACGACTCCACCCCGTGGAGCGAAGCGGTGCGCCGCCATGGTCCGCAGACCCTGCTGGGCATCGCCTGGGCCGGGCTCGTGGCCTGGTTGAACCCGAGCTTCCTGTGGTGGCTGGCGCCGATCGTCGGCTCGCTGGTGCTGTCGATCCCAGTCTCGGTGATCTCCAGCCGCACCCGCCTGGGCCTGGCGGCCAAGGACGAGAAGCTGTTCCTCATCCCCGAGGAATACGCAACGCCGCAGGAACTGCTGGCCACCGACCAGTACACCCACGAGAACCGCTGGCACGCCCTGCACGACGGTTTCGTCCGTGCCGTGGTCGACCCGCGTCAGAACGCCCTGGCCTGCGCCATGGCCACCGCGCGTCATGGCCAGGCGGCACCGATCGAGGCACTGCGCACCGAGCGGGTGGCCAAGGCACTGGAAGTGGGCCCGCAGGGCCTGGACCTGAACACCCGCCTGGCGCTGCTCAGCGACCCGGTGGCGCTGTCGCGCCTGCACGAGCAGGTATGGGCCGGGCACAACACCGCGTGGATCGATGTATGGCGCGCCTCCATCGCCAACGATCCGCACTCGCCGTTGCTGCCGCTGCATCCGGAGAACGTGGCCCAGCCAGCCTTGGCCGGCGCCTGACCCTTCCTTGGGGCCGCTTCGCGGCCCTTTCGCCGGCAAGCCGGCTCCCACAGGTGCAACACTATCCTTGTGGGAGCCGGCTTGCCGGCGATACAAGGGCAAAGCCCTCGTTCTTCGCCATCTTTTGGCCAACAAAGTCCCCACCGGCTCTAGGTCCCGGCCTTCGCATGCGTTAGCATCCGTCCCGACATTACGCATCGGTCTGTAGGACCGTGCTTACAAGAAAAATCTGCGTACTTCTTGCTAGGGGACTTGGTGATGATGAAGAAATACCTGTCGCGACTGCTGGTAGGTGCGACCGCCCTGATCGCGGTGACCGCCGCCCAGGCCGGCGCCATCGATGACGCGGTCAAGCGCGGCACCTTGCGTGTGGGCATGGACCCGACCTACATGCCGTTTGAAATGACCAACAAACGCGGCGAGATCATCGGCTTCGAAGTCGACATCCTCAAAGCCATGGCCAAGTCCATGGGCGTCAAGCTGGAGACCGTCTCCACCGCTTATGACGGCATCATTCCCGCCTTGCTGACCGACAAGTTCGACTTCATCGGCAGCGGCATGACCCTCACCCAGGAACGCAACCTGCGCCTGAACTTCAGCGAACCGTTCATCGTCGTCGGGCAGACCCTGCTCATCCGCAAGGAGTTGGTAGGCGAGATCAAGTCGTACAAGGACCTGAACAACGAGAAGTACCGTATCACCTCCAAGCTGGGCACCACGGGTGAGATGGTTTCCAAGAAGTTGATCGGCAAGGCCAAGTACCACGGCTACGACAACGAGCAGGAAGCGGTAATGGACGTGGTCAACGGCAAGGCCGACGCCTTCGTCTACGATGCACCGTACAACGTGGTGGCGGTGGAGAAGGCCGGCGCTGGCAAGCTGGCGTTCCTTGAGGAGCCTTTCACCTACGAGCCTCTGGCGTTCGGCCTGAAGAAAGGCGACTACGACAGCATCAACTTCATCAACAACTTCCTGCACCAGATCAAGCATGACGGGACTTACGATCGTATCCACGACAAGTGGTTCAAGAACAAGGACTGGCTGAAGGAAATGGAATAAGGCCCGGGTCAAAACCCAAGCGCTGACCTCGACGCGCAGGCAAGCCCTGCGCGTTCGCATTTACGGAAGTACCCCACGTGATCAAACATAAGAAAGCACAGTGGCCCTGGCATGGGCTGACCGCGCTGGTCCTGGTGGGCCTGGCGATCAGCTTGTATCTGGCCACCTCGATGATTTCCTACGAGTGGCGCTGGAACCGCGTTCCGCAATACTTCGCCTACAAGGCCGAGGAAACACAGCGTGCCGCCAACCCTGGCACGGTCGAGGAAATCGTGGTGTCCGGCGACAACGCCCGGGTCACCCTGAAGGATGAGAGCGGCGACACCCAGGTCGTCGAAGTGGCCAAGGACAGCATGCTGCTGGCCCGTGGCGACGACGTCGCCGAGGGCGATGCCATCGGCGTCACCCGCCACTGGGCCGCCGGCCCCCTGGCCTGGGGCCTGTGGACCACGCTGTGGATCTCGGTGATATCCGGCGCCCTGGGCTTGGTGATCGGCCTGTTCGCCGGGCTGTGCCGGCTGTCGAGCAACCCCACCCTGCGTGACCTGTCCACGGTGTATGTCGAGCTGGTGCGCGGCACGCCGCTGCTGGTGCAGATCTTCATCTTCTACTTCTTCATCGGCACCGTGCTCAACCTGTCCCGTGAGTTCGCCGGGGTGGCGGCGCTGGCCCTGTTCACCGGCGCCTACGTCGCCGAGATCGTCCGCGCCGGGGTGCAGTCGATCGCCAAGGGCCAGAACGAGGCGGCACGCTCGCTGGGCCTGAACGGTGCGCAGTCCATGCGCCATGTGATCCTGCCCCAGGCCTTCAAGCGGGTGCTGCCACCGCTGGCCGGGCAGTTCATCAGCCTGGTCAAGGACACCTCGCTGGTGTCGGTGATCGCCATCACCGAGTTGACCAAGAGCGGCCGCGAGGCCATCACCACCTCGTTCTCGACCTTCGAGATCTGGTTCTGCGTGGCGGGCCTGTACCTGCTGATCAACCTGCCGCTGTCGCATATCGCCAGCCGGCTCGAGCGGAGGCTTGCGCAAAGTGATTGAAGTCCGTGACCTGCTGAAAGTCTTCGACACCCGCGGCCAGGTGGTGCGTGCGGTGGACAACGTCACCACTCAAGTCGCCAAGGGCGAAGTGGTGGTAGTGCTGGGCCCGTCCGGCTCGGGCAAGTCCACCTTCCTGCGTTGCCTGAACGGCCTGGAGCATTTCGACCAGGGCCATGTGTCCATCAACGGCCTGCAACTGGACGACCCGAAGACCGACATCAACGCCTACCGCCGTGAAGTCGGCATGGTGTTCCAGCACTTCAACCTTTTTCCGCACATGACCGTGCTGGAAAACCTGTGCCTGGCGCAGAAGGTTGTACGCAAACGCAACAAGGCCGATCGCGAAGCCAAGGCCCGGGCGTTGCTGGAAAAGGTCGGTATCGCGCAGAAGGCCAACGAGTATCCGTCGCGTCTCTCTGGCGGCCAGCAGCAGCGGGTGGCCATTGCCCGCGCCCTGGCGATGGAGCCGAAGGTGATGCTGTTCGACGAACCGACCTCGGCGCTTGACCCGGAAATGGTCGGTGAAGTGCTGGATGTGATGAAGACCCTCGCACAGGAAGGCATGACCATGGTCTGCGTGACGCACGAGATGGGCTTTGCCCGGGAAGTGGCGGATCGGGTTTTGTTCTTTGACCACGGCAAATTGTTGGAAGACTCGCCGCCGCAGCAGTTCTTTGCTGCGCCGAAGGACCTGCGTGCGCAGGCGTTCTTGCGGCAAGTTTTGTGAGGGTGCTCAGGCCTGCGTAATTCGTGGGTGCAATGTATATGATCAAACTGTTCAGGCCTCTCGTTATCTATTGGCGAGAGGCCTGGCTGTCGAAATACCTCTAGTCTCCAATCAAATAACGCTCTCTCTTGATCTTGATCTTGATGTTGCTTCTAAGTGCGCGATAGTTCAGGCGACACAAATTGCGACTTCAGGAGGCCGAACGGAGGGCTTGCGCAGGGAGGTGACGGGCATGGATGCCCGTCAAGCGCCGATCAGGCCATGGATGGCCCGTCGGCGCGTCCTCCCGGAGCGAGCCCGGAGAGAGGGGACCCCGGAGCGAAGCGTAGGGGCCGGATGAACGGAGCCGAACGGTTTTGCCTCCTTTTCCCAAGAGAAAAGGAGGTCGCCGTAAAGGCGAAAAGGTGACTGTGCGTCGACATGGCGAATGAATGCGCATATAACTTTCAAAACACACGCTCTGAAAGTCAAAGTCAAAGTCAAAGTCAAAGTCAAAGTCAATCGGCATCGGTTTTTATAGTTGTAAGTGCATTCATTTACGATGTCGACGCACAGTCACCTTTCCGCCCTTACGGCGGCTTACTTTGGTCGTGGCCAAAGTAAGCAAAGCCGTGGCGCTCCATTCATCCGGCCCTCCGCTTCGCTCCGGGTCCCTCACTCCGGCCTTGCTCCCGGGAGGACCGCGCTGAACGCCCCATCCTGGGGCGCAGCGCTTGACGGGCATCCATGCCCGTCACCTCCCTCCGCAAGACCTGCGTTCGGCCTCCTGAAGTCGCGAAGTTACGGGCGGCGCCTGGACTGACGCAGCTGGCGCTAGTGGGCTGTGGGGTAACCTTCCGATCGCCAGAGCCAGAGCCAGAGCCAGAGCCAAGGCCCGGGGCTGGAGATTTGAACGCATGGCCGGAAGGCCTAAAGGCTGAACCGCCCCACCATGCCCCGCAACTGCTGCCCCAAGTGCTCCAGCTCCCCACTCGAAGCAGCGGTCTGCTCACTGGCCGCACTGGTCTGCTCCGACACATCACGCACATTGATCACGCTGCGGTTGATCTGTTCGGCAACCACGCTCTGCTGTTCGCTGGCCGTGGCGATCTGCTGGTTCATGCCCTGAATGGTCGATACCGTTTCGGTGATCTGCCCCAGCGCGGCACCCGCCTTGCGGCTGAGCTCGACGCTCTGTCCGGTCAGGCTCTTGCTGTCGTCGAGCAGGCCGGTGACCTCGTCGGTACCACGGTGCAAACTGTCGATCAGCAGCTCGATTTCCTCGGTCGACTGCTGCGTGCGTTGGGCCAGGCCACGCACTTCGTCGGCCACCACGGCGAAGCCACGCCCTGCTTCCCCGGCCCGGGCCGCCTCGATGGCGGCGTTCAGCGCCAAGAGGTTGGTCTGCTCGGAAACCGACTTGATCACATCCAGAATCGAACCGATGCGCTGGCTTTCGCCGGCCAGATGGCCCATGGCAGTGAGGCAGCGGTCCATCTGGCTTGCCAGCTGCTCGATGCGGGCGATGGCTTCTGCCACCACCTGGTCGCCCAGCTGTGCCTGATGATCGGCGGTGGTTGCGGCCAGCGAGGCCTGTTCGGCGTTCTGCGCGACTTCCTGGACCGTGGCGCTCATCTGGTTCATGGCCGTGGCCACCTGATCGGTCTCTTCGCGCTGTTGGCTGATGCGCTCGCGCGTATCGACACTGGCGCGGGCCAGCTCTGCCGCTGCCCTGGACAGCTGGCCGACGCCCTGATCGATGCCGCCGAGCAGCTCGCGCAGGCTCAAGGTCATCTCGCGCATGCTGGTTTGCAGCTGGCCCATCTCGTCACGGCGGTGCACTGTCTGTACCTGGCTGAGATCGCCACGGGCGATGCGCGCGGCCTGGGACAGCACCTGACGTAGCGGTTGGGTGATCTGGCGCGTGATGAGCCAGGCTGAAAGCACCCCGACCAGCAGTGCCAGCACGGCCACGCTGGTCAGCAGCGAGCGTGCGGCCAGCGCCTCGTCGTCGCGTTGTTCGATCTTGCGTTCGCTCAGCTCGGCACTGACCGCCTGCAGCTCGTCGCCGATTTTCTCCATGCCATCCTGCAATTGCTCGACCTTGAGCGCGGCACTGCGATACTGCCGCAGGTTGTCGCGATAGCGGTCCAGCTCCACCTGCGGGCGTTGCGTCAGGGTGCGTGGCAGGTCCAGTGGCGCGATGGCCCGCAGCAACTGCGCCAGGCTGGTATCCGCCGCTTCCAGCGCGGTATCGCCCATCCTGGCGAAGCTGTCCCGGGGGGAAAAGGCATAGGCCGGTACCAGACTTTGCTGGTTGGCACTTTCAACATGGCGCCCCAAGGTATCCATCAGGCCCACCACGCCGCCCTGTTGACCATCGCCCGGCATCTTCAGCAGGGCTTGGGTCTGCAGTTCGTCGATCACGGTTTCGAGCACGCCGGCTTGCCCCAGCATGGCCGCGCGCAAACTGTCGCGACTGTCCACACTGCTCTGCAGGGTGGCGAAGTCATCTTGCAGGCGTTGCAGCAGTTGCAGCTTCTGCGCCAGCATCTGCTGCGACTGGTCGATGCTTGCGCGTTGCTGGAGGCTGCTCAGGCGGCTGTGCAGCTGCTCGAGGATGCGGGCGATCCGCGTCTTGCTGGTGTCGTCGGCAAGTACCCGGTAAGTGATGCGCTCGGCACGCAGGTCGCGGGTCAAGTCGTTGAGTTCGCCGATGTCGCTGAGCTGCTCCGAGCGCTGGATGGCGCCGTCCAGGGCGCGCCAGCCGCTAAGCGTGGTGGCCAGGGTGAGCAGCAGCACCACGGTGAAGCCCAGGGCGAGCTTGAGCCCGACGCCAAGGTTGCCGAGCTGACGGTCAAGGTATCCGAACATGGCAGGTCTCCGTCCAATTGAGAAATGGCCATAGCGCTATGTTGCCGCTATGACCCTTGCTCATCGGCAGGGAGTCCGTCGGACTGGACCTGTAAATAGGGTAGGAAAAGTCGTTGCGGGCTGAAGGGTAAAGCCTACAGCCCACAAGCTGCGGTCTAGAGCCTGAAACGCCCCACCAGACCCTGCAGGTGAGTCCCGAGGCGCGCCAGCTCGACGCTGGAGCTTGCCGTCTCCTCGCTGGCCGCGGAGGTCTGGTCGGAGATATCGCGCACGTTCATCACGCTGCGGTTGATCTCTTCGGCCACGGCGCTCTGCTGCTCGGCTGCGGTGGCGATCTGCTGGTTCATCGACTGGATCGACGACACGGTGCGGGTAATGGTCCCCAGCGAGTCCCCGGCGCGGCGCGTCAGTTCAACGCTGCTGTCGGTAAGGGCGCGGCTGCTGTCCATGACGCCGGCCACGCGCTCGGTGCCGCTCTGCAGGCTGGCAATCAGCTCTTCGATCTCTTCGGTGGACTGCTGGGTACGCTGGGCCAGGCTGCGCACTTCGTCGGCGACCACGGCGAAGCCGCGGCCTGCCTCGCCGGCGCGCGCGGCCTCGATGGCGGCGTTGAGCGCCAGCAGGTTGGTCTGCTGGGCCACCGACTTGATCACATCGAGCACGCTGCCGATCTTGTCGCTCTCGGCCTTGAGCTGGTTCATCGCTTCGCTGGAGTTGACCACTTCGCTGGCCAGGCGCTCGATCTGGCTGATCGCCTCGCCCACCACCTTGTCACCTTCGCGGGCCTGCTGGTCGGCCATCAGCGCCGCTTCCGAGGCCTGTTCGGCGTTGCGCGCCACTTCCTGGACAGTGGCGGCCATTTCGTTCATGGCGGTGGCGACCTGGTCGGTCTCGACCTTCTGGTTGTTGACCCCGGCGCTGGTCTGCTCGGTGACCGCCGACAGCTCCTCGGCGGCGCTGGCGATCTGCGTCACGCCGTCGCCGATGCCGCCGATCAGCTCGCGCAGGCTTTGGGTCATGCGCTGCATGCTGGCCTGCAACTGGCCCAGTTCGTCGCGCCGGTCGGCCTTGAGGTCCTGGCGCAGGTCGCCACCGGCCACGCGCTCTGCGGCGGCGAGGGTCTGGCGCAGGGGCACGATGATCTGCCGGGTAATGGCGAACGCGGCGAGCACGCCCAGCAGCAAGGCCAGCGCCGTGGCACCGGCCAGCAGGGTCTTGGCTTGCTGGGTGCCCTGGTCGCGTACGGTGGTTTGCGAAACGGTCATTGCCTGGCTGGCGTCCAGCAGCACCTGGCCCTGCGCGGACATGCGCGTCAGCGCCTGCTCGCTGGCCGCCTGGGCGTTACCGAACTGGTTCACCGCGTCGCGGTAGGCAGCCAGCGCGCTGGCGGCATCATCCAGGCTGGCGGCGAACTCCGCCGGGAGCCTGGCGGGCAGGGCCTTGAGCACGGTCAGAGCCTGGTCGATGGCAGTGAGCGCGGTCTGCTGGAACTCGGCCTTGCCGCTGTAGGTGTAGCCGCGCACCTGGAAGCGTGCCTGCTGCAGCAGGGCCGCGACTTGCACCGCCTCCTGGTACTGCTGGATATCGCCGCCCTGCAGCAGGCGCTGCTGAACCTTGCCGATCAGTTCGGCAGCCTTGTCGGCGCTGTCGCCCAGGGTGCCCCGGCTGGCCTCGCGGCGCTGGCCGGCCTGCCTGAGCTCGGCGAAGGCTTGCTGGTACTGGCGTACGGCGTCCTGTTGCTTGTCCAGGCGCTGGCGGTCGGCGGGGATTTCGATCTGCCCGAGCATGAACTGCACCTGGCGCTCGAGATTGGCAAGGGCCTTCTCCAGCTCGGCCACGGAGGCGTCGTCACGGGTGCGCTCATAGGCCAGGCGGGCCAGGCGCAGGTCCTGGGTGTATTGGTGGATCACCGAGATGTTGCCGAGCTTGTCGCCACGGCTGGTGACGCTGTCGATACCCAGCCACCCGGTGAAGGTGATGCCGAGGGTGAGCAGCAATACCAGGCCGAAGCCGATCCCCAACTTGCGATTGACGCTTACATTTCCCAGTGACTGGGCAAACCAACGGTACATAGACGACTCCCCGGCGCGTGGCAGTGCGGATTATTGTTTTGTTGCATAGGGCATCGGCGCACGGCGGGGAAACTTGATGAGAAAAAGCTGACTGGAGTGTCAGAAAATTCGCGAAAGCAAGGCCGTTACGGCCGTCTCCACGCGTAGGATCCTATCCCCCAATTGCACGGGCTCAAGGCCAGCCTTGCCCAGCAGCTCGACTTCATAGGGAATCCAGCCGCCCTCCGGGCCGATCGCCAGGGTTACCGGACCTTCAACGGCCCGTGGGCAAGCGGGGTAGGGGCCAGGATGCCCGACCAGGCCGAGTGTGTCGGCGGCGATGGCAGGCAGGCGGTCTTCGACGAAGGGTTTGAAGCGCTTCTCGATGATCACCTCCGGCAGCACCGTGTCACGGGCTTGCTCCAGACCGAGAATGAGGTTTTCGCGGATGGTCTCGGGCTGGAGGAACGGCGTCTGCCAGAAGCTCTTCTCGACCTTGTAGCTGTTGACCAGGATCAGCCGCGGCACGCCCAGGGTGGCGACTGTCTGGAACAGCCGACGCAGCATCTTCGGCCGTGGCACGGCCAGCACCAGGGTCAGTGGCAGTTTGGCCGGCGGCGGCTGGTCGAAGGCCACCCGCAGTTCGGCTTCGTGGCCTTCGAGGCGGATGACCTCGGCCTTGCCCATCAGCCCGCCGATGCGCCCGACGCGCAGGTTGTCGCCCACCGCAACGCGGTGGATCTCCTGCATGTGGGTGAAGCGGCGATCGGCCAGGACGACACGGTCGGCCGACACGAAGTCGGCCTCTTCAAGAAGCAAAAGGTTCACGGTTGGGTCGCAGGCGGCTGGTCGTTGTGGTCGTTGCTCGCTTCGTCCGGCTCATGGCTGCGCTTGCGGATCAGGCTGCCGCACAGCACGCCGACCTCGAACAGCATCCACATCGGCACGGCCAGCAGGGTCTGGGAGAAGATGTCCGGCGGGGTGAGGATCATGCCGACCACGAAGCAGCCGATGATCACGTACGGGCGGATCTTCTTCAGGTACTGCACGTCGACCACGCCGATCCACACCAGCAGCACCACCGCCACCGGTATCTCGAAGGCGACCCCGAAGGCGAAGAACAGGGTCATGACGAAGTCAAGGTAGCTTGAGATGTCGGTCATCATCGACACACCCTCGGGCGTGGCGCTGGCGAAGAAGCCGAAGATCAGCGGGAACACCAGGAAATAGGCGAAGGCCATGCCGGCATAGAACAGGAAGATGCTCGACACCAGCAGCGGGATGGCAATGCGCTTTTCATGGCGATACAGGCCGGGGGCGATGAAACCCCAGATCTGTTGGAGGATGAACGGGATCGCCAGGAACAGCGAGACGATCATGGTCAACTTGAACGGCGTCAGGAACGGCGAGGCCACATCGGTGGCGATCATTGTCGCGTTGGCCGGCAAGTGCTCGCGCAGCGGCGCCGAGACCAGGGTGTAGATCTGCTGGGCGAAGGAGAACAGCCCGGCGAAGATCAGGAAGATGGCGGCGACGCAGCGCAGCAGGCGTGTACGCAGCTCGGTCAGGTGCGAGACCAGCGGCATCGGCTGGTCGGTTTCCGGATTCTCGCTCATGGGGCTCGCGGCGGTTGTGGCGGTTCGGAGGGTGGTGCTGCGGCCGGCTGCGCGGGGGCGGCATCGGCGGCAGGTGCGGCAGGCGTTTCAGTGTTGGCCGGCGGCTGCGCAGGTGGCGCCAGGGGGTTGAGGATGCGCTTGGCCTCCTGTTCCATCTGCAGGATGTGCTCGTTGTGCAACTGGCGGCGGATGTCATCGGCGCCGATCTCGCGCTCGACTTCCATCTTGATCGCGTTGAAGCTGCGCTTGAGGCGGCCGATCCACAACCCGGCAGTGCGCGCGGCACCCGGCAGGCGCTCAGGGCCGAGCACCAGCAGGGCGACCAGGCCGACGAGCAGCAGCTCGCTGAAACTGATACCGAACATGGGTCAGTCTTTCCGCTGCGGCTCTTGAACCGGCTGGGCCTGGCCCTCGATGGTATGGCCCTGGGCCTGCTGCGCGGTATTCTGCACCGGTGGAACAGGTTGCGCCGGCGGTGGGGTCTGCTCGGCCGGCTTGGCTTCCTCTTCGTTCATGGCCTTGCGGAAGCCCTTGATCGATTCGCCCAGGTCGCTGCCGAAGTTCTTCAGTTTCTTGGTGCCGAACACCAGCACCACGACGACCAGCAGGACGATCCAGTGTTTCCAGTCAAAAATACCCATTTCGTACTCCTGAAAAATGTATGTCAGCCGGAACCGGCGCTATCGCGGGGCAAGCCCGTTCCTACAAATACGCGCGGTCAGGCCTGGGGCTGACGGGCGGCCTTCTCGTCATGGCCGGAAAGGCCGAAGCGGCGCTCCAGTTCGTCGAGCACCGCCTGCGGATGCTGGCCCAGCGCGCTGAGCATGACCAGGCTATGAAACCACAGGTCTGCGGTTTCATAGATGACATCGCTGTAATCCTTGCTGACGGCGGCATCCTTGGCGGCGATGATAGTTTCGATGGACTCTTCGCCAAGCTTCTCGAGGATCTTGTTCAGGCCCTTGTGATGCAGGCTCGCCACGTAGCTGCTGTCCGGCGCCGCGTGCTTGCGTTCTTCCAGCACCTCGGCGAGGCGGTTCAGGGTGTCGCTCATGTCAGTGTCCTGCGCTGTAGATGGCGTCCGGATCCTTCAGGACCGGGTCGACGATTTTCCACTGGCCGTCCTCGAAGACGCGGTAGAAACAGCTTTCGCGGCCGGTATGGCAGGCGATATGGCCCAGTTGCTCGACCATCAGGATGATCACGTCGGCGTCGCAGTCCAGGCGCATTTCGTGCAGCTTCTGCACATGGCCCGACTCTTCGCCCTTGCGCCACAGCTTGCCCCGCGAGCGCGACCAGTAGATGGCGCGATGCTCGGCGGCGGTCAGGGCGAGGGATTCACGGTTCATCCAGGCCATCATCAGCACGCGCCCGGTCTTGTGGTCCTGGGCGATCGCCGGTACCAGGCCATCGCTGTTCCACTTGATCTCGTCCAGCCAGTCTTTCATCGTCGACTCCAAACCGGGCCCGCTCCCGTACCGGGCCCCTGTGCGTTAGTGTGCCAGCCGGCGGCGCGGCTGGCTATCGGCGCACGATCAGGTACAGGCCTGCGGCCAGCATCAACCACGCGGGCCAGGCGGCCGGGGCGCTGAGGCTGACCGCGCCCGCCGCCAGGGTGGCGCCACCGCCGAGCAGGCCGGCGCCAAGCAGGCGCAACGCCCAGTTGTCGCCGGCGCGGCGCCGCTCGGGCAGTTGTGGGTCGTGCAGGTGCGGTTGCGACAGGCGTTCGAGCAGGTCGCGGGTCATGTCGGCCAGGTGCGGTAGTTGCTCGGCCTGGCTGTAGAGGTTGCCGATCACCGCCTTCGGGCTCATGCGCTCGCGCATCCAGCGTTCGAGGAAGGGCTTGGCGGTGCTCCACAGGTCCAGGTCGGGGTAGAGCTGGCGACCCAGGCCTTCGATGTTGAGCAGGGTCTTTTGCAGCAGCACCAGCTGTGGCTGGACTTCCATGTTGAAGCGCCGGGCCGTCTGGAACAGGCGCATCAGCACCTGGCCGAAGGAGATATCCTTGAGCGGCTTTTCGAAGATCGGCTCGCACACCGTGCGGATCGCCGCTTCGAACTCGTTGACCTTGGTCTGTGCCGGTACCCAGCCCGAATCGATGTGCAGTTGGGCCACGCGGCGGTAGTCGCGCTTGAAGAAGGCGATCAGGTTGCGGGCCAGGTAGTCCTGGTCCTCGGCGGTGAGGCTGCCGACGATACCGCAGTCGATGGCGATGTACTGCGGGCTCCACGGCTTGACCGTGCTGACGAAGATGTTGCCCGGGTGCATGTCGGCATGGAAGAAGCTGTCGCGGAACACCTGGGTGAAGAACACCTCGACGCCGCGTTCGGCGAGCATCTTCATGTCGGTGCGCTGGTCGGCCAGCGTCGCCATGTCGGTGACCGGCACGCCATAGATGCGCTCCATCACCAGCACCTTGGGCCGGCAGAGGTCCCAGTAGACCTGGGGCACGTACATCAGCTCGGAGCCTTCGAAGTTGCGCCGTAGCTGGCTGGCGTTGGCGGCCTCGCGGAGCAGGTCGAGTTCGTCGTAGATGGTCTTTTCGTAGTCGCCGACGATTTCCACCGGGTGCAGGCGACGGGCATCAGCCGAGGCGCGCTCGGCGGCCTTGGCGATCAGGAACAGCCAGGCCAGGTCCTGGGCGATGACCGGTTTCAGGCCCGGGCGCACCACCTTGACCACCACTTCCTCGCCGCTCTTCAGGCGTGCGGCGTGTACCTGGGCCACCGAAGCCGAGGCCAGCGGCTCAACGTCGAAACGGCTGAACACCTCGCCTACCTTGGCGCCGAGCTGTGCTTCGATCAGCGCCACGGCGTGCTGCGGGTCGAACGGCGGCACGCGGTCCTGCAGCAGCATCAGCTCGTCGGCGATGTCGGTGGGCAGCAGGTCGCGGCGGGTGGAGAGCAACTGGCCGAACTTGATGAAGATCGGCCCCAGATCCTGCAGCGCCAGGCGCAGGCGCGCGCCGCGGCTCAGCTCCAGGGGCTTGCGCGGCAGCCAGCGCCAGGGCATCAGCAGGCGCAGGCTGGCCAGCCACCAGGGCAGCAGGGGTTGTTCGAACAGCAGGTCATCGAGGCGGTAGCGGATCACGACGCGCTGGATGCGCAACAGACGGCGGACGGCGAGCAGCTTCATGCGTTATCGCTGGTATCAAGAGTGTGGGCGAGGCGGCGCAGGCGTGCCTCGAGGCGTTCGATATCGACCTTCAGCGCATCGAGCTCGCTGAATGCCGCTTCGGCTTCGCGTTTGCCGACCAGGGTACGTGATTCCTCGGCCAGGTACTCGGACAGATTCTCGCCGAAGCGGGCCAGGCCCTGGCGAGTCCAGCGCGCGCGCAGGCGCAGGTGGCCGGCGATCAGCGCAGTGGGCACCGGCCCCAGCCAACGCTGCAGTTCGTGTTCCCAGTCCAGTTCCAGGTCCTGCAGGGTGCCGAACAGGTCGAGCAGCACGGCGCTGTCGCCATGCAGCTCGACCTGGGGGCTGTGCAGCACGGCGGTCTTGTCCTTGGCCAGCGCCAGCTGTGCCAGGCGTCCGGCGGGGGCGCGCAGGGTGCAGTCGACCTCGCTTTCCCAGTGGGCGGCGAGCATCAGGCCTTCCTCGTCGGGCAGCACGAACAGCTTCAGGGCCGGCTGCACGCAGTCGATCTCGATCACCTTGCCTTCCAGCGCCGCCAGGCGCGGGAGGGCGGTGCTGTCCAGGCGCAGGACACGGTTGAGCCCGTGCTCGACGCTGGCGAGCAGGCCGGCCAGAAGCATCAGGGCTTGATCCCCCGGTGCACGGCGACGATGCCGCTGGTCATGTTGTGGTAGGTGACGCGGTCAAAGCCGGCCTCGACCATCATGCTCTTGAGCGTTTCCTGGTCGGGGTGCATGCGGATCGATTCGGCCAGGTAGCGGTAGCTTTCCGAGTCGTTGGTGATGAGCTTGCCGGCCAACGGCATGAAGGCGAACGAGTAGGCGTCGTAGGCCTTGGACATCAGCTTGTTGGTTGGCTTGGAAAATTCCAGGATCAACAGGCGGCCACCGGGCTTGAGCACCCGCAGCATGGAGCGGATGGCTTCGTCCTTGTGGGTCACGTTGCGCAGGCCGAAGGCGATGGTCACGCAGTCGAAGTGGTTGTCCGGGAACGGCAGCTTTTCAGCGTCGGCCTGGACGAATTCGATATTGCCTGATACGCCGCGGTCGAGCAGGCGGTCACGGCCGACCTTGAGCATCGATTCGTTGATGTCGGCCAGCACCACCTGCCCGGTCGGGCCGACCAGGCGCGAGAACTTGGCGGCCAGATCACCGGTGCCGCCGGCAATGTCCAGCACGCGGTTGCCGCTGCGCACCCCGGACAGCTCGATGGTGAAGCGCTTCCACAGGCGGTGCATGCCGCCGGACAGCACGTCGTTCATCAGGTCGTACTTGGCGGCCACCGAGTGGAACACCTCGGCGACTTTCTTCGCCTTCTGGCTCTCGGGAACGTCCTGGTAGCCGAAGTGGGTGGTGGGTTCGGCGTGGTCGCCTTTGCGCTGGTCGGTCATATCGCTTCACCAGAAAAAAATTACGGCCATTCTAGGGGCTACGGGCGGATTTGTCTTGGCGGGGTGTGTCATGCAAAGGGGGCGGGCATAATGGCGACTATGTCTTCATATCCAGGATCACCCGCATGACCCAGATCAGCGTCGAACGCAAACACACCCTCGGCCGTGAAGCCGCCCGCGCCAAGGCCGAGGCGCTGGTGGACAAGCTGACCCGCGAATACGACCTCAAGGCCAGCTGGAACGGTGATCGCGTCGATGTGAAACGCAGTGGCGCCAATGGCAGTGTGCATATCGGCGAGGACACCATCCGCGTCGAGCTCAAGCTGGGCATGATGCTGTCGATGATGAGCGGCACCATCAAGGGTGAGATCGAGCGGGCGCTGGACAAGGCGCTGGCCTGATGGCCAGAAGCCTCAAGTTGTAAGCTTCAAGCAGCGAGCAAGAGCAGGTTTTGTAAAGGTTTGCTCTTGCTTGCAGCTTGCCACTTGAAGCTCGCCACTGCTCTTAGGGTGAGGATTCTAATTTTTCCGCCTACCTTCACGCTCAAGCCCTACCACCCTGGGCAGTTCCTCCCTCCCTTAAATGAGCATGAGGTGCAGAGCATGGCCAAAGTGAATCTCAAGCAGAAAGACGACGCCCAAGGCAGCACGCTGGGCGAGGTGCGCGGCTACGCGCGCAAGATCTGGCTGGCGGGCATCGGTGCCTACGCCCGTGTCGGCCAGGAAGGCTCCGACTATTTCAAGGAGCTGGTGAAAGCCGGCGAAGGCGTCGAGAAGCGTGGCAAGAAACGCCTCGACAAGGCTGTCGAAGCCGCCAATACCCAGATCGACGAAGCCACCCAGGAAGTCACCCGCGTGCCCGGCCGGGTCGAGGCGCAGCTGGACAAAATCGAACGCGCCTTCGACGCCCGTGTCGGTCGCGCCTTGAATCGCCTCGGCATTCCGTCTAAACATGACGTTGAGGCGTTGTCCATCAAGCTTGAACAGCTGCACGAGCTGCTCGAGCGCGTCGCGCACAAACCATAAGGAGAGCAGGATGGCTGGCAAGAAGAACACCGAGAAAGAAGGCAGCTCCTGGATCGGCGGAATCGAGAAGTACTCCCGCAAGATCTGGTTGGCTGGCCTGGGTATCTACTCCAAGGTCGACCAGGACGGTCCGAAGCTGTTCGATTCGCTGGTGAAGGACGGCGAGAAGGCCGAGAAGCAGGCGAAGAAAACCGCCGAAGACGTGGCCGAAAGCGCCAAGTCGTCGACCAACTCGCGAGTGTCGGGCGTGAAGGATCGTGCGCTGGGCAAGTGGAGCGAGCTGGAAGAAGCCTTCGACAAGCGCCTGAACAGCGCCATCTCGCGCCTGGGCGTGCCCAGCCGCAATGAGATCAAGGCCCTGCACCAGCAGGTCGATTCGCTGACCAAGCAGATCGAGAAACTGACCGGTGCCTCGGTCACGCCGATCTCCAAGGCCAGTGCCAGCAAGACGGCCGCCAAGCCATTGGCCAAGGCGGCCGCCAAGCCTGCGGCCAAGACCGCTGCGGCTAAACCTGCGGCGAAAACCGCAGCGGCCAAGCCAGCGGTCAAGGCAGCGGCCAAGCCTGTAGCGGCCAAGCCCGCTGCCAAACCGGCAGCCGCCAAGAAACCGGCCGTGAAGAAAGCGGCGCCGGCCAAACCTGCGGCAGCCAAGCCCGCCGCAGCGGCGCCTGCCGCCACCGCAGCCCCGGCACCGAGCGCGGCGCCGGCCAGCAGCACCCCGTCGGCACCGGTGAACGCAGCCACTCAGGCCTGATACCGGGTCGCACTGATCGCGGGGCAAGCCCGCTGCCACGAAGCCTGCACAGGGCTCGTGGCAGCGGACTTGCCCCGCGATCGTTTCAGCCTTCCAGATACCTCATTGCCAACTGCTCCGCCGCCATGCGCGCCGGGGCCTGCAGATGCGGCGCCACCAGCATCATCACCTGGTACACCACCACGCCGACATCGCCCTCGCGGCCAAGCACGCGCTGATAATCAAGCGAGCACATCAGGGTCAGGGTGATCTGTTCCACCAACTGCCCCAGTGCCTGGGTCTCGCTGGTCACCTGGCCCTGGCCCTTGAGGCTGGCCAGCAGCGCGGCCAGGGTACGCTTGAGGGCGTTGATCAGGCTGCGCATGCCCCGCGCCAGCTTGGGCAGGCGCCCGGTGAGGTTGGACAGGTCCTGGAACAGGAAACGGTACTGCGCCATGCGTTCGACGATCAGGTGCAGGAACAGCCAGTAGTCCTCGGCATCCAGGCGTACGTCCAGCGGCGGGTCGAGCAGTGGCATCAATTGCTCTTCGAAACGCTCGAACAGGCCGATCACCAACGGCTCCTTGCCGTGGAAGTGGTAGTACAGGTTGCCAGGGCTGATCCCCAGTTCGTTAGCGATCTCCAGGGTCGAGACGTTCGGTTCGCCCTGGCGATTGAACAGCTGCAAGGCACATTCGAGGATACGGTCGCGGGTCTTCATCCGGTCAGCGTGCCAGTACGTAGCTGCCGGGCGCGGGGCCCAGCGGTGGATAAGTGCTGTTGCCCAGCTCGTCGCGTGGCGTCCTGAGCGTGCCGGAGCGCTGCTCTATCCATTCCAGCCACAGGGGCCACCAGCTGCCGTCGCGACGCTGGGCATCGTGGAACCAGGCCCGCGGGTCGCTGGAGAGCTTGGGGTTTTCCAGGTAGTAGGCCTTGGGGTTGCCGGGTGGGTTGATGATGCTCTGGATATGCCCGCTGTTGGCCAGGATGAAGCGTCGCTCGCCGCCGAGCAGCAAGGCCGAGCGGTACACCGCGTCCCAGGGGGTGATGTGGTCGTTGCTGCCGGCCACGGTGAAGCTGTCCAGCCCGACCTGCGTGAGGTCGATCGGGGTGCCGCACACCTCCAGGCCTTCGGGGAAGGTCAGCGGGTTGAGCTTGAAGAAATCCAGCAGGTCGCCGTGCAGCGCGGCCGGCAGGCGCGTGCTGTCGGCATTCCAGTAGAGGATGTCGAAGGCCGGCGGCGTCTTGCCCATCAGGTAGTTGTTGACCCAATAGTTCCAGATCAGGTCGTTGGGGCGCATCCAGGCGAAGATCCGTGCCACCTCGCCGCCGTCCAGCACACCGCGCTGGTAGGAGCGCCGCTTGGCCGCCTCGATGGTCTGCTCGTCGGCGAACAAACTGGCTGGGCTGTCGAACTGGCTGTCGAGCAAGCTCACCAGGTAAGTGGCACTGCGCACCTTGCGCAGCTGTTTCTTCGCCTGCAGGTGGCCCTGCAGCGCTGCCATGGTCAGACCGCCGGCACAGGCGCCCATCAGGTTGGGGTCGCGGCTGCCGCTGATGCTGCGGCAAGCGTTGAGCGCCTCCTCCAGGGCCTGCACATAACTGGACAGGCCCCACTCGCGATGGCGTGGGTCGGGGTTGCGCCAGCTGACCATGAATACCTGCAGGCCCTGCTTGAGCATGTACTGGACGAAGCTGTTGGTCGGGCCCAGGTCGAAGATATAGAACTTGTTGATCTGCGGCGGCACCACCAGCAGCGGTCGGGCGTACTGTTTCTCGCTCATGGGCTTATACTGGATCAGCTCCAGCAGCTCGTTGCGAAACACCACTGCGCCTGGTGTGGCGGCCAGGTTGCCGCCGACCTCGAAGGCCCGTTCGTCCACCTGCCGTGGCAAACCGTCGTTGTGGCGCAGGTCGTCGAGCAGGTGGCTGACACCGCGCAGCAGGCTCAGGCCGCCGGTGTTGAACAGCTCCTTGACCGCCAGCGGGTTGAGCAGCGAATTGCTGGGCGCGAAGGCGTCGCTGACCAGGTTGAACAGGAACTGCGCCCGGGCGCGGTCGTCGTCGGCCAGGCTGCTTTCCTCGATCCACAGGCGCGTCTGCTTCTGCCAGGCCAGGTAGGCTTGCAGGCCGCGGCGGTAGAACGGGTTCTGGCTCCAGGTCGGGTCGCTGAAGCGGGCGTCCCGAGGGTGGGGCTGGTAGGGGCTGTCGCCGATCAGCACGCGCCCCAGCTGGCCGCCCAGGCTGAGCAGGTGATGCGCGGTATGCAGCGGATTGCGCAGGCCGATCCGGCCGACCTGGCGCAAGGTCGAGAACAGGTCGCGACCGCGCAGGCCGGTGATGGCGTTCTGCACGTTCATGCTCGTGGCGGGGACCGGTGTCGATCCTCTGGCCGGTTTGTCCTTCATGCCAACACTCCTTCGTCAGATCCATTTCCGCGTTGGCCTTGGTGCGGGTAAAGCTACTCCTGCAGGCTCGCATCACCTGCCTGGAAGTGCCCGCAAAGGCTCGTGCTGACGCAATAAAAAGCCTTCCTACCCCCGTGCCGCTGGCCGGGGGTGCATGACCGCGCGTTGGCGTTCTTGCTCGAGGAATTTCATGATGATCGGGGCGACGGCCTCGGCCCGGGTGATCAGGAACAGGTGGCCATCATCGATTATGTGTAGCTGGGCATTGGGAATCCGCCAGGCCAGTAGGCGCATGTTGATCAGCGGGATCAGTGGATCGTCGTCGCCGGCCAGCACCAGGGTGGGCTGGTGGATCTTGTGCAGCCAGTGGATGCTGGTCCAGCCGAGCCCGGCGAACAGCTGCCAGTAGTAGCCCAGCTTGCCGCCCGAACGCACCTTCGAGGCATGGTGCATGGCCAGGTCCGGATCCCGGCGAAAGCCGCCGCCATAGATCAGCGGCGCGATGCGGATGACATGGGAGGGCTGCACGTAGCGCCGTGGGCTGGCCATCATCCACAATACCTTGGGCTTGCCCGGTACCATCACCGCGCCGGCGGCGGTGGCGGCCAGCACCAGCTTCTTGCAGCGTTCGGGGTAGTCGTGGGCGAACTGCTGGGCCAGGGCGCCGCCCCAGGACACGCCGATGACATTGACCTGGCCGTAGTCCAGGTAGTCGAGCATCCTTGCGGTCAACTTGGCCAGGCCGGGAAAACGGTAGGGGTGACGAGGCGTGGACGAGCCGCCGACCCCAGGCACGTCGAAGGCGATGACCTCCAGGTCCGGGTCCAGGGCCTCGATGAACGGAAACACCAGCTCGAGGTTGGCGCCGATGCCGTTGAAGATCAGCAACGGCGTCAGGTGTGGCTTGCCCGGGCGGACCGCAGTGCGGATGGACTGCTCGTCCAGCTCGACGGTCCTGAAGATGTACGGTTGCGGCATGCGCGTGACTCTGTGGTGAAAGGAGCGCCGCGCTGCGCCACCAGGCGCACCACGGCGGTTCGGCTCAACGCTCGTGCACGTATGTTCCCGGTGCGGCCTCGCCCGCGGTATAGGCGCGGTTACCCAGGCGTGTAGGCGCCTTCTTGAGTTCACCGGCGCGCTCACCCAGCCAGGCCTGCCAGTGCAGCCACCAGGAGTCGGCGTGCTTGACCGCGTTTTCCTGCCAGGCCACCGGGTCGTCCGGGCGGTCCTCGCCGGTCATGAAGCGCGCCTTGGGGTTGCCCGGTGGGTTGAGGATGCTCTGGATATGGCCACTGTTCGACAGCACGAACTCGATCTTGCCGCCGAACAGGTGCGCCGAGCGGTAGCACGACTGCCAGGGCGTGATGTGGTCGGCGGTGCCGGCAACGCTGTAGATGTCGCAGTCGACCTGCTTCAGGTCGATGGCCGTGCCGCACACTTCGAGGGCGTTGGAGCGGATCAGCGGGTTGTTCTTGAACATCTCGATCAGGTCGCCGTGGAAGGCGGCCGGCAGCCGGGTGGTGTCGTTGTTCCAGAACAGGATGTCGAACACCGGCGGCTCGTTGCCGAGCAGGTAGTTGTTGACCCAGTAGTTCCAGATCAGATCGTTGGGGCGCATCCAGGCGAACACTTTGGCCATGTCGCTGCCTTCGAGCACGCCGGACTGATAGGAGTGGCGCTTGGCCGCCTCCAGGGTCTGCTCGTCGACGAACAATGCCACCTGGGTATCGACGGTGGTGTCGAGCACACTTACCAGCAGGGTCAGGGCATTGACCTTCTTCTCGCCGAGGGCGGCGTAGTGGCCCACCAGCGCGGTGCAGGTGATGCCGCCGGAGCAGGCACCGAGCATGTTCAGGTCCTTGCTGCCGGTGATTGCCAGCACCGCGTCGACGGCTTCCTTGAGTGCGTCGATGTAGGTGGACAGGCCCCACTCGCGCTGGGCCTTGGTCGGGTTGCGCCAGCTGACGATGAACGTCTGTTGCTGCGAGCGCAGGCAGAAGCGCGCCAGACTCTTTTCCGGGCTCAGGTCGAAGACGTAGAACTTGTTGATCTGCGGTGGCACCACCAGCAGCGGGCGGCTGTGCACCTGCTCGGTAATGGGGCTGTACTGGATCAGCTCCAGCACATCGTTGCGGTAGACCACCGCGCCTTCGCTGGTGCCCAGGTTCTTGCCGACCTCGAAGGCCTCCATGTTCACCTGGCTGGGCATGCCGCCGTTGTTGACGATGTCCTTGGCCAGGTTGGACAACCCGTCGAGCAGGCTCTTGCCGCCGGTCTCGAAGAAGCGCTTGACCGCGGCCGGGTTGGAGAGGGTGTTGGTGGGGGCCATGGCCTCGGTCACCAGGTTGATGACGAACTGCCCGCGGCTGATGTCCTGCGGCGACAGGTCGCTCTCGCTGATCCAGTCATTGAGTTCCTTGCGCCAGGCCAGGTAGGTCTGCAGGTAGCGGCGATAAAGGGGGTTCTTGCTCCACGCCGGGTCGCTGAAGCGACGATCGTCGCCTTCCGGTTGCAGCGCCGACTTGCCCAGCAGGACGTTCTTCAGCTCCAGGCCGAAGTGCGCCACGTGCTTGGCGCTGTGCAAGGGCTGGCGCATGGCCTGGCGCAACACCGTGCGCGCCGATGTCAGTAGATCCTTGCGGCGAATGCCGATGACCGGGTTCAGCCCCAAGGTGTTTTCCGAGGCCTGCCGCTGCAACTCATCGTTGTTCTTGTTACTCATCTACGACGCTCCGTTGTCCTGAGACGAGTACCGGTGTGCTGTGACAGCCCGGTACTGCTACTCGGGTGACCAGTGATAAGGAACAGCGGTGCTGCGACCGGATGCGTGCCGATGATGAGCTGCGGGATTTTCTGCGTGTGAAGACAGCCTGCTTTCGCTCGCGACCTCTACATACCGGCCTGGCCCTGCCTGCCCGGAGGCGATGCAGGGAACTTGCCAGCTCCATTGGTTACCCGACTTTCGTGTAATGCGCAAGACAGCCAATCTTTGGCAGTCATCCAGGCATTCAAGCAGATGAGATTAGAAAATGCGCTCTAAAGCCTGCGAGCCTTGAGCTAGAGCATCAATTTCACCACCGATTCGGACGGGTCGCGGGATTTGCCGGCCTTGTGCAATTCGTCGAGGTAGTCGGCCCATAGCTGTTCCTGGCGCAGGCACAACTGTTCGAGATACTCCCAGGTGAACAATCCTGAGTCATGGCCGTCGTCGAAGGTCAGTTTCAGTGCGTACTGGCCAGCCGGCTCCAGGCCGCTGAGGCCGACGTTGATCTTGCCGAATTGCAGGATGGGATTGCCGTGGCCCTGGACTTCGGCGGACGGGGAATGCACGCGCAGGAACTCGGCAGGCAGGTGGTAGACCTCGCCGGGGGCGTAGGTGAGGGTGAGGGTCTTGGAGGCTTTGTGCAGGTTGATGGCGGTGGGCAGGCGGGCCATGGGGGTCTCTCTCTAGGCATCAAGCAATCAGCTTCGAGTGATTTTGGCCATAGTGCAAGGGGGCTGCTGCGCCGCCCTTTCGCTGCGGTTCGTCGCCACGAAAAGCCAGCTCCCACAACAGGTCGATGTGGGAGCTGGCTTGCCAGCGAAAGGGCCGCGCAGCGGCCCTGCGCGGTCTTACAGGATGTAACGCGACAGGTCTTCGTTCTGCGCCAGCTCACCCAGGTGGCTGTTGACGTAGGCGGCGTCGATGTGGATCGGCGTCTCGTCGTGGGCGCTGGCCAGGTCGCCGGCGCTGAACGACACCTCTTCGAGCAGGCGCTCGAGCAGGGTGTGCAGGCGGCGGGCACCGATGTTCTCGGTCTTCTCGTTGACCTGGTAGGCGATTTCGGCCAGGCGCTTGATGCCGTCGGCGGCAAACTCGATGTTCAGGCCCTCGGTCTTGAGCAGGGCACTGTACTGCTCGGTCAGCGAGGCGTGCGGCTCCTTGAGGATGCGTTCGAAGTCTTCCGGGGTCAGCGCCTTGAGCTCGACGCGGATCGGCAGGCGGCCTTGCAGCTCCGGCACCAGGTCGCTCGGCTTGCTCAGGTGGAACGCACCGGAGGCGATGAACAGGATGTGGTCGGTCTTGACCATGCCCAGCTTGGTGTTGACGGTGCAGCCTTCGATCAGCGGCAGCAGGTCGCGCTGCACGCCTTCACGGGAGACATCGGCGCCGCCGACGTTGCCACGCTTGGCGACCTTGTCGATCTCGTCGATGAACACGATACCGTGCTGCTCGACTGCTTCCAGGGCCTTGGCCTTGAGCTCTTCCTCATTGACCAGGCGGCCGGCTTCTTCGTCGCGGACCATCTTCAGCGCGTCTTTGACCTTGAGCTTGCGCGCTTTGCGCTTACCCTTGCCCATGTTGGCGAACAGGCTCTGCAGCTGGTTGGTCATCTCCTCCATGCCTGGCGGCGCGGCGATTTCGACGCCCATGTTCTCGGCGACTTCGATCTCGATTTCCTTGTCGTCCAGCTGGCCTTCGCGCAGGCGCTTGCGGAACAGCTGGCGGGTGTTGGAGTCGCTGCTGGACTGCTGGGCTTCCTCGCTGAAGCTGCTGACCCGCGCCTGCGGCAGCAGGGCGTCGAGGATGCGGTCCTCGGCGGCGTCCTCGGCGCGGTGGCGCACGCGGACGATTTCCTGCTCGCGCAGCATCTTCAGTGCGGCGTCGGCCAGGTCGCGGATGATCGATTCGACGTCACGGCCAACGTAGCCGACTTCGGTGAACTTGGTCGCCTCGACCTTGATGAACGGCGCATTGGCCAGTTTGGCCAGGCGGCGGGCGATCTCGGTCTTGCCCACGCCGGTGGGGCCGATCATCAGGATGTTCTTGGGGGTGACTTCGGCACGCAGCTCGGCGGGGAGCTGCATGCGCCGCCAGCGGTTGCGCAGGGCAATGGCGACGGCGCGCTTGGCGTCGTCCTGGCCGATGATGTGGCGGTTGAGTTCGTGGACGATTTCGCGTGGGGTCATGGACATGATGTATGGGGTCCTCAAGCACAGTGATCAGTGTGGAAAAGTCCCGCTGCGAGCGGGACGCCAAAACAACTGATTCACTCGGCCAGGTCCTGCTCCTCGATGGTCAGGTTGTGGTTGGTGAACACGCAGATGTCGCCGGCGATGTTCAGGGCGGCCTCGGTGATTTCGCGGGCCGACAGGTCGGTCTTGTTCAGCAGGGCGCGGGCCGCGGCCTGGGCATAGCCGCCGCCGGAACCCATGGCGATCAGGCCGTCCTCGGGTTCGACCACGTCGCCGTTGCCGGTGATGATCAGGGATGCATCCTTGTTGGCCACGGCCAGCATCGCTTCCAGGCGGCTCAGTGAGCGGTCGGTACGCCATTCCTTGGCCAGCTCGACGGCGGCGCGCACCAGGTGGCCGGAGTGTTTCTGCAGCTGGGCTTCGAAGCGCTCGAACAGGGTGAAGGCATCGGCGGTGGCACCGGCAAAGCCGGCGATGACCTGACCGTTGTACAGGCGGCGCACTTTCTTGGCGTTGCCTTTCATCACGGTGTTGCCGAGGGAAACCTGGCCGTCGCCGCCCATGACGACTTTGCCGTTACGGCGGACAGAAACGATGGTAGTCAAGGGAGAGTCTCCACGCAGCGGGGCGAAAATGCCTGATGCAGACTCATATGGGGGGAGGGGGGAAGGATTTCAACCGAGAGGGATGAATGGTTGTTTCAAGGCTTTGCCTGGCAGACCCGCTCCGCACAATGACCCCAGGGGGCTTCGTGGGAGCGGGCTTGCCCCGCGATGGCGTTACTCAGGCCTCGTGGCAGACGTGCCCATCGACCAAGGTATAACGCACCGCGCCCGGCAGGCAGTGGCCGATGAACGGGCAGTTCTCGCCACGGGAGAACCAGTGCTCGCCGGCCACGGTCGAGGCTTTCGGGTCGAACAGCACCAGATCGGCGGCTGCGCCGACTTTCAGCTCGCCGGCCGGCAGGCGCATGGCCTTGGCCGGGCCGCTGCTCAGGCGCGCCAGCAGGGTCGGCAGGTCGAGCAGACCATCTTCGACCAGAGTCATGGCCAGCGGCAGCAACAGCTCGACGCTGCTGATGCCTGGCTCGGTGGCGCCGAACGGCGCCAGCTTGGCATCGCGCTCGTGGGGCTGGTGATGGCTGGAGATCGCCTGGATCACCCCGGATTTCACCGCTTCGCGCAGGCCGTCGCGGTCGGCGGCGGTGCGCAGCGGCGGCTGCACGTGGTAGAGGCTTGAGAAGTCACGCAGGGCCTCGTCGGTGAGGATCAGCTGGTACAGCGCCACATCGGCGGTGACCGGCAGACCCAACTGCTGGGCCTGGGCGATCAGCCGGGCGCCACGGGCGCTGGTGATCTGGCTGAAGTGGGCGCGCACGCCGCTCTGCTCGACCAGCAGCAGGTTGCGGGCCAGGGCCACGGTTTCGGCGGTTTCCGGAATGCCCGGCAGGCCGAGGAAACTGGCCATCGGGCCTTCGTGGGCGAGGCCGCCCTGGGCCAGGTCACGGTCCTGGGAGTGGAACACCACGGTCAGGTCGAAGGTGGCAGCGTATTCCAGGGCGCGAGCCAGGGTGCGGTTGTTGGGGATCTCTTTCAGGCCGTTGCCGAAGGCCACGCAGCCGGTGTCGCGCAGGGCCACCAGTTCGGCCAGTTGCTCGCCTTCCAGGCCCTTGGTCAGGGCGCCGATCGGGTAGACCTTGCTGTTGGCCGCCTCGCGGGCGCGGTCGAGGATCAGCTCGGCGACGGCCGAGGTGTCCAGTACCGGCTTGGTCTGCGGCGGGCAGCACAGGCTGGTGACGCCGCCGGCGACCGCGGCGCGGGTTTCGCTGGCGATGTTGCCCTTGCGGCTGTAGCCCGGTTCGCGCAGGGAGACGCCGAGGTCGACCAGGCCGGGGGCGGCGACCAGGCCTTCGGCCTGGATCGTGCGGCTGGCGCTGAAACCGGCCGGGGCCGCGCCGATGGCGGCGATGCGTCCGCCGTCGAGGTGCAGGTCGGTGATGGCGTCCAGGCCGCTGGCAGGGTCGATGACCCGGGCGCCGATGATGCTTAGGGTCACTGGGCGTTCTCCTGCTCGAATTGACGTTGCGCGTTCTGCCCGCTCATGGCCATGGACAGCACCGCCATGCGCACGGCGATGCCGTAGGTGACCTGGTTGAGGATCACCGAATGCTGGCCGTCGGCCACTGCCGACTCGATCTCCACGCCGCGGTTGATCGGGCCCGGGTGCATGACGATGGCGTCGGGCTTGGCGCCGGCCAGACGCGCGGTGGTCAGGCCGAACAGGCGGTAGAACTCGCCTTCGCTGGGCAGCAGGCCGCCGGCCATGCGCTCACGCTGCAGGCGCAGCATGATCACCACGTCGACATCCTTGAGGCCTTCGGCAAGGTCGGTGTAGACCTTCACACCGTACTGCTCGATACCGATCGGGATCAGCGTCTTCGGGCCAATCACGCGGATGTCCGGGCAGCCCAGCGCCTTGAGCGCGAGCATGTCCGAGCGGGCCACGCGCGAGTGCAGGATGTCGCCGACGATGGCCACCGACAGGTTCTCGAAGCTGCCCTTGTGCCGACGAATGGTGAGCATGTCGAGCATGCCCTGGGTCGGGTGGGCGTGGCGGCCGTCACCGCCGTTGATCACCGCCACGTCCGGGCATACATGCTCGGCGATGAAGTGGGCGGCGCCGGAGTCGGAGTGGCGCACGACGAACATGTCGGCGGCCATGGCCTCCAGGTTGCGCAGGGTGTCGAACAGGGTCTCGCCCTTGCTGGTCGAGGAGGTCGACACGTTCAGGCTGATCACGTCGGCCGACAGGCGCTGGGCGGCCAGTTCGAAGGTGGTGCGGGTACGGGTGGAGTTCTCGAAGAACACGTTGCACACGGTCTTGCCGCGCAGCAACGGGACTTTTTTCACGGCCCGGGCGCCGACTTCGAGGAACGAATCGGCGGTATCGAGGATTTCGGTCAGCAGTTCGCGGGGCAAACCGTCGAGCGAGAGGAAGTGGCGCAGCTGGCCCTGATCATTGAGCTGCAGCGGGCGCTTGGCGTCGAATGGCGTCATCGCGGGGGACTCTTAAAGGGCGGATGCGGGAGCGAGGTCCTGGCGCTCGAGGGCGAGCGGCGTGGGTCCGGTCAATTTTACCCGTTCATGGGCGGCCAGGGACAGGGTGGCGCCAAGCACATTCGGGCGGATCGGCAGTTCGCCGGCATCCAGGTCGAGCAGGCACACCAGCGTCACGCTGGCCGGGCGGCCGTAGTCGAACAGCTCGTTGAGGGCGGCGCGGATGGTGCGCCCGCTCATCAGCACGTCGTCCACCAGCACCAGGTGCTGGCCTTCGATCTCGAAAGGCAGTTCCGAGGGGCGCACCTGCGGATGCAGGCCGTTCTGGCTGAAATCGTCACGGTAGAAGGAGACGTCCAGGGTACCCAGTGGGCTCTGGTCGCCGAGCTCGGCCTGCAGAGCCTGGGCCACCCACACGCCGCCGGTGCGGATACCGATGAAGCGTGGCTCGGCGATGGCGCGGCGGGCCAGGTGGGCGCGAAGGTCGACGGCCATCTGCCGGATCAGGTCGGCGGGATTGGGTAGGCTCATTGCGTGCTCCTCGGAAGGCGGGCGCCGGCAAGCCGCCGGCGGCAAAGCGGATTTAAGTGTTGGCCTCCAGCCAGCCTTGCAGCAGCAGGGCCGCGGCGATGGCATCGACCGGATTGTCGCGGTAGCTGCCGTGACGGCCGCCACGGGCCATCTGCTCGCCCTTGGCTTCGAAGGTGGTGAGCCGTTCGTCGTGGGTGTGTACTGGCAGGTTGTAGCGGCCGTGCAGGCGACGGGCGAATTTTTCGGCGCGTTCGCTCATCTCGCTGGGCGTGCCGTCCATGTTCAGCGGCAGGCCGACGACGATGGCGTCGGGTTTCCATTCCTTGATCAGCTTCTCGACCTGGTTCCAGTCCGGCACGCCGTTCTGTGCCTTGAGCGTGCACAGTTCTCGGGCCTGGCCGGTGATCACCTGGCCGACGGCCACGCCGATCTGCCGGGTGCCGTAGTCGAAGCCAAGCAGCAAGCGCAGTTCGGTCATCAGGCGTGGCCCGCCTGGCTGGTCAGCAGGCTGAGGTTGATCCCCAGGCTCGCGGCGGCGGCGCCCAGGCGCATGTCGCTGGCCATGCCGAAGATGATCTCGGGGTCGAAGGGGCAGTTGAGCCAGGCGTTGTCGGCCAGCTCGGCCTCCAGCTGGCCGGCTTCCCAGCCCGCGTAGCCCAGGGTGATCAGGCTCTTGCGCGGACCGTCGCCGGCGGCGATGGCGAACAATACGTCCTGGGAGGTGGACAGCGACAGGCCCTCCAGCTCGACCGTGGCCTGGTAGCTGCGGTCGTTGCTGTGGAGCACGAAGCCGCGGTCAGTCTGCACCGGGCCGCCTTGGTAGATCGGGACGTGCAGAGTGCTGGCCGGCGGCTCGTCGTCCGGGCGCAACTGTTCGAGGATGTCGGCCAGGTTCAGCTCCTGCGGGCGATTGACCACCAGGCCCATGGCGCCGTGGGCATTGTGCTCGACGATGTAGGTGAGGGTCTGGGCAAAGTTCGGATCGGCCATGTGCGGCATGGCGATCAGGAACTGGTGCTTGAGGTAGCTGGGGGCGAGGGTCTTCATGTCCGCTAGTGTGGCGCCAGGTGACGAGGCTGACAAGCCATGCGCTGTCCCTGTGGGAGCTGGCTTGCCAGCGATGGGCCGCAACGCGGCCCCGATCAGTTGCTCGACAACCGGTCACCCCGGGCAAAGCGCCAGGTACGGATAATCTCCAGGCGGTCGAACTCCGCCAGGTCCCCGGTGAACGGCGCGAAGGGCGCCGCCAGGCGCACGATGCGCTGGGCGGCCTGGTCCAGCACTGGCTGGCCGGAGGACTCCAGCACCAGCACCTCGTACAGCGAGCCGTCGCGGTTGATCGACACCATCATCCGCAGGCTCCCGTACATCTGCTGGCGCCGGGCTTCCTCGGGGTAGTTGAGGTTGCCGATGCGCTCGACCTTCTTGCGCCACTCTTCCTTGTACCAGGCGCCCTTGTCGCGCAGCGTCGAGGCGGCGTTCAGGCGGTGGATGCGCGGGCGCTTGGCGTACAGTTGCTGTTCCTGGGACAGTTCGGCCTCGAGGCTGGCGATCTGGCTGGACAGCTGCGAGCTGTCGAAGTCCGGAACCTTGGCCTGGGCCTGGGGTTGCGGCTTGCTTTCCTTCGGCTTGGGCTCGACTTTCTGCGGCTTCGGCGCCTGGGTGGCGACCACGGCCTTGGCCGGTGCCGGGGGCGTTTGCGGTTTCGCCGCCGGGGGCGGGGTGATCTTGTTGATCTTGCTGTCCTGGAACGGCGCGACCTCGGTGGTCTTGGGCACCGCCTTCTTGTCCAGGGTGCCGCTGCCCTGCTGGTTGTCCTGGGCCTGGAAGTCGGCCTTCTCGGGCGCTTTCTCGCTCTTGAAGGTGGCCAGGGTGATGTCCATGGCGTGGCGAATCTCGGCCGGTTTGACCACGGTGAAACCCACGCCCAGGATCAGCGCCAGGTGCACCAGGGCGGCCAGGAACAGGGTGAAACCGAGCCGGTCCACCGGGCGGACGCGCGGTGGCAGCAGGTCGGGTGGGATGTCAGCGGGGAGCGTCATCGGGTATCCAAAGGCAGCTTCGAGTCACAAGCTGCAAGCTTCAAGTAAAAGCGGCTCGGTGCAGGCCTGTACATACTTGCGGCTTGCAGCTTGCGGCTGCGCATCATACCCCACTGCGCGGTGTTGCCACGTGTCCTCGGTCAGCGCGCCTGAAGCTTGCGATCAATGGCGTCCATCAACTGCCCGCCGATATTGGTGTTGAAGGCGGCGTCGATCTCGCGGATGCAGGTCGGGCTGGTGACGTTGATTTCGGTGAGGTAGTCGCCGATCACGTCCAGGCCGACGAACAGCAGGCCTTTCTCACGCAAGGTCGGGCCGACCTGGGCGGCGATCCAGCGGTCGCGCTCGCTCAGCGGGCGGGCTTCGCCGCGACCGCCGGCGGCCAGGTTGCCGCGGGTCTCGCCGCTGGCCGGGATGCGCGCCAGGCAGTAGTCCACCGGCTCGCCGTCGATCATCAGGATGCGCTTGTCGCCGTCCTTGATCGCCGGCAGGTAGGCCTGCGCCATGATCTGCTGGGCGCCGAGCGCGGTCAGGGTCTCGAGGATCACCGACAGGTTGGGGTCGCCGACCCGGTGACGGAAGATCGAGGTGCCACCCATGCCATCCAGCGGTTTGAGAATCACATCACCATGCTCGGCGGCGAACTCGCGGATGATGTCGGGGCGGCGGCTGACCAGGGTGGGGGGCGTGCACTGCGGGAACAGGGTGGCGAACAGCTTCTCGTTGCAGTCGCGCAGGCTCTGCGGCTTGTTGACCACCAGCACGCCTTCGGCCTCGGCCTGCTCCAGCAGGTAGGTGCTGTAGACGAACTCCATGTCGAAGGGCGGGTCCTTGCGCATCAGGATCACGTCCAGCTCGGCCAGGGTGCTGTCCTGCTCCTCGCCCAGTTCGAACCAGCGGGCCGGGTCGGCGAACACCTTGAGCGGGCGCATGCGTGCGCGGGCCTTGCCCTGGCCCTGGTACAGGTCGCGCTGCTCCATGTAGAACAGGCTCCAGCCACGGGCCTGGGCGGCCAGCAGCATGGCCAGCGAGCTGTCCTTTTTGTAGGAGATGGACGCGATGGGGTCCATGACAATCCCGAGGCGAACGCTCATGGGTAAATCCTCTTGGCGGCGCGTGGCCGCGATGGCACGAAAGAAAAGTGGCTCAGGGTGGCGCCGGCCGCGCCCACGGTCAAGGGGCGGGCGGATGGAATGGCCTTCGGGAGTGTGCTAAAAAGGCCAGGCACATGGCCTGCACGGCCTTTTGGCGAATTCGCTCCCAGGCAGAAGCGCAACTATGGAACAACCCCTGAAGGTGATGGTGATCGACGATTCCCGCACGATCCGCCGCACCGCGCAGATGTTGCTCGGCGAGGCAGGCTGCGAGGTGATCACCGCCAGTGACGGCTTCGACGCCCTGGCCAAGATCGTCGACCATAAACCGCGGGTCATCTTCGTCGACGTGCTGATGCCGCGCCTCGACGGCTACCAGACCTGCGCCATCATCAAGCACAACAGCGAGTTCAAGGACACCCCGGTGATCCTGCTCTCTTCCCGCGACGGCCTGTTCGACAAGGCCCGCGGCCGGGTGGTCGGTTCCGACCAGTTCCTGACCAAACCTTTCAGCAAGGAAGAACTGCTCGACGCGATCCGTGCCTGCGTGCCCGGCTTCGCCGCGCAGGATCCACACGCACCCTGACGCGCCCATGCAAGGCGGCGTCTCTATTTCCTGATGGGGAAACAGCATGGCCCGAGTTCTGATTGTCGACGACTCGCCGACAGAGATGTACAGATTGACCGAATGGCTGGAGAAGCACGGCTATGGGGTGCTCAAGGCCGACAACGGCGCCGATGGCGTGGCCCTGGCCCGCCAGGAGAAGCCCGACGCGGTGCTGATGGACATCGTCATGCCCGGCATGAACGGTTTCCAGGCCACCCGCCAGTTGAGCAAGGACCCGGAAACCAGCGCCATCCCGGTGATCGTGGTCACCACCAAGGATCAGGAAACCGATCGGATCTGGGCCCAGCGCCAGGGCGCCCGCGACTTTCTCACCAAACCCGTGGAAGAAGACGCGCTGATCGCCAAGCTCAAAGAAGTGCTCAAGGCTTGACCACCCGGCCCCAGGGCGCGTCGCTGACCGCCTTCGAGCTGCTGCTGGACATCGACCGGCGCTGCCGCCTGCTGGTGGCCGACCAGCCACCGCAGGACATCCGCCTGCAACAATGGAGCGGCATCGGCTTTCGTGTTGCCGGACAGTGGTTCGTCGCGCCCATGGGCGAAGTCGCCGAAGTGCTGCGCGAGCCCCGCGGTAGCCGGGTGCCGGGTGTGCAGCCCTGGGTACGCGGGGTGGCCAATTTGCGTGGGCGGCTGCTGCCGGTGATGGACCTGTGTGCGTTCTTTGGCCTTGGCCCGGCTGCGGCGGGCAAGCAACGGCGGGTGCTGGTGCTGGATCATGAAGAGCTGTTCGCCGGGCTGCTGGTGGATGAAGTGGTCGGCTTGCAGCACTTTGCCCTGAGCAGCCTCGAGTTGTCACCGCCGCAACCGTTGATCCGTGCGGCCGCGCCCTTCGTGCAGGGCCATTTTCCCCGTGAGCGCAATTGGGCGATATTCAGCCCGTTCGCCCTGGCCCAGGCGCCGGGCTTTCTCGATGTGGCGTTGTAGAGGACTTTCGACGTGAACAAGCCAGGACCCACCGTTGCCGCAGCCGGCGTCTCGCCCGCCGCCGTGGCCCAACGCCCGCGCAGCACCGCGCAGATTACCGTGCTGTTCGTGGTGCTGATCCTGTCGATCGTCCTGTTGTTCGCCAACTTCGCCTACCTCAACACCCAGGCCAACCACGACAAGCAGTACATCGGCCACGCCGGCGAGCTGCGCGTACTGTCCCAGCGCATTGCCAAGAACGCCACCGAGGCGGCGGCGGGCAAGGCGTTGGCGTTCAGGCTGCTCAGCGATGCGCGCAACGACTTCGAGCGGCGCTGGAGCTACCTGCGCGAAGGTGACAAGACCACCGGCCTGCCCGCAGCACCCGCCACGGTGCGCGACGAAATGGACGCGGTACGCCAGGACTGGGAAAACCTGCGCAAGAACACCGACACCATTCTTGCCAGCGAACAGACCGTGCTGTCGTTGCACCAGGTCGCGGCCACCTTGGCCGAGACCGTTCCGCAGTTGCAGGTTGAATACGAGAAAGTGGTGGAAATCCTGCTGCAGAGCGGCGCGCCGGCCAATCAGGTGGCCGTGGCCCAGCGCCAGTTGCTGCTGGCCGAGCGCATTCTCGGCTCGGTCAACACCGTGCTCGCCGGTGACGAAACCTCGGTGCAGGCCGCCGATGCCTTCGGCCGCGACGCCAGCCGCTTCGGCCAGGTGCTCGAGGGCATGCTCGCCGGCAACCCGGCAATCCAGGTCACCCGCGTCGAGGACGCCGATGCCCGGGCGCGACTGGCCGAAATCGCCGAACTGTTCCAGTTCGTCTCGGGCTCGGTGGACGAAATTCTCGAGACTTCGCCCGAACTGTTCCGCGTGCGCGAGGCTGCCGGCAACATCTTCAGCCTGTCGCAGACCCTGCTCGACGAAGCCTCGCACCTGGCCAACGGCTTCGAGAACCTGGCTGGCGGGCGTACCCTCGATACCGTAGGTGGCTACGTACTTGGCCTGCTGGCACTGGCCTCGATCATCCTCATCGGCCTGGTGATGGTGCGCGCCACCCACCGCCAGCTACGCGAGACCGCCGAGAAGAACGAGCGCAACCAGCAGGCAATCATGCGCCTGCTCGACGAGATCGAGGAGCTGGCCGACGGCGACCTGACCGTGACCGTTTCGGTGACGGAGGACTTCACCGGCGCCATCGCCGACTCGATCAACTTCTCGGTCGACCAGCTACGCGACCTGGTGGCCACCATCAACCACAGTGCCGAGCAGGTCGCCGCTGCCGTGCAGGACACCCAGAACACCGCTCGCCAGCTGGCCAAGGCGTCCGAGCACCAGGCCGAGCAGATCAGCGAGGCGTCCGAAGCGGTGGGCGACATGGTCGAGTCGATCGACCGGGTCTCCGCGCATGCCTATGAATCGGCCAAGGTGGCCGAGCGCTCGGTGGCCATCGCCAACAAGGGCAACGAGGTGGTGCACAACACCATCCACGGCATGGACAACATCCGCGAGCAGATCCAGGACACCGCCAAGCGGATCAAGCGCCTGGGTGAATCCTCCCAGGAGATCGGCGATATCGTCAGCCTGATCGACGATATTGCCGAGCAGACCAACATCCTCGCCCTCAACGCGGCCATCCAGGCGTCGCTTGCCGGCGAGGCCGGCCGCGGCTTTGCCGTGGTCGCCGACGAGGTGCAGCGCCTGGCCGAGCGTTCATCCTCGGCAACCCGGCAGATCGAGGCGTTGGTGCGCACCATCCAGGCCGACACCAACGAGGCGGTGATCTCCATGGAGCAGACCACCGCCGAAGTGGTGCGCGGCGCGCGCCTGGCCCAGGATGCCGGCGTGGCCCTGGCAGAGATCGAAGGCGTATCGCAGACGATGGCCGACCTTATTCACAGCATCTCCGATGCCGCTCAGTTGCAGACGTCGTCTGCCGGGCAGATTTCCCACACCATGGCGGTGATCCAGCAGATCACCGCGCAGACCTCCGCCGGTTCCGGCGCCACGGCCGACAGCATCCGCCACCTGGCACGCATGGCCAGCGAGATGCGCCGTTCGGTATCCGGTTTCACCCTGCCCAAACCGGTGGAGCGATCGTGAGCGGGGCGAGCATGGCCGGCCCGGGCAGTACGGCCGGCGAGCGCCACGACACGGTGGCCCTGGCCTGGATCAAGGCCCCCATCCTTGATTGCCTGGCGCAGGCGCGCCAGGCCCTGGAGCGTTTCTCGGCAGATCCTGGCGACCTGTCGATGCTGGCGTTCTTCGTCGACAACCTGCACCAGGTGCACGGTTGCCTGCACCTGCTCGAATTACCGGGCGCGACGCGCCTGGCCGAAGAACTGGAGCTGCTTGGGCGGGCCATGGCCGAGGGCCAGGTGAGCCCCCGGGGCGACTGCCTGGGCGCGCTGTTCCGAGGGCTCGAGCAACTGCCGCCCTACCTGGATCGCCTGCGCGGGGCACGCCACGACCTGCCCTTGGTGGTCATGCCCCTGCTCAACCAGCTGCGGATCTGCCGCGGTGCCGAACCCCTGGCCCAAGGCAGCCTGCTGGGCGACCTCGGGCAGCGTCTGGCTGGCGCGGCGGACCTGGCCAACCTCGACCTTTCCCTGGGGAGCTGGCGTGAACACATGCAGGCCGGCCCAGGGCGCGACGCGCTGCGTTCGGTGGTGATGGCGCTGTGCGATGACCTGATGCGCATCAAGGACCGTCTCGATCCCTTTGTCAGTGGCGAGCATCCGCCACGCGAACCTCTGGAGACGTTGCTGCCGCCCCTGCGCCATGTCGCCGACACTCTGGCAGTGCTGGGTTTCCAGCAGCCACGCCGGGTGATTATCGACCAGGTGCTGGCGCTGCAGGCGCAGGTCGAGAAGGACGGCGCGGTGGACGAGGCGCTGTTGATGGATGTCGCCGGGGCGCTGTTGTACGTCGAGGCGACCCTCAACGGCATGGTCGGCCCGCTGGAGGAAACCTCGCCAGGCAACCTGCCGGGTTCGGACCTGGCCGAGATTCGCCAACTGGTACTCAACGAGTCGCTCAATGTGCTGCAGCAGGCCAAGGACCTGATCGGCGACTGCCTGGAGTCGGACTGGTCGCGTCCGCGCCTGCAGGCCTTGCCCGGGTTGTTGCAGCAGGTGCGCGGGGCGTTGGCGATGCTGATGCTGCCGGCTGCCGCCGAAGTGTTCGGTGGGTGCGCGGGATATGTGCAGGGCTGGCTGGGCCATGTGGAGGACGAGCCGCTGCCCGATGAGCTGGCCCATCTGGCCGATGCCCTGTGCGCCGGCGAGGCCTGGTTGCAGTGGCGGGTGGCCGATCCACTGGCCGATGCCCAGCGTTTCATCGACATGGCCCACGCCAGCCTGACCTCCCTGGGCGTGCAATGCCCGCGCCTCGAACGACCTTCGGCTGGCGCCCGGACAGCGGACGGCATCGATGACGAGTTGCGCGAGGTGTTTCTCGAAGAGGCCGGCGAACTGTTGCCTGAAATCGAGCGCCAATGGCTGCGTTGGCGTGCCGACAACGGTTTGCGTGATTCATTGATCGAGGTGCGTCGCGCGCTGCATACGCTCAAGGGCAGCGGGCGGATGGTCCACGCAGAGGCCGTGGCGGAGCTTGCCTGGGGCGCCGAGCACCTGCTGAACCGGGTGCTGGAGGGGCGCATCACGCTGAGCGCCGAAGGCCTGGTCGCCTTGCAGCAGGTCTTCGTGCGCCTGCCCGACCTGCTCGCCGATTTTGCCGCCAGCCAGCTGCCGCCCACTGCGGAGATCGAGCAACTGGCCGGGCATCTGCACGCGCTGGCGCTCAACGATACGCCGGCCAGTGCCAGCATCGACGGTCTCGATCCGCAGCTGCTGGAGATTTTCCGTAACGAGGCCCAAGGGCACCTGGCCGGGCTCGATGCTTTCCTGCAGGTGGCTGATGCTCAAGGCACAGTGGTCAGCGACAGCCTGCAACGTGCCTTGCACACCCTCAAGGGCAGCGCCGCCATGGCCGGCGTGATGCCGGTGGCGGAGCTGGCCACCGCGCTCGACCGTCTGGTGCGCGAATACAAAGGTCATCACCTGCCTTTGCAGCAGGCCGAGACCGAACTGCTGGAGGCTGCGCGTACACTGTTCCACCTGGGGCTGGCCCAGCTGGACAGCACGCCATTGGCTGCCATTGTGGGGGCTGCGGCGTTGATCGAGCAGGTCGGGCAAACGGTCGATGCCAGGCTGGCCAGGCATCAGGCCGAGGTGCTCCCGGCACGCCGGGCCCGGCGTGACCCGCAACTGACGGCCACTTTCCTGACCCTGGGCATGGATATCCTGCTCGACGCCGAGGCGCGGCTGGCCAATTGGCAGGCCGACCCCACGCAGCATCATGAGCTGCACCTGTTGCTCGAGGAAATGACCACCCTCAGCCATGGCGCGCACCAGGCCGAGCTGTGGCAGGTGGATGAAGTCTGCGAAGGGCTGCTCGACCTGTATGGCGCGGTCGAAGAGGGCAGCCTTGCGGTGACGCCGCGTTTCTTCGCAATCGCCCGGCAGGCCCACGAAGCGCTGTTCGACCTGTTCGACGAAATCGCCGCCGGGCAGGATCCGACCGCCCGCCCCGATTGCCTGGCCGCCTTGCATGGCTTGCTTGACGATGCCCTCGACCCGGCGGCCCTGGGGCTGGTCGGCGCAGCTGGCGCGACAACGCTGCCTATCGCAGGTCAGCTACCGGACCCCGCGGTCGTCGAACTGTTCCTCGAGGAAGCCGCCGATATTCTCGAGGGTGCCGACCAGGCGCTGCGGCAATGGAAGGACGATCCCGAAAGCCTGTCACCGCTGTCTGCGTTGCAACATGATGTGCTGACCCTCAAGGGCGGCGCGCAGATGGCTGCGATCGGTGCCATCGAAGTGCTTGCCCAGGAGCTCGCGCTGCTCTACGAAGGGCTGGTGGACCGGCGGATCGGGGCAAGCCTGGGGCTGTTCGAGTTGCTCGCACGCAGCCATGACACCCTGGCCGAGATGCTGCGCAGCTTGCGCGAGGGCCAGCCACCGCTGTCGGCGGTGGAGTTGCTGGGTGAGCTGCGCGATTTCCGCCACAACGCTCCGCCCCCTGGCCCGGCCGAGGCGCAGGACGACACGCAGGAAAGCGAAGGCGACCAGGAACTGCTGGAGGTTTTCCTCGAGGAGAGCTCCGATATCCTCGAAAGCGCGGCCCAGTCCCTGGCGCGCTGGCAGGCCGACCCGCGCAACACGGTCGAGGTGGAGAACCTGTTGCGCGACCTGCATACCCTCAAGGGTGGGGCGCGCATGGTCGAGATCGCCGCCATCGGCGACCTGGCCCATGAGCTGGAATTTCTCTACGAGCTGCTGGCGGCCGCACGGCTGCCGTCGACGCCGGCTTTGTTCAGCCTGCTGCAGAACTGCCATGACCGCCTGGCGCACATGCTCGACGCGGCGCGCCTGGGCGAGCCGCTGCATGCGGCGACGGCGCTGATCGACTATATCCGCAACTTCTCCAGCGCCGCGCTGACCGACAGCGCCGCCGGGCAGCCCCAGGCCGAGCCCGCCCCGGCCGAAGCCCCGGCTATCGCGCCCGAGCGGGCCGGGGACATGGTCAAGGTCGATGCCGAACTGCTTGACGACCTGGGCAACCTGGCCGGCGAGCATTCTGTGATCCGCGGGCGCATCGAGCAGCAGGTCAACGATGCGCAGTTCGCCCTCAACGAAATGGAAACCACGCTGGAGCGCATGCGCGACCAACTGCTGCGCCTGGATATCGAGACCCAGGGGCGGATCTCCAGCCGGCACCAGTTCGAGGGTGATGCCTATGACGACTTCGACCCACTGGAGATGGATCGCCATTCGCAGTTGCAGCAGTTGTCGCGGGCGCTGTTCGAGTCCACTTCAGACTTGCTCGACCTCAAGGAAACCCTGCTGCAGCGGGCCCAGGAGGCGCACAGCCTGTTGCAGCAGCAGGCGCGGGTCAACAGCCAGTTGCAAGAGGGGCTGACCGCCACCTTGATGGTACCGTTCGAACGCCTGGTGCCGCGTTTGCAACGGGTGGTGCGGCAGGTGGCGAGCGAGCTGGGCAAGCAGGTCGAGCTGGTGGTCGGCAATGCCGAGGGCGAGCTGGACCGCAGCGTGCTCGAACGCATGGTCGCGCCGCTGGAGCACATGCTGCGCAATGCCGTCGACCATGGCCTGGAAGGCCGCGAGGCGCGCCTGGCAGCCGACAAGCCGGAGCAGGGCACCATCCACCTGAACCTGCTGCACGAAGGCGCTGACATTGTCATCGAGATGAGCGACGACGGTGCCGGGGTGCCGCTGGAGGCGGTGCGCAACAAGGCGATCAAACGCGGCCTGCTCGATCCGCAGGCGCGTCTGAGCGACCACGAGATCCTGCAGTTCATCCTGCGCCCGGGGTTTTCCACGGCCGAGAAGATCACCCAGATCTCCGGGCGCGGCCTGGGCATGGACGTGGTCCATGAAGAGGTCAAGCAGCTGGGCGGTTCGATGAGCATCGAGTCCAGCCCCGGCAAGGGCGCGCGCTTCCTGATCCGCCTGCCGTTCACCGTGTCGGTGAACCGGGCGCTGATGGTGCATGTGGAGGATGAGCAATACGCTATTGGGCTGAACACCATCGAGGGCATCGTGCGCGTGCCGCCAGCGGAGCTGGAAGCCTGCTACCGGCTGGACCCGCCACGCTACAGCTATGCCGGGCATGACTACGCGCTGCGTTACCTCGGCGAACTGTTGCAGGAGGGCACGCAACCCAACCTGTTGGGCCAGAGCGTACCGCTGCCGGTGCTGCTCACCCATTCCCATGAGCAATCGTTCGCGATCCAGGTCGACAGCCTGTCGCCCAGCCGCGAGATCGTGGTCAAGAGCCTGGGCCCGCAGTTCGCGGCGGTGCCGGGGCTGTCCGGTGCCACCCTGCTTGGCGACGGGCGGGTGGTGCTGATTCTCGATCTGCTCGGCCAGTTGCGTGGCCAGCAGCGGCGCCTGGCGCGCCTGCCAGGCGTAGCGCAGGGGCAACATCTGCTGACTGGTCCCGTGCCGCGTCGGCCACTGCTGGTGATGGTGGTGGACGACTCGGTGACCGTGCGCAAGGTCACCAGCCGCCTGCTCGAACGCCACGGTATGAGTGTGCTGACCGCCAAGGACGGGGTGGATGCCATGGCGCTGCTCGAAGAGCACCGCCCGGACGTGTTGCTGCTGGACATCGAGATGCCGCGCATGGACGGTTTCGAGGTGGCCACGCGCATCCGCCGCGACGAGCGCCTGGCACAGTTGCCGATCATCATGATCACCTCGCGCACCGGGCAGAAGCACCGCGACCGGGCCATGGCCATTGGCGTCAACGAATACCTCGGCAAGCCCTACCAGGAGTCGGTCCTGTTGCAGAGCATCGCCCACTGGAGCCAACCCCATGCTTGAACATATCGCCGGCCAGCGCAGCAGCCTCACCGGCCTGCTGCTGCCCCTGGGCGACCGCACCCTGGTACTGCCCAACGTGGCGGTGGCTGAATTGATTGGTCATCGCGCCATCGCCTGCGAGCCAGGCGAGCCGGCCTGGCACCTGGGCTGGGTGGACTGGCGCCAGCAGCGTTTGCCGTTGATCGGTTTCGAGGCGGCCTGTGGCGGGCAGACCACCTGCGGAGAGCGGGCACGGGTGGTGGTGCTCAATGCACTGGGCGATACCGGCCTGCGCTTCCTGGCGTTGCTGCTGCAGGGTATACCGCGCTCGTGCAAGCTCGACAGCCAGTTGAACTATGTTGATGTGCCGCTGGCCGCGCTGGAGCTGGCGGCAGTGCAGGTGGGCGAGCAGGTGGCGCGGGTGCCGGACCTGGCCGGGCTGGAAAGATTGGTGCGTGACGCTGATCTGCAATCTGTAGCTGGCTAGGATAATGGTAGAACGGGCCCTATCACGGGGCTCAGGAACCCTGACCGCTGCGCGAGGTCTGTGCTTGCATGTATTACGGTGAACGCTTCAACGCCTGGACCCACCTGGTCGGCGCGGTACTGGCCTGCATTGGCGCGGTCTGGCTGATCGTCGTGGCGGGCCTGCAGGGCGATCCCTGGAAGATCGTCAGTTTCTCCATCTACGGTTTCACCCTGCTGTTGCTCTACAGCATCTCCACCCTCTACCACAGCACCCGCGGGCGGGCGAAGCGGGTCATGCGCAAGCTCGACCACCTGTCCATCTACCTGTTGATCGCCGGCAGCTACACCCCGTTCTGCCTGGTGAGCCTGCGCGGCCCCTGGGGCTGGAGCCTGTTCGGGGTGGTCTGGGGGTTGGCGCTGATCGGCATGTTGCAGGAGATCAAGCCGCGCTCGGAGGCGCGGATCCTGTCGATCGTCATCTACGCATTGATGGGCTGGATTGTGCTGGTGGCGGTCAAACCGCTGCTGCACAGCCTGGGTGCAGCGGGCTTCGCCTGGCTGGCGGCCGGCGGTGTGTTCTACACCGTCGGCATTATTTTCTTCGCCTTCGACAGCCGATTCCGCCACTGGCACGGCATCTGGCACCTGTTCGTGATTGCCGGCAGCCTGATGCACTTTGTCGCGGTATCTTTCTACGTGCGTTAGAAGTCGCCCCACAGTTGCTGTGCCACCGACAGTGCTACCACTGGGGCGGTTTCGGTGCGCAGCACGCGAGGGCCGAGGCGGGCGGCGTGGCAGCCGGCGGCCTTGGCCTGCTCGACTTCCGCTTCGCTCAGACCGCCCTCGGGGCCGATCAGGAAGGCCAGCCTGGCCGGTTTGGCATGGCTGGTCAGTGGCTCGGCCACCGGGTGTAGCACCAGCTTGAGGTCGGCTTCGGTGCTTTTCAGCCACTCGGCCAGGGTCACGGGCGGGTGGATCACCGGCAAGGTCGAGCGCCCGCACTGCTCGCAGGCACTGACAGCCACCTGGCGCCAGTGGGCCAGGCGCTTGTCGGCGCGTTCGTCCTTCAGGCGTACTTCGCAGCGTTCGCTGACGATCGGGGTGATTTCATTGACGCCCAGCTCGGTGGCTTTCTGGATTGCCCAGTCCATGCGCTCGCCGCGGGAGAGGCCCTGGCCGAGGTGGATGTGCAAAGGCGAGTCGGCCTGGCCGGGGAGGGCCTGGTCGAGGCTGACGCGCACGGTTTTCTTGCCGACTTCGAGCAGTTGGCCGAGGTATTCCTGGCCGCTGCCGTCGAACAGCTGCACGGCGTCGCCAGCGGCCATGCGCAGCACGCGGCCAATGTAGTGGGCCTGGGCTTCGGGGAGCTCGTGCTCGCCAAGGCCCAGTGGGGCGTCGATGAAGAAGCGGGAGAGTCTCATGGGCTTGCTCTGGAAAAAGGCTGACGCAGATCCTGTAGGAGCGGACGAGCCGGCACCTACAGGTTTCGGGTTGGTCTGGGGCTAGCCCGGATCGCGGAAGTCCGGATGGAAGTCGGCCGGCACGGCAACGCTGACCTTGTCGCGGGTAGCGATATCGATCCCTTCGCTGGCCACCTCGGCCAGGAAGTCGATCTGCTCGGGTGTGATCACGTAAGGCGGCAGGAAATACACCACGCTGCCCAGCGGGCGCAACAGCGCGCCACGGCTCAGGGCGTGCTCGAAGACCTTCAGGCCGCGGCGCTCCTGCCAGGGGTAGGCGGCCTTGGTGGCCTTGTCCTGGACCATCTCGATGGCCAGGACCATGCCGGTCTGGCGGATCTCGGCGACGTGGGCATGGTCGGTCAGGTGCGCGGTGGCGCTGGCCATGCGCGCCGACAAGGCCTTGTTGGCCTCGATCACGTTGTCCTGCTCGAAGATGTCCAAAGTGGCCAGGGCCGCGGCGCAGGCCAGCGGGTTGCCGGTGTAGCTGTGCGAGTGCAGGAAGGCACGCAGGGTCGGATAGTCGTCGTAGAACGCCTGGTAGACCTTGTCGGTGGTCAGGCAGGCGGCCAACGGCAGGTAGCCGCCGGTCAGGGCCTTGGACAGGCACAGGAAGTCCGGGGTGATGCCGGCCTGCTCACAGGCGAACATCGTGCCGGTGCGGCCGAAGCCGACGGCGATCTCATCATGGATCAGGTGCACGTCGTAACGGTCGCAGGCCTCGCGCAGCAGCTTGAGGTACACCGGGTGGTACATGCGCATGCCGCCGGCGCCCTGGATCAGCGGTTCGACGATCACCGCGGCGATGCTGGCGTGGTGTTCGGCCAGGGTCTGCTCCATGGCCGCGAACATGTTCCGCGAGTGTTCTTCCCAGCCCATGCCTTCCGGGCGCAGGTAGCAGTCCGGGCTTGGCACCTTGATGGTGTCCAGCAGCAACGCCTTGTAGGTTTCGGTGAACAGCGGCACGTCGCCCACCGACATCGCGGCGATGGTCTCGCCATGGTAGCTGTTGGTCAGAGTGACGAAGCGCTTCTTCTGCGCTTTGCCGGTGTTCTGCCAGTAGTGGAAGCTCATCTTCAGCGCCACTTCGATGCACGACGAGCCATTGTCGCCGTAGAACACCCGCTCCAGGCCGGCCGGGGTGATCGCCACCAGGCGTTCGGACAGCTCGATCACCGGCTGGTGGCTGAAGCCGGCGAGGATCACATGTTCGAGCTGGTCGACCTGGTCCTTGATGCGCTGGTTGATGCGCGGGTTGGCATGGCCGAAAGCGTTGACCCACCATGAGCTGACGGCGTCCAGGTAGCGTTTGCCCTCGAAGTCCTCCAGCCACACGCCCTCGCCGCGCTTGATCGGAATCAGCGGCAGCTGTTCGTGGTCTTTCATCTGGGTGCAGGGGTGCCAGAGGACCTTCAGGTCGCGCTGCATCCACTGATCGTTGAGGCCCATGGGCACTTCTCCTGGCGTTACGGCTCGGTTTGACCGCGTAAGCCTAAGCAATGCCGGGGGGCAGGACAACCGCTCAATGTCGCCAGGCGGGGCGCCATTCCAGTTGGCGGATATGCACCGTGCACTGCGGCAGGGTGGACAGGGCCAAGCGGTCGAGCGGGCCGGGCACGTCGTGCCAGGAGGTGCCGTGGGTGCCGGGGCCGGGCGTGAACTCGGTGTAGTCCTGGTCGCGCAGGGTCAACCAGTAGGCGGTCGAGACGGCCTTGCCGAGCGTGTTGATGTCCACTTCGAGCAGCAGGCAATCGACCGTCTGGCCGAAGATGAACTCGATATCGCACTGGCCATGGATGATCAATTCCGTGCCGATCCGCCCCTCGTCGGTCTGATAGCGCGCGCTGTAGACAATGCCATTGGACACGATGCTCAGGCCGGTGGGCGCGCGCCAGGTGCATTCGGGCAGCGGCGCCGAAGGCGTCCACCTGGCAAAGTCTTCGGTGTAGATCACTGCTGTTCCCCGGCTCGATGCTTGAATGCCAGCCAAGGCTGCACGACCCGGCCAACTACCGCCACTGACAAAATTACCAGTTGCCAAAGGCACTTGATGTCACTGCGGTGGCAGGGTGGGCAGAGGTGACGTATTCTTAACGCATCTCTCCCGGGGCATTGTTCCCCGTCTCTTCTATCGCTTCTCTAACCGGAGTTCGCCATCATGGCTGCTGCTTGGGTGCGCCTGTGCGCGTTGGTATTGATCGGGGTGACCAGCGGCGTCGCGCTGGCCAAGGACAAGACGGCAATCGTCGTCGGTGGTGGCCTGGCGGGTCTGACCGCGGCCTACGAGCTGCAGAGCAAGGGCTGGCAGGTAACCCTGCTGGAAGCCAAGTCGGGCATGGGCGGGCGTTCGGGCCTGGCCACCAGCGAGTGGGTCGGCAACAGCAAGACCCAGCCGGTGCTCAACCAGTACCTGGAGCAGTTCAAGGTCGCCACCCTGCCGGCCCCGGAGTTCGTGCGCAACCCCGGCTACCTGATCGATGGTGAATATTTCAGCGCCATCGATCTGGCGGCCAAGCAGCCGGCCACTGCCGAAGCGCTCAAACGCTACGAGAAAACCCTCGACGACCTGGCCCGTTCCATCGAAGACCCGCTCAATCCTGCGGCAAACAGCACCCTGTTCGCCCTCGACCAGATGAACGTGTCCACCTGGCTCGACAAGCTGCAGTTGCCAGCTACCGCCCGCCAGTTGGTCAACCAGCAGATCCGCACCCGTTATGACGAACCGTCGCGCCTGTCGCTGCTGTATTTCGCCCAGCAGGGCCGGGTCTACCGCAATGTCAGCGACCGTGACCTGCGCGCCGCGCGCCTGCCTGGTGGCAGCCCGGTGTTGGCCCAGGCCTTCGTCAAGCAGCTGAAAACCATCAAGACCAGCTCGCCGGTCACCGCCATCGTCCAGGACAAGGACGGTGTGACCGTCAAGGTCGGCGGCGTCGGCTACCAGGCTGACTATCTGGTCATGGCCGTACCGCTGCGTGCACTGGCCAAGATCCAGATGACCCCGGGCCTGGACGGGCAGCACCTGGCCGCCTTGAAGGGCACCAACTACGGCTGGCGCGACCAGCTGATGCTCAAGTTCAAGAACCCGGTATGGGAAAGCCGTGCACGCATGTCCGGCGAGATCTTCAGCAACACTGGCCTGGGCATGCTGTGGATCGAGCCGGCGCTCAAGGGCGGCGCCAACGTGGTGATCAACCTGTCCGGCGATAACGCCCGCTTGCTCCAGGCTTTCGGTGACAAGCAGATGGTCGACCAGGTGCTGATCCGCCTGCACGCCTTCTACCCACAGGCACGCGGCGCCTTCACCGGTTATGAGATCCGCCGCTACAGCACCGACGCCGGCATGGGCGGTGCCTACCTGGCCTACGGCCCGGGGCAGATCAGCAAATACTGGCGCCTGTGGGAGCGCCCGGTACAACGGATCGCTTTTGCCGGCGAACACACCGATGCGCTTTACCCAGGTACCCTCGAAGGGGCCCTGCGTAGCGGCCAGCGTGCCGCGGGGCAGGTCCAGGATCTGGCGGCGGGCAAGTCCTTCGACCCGGCCAAGGCTGCATCGGTAGCCGCCGCGGCGGCTACTGGAGCGGCCGGCGCTGCGGCCGCGAAGGACAAAGGTGGGTTCTTCTCCAACCTGTTCGGCGGCTCGTCCGACAAGGCCCCCGCCAAGGCAGAGCCAGTGAAGGTCGAGCAGGCCAAGCCGGACAAGCCGGGCTTCTTCTCGCGCCTGTTTGGTGGCGGTGACCAGCCAGAGGTAAAGGCTGCGCCGATCGCCAAGGCCGAAGAGGTTGCACCGGTGCCTGCACCGGCACCCGTGCCGGTCGCTCCGGCGCCTGTGGCCAAGGATGAACCGGTGAAACCTGCCGTCACCAAGCCCATTCAAGCCAAGCCTGCGGCCAAGCAGGCCCACAAGCCTGCAGCCAAACCGGCGCCGGTGAAGAAGGCCACCGCCAAGTCGGAACCGGCCAAGAAGCCGGTGGTCAACAGCCAGGCCAAAGCCGGCTGATCTCGGTATAGCCGCCAGCGCGGGGCCCTGTGTGAGCGGGCTTGCCCCGCGATGGCGTCGGATCTTCCAAACGTCTATCGTTAATGTTTCCTTAATAGGAAGATTGCAGAATTAATATCTGGTTTTTCGATAATCAGAAGCTGTTTTTTACGCTTTTATTCGATGCATTACGCGTTAGTCTTGTGCACAGCTTTCACGGGGAAATACGCCAATATGCAACTACGCAATTCATCTTCTCGCTATGGTCTGGTCAGTATCGTCCTGCACTGGGGCGTGGCGCTGGCGGTCTTCGGGCTGTTTGGCCTGGGCCTGTGGATGGTCGGCCTCGATTACTACGACCCATGGCGCAAGTCCGGCCCCGACCTGCACAAGAGCATCGGCCTGGTGTTGCTGGCACTGATGCTGTTGCGGGTAGTCTGGCGTTTCGTCAGCCCGCCGCCCCCGGCACCGGCCAACCATGGCAAGGTCACCCGGCTGGCCGCCAAGCTGGGCCATCTGGCGCTGTATCTGGGCCTGTTCGCGGTGATGATAGCGGGCTATCTGATTTCCACCGCCGACGGCGTGGGCATACCGGTGTTCGGCCTGTTCGACGTTCCCGCGCTGGTCAGCGACCTGCCCGACCAAGCCGACCTGGCGGGGGTGATCCACCTCTGGCTGGCCTGGGGCTTGGTGATTTTTGCCGTACTGCACGCATTGGCGGCACTGAAACATCATTTCATCGACCGTGACGCGACCCTGACCCGCATGCTGGGCCGCAAAGCTTGACTCTCAACCTCAATTGCAAAGGAAGGAAGTAAGGATGTTGAAAAAGACTTTTGCCGCTCTGGCGCTCGGTACCGCCCTGATCTCCGCCGGCCAGGCCATGGCCGCCGATTACAAGATCGACAAGGAAGGCCAGCACGCGTTCGTTGACTGGAAGATCAGCCACCTGGGCTACAGCTTCATCCACGGCACCTTCAAGGACTTCGACGGCAGCTTCACCTGGGACAGCGCCAAACCCGAGGCGAGCAAGATCAGCGTCGACCTGAAGACTGCCAGCCTGTGGTCCAACCACGCCGAGCGTGACAAGCACATCGCCAGCAAGGACTTCCTGGATGTCAAAAAATATCCAGAAGCCAAGTTCGTCTCCACCGGCGTCAAGTCGACCGGTGACAAGACTGCCGATGTGACCGGCGACCTGACCCTGCACGGTGTGACCAAGCCGGTCACCTTCAAGGCCGTGTTCAATGGCGAGGGCAAGGACCCATGGGGCGGCGAGCGCGCTGGCTTCAACGCCACCACCACGCTGAACCTGAACGACTTCGGCATCAAGGGCCCAGGCCCGACTTCGCAGACCCTGGACCTGGATATCAGCGTCGAAGGCGTGAAGCAGAAGTAATTCGCTTCGCCAGCAACAAAAACGCCGCCCATTGGGCGGCGTTTTTGTTGGCTTTGCATGGCCTCATCGCGGGGCAGGCCCGCGATGGCGGGCTCAGCCCTTGCGGGTCAGCAGCGCCGGGCGCTCACCGCGTGGGCGGCTTGGCAGGTCGTCCAGTTGCTCGGGCGTCGGGTAACGGTCGAGCTTGGATTCCTTGCGGATGATCACCGGTGCGCTCTGCGACTCGCGCGGGTTGCGCACGGCCGGTTCCTGGCGGGACGAGTCTTCACGGCGAGCACGGCCGCCGTTGTTGTCGCGTCGGGCGCCACCATTGCTGCCGCCGCCGTTGCGTGGGCGCTTTTCACCGGAGCCCTGGCCCTGGCGCTGCTGGCCATTGCCACGGCCTTGGGCTTGACCCTGGCCGCCACCGCCACCGCCACCGCCACCACTGCGCTGGCCTTGCCCTTGGGCTTGGCCGCCGTTGCCGCCTGGGCGACGATTGCGCCCCTGGTTCTTGGCATTCTGGTAGGGACTTACGTAGTCGGCGCGGTTGCCGAAGTTGTCGACGTCGTCGTCGAGGAACTCTTCAGGGTCGCGATTGGGTGCGGCGACAGGCGCGGCTTTCTGGCCGTTGTTCTGCTGCTGGCGTGGCTTCTGGTCGCGCGGCTTGCGCTGCTGGCCCTGCTGCTGTTTCTCGCCGGACTTGTCCTTTTCCGCGGACTTCTCGGACGAAGGCTTGTTGCGGCCTTTGTCCTTGCCCTTGTCCTTGCGTCCGCCACTGCCTTCCTTGCCGCCTTCGCCGCGAGGTTGCTGGTTGCGGCCACCGCGGCCATTGTTCGGCTGGCGCTCGCGCACTTCGGGCTTCTCGGCCTCGACCTGCGACGCGTCAAAGCCCATCAGGTCACCATCCGGGATTTTCTGGCGGGTGACGCGCTCGATGCTCTTGAGCAGCTTTTCTTCGTCCGGCGCGACCATCGAAATGGCTTCACCGGAGCGACCGGCACGGCCCGTACGGCCGATGCGGTGAACGTAGTCTTCCTCGACGTTGGGCAGCTCGAAGTTGACCACGTGGGGCAACTGGTCGATGTCCAGGCCGCGGGCGGCGATGTCGGTGGCGACCAGCACGCGCACGGTGTTGGCCTTGAAGTCGGCCAGTGCCTTGGTGCGGGCGTTCTGGCTCTTGTTGCCGTGGATCGCCGCGGCGGTCAGGCCGTGCTTCTCGAGGTACTCGGCGAGGCGGTTGGCGCCGTGTTTGGTACGGGTGAACACCAGTACCTGTTCCCAGGCACCCAGGGTGATCAGGTGTGCCAGCAGGGCGCGTTTATGGCTGGCCGGCAGGCGGTAGACCCGCTGCTCGATACGCTCGACGGTGGTGTTGGGCGGCGTGACCTCGATGCGCTCGGGGTTGTGCAGCAGCTTGTCGGCGAGGTCGGTGATGTCCTTGGAGAAAGTCGCCGAGAACAGCAGGTTCTGGCGCTTGGCCGGCAGGCGCGCCAGCACTTTCTTGACGTCGTGGATGAAGCCCATGTCGAGCATGCGGTCGGCTTCGTCCAGCACCAGGATCTCGACCCGCGAGAGGTCGACGCTGCCCTGGCCGGCCAGGTCGAGCAGGCGGCCCGGGCAGGCGACCAGGACGTCGACGCCCTTGGCCATGGCCTGGACCTGCGGGTTCATGCCGACGCCGCCGAAGATGCAGGCGCTGATGAAGTTGAGGTCGCGGGCATAGACCTTGAAGCTGTCATGCACCTGGGCAGCCAGCTCGCGGGTGGGCGTCAGCACCAGCACGCGCGGCTGGCGCGGGCCATGGCGTTGCGATTTGTCGGGGTGGCCACCCGGGAACAGGCGCTCAAGAATAGGGAGCGCGAAGCCGCCGGTTTTACCAGTACCTGTCTGCGCGGCGACCATCAGGTCGCGACCTTGCAACACGGCGGGAATGGCCCGCTGTTGCACCGGAGTGGGCTGGGTATAGCCCGCTGCCTCGATAGCGCGGACTAGAGCCTCGGAGAGACCGAGGGAAGCAAAGGACATGGGCAATCCTGTTCTCGTGGGGGCTAGGCCCGATGGGGTGTTCTGCCTGGCGCGACGGGCATCGGAGGGATGCGATCGCGTCCGGTCCAGCTGGGCGTTCACTGCGCATCCTGGAACCGGCGGGCGGGCACCAAAGGTGCGCGGCTGCGGGTCGAGATGCCTGTTGCGAGGCCGAGCGTCCGGGCGTGAGCCGGGCGGGAAGGCCCGAGTATAACAGAGCAATCAGCGTGTGCCGCGTTCCTGCTGCTCAACGGCGAAAGGAAAATCCTGATTGCCGAGGTAGCGGGCACTGATCGCCGCATAGGCTGGCTCCTGTTTGAAGCGCCGCAGCTCCTCGCTGAAGGCCCGCGCCAACTGCTCGCGGCCGGGCTTGCGGGCCAGTCCCAGGTACTGCGGGCGACGGCTGACCACCAGGGGCAGCTCTTCCACGGTCTGCTCCAGGCCCAGTCGGCGGCTCACATAGCGGCCGACCCGGCGGTCGGTCACCAGCAGGTCGACGCGTCCGAGCGCCAGCTTGCCGAAGTTGGCCTCGTGGCTGGGCGCGGGTTCGCGGCGGAACAGCGGCGATTCGGCGAAAGTGCCGTCGTAGACGTAGCCCGGCGAGGTGCCGACGGTCAGCCCGGCCAGATCCTCGACGCGCTTGACCGGATGTGGCCGTGAACGCGCTTGGTAGAGGACGAACTCGACCTCGGACATCGGCTCGTCCGGATAGACCAGGTAGCCCTTGCGCGAGTCGACCTGGAAAATATCCATCACGGCATCCGCCAGGCCCTGTTCGACCATGGCCAGGCAGCGTTTCCAGGGCAGGAACTGCCACTGAACCTCGACGCCCAGGCGTTTGAACACCTCGTTGGTGATCTCGTAGTCGATGCCTTTGGCCTGGCCGTTCTCCTGGTAGAGGTAAGGGGCCCAGTCGTCGCTGACGATGCGCAGGCGTTCGGCATGGGCCAACGGGCTCAGGCCGGCGAGCAGCAACAGCAGGAGAGGGAGGATGAGCGTGCGCATGGCGTGAGAGTACGCTGCAAGCCCGGGCAAGACCAGTGAACGCTGGCTATGGAAACGTGCGGCGCGAGCGCGAACGAACAAGGCTTTGACCTGTGCCAAAGCCTTGTTCGCGACCATCAGCGTGGCAGCTTCAGGTTGTTCCAGATTGCCAGGCTCGGCTCGGCCTGGTTCAGGGTGTAGAAGTGCAGGCCCGGTGCGCCGCCTTGCAGCAGTTGTTCGCACATGCGGGTGATCACTTCCTCGCCGAACGCCTGGATGCTGGCGGTGTCGTCGGCATAGGCTTCCAGCTGCTTGCGGATCCAGCGTGGGATCTCGGCGCCGCAGGCGTCGGAGAAACGCGCCAGCTTGCTGTAGTTGGTGATCGGCATGATGCCCGGCACCACCGGGATCTCGACGCCCAGCTTCTGCGCACGCTCGACGAAATAGAAGTAGCTGTCGGCGTTGAAGAAGTACTGGGTGATGGCGCTGTCGGCACCGGCCTTGACCTTGTGCACGAAGTTGGCCAGGTCGCTCTCGAAATTGCGCGCCTGCGGGTGCATCTCCGGGTAGGCGGCGACTTCCAGGTGGAAGTGGTTGCCGGTTTCCTGGCGGATGAACTCGACCAGGTCGCTGGCGTAGCGCAGTTCGCCGCTGGCCATGCCCATGCCCGACGGCAGGTCGCCACGCAGGGCGACGATGCGCTTGATGCCGGCGGCCTGGTACTCGGCGAGCAGGGCGCGCAGGTCGTCCTTGCTGTCACCCACGCAGGACAGGTGCGGGGCGGCGGGGACTTTCACCTCATTTTCCAGCTGCAGCACAGTGTTGAGCGTGCGGTCGCGGGTCGAGCCACCGGCACCATAGGTGCAGGAGAAGAAGTCCGGGTTGTAGCTGGCCAGCTGGCGGGCAACGCCCATCAGCTTTTCGTGACCGGCATCGGTCTTGGTGGGGAAGAATTCGAAACTGTAGCGGCGTTCTTGTGACATCTCTGGTTCCTTCGGCAGTGAGCCTGGGCTGCTGCCTGCAAATAAAAGCCAGGACGGTGGGGGCCGGCCTGGCTCGGACATCGGTTCGAAACGTTGCCTGCCAGTGCCGGGCAAGGATACCTGGCACTGGCAACCAGCCGCTTAGTAGCGGTAAGCGTCCGGCTTGAACGGGCCTTCGACGGTCACACCGATGTACTCGGCCTGCTGCGGGGTCAGCTGGGTGACCACGCCGCCGAAGCCGCGGACCATTTCCAGGGCCACTTCTTCGTCGAGCTTCTTCGGCAGCACTTCCACGGTCAGGCGCTCGGCCTTCTTCGCGGCGGGCAGCGCGGCGAACTTCTGCTCGAACAGGAAGATCTGCGCCAGAACCTGGTTGGCGAACGAACCGTCCATGATGCGGCTTGGGTGGCCGGTGGCGTTGCCCAGGTTTACCAGGCGGCCTTCGGCCAGCAGGATCAGGTAGTCGTCGTTCTGCGGGTCGAACACGCCGGCGCCGGTGCGGTGGATCTTGTGCACCTGTGGCTTGACCTCTTCCCATGCCCAGTTCTTGCGCATGAAAGCGGTGTCGATCTCGTTGTCGAAGTGGCCGATGTTGCAGACCACGGCGCGCTTCTTCAGGGCCTTGAGCATGTTGGCGTCGCAGACGTTGACGTTACCGGTGGTGGTGACGATCAGGTCGATGCGGCCGAGCAGGTCCTTGTTGATACCGGCTTCGGTACCGGTGTTGATGCCGTCCTTGAACGGCGAGACGACTTCGAAGCCGTCCATGCAGGCTTGCATGGCGCAGATCGGGTCGACTTCGGTGACCTTGACGATCATGCCTTCCTGGCGCAGGGACTGGGCCGAGCCCTTGCCCACGTCGCCGTAGCCGATCACCAGGGCCTGCTTGCCCGACAGCAGGTGGTCGGTGCCGCGCTTGATGGCGTCGTTCAGGCTGTGACGGCAGCCGTACTTGTTGTCGTTCTTGCTCTTGGTGACCGAGTCATTGACGTTGATCGCCGGGACTTTCAGCTCGCCCTTGGCCAGCATGTCCAGCAGGCGGTGCACGCCGGTGGTGGTCTCTTCGGTCACACCGTGGATCTTGTCCAGCATGGCCGGGTATTTCTTGTGCAGGATCTCGGTCAGGTCACCGCCGTCGTCCAGCACCATGTTGGCGTCCCATGGCTGGCCATCCTTGAGGATGGTCTGCTCGATGCACCACTCGTACTCCTGCTCGGTTTCACCTTTCCAGGCGAATACCGGGATGCCGGCGGCAGCGATGGCGGCGGCGGCCTGGTCCTGGGTGGAGAAGATGTTGCACGACGACCAGCGCACTTCGGCGCCCAGGGCGATCAGGGTCTCGATCAGCACGGCAGTCTGGATGGTCATGTGGATGCAGCCGATGATCTTCGCGCCCTTGAGCGGTTGCTCGGCTTGATACTTGCGGCGCAGGCCCATCAGCGCGGGCATTTCCGATTCGGCGATGATGACTTCCTTGCGGCCCCAGTCGGCCAGGGAGATGTCGGCGACCTTGAAGTCGGAAAAACCTGCAGGCGTGTTTACAGCGCTCATTGAGAGCCTCCATTCGTAGTGTGCGAATGGGCGCCGTTGTGCGTTGAGCGTCCGCTTGCGCGGACAACGCCCCAACCGAGCCTGACAGGCCAAGCCTGCTGCAGCGCCCCTCGGATGGGTGGCGGGATGGCCACCACTGTGGGGGACCATGTGAAACGGCGAGATTATAGCCGCGGGCGTGTGACACACCCAAGACTTTCTGTCGATTAATCGAGACGATAGTCGATGTTCAATGGAGCGTGACCGAGCGGTCTGCCATCATTAGCGCATGTCAGCAAGCAGGTCAGGAGTACAGATGAACTTTCACACCCGCAAATGGGTAAAACCTGAAGACCTCAACCCCAACGGCACCCTGTTCGGCGGCAGCCTGCTGCGCTGGATCGACGAGGAGGCGGCGATCTACGCCATCGTCCAGCTGGGTAACCAGCGCGTGGTGACCAAGTACATTTCCGAGATCAACTTCGTCAGTGCTTCGCGTCAGGGTGACATCATCGAGCTGGGCATCACCGCCACCGAGTTTGGCCGCACCTCGATTACCCTCAAGTGCGAAGTACGCAACAAGATCACCCGCAAGGCGATCCTGACCGTCGACAAGATGGTCTTCGTCAACCTGGGTGAGGATGGCCTGCCGGCCGCCCACGGGCGCACCGAGATCAAGTACATCCAGGATCAGTTCCCCGATTCGGCTGTCGAGTGATAAAGCTGGGGCCGCAATGCGGCCCCGGTATTTTCATGGTTGTGCGCTGACCTTGCGCACCACCTTGCCGACCGTCAGGCCTTGAATCAGGATTGACGACAGCACCACGATGTAAGTGATCGACAGCAGCAGGTCACGCTCGGCACCCTGCGGCAGCGACAGTGCCAGGGCCACCGAAACGCCACCGCGCAGGCCGCCCCAGGTCAGTACGCGAATGGTGCCTTGCGGCACGCTGCGCCAGCGCCGCAACAGCACGATCGCCGGCGCCACGGTCAAAAGCCGCGAGGCCAGCACCGCCACCGCCAGCACGCCACCGGCCGCCAGGTGCAGCCAGTTGAACGGCAGCAGCAACAGCTCCAGGCCGATCAGGGCGAACAGCAGGGCGTTGAGCATGTCGTCGATCAGTTCCCAGAAACCGTCCATGTAACGGCGGGTCATGTCGTTCATCGCCAGGTTGCGCCCCAGGTTACCGATGATCAGGCCGGCCACCACCATGGCGATCGGCGCCGACACGTGCAGCTCGTAGCACATGGCCGAACCGCCGATCACCAGCGCCAGGGTCAGCATCACTTCCACCTGGTACTGCTCGACGCTCTTGATCATGCGGTAGGTGGCGTAACCGATCAGGCCGCCGAAGGCGATGCCACCCAGGGCCTCGCGGGCGAACAGGATGGCGGTGTCGGCGACGCTCGGCGTCTCGCCCAGCTGGATGATGCCCAGCAGCACGGTGAACACCACGACTGCGGTGCCGTCGTTGAACAGCGACTCACCGACGATGGTGGTCTTCAGCGGCTTGGAGGCGTTGGCGGTGCGCAGTGCGCCGAGCACGGCGATCGGGTCGGTCGGCGAGATCAGCGCGCCGAACAGCAGGCAGTAGATCAGCGGCACGTTCCAGCCGAACAGGGCGAATACCCAGTGCGCCAGGTAGCCGATCACCACGGTGGCGATCAGCACCCCGATGGTGGCCAGCAGGCCGATCGGCCAGCGGTAGCTGCGCAGGTCGGCGAGGTTGACGTGCAAGGCGCCGGCGAACAGCAGGAACGACAGCATCCAGTGCATCAGCAGGTCGTTGAAGTCGATCTGGTTCATCAGGCCTTCGACGCGTTCTTCCAGGCCAGGGAAGCCGATCAGGCTCAGGCCCTGCAGCATCAGGGAGAACAGCAATGCGGTGACCATCACGCCGATGGCCGGCGGCAGGCCGATGAAGCGGTAGTTCACATAAGTGAGGAGGGTGGTGAGGCAGATAAACGCGGCAACTAATTCAAGCATCCCGAATCCTGTGAAAGTGGCTTCCAAGTCATTACCCGAAGGGCTCGGGCAGTTCTTTGATGACCTGGCGCGGCAGTCGGGACACACCTTATGACCGGATTTCTCCAATTGGTTCCTGCCAGGCGATGGTGGGGGAGCGGGTTTGCACCGCGATGAGGCCATGACAGGCCAGGCGCTATATAGTGTCCGCACCAAACGACCACAAGGATTCCAAGGCGTGCTGGCAACTTCCCTCGTACTGGTCGCAGCCCTGCTCCATGCCACCTGGAATACCTTGATCAAGTTCAGCGCCGAGCGCTTGCTGGTGATCGCCAGCATGGACGTGGTGGCGCTGAGTTTCGCCCTACTGGCGGTGGCCTTCGTAGATTTTCCGCCCGCCGAGATCTGGCCGTGGCTGCTGGCCTCGGCGCTGGCCGAGCAGTTGTACCGCTTTCTGCTGATCCAGGCCTATCGGGTCGGCGACCTGGGCCTGGTCTATCCGTTGATGCGTGGCCTGTCGCCATTGGTGGTACTGGGCCTGACCCTGGCCTTTGCTGGCGAATCGCTGAGCCAGCAGCAGATCATCGGCATCCTGCTGATCCCCTGTGGCATGGCGTGCTTGCTCTGGCAGGGTGGCGGCGGCGACCGCCTGCCCTGGTCGATGCTGCCGGTGGTGGCGCTGATCGGCCTGTGCATCGGCTGTTACACCTGGTTCGACGGCCAGGCCGTACGCCTATGGGGCAAACCGTGGGATTACCTGGTGTGGCTGAGCCTGCTCAGCTCCTGGCCGTTCCCGCTGCTGGCCGTGGTGGCCCGACGAGGGCCGTTCATGCTGTTCTGGCGAACCCAATGGAAGCTGGGCCTGGCGGTCGGGTTCTGCGTATTGTTCAGCTACGCTCTGGTGCTCTGGGCCATGCATCTGGGCTCTGTGGCCGAAGCGGCAGCGTTGCGCGAGTTGAGCGTGATCCTCGTGGTGCTGTTGGGCATGCGCTACCTCAAAGAACCTTTTGGCGGGCCAAGACTCCTAGCTTGCGGGCTGGTGCTGGCCGGCATGCTGGTGATGAAGCTCTGAAGCGAACCTCTATGAACAAGGAGTCCTGTAGATGACCGTAGCCCTGTGGTGCATTCTCGTCGCGCTGGTCCTGCCGCCGCTGTGTGCACTGATCGCCAAGCTCAGCAGCGGGTATTTCGGCCTGCGTGCCAATCACGACCCGCGTGCGTTCCTGGACAAGCTCGAAGGGCTGCCACGGCGGGCCCATGCTGCTCAGTTGAATGGCTACGAGGCGTTTCCCGCGTTTGCCGCGGCAGTGCTGGTGGCCGATATCGTCGGCAATGCCGAACAAGTGACCCAGGACGTGCTGGGCGTGATGTACATCACCAGCCGGTTGCTCTACATCATCTGTTACCTGGCGGATTGGGCGGTGTTGCGCTCGCTGGTGTGGTTCGTCGGGATGGCGCTGATCGTGTCGTTCTTTGTCGTTTCGATCTGACTGCATCGCGGGGCAAGCCCGCTCCCGTAGTGGGAGTGGGCATGCCCCGCGATAGCGCCCGTCAGGGTACCTTTGGTACTTCGGGCAAAGGCTGGCCCTTAGGCCACAGCATCCAGATCTGCCCCTGTTGTTTCATGTTGCCTGCCAGTTCACCGGCCTCTGGCCCGGTGCCCCAGAACAGGTCCGCACGCACTTCACCGGTAATCGCCCCGCCCGTGTCCTGCGCCCCCACGGGGCGCACCACCGGGCTGCCGTCGGGGCGGGTGGTGGACAGCCACAGGAGGCTGCCCAGCGGGATCACCTTGCGGTCGATGGCCACGCTGTAGCCAGCGGTCAGCGGCACGTTGAGCGAGCCGCGTGGACCTTCGTTGCTATCCGGACGGGTGCTGAAGAACACATAGCTCGGGTTGCTGGCCAGCAACTCAGGGACGCGCTGCGGGTTGGCCTGGGCCCAGGCGTGAATGCTGCCCATGGTCACCTGTTCCTTGGGCAGCTGGCCCTGGTCTACCAGCCAGCGGCCAATCGGCCGATAGGGGTGGCCGTTCTGGTCGGCGTACCCCAGCCGCAGCTGGCGGCCACCTTCCAGCTGGATGCGACCGGAGCCCTGGATCTGCAGGAACTGCAAGTCCATCGGGTCGGTCAGCCAGGCCAGTACCGGCGCCTTGGCACCGTCGCGGTTGATCACTTCTGCGGTGTCATAAGGCTTGAGCACGCGGCCATCGAGGCGCCCGCGCAGGCGCTTGCCCTTGAGCTCGGGATACACACTGGCCAAATCGACCACGATCATGTCCTCGGGTACGCCGTACACAGGTACATGCGCGGCTTCGGTGCGTTCCAGGCTGCCGGGGTAGACCGGCTCGTAGTACCCGGTGATCAGGCCGTTGGCGCTGTTCTGCGCCGAGCGCAGCCCGTACACCTGGAGATTCTGCTCGAGGAAGGTGCGGACCTGATCAGCGTTCGCCGTGGCTGAGCCGGCTGCCTCGCAGGTTGCGGCCCACACCGGATCGCGCTTGAGCTTCTCGCAACCGTTGCGCCAGGCATAGAAACCGGCCAGCAGGTCGTCGTCGCTGACCTGGGGCAGGTCCTTCCAGGTGGCTGGCACGTAAGTGGCGATGGCATGAGGCTCGGGCTTGGCGCTTTCGCCGCCGTTGCAGCCGGCCAGGAGCGCGAGGGCGGGCAGGGCCCAGGCGAGATGGCGCAATGCAGATTTCATCGGGTGGGTCCTGTGCTGGGCGAAAAATGAACATTCGCCCTTGTTTTCTGTGTGGCTATTGGTCTTTGCCCGGCAGGCGGCGATACTGGCCACCCGTTTGCCTGGCCAAAGAGACCGTGATGTTCAAGCGATTGACCGTAGTACTGCTCGCCGCCCTCGCCCTGACTGCCTGTGACGGCGTCGACCCCAACTCGCCGCTGGGCCAGCGCAAGGCGATCTTCAAGCAGATGCTCAAGACCAGTGAAGACATGGGTGGCATGCTGCGCGGGCGGTTGCCCTTCGATGGCGTGAAGTTCGCCGAGAGCGCGGTGAAGCTGGATACCCTGGCCCATGAGCCGTGGCAGCACTTCCCGCAGGTGCGCGACGAGGGTGACAGCAGTGCGCGGGCCGAGGTCTGGGAGCGCCAGGCGCGGTTTCAGGACCTGGCCAGGCAGCTGGAGGGCGTTACCGGCGAACTGCTGACGATGACCCGCAACCCGTCGCTGGACGCAGCGCAGATGAAGGCTCCGATGGACAAGGTCGAGGCGGCGTGCAAGGCCTGTCATAGCGAGTTTCGTAATCACTGAGCCGTGGGAGGCTGTCGTGGGAGCGGCTTCGCTCCCACTTCGGAGGCTGTCAGGTCAGCGCTCGAGCTCGTCCACGGCTTCCTGCAGTTCTTTCTTCGCCTCGGCCAGCTTGTCCTTGCGCTTGTTGATCTTTTCCGCGTCACCTTTCTTCATGGCTTTGTCCAGGTCCTTGGTGCGCTGGTTCACTTCGTGGCGGGCATCGAGCACCTTCTGCTCGCGCTCTTTGCGCAGCCCGGCTTCGGTGCAGTTGTCCACGCCACGCAGCGCCTCTTCGAGCCCGGCAACCTGGTCGCTGTTGCCATGGTCACGGGCAATCTTCAGCTGGTTCTCGATGGCGCTGCGCTTGGCGGCGCAGCCGGTCAGGCCTGCATCCGGCTGGGCGGCTTGCGCGGCGCCGGTCGCCAGGCCAAGGGTTGCCAGCAGGAAAAGAGCGGTGAAACGTGTCATGAATAGCCTCCTGAGCGGGGCGGGGCAGCAAAAGTTGGTGGAATCCTGCCTTGGTTTGCCGGATTTAGGAACCCTTGGTAGGTCTTTAAGCGGCAAACTCGGAGTTACCCTACGCTCGTCATTGTTCGGCGGTGTCGTCCGGGTGCTGGAAGCCGGCGATACGATACCCGCCCAGTTGCGCGGCAAGGGCTTGAACATCTTCTGTTGCAAAAAATAACTCGAGTTGTTTCGATCTTGCGCCACCGATGCCCGGCAAGGCTTGCCATGCGTCAGCTGATCGCGTTGCCTGCGTCGACCAGTCGGCCTCCAGGGGCATGCCGTGAGGCAAGGGCGCGCCCAGCGCTTTCAACCACTGGAAGAAAGGGCGTAGGCGGGCCGCGCTAAAACTGTCATGAAGCTGTCGAGCTCTGGCATCGCCGAGACCCGGCACCGCCGCCAGAACTTGGGTATCGAGCTCCAGCCAGTCCACGAGGGTGGTCACCAGGCCGGCATCCACCAGTCGGCGCCAGGTGCCCGGCCCGATCCCTGGCAGGGCCAGGCCCTGCTTGCCGCTCAACCAGTTCAATCGGGCGATGAATTGCTCTTCGCAGCCAGCGCCAGCCTGCCAGCAAGTGTGCGCGTCATACTGGCCGGCAGCCGGTGAGGCGACGGGCTGTCGCACGACCGTGCGCTGTACCACGTCGTCAAACCGCGGAATGGTGAGGCCGGCAAGGCTGATGGCCACCTGGTCGCCAGGGCGAATATCGAGTTTCTGCCAGCGTGCCAGGGAGCCAAGGCTGACCTGGGAAACCTGACGGTCGTCCAGCTCGACAGGCGTCAGGTGCAGGATGGGGGTTACCTTGCCAGTGCGTCCAATGCGAAAGCGCACTTCGCGCACTTCGGCCAGTGCCTGGGAGAAGGGGTATTTCCAGGCCGCAATCCAGTAAGGGGCCTTGGCCTGCCAGCGTTCGGCGGGCGGGCGACTGTCCTGGCGCAGGATCACGCCATCGGTGGCGAAGGGCAGGGCGGCGCGATACCAGTGCAGGCGCATCTCGGCGGCCTGCTCCGGGCTGGCGATGGCGACGCTGTAGCGTTGGCCGTCGGCAAAGCCCATGGCGGCCAGTCGCTCGAGGCGTTCCGCCTGGGTTTGCGGCCCGTGTGGCCAGTCCCAGACGAACAGGCCGATGCTCGCGCCGAGCGCGGTGTCCAGCTGCTTGCGTGCCATCAGCCCGGCCACGTTGCCGCGAGCGTTGAGGCTGCCTGCCTGAGCCTGCACATGGCCCTCCAGGCGTTTGTACAGTTCCCCTTGCAGCACCAGGTCCACAGGTTGTGGCAGCTGTCGGGTGATGGCGCCGAGCGAGGGAATATGCCGGCTCCAGTCATGGCCCTGGACGCCATCGCCACGGCTGAGCAGTCGGACCAGCCGGCCTTGCTGGTAGATCAGGGAAACCGCGACGCCATCGACCTTGGGTTGAATCCAGACATCGCGTTTGCCGGCCAGCCAACGACGCATCGCCTGTTCGTCGGGGAGCTTGTCGACACCGGTGTGTGCGACCGGGTGGGGTATCGGGCCACGTGCGCTGGCCAGCGGGTCGGGCGCCGCGTCTGGCAGGTTGTTGAAGCAATGTTGCAGGCGCAGCAGGCGTTGGCGGCTCTGGTCATAGAGCTCGTCGGCTACCAATGACTTGCCCTGACGATGGTAGTGATCGTCCCAGCGGGCCAGGGTCTCGCCCAGCCGGGCCATTTCGGCATTAGCCTGCGATGGGCTCCAGTCCGGACACTGGCCGGCCTGTGCACTGGCGAAGAGTGTCGGCAGGAGCATGAGTATCAGCAGCAACGGCATGGCCGGCATCCTTGCGAGGCGGTAAGGAGTCCTCAGCCTAGGTGTCAGCTGCCCGGTGTGACGTGCCGCATTGTCAGGCGATATGTCACGAAAAAGCCCCTGCCGATTGCTCGGCAGGGGCTTTCTTTTACTGCTGTAGGAGACTTACAGGCCGGCGGCGTCGCGCAGGGCGGCGGCGCGGTCGGTGCACTCCCAGGTGAAGGTGGTGAAGGTGTCATCACCCACGGTCTTCTGCTGCGGGGTACGGCCGAAGTGACCGTAGGCAGCGGTTTCCTGGTACATCGGGTGCAGCAGGTCGAGCATGGTGGTGATGGCGTACGGACGCAGGTCGAAGCACTCGCGCACCAGCTGCACGATCTTCTCGTCCGAGACCTTGCCGGTGCCGAAGGTGTTGATCGAGATGGAGGTCGGCTGGGCCACGCCGATGGCGTAGGACACCTGGATCTCGCAACGCTCGGCCAGGCCCGCGGCGACGATGTTCTTGGCCACGTAGCGGCCGGCGTAGGCGGCGGAACGGTCGACCTTGGACGGGTCCTTGCCGGAGAACGCGCCACCACCGTGACGGGCCATGCCGCCGTAGGAGTCGACGATGATCTTGCGGCCGGTCAGGCCGCAGTCGCCCACCGGGCCACCGATGATGAAGTTGCCGGTCGGGTTGATGTGGTACTGGGTACCCTTGTGCAGCAGCTCGGCAGGCAGGGTGTGCTTGACGATCAGCTCCATCACCGCTTCCTGCAGGTCCTTCTGCGAGACCTCGGGGTTGTGCTGGGTCGACAGCACGACCGCGTCGATGCCGACGACCTTGCCGTTTTCATAGCGGCAAGTGACCTGGGACTTGGCGTCCGGGCGCAGCCAAGGCAGCAGCTTGGACTTGCGCGCCTCGGCCTGACGCTCGACCAGGCGGTGCGAGAAGCAGATCGGCGCCGGCATCAGCACGTCGGTCTCGTTGCTGGCATAGCCGAACATCAGGCCCTGGTCGCCGGCGCCTTGGTCTTCCGGGCGGGAGCGGTCGACGCCCTGGGCGATGTCCACCGACTGCTTGCCGATGATGTTCATCACGGCGCAGGTGGCACCGTCGAAGCCGACGTCGGAGCTGTTGTAGCCGATGTCGATGATCACGTTGCGCACCAGGTCTTCCAGATCGACCCAGGCCGAAGTGGTGACTTCACCGGCGATGATGGCGACACCGGTCTTGACCAGGGTCTCGCAGGCCACGCGGGCATACTTGTCCTGGGCGATGATGGCGTCCAGCACCGCGTCGGAGATCTGGTCGGCGATCTTGTCCGGATGCCCTTCGGACACGGACTCGGAGGTGAAAAGGGAGTATTCGCTCATCTCGATGGGTTCCTGAAATTTACCGATGTTGTATGTCGCCATTGGCCCGCTGGAAATGCCGGACCTGGATCTGAAAACCGTTACGCAAGCCCACGTAGAGGCTGTCCCCGGGGGTCAGCCCTGCAGCGTTGGCCCAACGGGCCAGGTCGTCCTGCTCGAAGCCAAGCCACAGGTCGCCGCAGGCTTCGCGCGCCCACCCCTGGTCATGGCTGCACAGCTCGGTGACCAGCAGGCTGCCGCCCGCCTTCACCCGTTTGGCCAGCAGGCGCAAGGCCAGGGCCGGGTCGCTGAAATGGTGCAGGACCATGTTCAGCACAACACAGTCGGCTTCCACATCCGTTGCACCCAGTGCATCGGCCAACTGCAGGTTTACGTTACTCAATTCGTTGCGCTCACAGACCTGGCGGGCCAGCTCGAGCATGGTCGGGCTGTTGTCCATGGCCGTGACCTGGTCGAAGCGACGGGCCAGGTCGGGCAGAAAACCGCCGTCGCCAGGCCCCACTTCCAAGGCGCTGGCGCCGATGCTGAAGCTGAGCTTGTCGAGCAGCGCCAGCAGGCTTTCGCGGTACTGCGGCAAGCCGGCGATCAGGTCCTGCTGGGCGCGGAACTTCTCTTCGACGCGCTGGAAAAAGTCCTGGCTGGTGGCGGCGCGGCGCTGTTGCACCAGGGCGATACGTGCCTGTACGTCCACGGGCAGCGCGAGGTCGTCGGCTTCCTCGAGCAGCGCCGTATGCAGGCGGCCACCCAGGCGCTGACTGTCGGGCAGGGCGCGGCGGTAGAAGATCGCATTGCCTTCGCGGCGGGTCGCCACCAGGTCGGCCTGCGCCAGTACCTTGAGGTGGTGGCTCATGCCCGACTGGCCAATGTCGAAAATCTGCGCCAGCTCCAGCACGCCGAACGAGTCGTTGGCCAATGCGCGCAGCACGTTCAGGCGCAGCGGGTCGCCGCCGGCCTTGCACAGGGCAGCCAGCTCGTCGCTGCGTTGCGGGGTGATGGGCGCATTGAGGTTCATGGGGCGGGAGTCTAGTCAGGGGATGCTGTCGTCGCAATAGCAATATCAAAAAGTTTTGATATTGCTGGATGGGTGGTGGTTGTGCAGGCGCATTTCTCGTGAAAAGCAGGCCAAACACAGGAAAAAAGCCCGACTGCGACCATACGTCATTGCCCCCGGCCCCCCCTGTGGGCGAAAATGGTCGCCTTTTTTCGCATCACCACCCTTTCAAGCCCCAGGAGACTCAGCGATGCCCAGCCGTCGTGAACGTGCCAACGCCATTCGTGCCCTCAGCATGGATGCCGTGCAAAAGGCCAACAGCGGCCACCCAGGTGCCCCCATGGGTATGGCGGATATCGCCGAAGTGCTTTGGCGCGACTACCTGAAGCACAACCCGAGCAACCCAAGCTTCGCCGACCGTGACCGTTTCGTGCTGTCCAACGGCCACGGCTCGATGCTCATCTATTCGCTGCTGCACCTGACTGGCTACGACGTCACCATCGACGACCTCAAGGCCTTCCGTCAGCTGCACAGCCGCACCCCGGGTCACCCTGAGTATGGCTACACCCCAGGCGTCGAGACCACCACCGGCCCCCTGGGCCAGGGGCTGGCCAATGCCGTGGGCTTTGCCCTGGCGGAAAAGGTACTGGGCGCCCAGTTCAACCGTGAAGGCCACAACATCGTCGACCACAACACCTACGTGTTCCTCGGCGACGGTTGCATGATGGAAGGCATCTCCCACGAAGTCGCCTCGCTGGCCGGCACCCTGGGCCTGAACAAGCTTGTCGCTTTCTACGACGACAACGGCATCTCCATCGACGGCGAAGTGCACGGCTGGTTCACCGACAACACCCCGGCGCGCTTCGAGGCCTACAACTGGCTGGTGATCCGCAACGTCAACGGCCACGACGCCGACGAGATCAAGACCGCCATCGAGACCGCGCGCAAGAGCGACCGTCCGACCCTGATCTGCTGCAAGACCATCATCGGTTTCGGCTCGCCGAACAAGCAGGGCAAGGAAGACTGCCACGGCGCACCGCTGGGCAACGACGAAATCGCCCTGGCCCGCAAGGAACTGAACTGGAACCACGGTCCGTTCGAGATCCCGGCCGACATCTATGCCGAGTGGGACGCCAAAGCCGCTGGCGCCAAGGCCGAAGCTGCCTGGAACGAGCGCTTCGACGCCTACGCCAAGGCTTACCCGGAACTGGCTGCCGAGTTCAAGCGCCGTGACGCAGGTGACCTGCCGGCGGACTTCTCCGAGAAGGCCCAGGCCTACATCAACGAAGTCGCTGCCAAGGGTGAAACCATCGCCAGCCGCAAGGCCAGCCAGAACACCCTGAACGCCTTCGGCCCGCTGCTGCCGGAGTTCCTCGGTGGCTCGGCAGACCTGGCCGGCTCCAACCTGACCCTGTGGAAAGGTTGCAAGGGTGTCGAGGCCAATGACGCCAGCGGCAACTACGTGTTCTACGGCGTGCGCGAGTTCGGCATGACCGCGATCATGAACGGCGTCGCCCTGCACGGCGGCCTGGTGCCATACGGCGCGACCTTCCTGATGTTCATGGAATACGCCCGCAACGCCGTGCGCATGTCGGCGCTGATGAAGCAGCGCGTGATCCACGTCTACACCCACGATTCCATCGGCCTGGGCGAGGACGGCCCGACCCACCAGCCGATCGAGCAGCTGACCAGCCTGCGCAGCACGCCGAACCTGGACACCTGGCGCCCGGCCGATGCGGTCGAGTCCGCCGTGTCCTGGAAAGCCGCCCTGGAGCGCAAGGACGGCCCGTCGGCGTTGATCTTCTCGCGCCAGAACCTGCAGCACCAGACCCGCGACGCCCAGCAGATCGCCGATATCGCCCGTGGCGGTTACGTGCTCAAGGACTGCGCCGGCGAGCCTGAGCTGATCCTGATCGCCACCGGTTCCGAAGTGGGCCTGGCCGTCCAGGCGTTCGACAAGCTGAGCGCCGAGGGCCGCAAGGTCCGCGTCGTGTCGATGCCGAGCACCAGCGTGTTCGACGCCCAGGACGCTGCCTACAAGCAGTCGGTCCTGCCCCTGGAAGTCGGTGCGCGTATCGCCATCGAGGCTGCCCATGCCGACTTCTGGTACAAGTACGTCGGCCTTGAAGGTCGCGTCATCGGCATGACTACCTACGGCGAGTCGGCACCGGCCTCTGCGCTGTTCGAGGAGTTCGGCTTCACCCTGGACAACATCCTGGGCACCGCCGAAGAGCTGCTGGAAGACTGATGCACCCGGGAGGCCTTGAGCCTCTCGCCTGATCGCGGGGCAAGCCCGCTCCCACAAGGCATCCCGGTGCCTTGTGGGAGCGGGCTTGCCCCGCGATGGTCGTTCAACGCACCTGCACGTGAGTATCGAATGCCCCACCCGCGTCCCTACAAAGTTGCACTCAACGGTTACGGCCGCATCGGCCGCTGTGTCCTGCGCGCACTGTTCGAGCGGGGGGCGAAGGCCGGTTTCGAGATCGTCGCGCTGAACGACCTGGCCGACCAGGCCAGCCTGGAATACCTGACGCGCTTCGACTCCACCCACGGGCGTTTTCCCGGTGAGGTGAAAGTCGACGGCGACTGTCTGCATATCAATGGTGACTGCGTGAAAGTGCTGCGTAGCGCCACCCCCGAAGGCATCGACTGGGCCGCCCTGGATGTCGACCTGGTGCTGGAGTGCTCTGGCGCCTACAACACCCGCGCCGACGGCCAGCGCTTTCTCGATGCCGGTGCACCGCGGGTGCTGTTCTCCCAGCCCATGGCCAGCGAGGCGGATGTCGACGCCACCGTGGTCTACGGCATCAACCAGGACTGCCTGACCGGCAGCGAGCTGCTGGTGTCCAACGCCTCCTGCACCACCAACTGCGGCGTGCCGCTGCTGCGGGTGCTGGACCAGGCGTTCGGCATTGAATACGTGCAGATCACCACCATCCACTCGGCGATGAACGACCAGCCGGTGATCGATGCCTATCACCACGAAGACCTGCGCCGCACCCGTTCGGCGTTCCAGTCGGTAATCCCGGTGTCCACTGGTCTGGCGCGTGGTATCGAACGCCTGCTGCCGGAACTTGCCGGGCGAATCCAGGCCAAAGCGGTACGCGTGCCGACCGTCAACGTGTCGTGCCTGGACATCACCCTGCAGACCTCCCGCGACACCAGCGCCGCAGAGGTCAACCGGGTGCTTCGCGAGGCCGCCCTGGATGGCCCGCTCAAGGGCCTGCTGGCCTACACCGAGCTGCCCCACGCCAGCTGTGATTTCAACCATGACCCGCATTCGGCCATCGTCGATGCCAGCCAGACCCGCGTTTCCGGCCCACGCCTGGTGAACCTGCTGGCCTGGTTCGACAACGAATGGGGGTTCGCCAACCGTATGCTCGACGTTGCCGAACATTATCTGCACGTCGTCCACTCTACCCGCAGCAAACAGCCCTGAAGGACTGCATTCATGACCGTGTTGAAGATGACCGACCTCGACCTGCAAGGTAAGCGCGTACTGATCCGCGAAGACCTCAACGTGCCTGTGAAGGACGGTGTGGTAACCAGCGACGCGCGTATCCTGGCAGCGCTGCCGACCATCAAGCTGGCCCTGGAGAAGGGCGCGGCGGTAATGGTCTGCTCGCACCTGGGCCGCCCGACCGAAGGCGAGTTCTCCGCCGAGAACAGCCTCAAGCCGGTTGCCGACTACCTGAGCAAGGCCCTGGGCCGCGACGTTCCGCTGGTCGCCGACTATCTCGACGGCGTCGAGGTAAAGGCCGGTGACCTGGTGTTGTTCGAGAACGTGCGCTTCAACAAGGGCGAGAAGAAGAACGCCGATGAGCTGGCGCAGCAGTACGCCGCCCTGTGCGACGTGTTCGTCATGGACGCCTTCGGCACTGCCCACCGCGCCGAAGGTTCGACCCATGGCGTCGCCAAGTTCGCCAAGGTCGCAGCTGCCGGCCCGCTGCTGGCCGCTGAGCTGGACGCCCTGGGCAAGGCTCTGAAGGCCCCGGCCAAGCCGATGGCGGCCATCGTTGCCGGCTCCAAGGTCTCCACCAAGCTGGACGTGCTGAACAGCCTGAGCACCGTGTGCGACCAACTGATCGTCGGTGGCGGCATTGCCAACACCTTCCTCGCCGCCGCCGGTCACCCGGTCGGCAAGTCGCTGTATGAGCCTGACCTGATCGAGACCGCCAAGGCCATCGCCGCCAAGGTCAGCGTGCCGCTGCCGGTGGACGTGGTGGTCGCCAAGGCATTCGCCGAAGACGCCGAAGCCACTGTCAAGTCGATCGCCGACGTAGCCGCCGACGACATGATCCTGGATATCGGTCCAAAGACCGCCGAGCAGTTCGCCGAGTTGCTGAAGACCTCGAAGACCATCCTGTGGAACGGCCCGGTCGGTGTGTTCGAATTCGACCAGTTCGGCAACGGCACCAAGGTACTGGCCAAGGCCATCGCCGACAGCGCCGCATTCTCCATCGCCGGTGGCGGTGACACCCTGGCGGCCATCGACAAGTATGGCGTTGGCGCCGATATCTCCTACATTTCTACCGGTGGCGGCGCGTTCCTCGAGTTCGTCGAGGGCAAGGTCCTGCCAGCCGTGGCAATCCTGGAAGAACGGGCCAAGGCCTGAGTTTGAAGGCGCCTGGCAAAGGGAGCGACCTGATGGTCAAGCAATTGCCTGTGATGATCGTGGCCGTGTTGCTGGGCGCTTGCTCCAGCAACACGGGCAGCGAGGCTGACCCGGCGCAGCCGCCCAAGGGCGGTTGCTACCAGTCCCAGTGGCAGGCCGAGACGGCACCGGTGATCAACACGCGCCTGGGCCCGGACGGCCTGGAAAAGTACGACGACGAGCACCAGCGCAAGGCGCCGGGCTGCCCTTGATCGGGCGTTAGGCAACCTGAAGGCTGTTTTGTGGTCTTGAACATAGGGCCTGCCGTTGCGGCCCCATCGCGGGGCAAGCCCGCTCCCACGTTGTCATGCGTGGGAGCGGGCTTGCCCCGCGATGGGGCCGATGTAGCAGGCTCGCTACGAGGATGTTTAATGAAAGCGCTTCTGGCCACACTGGCCCTGGCGACCCTGGCAGGCTGCTCGCTGTTGCAGCCAGCACCCGCCCCGGTGGCGGACAACTGGACCCGCTGGGTCTGCGACAGCCAGGCCGAGGTGCTGTGGCGCTTCGCCGATGCACAACAGGACGCGGTCGATGTACGCCTGGGTGGCGGCGACCAGGTCTACCGGCTCAAGGCCGAGCCGGGCGCCTCCGGCGCGCTGTACAGCGATGGCATGCTGGCCTTCCACACCAAAGGTGAAGAAGGCCTGGTGTACTGGGTGGCGACCAACGATCTGATTGGGCGGGGCTGCAAGGCACCGTGACTGGCCGGGCCGCGCAGGTGGCCCACACTACTTGAACAGCAACCGCCCCTGCGGCAGGCTTGCACGAAACAAACGACGCTTGTCGGGAGAGAGATACACAATGGCACTCATTAGCATGCGCCAGATGCTGGACCACGCCGCCGAGTTCGGCTACGGCGTTCCGGCTTTCAACGTCAACAACCTCGAGCAGATGCGCGCGATCATGGAAGCCGCCGACAAGACCGACTCCCCGGTCATCGTCCAGGCTTCCGCTGGCGCTCGCAAGTACGCCGGTGCGCCGTTCCTGCGCCACCTGATCCTGGCGGCCATCGAAGAGTTCCCGCACATTCCGGTGTGCATGCACCAGGACCACGGCACCAGCCCTGACGTGTGCCAGCGCTCCATCCAGCTGGGCTTCAGCTCGGTGATGATGGACGGCTCGCTGGGTGAAGACGGCAAGACCCCGACCGACTACGAGTACAACGTCCGTGTCACCCAGCAGACCGTCGCCATGGCGCATGCCTGCGGCGTTTCGGTAGAAGGCGAGCTGGGCTGCCTGGGTTCGCTGGAAACCGGCATGGCCGGTGAAGAGGACGGCATCGGCGCCGAAGGCGTGCTCGATCACAGCCAGATGCTGACCGACCCGGAAGAAGCGGCCGACTTCGTCAAGAAGACCCAGGTGGACGCCCTGGCCATCGCCATCGGTACCAGCCACGGCGCCTACAAGTTCACCAAGCCACCTACCGGCGACGTGCTGGCGATCGACCGCATCAAGGAAATCCACAAGCGCATCCCCAACACCCACCTGGTGATGCACGGCTCGTCCTCGGTGCCGCAAGAGTGGCTGGCGATCATCAACCAGTACGGTGGCGACATCAAGGAAACCTACGGCGTGCCGGTCGAAGAGATCGTCGAAGGCATCAAGTACGGTGTACGCAAGGTCAATATCGACACCGACCTGCGCCTGGCCTCCACTGGCGCCATGCGCCGTCTGATGGCGCAGAACCCGAGCGAGTTCGACCCGCGCAAGTTCTTCGGTGAAACCGTCAAGGCCATGCGTGACGTGTGCATCGCCCGCTACGAAGCCTTCGGCACCGCCGGTAATGCCTCGAAGATCAAGCCGATCTCCCTGGAAGGCATGTTCCAGCGCTATGCCAAAGGTGAACTGGCGGCCAAGATCAACTGATCCGGCACCGTTCAACGCAAGAGCCCGCAGCGATGCGGGCTTTTTTGTGCCTGTTGCCTTGTGCCGAACGCTCAGGCCTGGGCCGTGCGTCGCCTGTCCGGCGCTTATACCGTTAGTCGGCTAACATCAACTCCAGTGGCTTATAGCCATCCACCTGCATTGCGTCTTCGGAGGCCGAGACTAGAGTAACAATCGGATCCAATAACAAGTCGCAGTTGGACTTACCAAGAGAAGCAACATGGATGGCGCTTATTCTCAAACACCGGAAAGCAGTTCGGTTCTGTTGGTCGTAGACGACTATCCGGAGAACCTCATCAGCATGCGGGCCTTGCTGTCCCGCCAGGATTGGCAGGTATTGACTGCCAGTTCAGGGATGGAAGCCCTGAGCACCCTGCTCGAGCACGAGGTCGATCTGGTTCTGCTCGACGTGCAGATGCCCGAAATGGACGGTTTCGAGGTTGCCCGCCTGATGCGCGGCAGCCAACGCACGCGTTTGACCCCGATCATTTTCCTGACTGCCAACGAGCAGTCCGACGCCGCCGTGCTCAAGGGCTATGCCAGCGGCGCGGTGGACTACCTGTTCAAACCGTTCGATCCGCAGATTCTCAAGCCCAAGGTCCAGGCCCTGCTGGAGCAGCAGCGCAGCAGGCGCATGCTGCAACGGCTGACTCGTGAACTGGAGTCGGCGCGGGCGTTCAACGCCTCGATCCTGGAAAATGCCGCCGAGGGCATCCTGGTGGTGGACGAAACGGGTTGCATCGGCTTCGCCAACCCGGCCATCTCGCGCCTGCTCGATGCGCCGGTGGAGAAGCTGCAGGGCGCGCACATGCTGGACCTGATCCAGCTCCCCTGCGCCAACCTGTGGCATGAGTCGGACTTCTACCAGGCCTATTTGCGGCGGCAGATCTTCCGGGTGCACGATGCCCAACTGCGCACCCTCGGTGGCCAGCCGGTGCCGGTGGCATTGTCCTGCGCGCCGCTGCCCGCCGAACAGAAGGCCATGGTGGTGACGGTGCTGGACATGTCGGTGGTGCGCAGCCTGCACCAGCAACTGGAGTACCAGGCGGTGACCGACCCGCTGACCGGGCTGCTCAACCGCCGTGGCTTCTACCAGACCGCCGAAAGCGCGTTGTTGCGCAACGAGCGTTCGGACAAGGCCAAGGCCCTGATGTACATGGACCTGGACGGCTTCAAGCGGATCAACGACCTGCTCGGCCATGAGGCCGGCGACAAGGTCCTGCGCTGGGTGGCCGACCAGCTCAAGGAGTGCCTGGGCAGCGAGGCGCTGCTGGCGCGTATGGGCGGCGATGAGTTCACCGCGTTGTTCGATGGCCTGCCGTACCCCGAGCAGGCCGGCCGCTATGCGGAAAAGCTGCTGGAGCGCATGTCGAGCTTCCAGCAGGTGGATGGGCTCGAGGTCAACCTGGGAGTGAGCATCGGCATCGCCACCTACCCCGATTGCGGTGCCAACGTGGAGGGTCTGTTGCGCGCGGCCGATGCGGCGATGTACGCGGCCAAGCAGGCTGGGCGCCAGCAGTACCGCTTCTACGACCAGGAACTCAATGGTCGCGCCCGCTCACGGTTGATGCTCGAGGACAGCGTGCGTACGGCCATCGAGCAAAATGATTTCAGTTTGGTCTACCAGCCTCAGGTGGCGTTCGCCGATGGCCGGCTGCGCGGCTTCGAGGCGCTGTTGCGCTGGCAGCACCCGAGCGTCGGCGACGTGCCGCCCGGGCTGTTCATCCCGTTGCTGGAGGAGGCCCGCCTGATCAACCGCCTGGCCAGCTGGATCTACCGCAAGGGTGCCGCGCAGCGCAATGCCTGGAGCGATCGCTTCGGTTCGCAGCTGGTGCTGGGCATCAGCCTGAGCCGCGCCCAGTTCACCATGCCGGGGTTGGTCGATGAATTGGCTCAGGTGATCGACAAGCATCAACTGCAACCCGCCCAGCTGGAGGTGGAGGTTGCCGAGACCTCGTTGATGTACAACATCGACGCGGCGGTGAAGCAGGTGCATCGCCTGCGCGAGCTGGGCATTCGCGTGGCGCTGGACGACTTCGGCGCAGGCGACTGCTCGTTGCGCATGCTGCGCGACCTGCCTATCGACACGCTCAAGCTCGACCGGCACCTGGTCGCGCGGCTGCCGGACTCGGCGGCGGATATCGCCTTGGTGCGCAGTGTCATCGACCTGTGCGCGGCCTACGACATCACGGTAATCGCCGAGGGTGTCGAGACCCGGGCCCAGGCCGAATGGCTCAAGGGCGCCGGTTGCGCCTACGTGCAGGGGTTCCTGGTGGCGCGGCCGCTCACTGCCGACGCCGCTGGCGATTTTCCAGCGTTTTTCCCATGGACGTCGTGATTGGCTAAACTCGCGTCTTCTCGTTCCGAACGCCTGCCATGACCGCCCTACGTTACCTGCAAGCCTACCCGCCGCACCTGCAGGAGCAGGTGCGCCAGATGATCGCCAGCGATCGTCTGGGCGACTACCTGCGCCAGCGCTATCCCGAACGCCATGACGTGCAGAGCGACAAGGCCCTGTACGGTTTTGCCCAGGAGATCAAGCAGCAGTACCTGCGCAGTGCGCCGCCGCTGGACAAGGTCCTGTTCGACAACCGCCTGGACCTCACCCACCGTGCATTGGGCCTGAACACGGCGGTATCGCGGGTGCAGGGTGGCAAGCTCAAGGCCAAGAAGGAGATCCGCGTCGCCTCGTTGTTCCGCGAGGCAGCGCCGCAGTTCCTGCGCATGATCGTGGTGCATGAGCTGGCGCACCTGAGGGAGCGCGATCACAACAAGGCGTTCTACCAGCTCTGTCAGCACATGGAGCCGGACTACCATCAACTTGAATTCGACCTGCGCGTCTACCTGACCTATCGGGAACTGCCGGGCAACACCTGAGGGACAAGCACCCCATGACCACGGAAGTGAGCAAGACCCGCAGCAGCTTCTACCGCCGCCTTTACGTGGCCTGGCTGATCGACAGCCAGACCGCCACCAGTGTGCCGGCGTTGATGGAGGCCACCGGCATGCCCCGGCGTACCGCCCAGGACACCATCGCCGCCCTGGCCGACCTGGACATCATCTGCGAGTTCGAGCAGCAGGCCGGTGCGCGCAACCATGCCGGGCATTACCGGATTCACGACTGGGGCGCGATCGACAAGCAGTGGATCATCCAGCACCTGCGGCAGATCCGTGACGTGCTGGGCTACCCATGAGCATCGCGGGGCTTGCCCCGCGACAATATTCTCAGCCCTTGCGCATGCCGATATGCGGAATATCGTCCTCGAGGTATTCCTCGCCCACCACCTCGAAGCCATGGCGGTTGTAGTAGCCCTGCAGGTGCGCCTGGGCCGACAGGTATACCGGCGTCCCCGCCCAGCAGTGCGCCGCGCACTCCAGCCCCTTGAGCAGCAGTTGATGCCCCAGCCCACCCCCACGCGCCGAGGGGGCGGTCACCACCCGGCCGATAACCACGTCGCCATTGTGTGATTGCGGGTCGAGCAAACGCAGGTAGGCCACCAGTCGATCCCCGTCCCAGCCCATCAGGTGCAGGGTGTCGCCTTGCAGATCGAGCCCGTCGACTTCCTGGTAGGCGCATCGTTGCTCGACCACGAACACCTCGGTGCGCAGTTGCAGGATGGCGTAGAGTTGTTCCTTGGCGAGGTCGCCATGGTGCTTGCAGATCCACTCGATGGACATGGGGGAGGACTCCTTCGGTTGACCGTCGATCATCGCAAATCCAGGCGGTCACGACGAGGGAGAATGACGCCGTCCAGGATTCGGCCAAAATAGAGGCTAAATGACATTATCGTCCGCTGTCGCCAGGATTTGGCTTGTGTAATCTGCAACCTTTGTTGCTAGTAGAGATCGCCGTCACCAGCGTGGGCCCCCAACTGCGAAAGGATTTGAGCATGCGGCCACTGCTTTGCGTTCTTGGCTTACTGGGACTGTTGTGCGCGGGGCCTGCCCTGGCCCATGGCAAGCTGCGGCTGGTGGCCGACAGCTGGCCGCCCTTCACCGACACCGGCATGCCCGGTGGCGGCCTGGCCACCAGCATCGTCACCACGGCGCTGACCCGTGCCGGCTACGCCACCGAGTTCGAGGAGGTGCCCTGGGCCAGGGCACTGATGGGTGTGGGCGAGGGGCGCTACGATGTGCTGATCAATGCCTGGTACAACCAGGAGCGCACCCTGATCGGCCAGTTCTCCGCGACCTACCTGGTCAACCGTATCCGCCTGCTCAAGCGTGAAGGCGAGGCTTTTGCCTATGCCCGCCAGGCTGACCTGTACCCGTACACCATCGCCGTGGTGCGCGACTACGCCTATTCCCCCGAATTTGACAGCGACGAACGCCTGAACAAGGTGCTGGTGCGCAACTTTTCATCGGCGGTGCGCATGCTGGCGGCCGGGCGGGTGAACCTGGCGGTGGAGGATGAATACGTGGCGCGCTACAACCTGCAGCGCGAGCCGCAGCAGGTGCGTGAAGGCGTGGCCTTTGTCGAGCCGCCGCTGGGCGAGAACAGCCTGCACATCCTGGTGAGCCTCAAGCACCCGGAGCACAAGAAGATCGTGGCGCGGTTCGAAAAGGCCATCGCCACCATGAAGGCCGACGGCAGTTATGCCCGCCTGATGCGCCAGCATGGGTTCTAAGCCCGCTCTTGGCGTGGGAGCGAGCGATCAGGCGGGTTGACCTTCCTTGATCAGATGCCCGGCCAAGGTCCGCAACGGCCCCAACTGTCGGCAGATAAGCGCCAATTGCGTCTGCACCAGGCGCTGATGCTCGTCCAGCTCCTCGGGCATCTGTTCCAGCGCGTTGGCCAGCGCCTCCTCGGCGTCGCTGTGGATCGCCACCGGCAAGCGTGCCGCCAGGCCATTGGCGATCTCGTCCAGGCTGCTGGCCAGGCTCCGCCCGGCACCATCGATCAGCTGCTCGTGGACCTCGGCCGGCAGTGCTGTGTCGCGGTGCGCGCCCAGCCCCGAGAGGTAGCTCAGCAAGGTATGTGACAACACCAGGAAGCGGAAGCCGACGTCGGCCTCCTTACGGAAATGCCCAGGCTCCATGAGCATGTTGGCCAGGGTGGTCGACAGCGCCGCGTCGGCATTGTGCGCATTGCGCCGGGCCAGGCGGTAGGCCAGGTCGTCGCGCTTGCCATGGGCGTACTGCTGCATGATCTGGCGCAGGTATTCACTGGCGCAGGCCAGGGTGTTGGCCAGCACCTTGTTCAGCCGCCGGCCCTGCCAGTCAGGCAGGAACAGGAACACCGCGAGGATGGCGATCAGGCTGCCGACCAGGGTATCGAACAGGCGTGGCAGGAACAAACCGTAGCCATCGCCGATCTGGTTGAAGCAGAACAGCACCATCAGGGTGATCGCCGCCGTGGCCAGGGTATAGCGGGTGGTGCGGTTGACGAAGAACACCACCCCCGCGACCACCGCGAACAGCGACTGGACGATGGGGTTGGGGAACAGGTCGAACAGCGCCCAGCCCACAGTCAGGCCGATGGCGGTGCCGATGATCCGCTGCACCAGTTTGCGCCGCGTCGCGCCATAGTTGGGCTGGCAGACGAACAACGTGGTGAGGATGATCCAGTAGCCCTGGGTCGGGTGGATCAGGTGAACCATGCCATAGCCCACCGACAATGCCAGCGACAGGCGCAGGGCGTGGCGGAACAGCAGCGAGGTGGGCGTCAGCTGGGTGCGCAGGCGTTTCCACACATCCTTGAAGTTGCGCGGCGAACGGTCGAGCAGGCTGCTGTCGCTGGCATCGGCCAGGCTGTCCGGGTTGCTGGCGGCGCTGAGCAGCCGGTCCAGCGTGGCCAGGTTGGCAGCCAGAGCCCGCAGCGAGCGCAACAGGCTGCGCCAGGCCGGGTTGTTCTGGGTGCGCAGGTGCTCAAGCGAGGCGTTGAGGTCTTCCAGGGCCTCGGGGTAGCCGCTGGCCAGCACGAACGGCTGGCGCAGGCGGATCGAACGCGCCAGCTCCTGGCAGGACGAGCCCTGCTTGCGCAGCAGACGCTGGCAGCGGAACATCACGTCGCTGTGGAAGAACGCTTCGGTCAGGCCGTTGTACGGATAGTGCGAAGCGCTGACCCGCTCATGGATGTCCTGGGCCAGGAAGTACAGCTTGAGGTAGCGGCTGACCTTGGAGTTGGGCTGGCTGTTGCCGACCCGGTGCAGGATGATCTCCTTGGCGGCGTTGAGCGCGGCCACTACCTTGCCATTCTGCTTGGCCAGTTCCAGGCGCGTGGCCTCGACATCGAGGGTGCGGACCGGCTCGAACAGGCTGGCCTTGAGCTTGAGGTAGCTGCCCAGCTCGTAGAACAGCCTGGCCAGGCTCTGTTGCACCGGCTGGTTGGCGAACAATGCCTGCCACAGTACCGACAGCAGCCCGTACCACGCCGCTCCCGCCACCAGTAGCAGAGGCTCGTGCCAGAAATCGCTGACTTCGCCGCCGCGCTGGTCGACACCGATCATGGTGTAGACCGAGAGGATCAAGGTGGCCGAGGCGATTGCCCCATAGCGTTCGCCCAGGGCCCCGAGCATGGTCAGGGAGAACGCCGCCAGGGCCAGCGCAACCGCGAAGATCCAGGGGTAGGGGAACAACAGCTCGACCGACAGCGCGGCAATGGCGAAGCAGCCCAGGGTGACCAGCAGGGCACTGAGCCGGCCCTGCCAGCCATCGTCAGTCTCGGCCAGGGCGCTGGCGATGATGCCGAGGAACAGCGGGATAAGCAGGCTCATCTCGTTCTGGTACCAGCACCAGGCCATGCTGCCGGTGAGGGCAATGGTCACGCGGATGGCGTAGCTGAACTTGTCTTGGCCCCACAGGCGACGCAATGAATGGCGGAACGAGCTCGATGACATGATGGCCTGCTGGGCAGTTCGTAAAAGAATCTCTGGGGCCTCATCGCGGGGCTAGCCCGCTCCCACGCCTTCTGACGTGGGAGCGGGCTGGCCCCGCGATGGTTTTCACCCTTCGCAGCGATGGACCAGCAAGAAGCGTTCCGTGCTGCTGAATGGATTCTACTCTACACGAACTGCGCCGCCGCGTTGGCCGAAGCCCAGGCCCACTGGAAGTTAAAACCGCCCAGGTGCCCGCTGACATCCAGCACTTCGCCGATGAAGTACAGCCCGGGGCTTTTCAGCGATTCCATGGTTTTCGAAGACACTTCGCGGGTATCCACACCGCCCAGGGTCACTTCCGCAGTGCGATAGCCTTCGGTGCCGGCCGGTATTACCTGCCAGGCCGCCAATTTATCGGCGACCTGCGCCAGTTCCGCAGGGGTGTATTGCTTCAGCGGCTTGGACTCGAACCACTGCTCGGCCAGCAAGTTGGCCAGTTTACGGGTGAACACCTCGCCCAGCACGGTCTTCAGCTCGCTGTTGGGACGCTCGGCTTGTTGGTCTTGCAGCCATTCCAAGGCGTCGCGATCGGGCAGCAGGTTGATCTCCACCGTGTCGCCGGCCTCCCAGAATGACGAGATCTGCAGGATCGCCGGGCCGCTCAGGCCGCGGTGGGTGAACAGCAGGTTTTCACGGAAGCTCGTGCCATTGCAGCTGGCGATGCAATCCAGCGAGGTGCCCGACAACTCGGTACACAGTGCCTTGAGCTGCGGCTCGGTGATGGTGAACGGCACCAGGCCGGCGCGGGTTGGCAGCAGTTCGTGGCCGAACTGGCGGGCAACCTGGTAGCCGAAACCACTGGCGCCGAGCGTCGGGATCGACAGGCCGCCGGTGGCGATCACCAGCGACTGGCAGGCGAATGGGCCGGCGCTGGTCTGCAGAGTGTAGCCGGCCTCGGTCTTTTCGATCTTGTCGATGCTGGTGTTCATGCGCAACTCGGCGCCGGCCTGGTCGCACTCGGCCAGGAGCATGTCGAGGATGTCGCTGGACTTGTTGTCGCAGAACAGCTGGCCGAGTTTCTTCTCGTGGTACGGCACGCCGTGCTTGCACACCAGCTCGATGAAGTCCCACTGGGTGTAGCGGGCCAGCGCCGACTTGCAGAAATGCGGGTTGTGCGAGAGGAAGTTGGCCGGCTCGGTGTACATGTTGGTGAAGTTGCAGCGCCCGCCGCCGGACATGAGGATCTTCTTGCCCGGTTTATTGGCGTGGTCGAGCAGCAGCACCCGGCGGCCACGGCGGGCGGTGAGCTGGGCGCACATCAGGCCGGCGGCGCCGGCGCCGAGGATGATCACGTCGGTGGAGTGCACGGTTGGAACCTTTGGCAAAGTAGAGGGTGCGTGGGAGCGGGCTTGCCCCGCGATGGCGTCAGCAGGGGCAACATGATTGCCTGGGCTGGCCTCATCGCGGGGCAAGCCCGCTCCCACGAATAATCGGTGAAACGGTTTAAATGATGCGCACTTTCAGGGCGCGACCCTTGATCTTGCCGCTGTTCAGCCGCTGCATGGCCTGCTTGGCCACCGCCCGCTCCACGGCCACGAACGCCACGAAGTCGAAGATGGCGATCTTGCCCACCTGCTTGCCCGGCAACCCGGCATCGCCGGTCAGCGCGCCGAGGATGTCGCCCGGGCGCAGTTTGTCCTTGCGTCCGGCACCGATGCACAGGGTGGTCATCGCCGGCAGCAGCGGCTCGCCGCCTTTGCTCTTGAGGTTGTCCAGCTGTTCCCAGCGCAGCGGCTGCTTCTGCAGGTCTTCGATGGCTTGTGCGCGATGGCCCTCGGCCGGGGCCACCAGGCTGATTGCCGCGCCTTTCTCGCCAGCCCGGCCGGTACGGCCAACGCGGTGCACATGGATCTCGGCGTCACGCGCCAGTTCGACGTTGATGACCAAGTCCAGGCCATCGATGTCCAGGCCGCGGGCGGCGACGTCGGTGGCTACCAGCACCGAGCTGCTGCGGTTGGCGAACATCGTCAGCACCTGGTCGCGGTCGCGTTGCTCCAGGTCGCCGTGCAGGGCCTGGGCGACGATGCCCTTGGCGGTCAGGTGGGCGACCACGTCCTCGCACTGCTGCTTGGTGAAGCAGAACGCCACGCAGGACTGCGGGCGGTAGTGGCCGAGCACGCGGGTCACCGCTTCCAGGCGTTGTTGCGGATCGATTTCGACAAAGCGCTGTTCGATCTGGCTGTCGCTGTGCAGCGCCTCGACCTTGACCTGCTGTGGCTGGCGCATGAAATCCTTGGCCAACTGCTCGATGCCGGCCGGGTAGGTGGCCGAGAACAGCAGGGTCTGGCGGCGCGACGGGGTCTTGCCGATGATGCTGGCGATGGCGTCGAAGAAGCCCATGTCGAGCATGCGGTCGGCTTCGTCCAGTACCAGGGTGTTGAGACCGTCGAGCACCAGGGTGCCTTTGTCCAGGTGCTGCTGAATGCGCCCTGGGGTGCCGACGATGATGTGCGCGCCGTGCTCCAGCGAAGCGATCTGCGGGCCCAGCGAGACGCCGCCGCACAGGGTGAGGATCTTGATGTTGTCCTCGGCGCGGGCCAGGCGGCGCAGTTCCTTGGCCACCTGGTCGGCTAGCTCGCGAGTCGGGCACAGCACCAGCGCCTGGCAACCGAAGTAGCGCGGGTTGATCGGGTTGAGCAGGCCGATGCCGAAGGCGGCGGTCTTGCCGCTGCCGGTCTTGGCCTGGGCGATCAGGTCCTGGCCCTTGAGGATCACCGGCAGGCTCTGGGCCTGGATCGGAGTCATCGAGGCGTAGCCCAGGGCGTCCAGGTTGGCCAGCATGGCGGTGGACAGCGGGAGGGTGGCAAAGGCGGTGGTTTCAACGGTCACGAGGCGGGCCTGCGGTGCGAAGCGAAAAATGTCGCACAGTCTACCAGCCTCGTGGCCATTCGCCCTACGACTCGACGTGATGTTCCGGACGACGAGCGCGCCTTCCGTCCGTCGGCGCCAGTTGCAGGAAGATCGCCGCTGCCAGCATGGCCATCACGCCGATGGTGACGAAGGTCAGCTGGAACGCCCCCAAGGTGCTTTCCACGCCTTCGGCGCTGCCGGCCGCGGTAAAACCACCGAGCAGCGCGCCGGCGCAGGCCACGCCCAGGCTCAGCGACAGTTGCGCGACCACTGACAGCAGGCTGTTGCCGCTGCTGGCGCTGGCGTCGTCGAGGTCGATCAGGGTCACGGTGTTCATCGCCGTGAACTGCATCGAGTTCACCGCGCCCAGCATCGCCAGTTGCGCCAGCAGCAGCGCATACGGCGTCTGTTCGTCGACCAGCCCCAGGCTGGCCAGCAGCAGGCCCAGCAGCAGGGTGTTGCCGGTGAGCACGATGCGGTAGCCGAGGCGCTCGATCAGCGGCCGGGCGACCGACTTGGCGAGCATCGCCGCCGCCGCCAGCGGAATCATGCTCATGCCGGCCTGCGCCGGCGAGTAGCCCAGCGCCACCTGCAGCAGCAACGGCACCAGGAAGGGCAGGGCACCGCTGCCCAGGCGGGCGAACAGGTTGCCGAGGATGCCGATGGCGAAAGTGCGCACGCGGAACAGTGACGGCGAGAACAGTGGCTCCGGGTCGCGCCCGGCACGCAGCCAGTAGGCGGCCAGGCAGGCCATGCCGGCGAACAGCAACAGCATTACCCGCAGGTGCGGCAGGTGCAGTTCGCCCAGGCCTTCCATGGCGATGGTGATCAGCACCATCGCCGCGCCGAACAGCAGGAAGCCCGGCCCGTCGAAGGTGGTGCGCTCGGCGCCGCGCAGGTCGGGGATGAACCGCCACACCGCATAGCAACCCACGGCGCCCACCGGCAGGTTGAGCAGGAAGATCCAGTGCCAGCTGAGGATTTCCACCAGCCAGCCGCCCACGGTCGGGCCGAGCAGCGGGCCGAGCAGGCCGGGGATGGTGATGAAACTCATGATCCGCACCAGTTCGCTGCGCGGGTAGGCGCGCAACACCACCAGCCTGCCGACCGGCAGCATCAGTGCGCCGCCCAGGCCTTGCACCACCCGGGCGAAGATCAGGAAACCGAGGCTGTTGGCCATGGCGCACAACAGCGAGCCGAAGCTGAACAGCAGGATCGCGCTGAAGAAGATGCGCTTGGTGCCGAAACGGTCGGCGATCCAGCCCGAGGCCGGGATCAGCAGGGCCACGGTGAGCATGTAGGCGATGATCACCCCCTGCATGCGCAGCGGGTCTTCGGCCAGCGAGCGGGCCATGGCCGGCAGCGCGGTGTTGAGGATGGTGCCGTCGAGCGATTGCATGAAGAAGGCGATGGCCACCACCCAGGGGATCCAGCGGGCGGTGACGGGGTCCAGCGGGGCACGGTCGGGCATGAGAAACCTCAGGCGAGTGTAGGGCCCATTGTGGGAGTAGGCCCGTGGGAGCGGGCTTGCCCCGCGATGGCGTCATCGCGGGGCAAGCCCGCTCCCACGGGTGTCACAAGGTGAGGGTCAACCCTTTGACCAGTGCCCCCGGCAGATGACTCGACCCGGTGCTGCGCTGCCCGTAGGTGCTGGTCGACAGGATCATCTCGCGCTCCTGGGTCAGGTCTTCCAGCTGGCTGCCCAGCAGGCTGTACAGGCTGTCGTCGAAGCGCATGGTGCTCACCGGGCCCTGGATCTGCCCGTTCTCCACCCAGAAGGTGGCGAAGCGGGTCAGCCCGGTCATGCGCGCCGCCGGCAGGTCCGAGTAGTTCAGGTACCAGAGGTTGCTGATGTAAAGGCCGGTGCCCAGACGCTCGAGAACCTGCTCGCCGGGCAGGTTGCCTGGCGCCAGGCTCAGCGCGCAGGGCGACTCGTAGCTGTCGGCGCCATTGGCTTGTTGGGCGAACTCGGCGGCGCTGCGCGCACTCACCAGTCGCTCCAGCGCCCGCCCTTCACCGATCAGCAGCAGGTCGCGGCGCGGCGAGCCCTCGTCGGAGAACGCCGGGCTCAGCGAGCCGCTGACCTGTTCGCTGAAGCTCACCAGCGGGCTCAACTGCGCGTCGCCGTTGTACAGGCGCTGCAACGGGCTGTTGCCAGTGGCCAGGGCCTGTGCCGAGAAACCTCCCCAGCACAGCATGCCGGCGACTTCGTCCATCGCCGCCGGCGCCAGGTACGCGCGGTAGCTGCCGGGCTTGAGGGTGACGGCCGGGCGCCCCAGGTGCGCCAGTTGTTCGCGAGCCTGACGCAGGCGTGCGGCAAAGGTTTCGCCGCGCCAGGCCTGCCCGGCGTAGTTGGCTTTGACGGCTTGGCCGTTGGCGTGGAACAGGCTCCAGTCGAAATTGAAACTGTTGGCCTGGTGCCAGCCGAAGGCGCCGAACGAGCTGGCGAAGCCGCGGCAGATGGGGCCGGCGGCATAGATGCCGACCAGGTCCAGGTCGCCGGCTTCACGCTCGACCAACGCCAGCACTTCGTCCAGCTCGGGCAGTGGCTGCTCCAGCAGGCTATGGCTGTGCCAGGCGCTGTCGTCGAGGTTCAGGTAGGGATCCACCGCCAGCAGCGGCAGGGTCTGGCGCAGTTGCGCCAGGGCGTCGTGCAGGCGCTGGCGGTCGAGTTCGGCATCGTCGCCCAGGGTGATCTGCTGCTCGGCCTGGCGTCCTTCGCGGACCAGCCGCAACTGCACGCTGGCCTGGCTGACCAGCCCGGCCTGGCGCACCTTGGCATGATTGAAGCGCACGAACTGCGAGTGCTCGGCGCTGTAGCCCAGGGTGAACTGCTCGCCGGGCTGCACGGCGGCGTTCAGGCTATCGAGCAAGCTTTCGAAACGTTGCTGGTAAACGGTGCTCATCAGGCGTCCCCTCCGAATACGTCGATCTGGCGGAACACGCAGGCCGGCGAGGCATGGCCGACCCGCACCACCTGGTTGGGCTCGCCTTTGCCGCAGTTGGGCGTGCCGAGTACCTGGAAGGTGCTGCGGTCACCGACCGCCGAGAGGTTGCGCCAGAAGTCGGCGGAGATGCCGCGATAGTTCGGGTTCTTCACCACGCCCTTGAGTTCGCCGTTCTCGATCAGTTGGCCCCACTCGCAACCGAACTGGAACTTGTTGCGCGCATCATCGATGGACCAGGAGCGGTTGGTGCGCATCAGGATGCCGTGCTCGATGCCGGCGATCAGTTGCGCAAGCGTCTGGTCGCCCGGCTCGATGTTGAGGTTGGCCATGCGGTCGATCGGCGCGCGGTTCCAGCCGCAGGCGCGGCTGTTGGCCACGCCGTCCAGGCCCGAGCGCAGTTGCGACAGGGCGCCACCCAGGGGGCGCACCAGCAGGCCATCGCGGATCAGGAACTGCTTGCTGGCCGGGGTGCCGTCGTCATCGAAGCTATAGCTGGCCAGCTCCTCGTGGATTGTCGGGTCGAAGGTCACGTTGAGCAGTTTCGAGCCGTACTGCAGGTGGCCGAAGTCGCTGGCTTTGACGAAGCTGGTGCCGGCGTAGTTGCGCTCATCGCCGAGGATGCGGTCCAGCTCCAGCGGGTGGCCGATGGATTCGTGGATCTGCAGCATCATCTGGTCGGGCATCAGCAGCAGGTCGCGCTTACCTCCCGGGGTGTTCGGTGCCAGCAGCAGTTGCAAGGCCTCGTCAGCCACGCGTCGGGCCGCGCCGACCAGGCCGCAGCGCTCGACCACTTCAAAGCCGCCTTGCTGGCCGAAGTTCTCCCGGCCCAGGCTGCGGCTCTGGCTGTCCTGGCCGTCGCTGGCGGTGACGCCCAGGCCCGGGTAGACGAAGCGCTGGGCGTGGCGCAGTTCGGCGCCGGCGGAGTTCAGGTAGGTCTGCTCGACCACGCTGAAGCCCAGGCTCGCCTGCCAGTCCACCAGGCGCTCGTCCCTGGGTACGCTGGCGGACTCGGCGGCTAGCAGCTCCAGGCAGTCGGCGAGGTTGGGCAAGGGCTGATCGAAGTTGGGCGAGACATGGTCGTGGCGCCCGTCCGGGGCCGGTTGGCTGCTCAGGTCGAGCAGGCTGCTGGCCTTGATCCGTCGGGCCAGCGCCTCGGCTTGCTCCAGGGCACGTTGCAGCCCAGCCTGGGACAGGTCGGCGGTGGCCGCGTAGGCCTCGACGCCATCCACCCGCACGGTGAGCATGGCGCCTTCGTCCTGGCTGAAGAAGGGTGGCTCGGCGACGTTGCGCCGAACCGACAGTGACTGGTGCGATTGCTTCACATGGCGAAGCGAGAACAGTTCGGCCGTGCTGCGCAGCGCGGCAAAGCGCTGGCGCAGCAGGGTGCTGGAGTCGAACATCGGAAACCTCCGTGTGTGCGGTGGTTCCCCCTAGAACCACCCCTCTTGCATCGCGAGGCAGGTGTCGTCGCGGGCCTCGAGCAAAGCGAGGTCATTATGGCAGCCCGGCACTTCCCAGGTGAGGAAATAACGCGCGGCCTGGAGTTTGCCCAGGTAGAAGTCGCGATCGCTGCCCTTGAGCAGGCCGACCTCGGCATGAATGGCCTGCTCCAGCCAGCGCCAGCCGATCACGCAGTGGCCGAACACCTTGAGGTACAGCGCCGAGTTGGCCAGCGCGCCAGCGACCTTGCCGGCGGCCAGGTCGCCGAGCAGGGCGAGGGTCACGCTCTGCAGGCGGTTGACCAGGTGCTCCAGGGGCTGGCGCAACGGATCGAGGTTCGGGTGATGGCTGGCGCGCTCGCAGGTGCCGGCGATCAGGCGGATCAGTTGCTTGAGACCTGCACCGTTGTTTTGCGCCAGCTTGCGCCCGATCAGGTCGAGGGACTGGATGCCTTCGGTACCTTCGTGGATCGGGTTGAGGCGGTTATCGCGGTAGTACTGTTCGACCGGGTACTCGCGGGTGTAGCCGTGGCCGCCGAGGATCTGGATTGCCAGTTCGTTGGCTTTCAGGCAGAACGCCGAGGGCCAGGACTTGACGATGGGCGTAAGCAGATCGAGCAGCTCCAGGGCTTGCCGGCGAGCCTCTGCATCCGCGGCGGTGTGGGTGTCATCGAACAGCCGGGCTGCGTACAAGCCAAGGTCGAAAGCACCCTCCACGTAGGCCTTCTGTGCCAGCAGCATGCGCTTTACGTCGCTGTGCTCGATGATAGGCACGGCAGGGCTGTGCGGGTCCTTGTTGTCCGGCAATCGGCCTTGTGGGCGCTGACGGGCGTACTCCAGTGAATACAGGTAACCGGCGTAGCCGAGCATCACCGCGCCCATGCCGACGCCGATGCGCGCCTCGTTCATCATCTGGAACATGCAGGCCAGGCCCTGGTGCGGCTGGCCGACCAGGTAGCCGACGCACTGGCCGTTGTCGCCGAAATTGAGCGCGGTAGAAGTGGTGCCGCGCCAGCCCATCTTGTGGAACAGGCCGGCCAGCAGCACATCGTTGCGCGGGCCCAGGCTGCCGTCGGCGTTGACCAGGTACTTGGGCACGATGAACAGCGAGATGCCCTTCACCCCGGCTGGCGCGTCCGGCAGCTTGGCCAGGACCATGTGCACGATGTTCTCGGACAACTCGTGGTCGCCGCCGGAGATGAAGATCTTGTTGCCCTTGAGCCGGTAGGTGCCGTCGCCTGCGGGTTCGGCGCGGGTGCGGATATCGGCCAGCGACGAGCCGGCATGGGGCTCGGTCAGGGCCATGGTGCCGAAGTAGCGGCCCTCGATCATCGGTTGCAGGAACAGGCGCTTCTGCTCCTCAGTGCCGAAACTCTCGATCAGGTTGGCCGCGCCCATGGTCAGGAACGGGTAGGCCGTGGTGCCGGCGTTGGCCGCCTGGAAGTGGGCAAAGCAGGCTTGCGATACCAGGCTTGGCAACTGCATGCCGCCGACCTCGAAGTCGCGGTTGGCGTTGAGGAAGCCGGCTTCGAGAAAGGCGTCGACCGCAGGTTTTACCTCCGGGATCAGCTCGGCACGGCCGTCCACGTAGCGCGGCTCATTTTCATCGCCTTTGCGGTTGTGCGGGGCGAAGTACTTTTCGGCAATGGTGCGGGCGGTGGTCAGCGCCGCGTCGAAGGTCTCGCGGCTGTGCTCGGCAAAGCGTGGGCGCTGGGTCAGGGCCTCGGCGTCGAGGACTTCGTAGAGTTCGAAGGCGAGGTTGCGGCTGCTGAGGAGTTGCTCGGACATGGCGGCATTCCTGGTTCGGGATGCAGCGAGTCTAGGCGGGGTGGTAGGGCAGGGGACAGGTTAATTGGTGTGGGTGATATGGGGGCAGAAGTAGCCTTCGCCCAGTTCACCTTGGGTTGCGCCGGGCGCTATGGACCTGGGTGTTACTCGTCGCAAAGCCTTGTCACGCAATTGCGCTTATATCGATATCGATATAGTTTTATCTTTGCCGCTGATGGAGAGCTTACGCCTCCGATAAGGACAAGCCAGGCGAGTGCATTGGCGGGAGCGTGCAGGATGCATGATGGGCAAAAGCCAATCGAATGGTTGGGTAGCAGCAGGCAGGACCTGCGGGACTTTCCGATTGTGGCAAGGCAGCGGGCCGGGTATCAGCTGGAGCTGATCCAGGACGGTGAAGACCCCTTCGACTGGAAGCCAATGGAAAGCGTTGGTCCGGGGGCGCGAGAAATCCGCATCAAGTGTCGGGACGGAGCATTTCGAGTGTTTTACGTTGTGAGTCGACCAGAAGCGGTTTACGTCCTGCACGCGTTTCGCAAGACGACCGAGAGGACGGAAAAGCGTGATATCGATCTGGCGAGAGCGCGATACAAATTGTTGGGTGTCTGTTGAGCCAGAGCCGGCAGTACTGTTTGAACAAGATGGATGCACAGAGGGATTTGCGATGACAAACGAACGCTCCACTTCGGTATGGGATGCGCTGTTCGACTCACCCGAAGAGGCCGAGAACCTGCGGCTTCGGGCGAAGCTGATGCGGGTGTTGACCAAGATGGTCCGATCCTGGGATCTGCCGCAGAAAGATGCAGCACGGCGACTGCATCTGACTCAGCCACGCTTGAGTGACTTGCTCAATGGCAAGATAGACAAGTTCTCGCTGGATGCACTGGTGAACATTCTGGCGAACGCCGATCTGGAAGTTGATTTTACGGTAAAAAAGAAATCGGCCTGATGGCCGCTTAGCCTCAAATTGATCGCAGTTTTCCAGTCGATCCTATGGCTCTAATGGCCGAGCCGAAGTGCGTTTCCTACGCAGATTCCAAGACTTTCCCTATTCCATGTAGTCCAATTCCCAAACATACTCCCAAGCCCTTTCAAGCCATTGCGGTGCTCTGGGTTGGTCTCTAGTCTCGGACGGTCGCTGCAAAATCAGCGACCGGCTTTGACAGGCCGCTCTGAACAAAACCGCATGGCGCTGTTTTATGGCGGCTGTGCGTGGGGCACCTCGTGTGCGCCGGTTTCTGGTCTTGTTCACCGGTCTGTCAACCCATGTACAGCTGCCACCTTCTTGTTTGACAGCAACCGGTGGTGGTCCTTATCCACGAACAGGACCTTGACCATGCTTAAGATCGTTCCAGATCCACCCCACAACCCTCATTCCCTCGAAGACACCCTCATCCAGGCCACCGAGTACGCCCTGTGCGCCTTGACCGTGGCCCATCACGCCGTGCAGCTCAAACCCAGGTCGCCCGCTGCCGTGTTGATGATGGCGTCGATGCATGAGATGGAGTCGCTGCGTGTGTTGCTCGAAGCGGCGTTGATCCAAGTGCAGATGCCGGCGCAGGCGCCGACGCTGCATTAAGCCTGATCGCGGGGCAAGCCCGCTCCCACGCAGCAAGTACTGCGAAGTCCTGGCGTGGGAGCGGCGGTTCGCCGCTGCGACTTGCCCCGCGATAGCGTCTGCACAGGCACCGACCATTTCAGGGAGAAAAATCATGACTACATTCGACACCCACACCACCGTCGGCAAAACCAAGTTCTACCAGGGCGAAGGCATGACCGACCCGCTGTTCTGCATCGAACCCGGAATCCCCTGCCAGCACGCCCGCGACCAGGCCTCGGAACTGATGGGCTGCGTACGCGACCTGACCATCACCGGGATCATGGAGGAAAAGCCCCAGTTGCTCTGGGCTTCGTATTACCTGAGCGCCCTGGCCAAGGCACTGATGGATGATGCCGAGCTCGGCATGAAGCGCTGAGATCTGTGCTGTCAGTGCAGGCCAATAAAAAAGGAGAGCCTGAGCTCTCCTTTTCCGTTCAACGACCGTCAGCGTCAGCCAATGGTCATCAGGCTGGCGTTACCACCCGCTGCCGCGGTATTCACGCTCACCGCCCGCTCGATCACCAGGCGCTCCAGGGCGATCTGGTGATCGCCGCTGGACAGCCCATGCACGCCGACGATCGCTCCGGCACGCTTGGCCACCTGCTCGCAGACGCCGCGCAACTGGTCGGAGTGACCGTGGTGGATGACCGCATCGAAGGCGACCTCGTCCTTGCTCCAGTCGGCCACCAGCTTGATCTTCGCTTGCAGCTCCTTCGGCAGCCGGCCGCGCACGGTCTTGGCCGGCTCGCCGTCCTGGAACACCGCCGAGCTGCCCACGGCCAGTACCGCTGCCAGCTGGGCCAGCAGGTCGGCCTCGTTGTCGGCCAGGCACAGCACGTGTTCGCGTGGCAGCACGGTGTAGGTGTTGCGCTCGCCAGTCGGGCCTGGCAGCACGCGGGTGATGCCGCTCTGCGACTGCTCGGCGAACTGCTCGCACAGCGCGGTCAGGTCGCTCATCTGGCTGCTGGCCGCCCAGGCCGTGAGGGTGGTCAGCGGCTTGAGCTGCTGGTCGCGCAGAGTGGTGTCGGCGGCAACACGCGCGTCGTCGGCCTGGAAGTGGCGGGCGATGGCGTCGGCCGGGCGGGTCGACAGCAGACGGTACAGGTACAGCGGGCCGCCGGCTTTCGGGCCGGTGCCGGACAGGCCTTCACCGCCGAACGGCTGCACGCCGACCACGGCGCCGACGATGTTGCGGTTGACGTACATGTTGCCGGCGTTGACGTTGTCCACCACCTTGGCGATGGTCTCGTCGATGCGGGTATGCACGCCCAGGGTCAGGCCGTAGCCGGAAGCGTTGATCTGCTCGATCAGCTGGTCCAGGTCCTTGCGGTTGTAGCGCACCACGTGCAGCACCGGGCCGAAGATTTCGCGCTTGAGCTCGTCGAAGCTTTCCAGCTCGATCAGGGTCGGCATCACGAAGGTGCCGCGCTTGATCTCCTCGCTTTCGGCGATGGCCACCTGGTAGACGCTGCGGCCTTTGTCGCGCATGCCCTGGATATGCTTCTCGATGCCGGCCTTGGCTTCGGCGTCGATCACCGGGCCGATGTCCACGGACAGGCGCTCCGGGTTGCCCAGGCGGCTTTCGGCCATGGCGCCCTTGAGCATTTCGATCACACGGTCGGCGGAGTCTTCCTGCAGGCACAGCACGCGCAGGGCCGAGCAACGCTGGCCGGCGCTGTCGAAGGCCGAGGACACCACGTCGATCACCACCTGTTCGGTCAGCGCCGAGGAGTCGACGATCATGGCGTTCTGGCCACCGGTTTCTGCGATCAGCGGGATCGGGCGGCCCTGGTTATCCAGGCGACCGGCGATGTTGCGCTGCAGCAGGCGGGCGACTTCGGTGGAGCCGGTGAACATCACGCCCTTGACGCGCTCGTCACCGACCAGGCCGGCACCGACGGTTTCACCCTGGCCTGGCAGCAGTTGCAGCACGCCTTCGGGGATGCCGGCTTCCAGCAGCAGGCGCACGGCCTGGGCGGCGACCAGCGGGGTCTGTTCGGCCGGCTTGGCCAGTACCGGGTTGCCGGCGGCCAGGGCCGCGGCCACCTGGCCGGAGAAGATCGCCAGCGGGAAGTTCCACGGGCTGATGCACACGACCGGGCCCAGCGGGCGGCAGCTGTCGTTGCGCAGGTCGTTGCGTGCCTGCACCGCGTAGTAGCGCAGGAAGTCCACGGCCTCGCGCACTTCGGCGATGGCGTTGGCGAAGGTCTTGCCGGCTTCGCGCACCAGCAGGCCCATCAGCGGCTGGATGTCGGCTTCCATCAGGTCGGCGGCGCGTTCGAGGATTGCGGCGCGCTCGGCGGGTGGGGTGGCCTGCCAGATCGGCGCGGCGTTCAGCGCGCACTGGATGGCATTCTCGACGTCGGCGACGGTGGCTTCCTGTACATGGCCGACCACATCGCGGTGATCGGACGGGTTGAGCACCGGCGCGGCCGGCTGCTCGCTGGCGGCGCAGGCCAGCAGCGGCGTGGCTTTCCAGTCGTTGTGAGCGGTGGCCAGCAGGGCGCAGGACAGCGACGCCAGGCGGTGTTCGTTGGCCATGTCGATACCGGCCGAGTTGGCCCGCTCGCTGCCGTACAGCTCACGTGGCAGCGGGATGCGCGGGTGCGGCAGGCCGATGCTGCCTTCCTGGGTGCCCATGCGCTCAATGCTGGCGACCGGATCGGCGACCAGTTCCTGGATCGAGATCGAATGGTCGGCGATGCGGTTGACGAACGAGGTATTGGCGCCGTTTTCCAGCAGGCGGCGGACCAAGTAGGCCAGCAGGGTTTCGTGGGTACCGACCGGCGCGTACACACGGCACGGACGGTTCAGCTTGCCTTCGGAGATCTTGCCCACGACTTGCTCGTACAGCGGTTCACCCATGCCGTGCAGGCACTGGAACTCGTACTGGCCCGGGTAGTAGTTCTGCCCGGCGATGGTGTAGATGGCCGACAGGGTGTGGGCGTTGTGGGTGGCGAACTGCGGGTAGATGGCTTCTGGCACGGCCAGCAGCTTGCGCGCGCAGGCGACGTAGGAAACGTCGGTGTACACCTTGCGGGTGTAGACCGGGTAGCCTTCCAGGCCTTCGACCTGGGCGCGCTTGATCTCGCTGTCCCAGTAGGCGCCCTTCACCAGGCGGATCATCAGGCGGTGGCGGCTGCGCTTGGCCAGGTCGATGACGTAGTCGATCACGTACGGGCAGCGCTTCTGATAAGCCTGAATGACGAAGCCGATGCCGTTCCAGCCGGCCAGCGACGGTTCGAAGCACAGGCGCTCGAGCAGGTCCAGCGACAGCTCCAGGCGGTCGGCTTCCTCAGCGTCGATGTTCAGGCCGATGTCGTATTGCTTGGCCAGCAGGGTCAGCGACAGCAGGCGCGGGTAAAGCTCGCTCATCACGCGCTCGTACTGGGCGCGGCTGTAGCGCGGGTGCAGGGCCGAGAGCTTGATCGAGATGCCCGGGCCTTCATAGATGCCACGGCCGTGCGAGGCCTTGCCGATCGAGTGGATCGCCTGCTCGTAGGAGGCCAGGTATTTCTGTGCGTCGTGCTCGGTCAGCGCGGCTTCGCCGAGCATGTCGTAGCTGTAGCGGAAGCCCTTTGCTTCGAACTTGCTGGCGTTGGCCAGGGCCTCGGCGATGGTCTCGCCGGTGACGAACTGTTCGCCCATCAGGCGCATGGCCATGTCGACGCCCTTGCGGATCATTGGCTCGCCGCTCTTGCCGATGATGCGGGTGAGCGAGGAGGTCAGGCCGGATTCGTTGTGGGTGCTGACCAGCTTGCCGGTCAGCAGCAGGCCCCAGGTGGCGGCGTTGACGAACAGCGATGGGCTGTTGCCCAGATGCGGCTGCCAGTTGCCGGTGCTTATCTTGTCGCGGATCAGCGCGTCACGGGTGCCCTTGTCGGGGATGCGCAGCAGGGCTTCGGCCAGGCACATCAACGCCACGCCTTCCTGGGAGGACAGCGAGAACTCCTGCAGCAGGCCCTGGACGATACCAGCGCGGCCACCGGCGCTCTTCTGGTTGCGGAGTTTGTCGGCAAGGGAGGCGGCCAGCTTGTTGGTGGCTTCGGCCTGGGCGGCCGGCAGGCGTGCCTGCTCCAGCAGCATCGGCACCACTTCCTGCTCGGGGCGGCGGTAGGCGGCGGTGATTGCCGAGCGCAGTACCGACTGCGGCAGGATGCTTTCGGCGAATTCCAGGAAACACTGGTGGGCGTGGTCGGCGGCGACTTCGCCGGCGTCATCGCCAGCGGCGGCATGGCCGTTGAGGTCGTTAAGGGTGGCGCCACCCTCGAGCTTCTCGAGATAGTTGAAGATCGCTTGCTTGATCAACCAGTGCGGCGTGCGGTCGATGGACTGCGCAGCTGCTTTGAGTCGCTCACGGGTCGGGTCGTCGAGTTTGACCCCAAGGGTGGTCGTCGCCATTTCTTATCCTCGTTATTGGCCACGGATGTGGCCTAAGCTGGCGGCAAGATTAGCCTGTAGGACAATTGGGGTGCAACCGGGTGCAACCCGAATTTTTCATGCCCCAGGTGCAACTCGTCTGAAGGGTGTTTCTGAACCGTCGAAATGGCTGTTTTTGCTGCATTTAAGTATGAGAAATGTCGTTTTTGCTCCGAAAAGAAGCAAGAAAGCGGTTTTATCTGAAAATGCAGGCTTGGGTGCAACTTGCAAATGAAAAATGGTTGCACCTGATTCATGTTGTTGCATAGGATTCGCCGCCTGGGTGCAACCGCCGTCGTGCACGGCGGGTCGCAGAGATAAAAACAACGCCAGGGCACAACTCATGGGCAATCCAATCACGATCACCTTCGTGATCTACATCGCGGCAATGGTACTGATCGGCTTCGCGGCCTATCGCGCCACCAATAACCTTTCCGACTATATTCTCGGCGGCCGTAGTCTCGGCAGCGTGGTCACCGCGCTTTCCGCCGGCGCATCGGACATGAGCGGCTGGCTGCTGATGGGCCTGCCGGGCGCCATCTACTTTGCCGGCCTTTCCGAGGCCTGGATCGCCATCGGCCTGACCGTCGGCGCCTATCTGAACTGGCTGTTCGTCGCTGGCCGTCTGCGTGTGCAGACCGAGCACAACGGTGACGCCCTGACCCTGCCGGACTACTTCTCCAGCCGCTTCGAAGACCAGAGCGGCCTGCTGCGAATCATCTCGGCCATCGTCATCCTGGTGTTCTTCACCATCTACTGCGCCTCCGGCATCGTTGCCGGCGCCCGTCTGTTCGAAAGCACCTTCGGCATGTCCTACGAGACCGCCCTGTGGGCCGGCGCCGCGGCGACCATCGCCTACACCTTCGTCGGTGGTTTCCTGGCGGTGAGCTGGACCGATACCGTTCAGGCCACGCTGATGATCTTCGCGCTGATCCTGACCCCTGTGATCGTGCTGATCTCCACCGGCGGCTTCGACCAGACCTTCGCCGCCATTGACGTGGTGAACCCGGCGCACTTCGACATGTTCAAGGGCGCGACCTTCATCGGCATCATCTCGCTGATGGGCTGGGGCCTGGGCTACTTCGGCCAGCCTCACATCCTGGCGCGCTTCATGGCCGCCGACTCGGTCAAGTCGATCGCCAACGCCCGCCGCATCTCCATGACCTGGATGATTCTGTGCCTGGCCGGTACCTGTGCCGTGGGCTTCTTCGGCATCGCCTACTTCTCGGCGCACCCGGACCTCGCCGGCCCGGTCACCGAGAACCATGAGCGTGTGTTCATCGAACTGGCCAAGATCCTGTTCAACCCATGGATCGCCGGTGTGCTGCTGTCGGCCATTCTGGCGGCGGTGATGAGCACCCTGAGCTGCCAGCTGCTGGTGTGCTCCAGTGCCCTGACCGAGGACTTCTACAAGGCGTTCCTGCGCAAGAACGCTTCGCAGCGGGAGCTGGTGTGGGTCGGCCGCCTGATGGTGCTGGCCGTCGCGCTGATCGCCATCGCCATGGCCGCCAACCCCGAGAACCGCGTACTGGGCCTGGTGGCCTACGCCTGGGCTGGCTTCGGCGCCGCCTTCGGCCCCGTTGTGCTGCTTTCGGTGCTGTGGAAAGGCATGACCCGCAATGGCGCGTTGGCGGGCATCGTGGTCGGTGCGCTGACCGTGATCGTCTGGAAGCAGCTGGGTACCGGCCTGTACGAGATCATCCCGGGCTTCCTGTTCGCCAGCATCGCCATCTTCCTGGTGAGCAAGCTGGGCAGTCCGTCGAACAGCATGGTTTCGCGTTTTGAAACCGCTGATGCGCAGTATCACGCCGACAAGTAATACCTGCTGATTCGGCGTTGTCCCTGTCGCGGGGCAAGCCCGCTCCCACGCAGCCTCTACAGGTGGCTTGGGGGCGGGCTTGCCCCGCGATGCTTTTTGCGGCCGCCAAGGCAAGGTAAACTTGCCGCCTTCGCAGGAGCTGCCATGAACTATCGTCACGCCTTCCACGCCGGCAACCACGCCGACGTCCTCAAGCACATCGTGCTCACCCGCCTCATCGCCTTGATGTCGCGCAAGGAGCAGCCGTTCGCCTACATCGACACCCACGCCGGCCTTGGTCTGTATGACCTGCAGGGCGATCAGGCGAGCCGTACCGGTGAATACCTCGAAGGCGTCGCCCGTCTGTGGAATCGCGACGACCTGCCGGCCGTCACCGCCGACTATCTGGGCGTCATCAAGCGCCTGAACAAGAACGGCGAGCTGCGCTACTACCCGGGCTCCCCCGAACTGGCCCGGCGCCTGATGCGTGACCAGGACCGTGCGCAGCTCAACGAAAAGCACCCTGAAGACGGCGTGCTGCTCAAAGAGAACATGAAGAAGGACCCGCGCGTCACCGTGCACCTCGGCGAAGGCTGGCACATCCCGCGGGCTTTGCTGCCAGTGCCGGAGAAACGCGCGATCATGCTGATCGACCCGCCATTCGAGCAGGCCGACGAGCTCAAGCGCTGCACCGTTGCCATGAAAGAGGCGATCGGTCGCATGCGCCAGACGGTCGCGGCCATCTGGTACCCGATCAAGGACCAGCGCTCGCTGACCCGCTTCTATCAGGACCTCACCAGCACCGGGGCACCCAAGTTGCTGCGCGTGGAGCTTTACGTGCATCACCAGGACAGCCCGCAGGGACTGAACGGCTCGGGCCTGGCCATCGCCAACCCGCCGTGGGGCCTGGAAGACGAGCTCAAGGCACTGCTGCCGTGGCTGGCCAAGGAGCTGGCACAGACCGCCGGCAGCTTCCGCATGGACTGGCTGATCGCCGAATAAACAGGCGTCGCAAGCACCGTGGGAGCGGCGATGCGGCGGCCCGACTTGCCCCGCGATAGCGCTGGTAGATCTGCCGCAATCGCGGGGCAAGCCCGCTCCCACGAGAGTGCATCGCGCCTTACCATCTTTGCGTTATAATCCCGCCCTTTAGCCGCCATCCGCCTGAATAGCCGGTGGCGCACTTCATACCGATTTGAGAGGCTAACCCCTTGGCACTGACGATTCTTGGCCTGTCCGGCGCCCTTAGCCATGACCCTTCCGCGGCCCTGTACATCGACGGCAAGCTGATTGCCGCCGCCGAAGAAGAGCGCTTCGTGCGTGACAAGCATGCGAAGAACCGCATGCCCTACGAGTCGGCGAAGTTCTGCCTGGAACAGGCTGGCATCAAGCCGTCGGACGTCGACGTGGTGGCCATTCCTTTCGCCCCGATCAGCCTGTTCGGCAAGGCTCGCTGGCACTACGCCAAGCGCTACTGGTACGCCCCGGACCGCGCCCTCGACGCGCTGCTGATGGGCAACCGCCGCTACAAGCGCTACCGCAAGAAGATCGTCTGGTGCCTGGAGCAGCTGGGCTTCGATCCGAAGAAGATCAAGATCGAACCGGTCGAGCACCATCTGGCCCACGCCTCCAGCGCCTACCACTGCTCGGGCTTCAAAGAGAAGACCGCGATCCTCGGCATCGACGGCAAGGGCGAGTACGCTACTACCTTCTTCGGCTACGGCGAAAACGGCAAGATCCACAAGATCAAGGAATTCTTCGATCCGGACTCGCTGGGTGGCCTGTATGGCGCGATCACCGAGTTCCTCGGCTTCGAGATGCTCGATGGCGAGTTCAAGGTCATGGGCATGGCGCCGTATGGCGACGCCAGCAAGTATGACTTCTCGCGCCTGGCCAGCTTCGAAAACGGCGAACTGGTGATCAACACCGAGTACGCCAACGTCATCGGCCTGCGCCGCTATAAAGAGAAGGGCAAGGGCTTCTACTTCTCGCCCAAGCTGATCGAGTGGCTGGGCCCGAAACGCGAAGGCGATATCGCCGACGAGCCGTATATCCATTACGCGGCGAGCATGCAGGCATTGTTCGAGAAGCTCGCCCTGCAGATGATCGACCACTACCTGGGCGATACCCTGAAAGAGACCGGCAAGCTGGCCTTCGCCGGCGGCTGCGCGCTGAACGTCAAGCTGAACCAGAAGATCATCGCCCGTGATGACGTGAAGGAGCTGTTCGTCCAGCCAGCGTCCGGCGACGCCGGTACCGCGGTAGGTGCTGCGGCCTACGTTTCCCATGCCCGTGGCGTGCCGGTCGAGAAGATGGAGCACGTCTACCTCGGCCCTGCGTACTCCAATGAAGACGTGATCGCCGCCTGTGCCCGTCACCCGAGCAAGCCGGTATGGCGCAAGCTCGAGAACATGCCCGAGCAGATCGCCAAGATCATGGTCGACGGCAACCCGGTGGCCTGGTTCCAGGGCCGCATGGAGTTCGGCCCGCGCGCACTGGGTGGTCGCTCGATCATCGGTTGCCCGAGCGTGCCGGGCGTCGCCGACCGCATCAACCACCAGATCAAGTTCCGCGAGCGTTGGAGGCCTTTCTGCCCGTCGATGCTCGACACCGTCGCGCCGCAGATGATCAAGATCGATCATCCGGCCCCGTTCATGACCTTCACCTTTGAAGTGGCTGAAGAGTGGAAGACCCGCGTGCCGGAAGTGGTCCACGAGGACGGTACTTCGCGCGCTCAGGTGCTCAAGCGCGAGTACAACCCGCGCTATTACGACATGATGAAGGCGCTGGAAAACCTGACCGGCAACGGCGTGTCGCTGAACACCTCGCTCAACCGCCGTGGCGAACCGATGATCTGCTCGCCGACCGATGCCCTGAACATGTTCTTCGGTTCGGACCTGCAGTACCTGATCATGGAAGACATCCTGGTGGTCAAGGAAGGCGCAGCGCCGTATGACCAGCCGCTCTGAACCGCGGATCCTGCAGTTCTGCCATGGTTATGACGGGCCGTTCCTCGACTGCGCCCGTCAATATGCCAGCCTGTTCCAGGGCAGCGGCTACAAGGTCACCACCGTGTTCCTCACCGGGGCAGCTGACGCGCAGGTCGCGGCTGGCTGCGCCTCGGACGAGGTATTGTTCCTGGAGTTCAGTTCCAAGGCAGTGCGTGGCCTGAAGCTGGGCGCCATCGCCGCGCTGCGCAAGATCGCCGCGCAACGCAATTTCGCGTTTTGCATCGCCCATCGCTTCAAGCCGATCTATGTCGCGCTGTTGGCGACCGGCTTGCCGGTGATCGGCGTGCACCATGCCTTCGGCGATTATGAGCGCAAAGGGCGGCGGCTGTTCGCCAACCTGTTCCGTAAGCGCCTGAGTTTGCTCGGCGTATCGGATGCTGTGCGCGACGACATGCGTCGCTGCCTGGGCCAATGGCCGGCCGAGCGTATCCAGACCCTGTACAACCGCATCGACGTCGAGGCGCTGCAGGCCAGCCTGGTGCCGCGTGACGAAGCGCGGCGTGCCTTGGGCCTGGATGAGCAGGCCTGGGTGGTCGGCAATGTCGGCCGCCTGCACCCGGACAAGGACCAGGCCACGCTGTTGCGCGGCTTCGCCGAAGCCTTGCCTGGCCTGCCGGCTGGCGCGCGGTTGGCGATCCTGGGCAAGGGCCGCCTCGAGGCGCCGCTCAAGGCATTGGCCAGTGAGCTGGGCATTGCCGGGCAGGTGGACTTCCTAGGGCAGGTGCCGGACGCCCGCCGTTACTTCCGCGCCTTCGATGTATTTGCACTGAGCTCCGACCATGAGCCGTTCGGTATGGTCCTGCTCGAAGCCATGGTCGCTGGCATACCGTTGCTGGCCACCGCCTGCGGCGGCGCCCGGGAAGTGGTCGAGGGTGTGGGCGTGCTGTTCCCGCTGGGGGATGCCGCGCAGTTGGCCCAGGGCCTGAAGCATATGGCCGGGCTGGACGCCGGGCAGCGCGAAACCTGTGCTTTGCACATGCTGCAGCGCTTGCAGCAGCGTTTCAGCGACCAGGCGGTGCGCGATGCCTTCTGGCAGTTGCCGCAGGTGCGTGCGCTGGTGGCGGAGGCCTGATGCTCAATCACCTCAAGGCCTGGCGCGAACGCGGCTGGCAAGTGATCGACGCGGCCGAGTACAACGATGCCTGGCAACGTTTCGGCGGCAGTGTCGCCACGCACCCGCTGGTGGTCGAGCAACTGGCCGACCTGGCACAGATCCCGGTGCGTTACCTCGGTTGGCTCCAGGGCAGCGAGCTCAAGGCCGCACTGCCAACCTGGGGGCGCCACCTGGCGCTGGCCAAGGACGTGCTCAAGCGCGAAGGCAAGAAGGGTCTGTTCGACCTGGGCAATGCCGAGATCATCCTGCCGGCGGCCATCGATGCCGGGGCGCCGTTGCGCCACGCCGGGCGTTACTTGTCCGAGCTGAACCAGGGCCGTTTCAGCGGCCTCAAGGCGCAGCCCGAGCAGTTGGCCATGGCGCGTGCGCACGAGGATCTGTCGAAGAAGTTTCGCTATAACCAGCGCCGTGAGCTGCGCCTGCTGGAAGAGGCCGGCGGCCAGGTGCGACCGATTGGCGATTTCACTGCAGCCGAGATCGCGGCGATGTACTGTGACTTGTTCCAGCGTCGCTGGGGGTTCCCGGCCACCGGTGCGGCACGCATGGCCGAGGTGGTCGAGCGCCTGCGCGAACTGCTGATAGGCTCTGTATTGTTCCTGGAAGGGGCGCCGATCGCGATCCAACTGGTCTATCGCGTCGAAGCGCCACAATGGATCAGCGTCGAATATGTAAACGGCGGTGTCGATCCAGAGACCAAGGCCTTCAGCCCTGGTAGCGTACTGAGCTTCCTCAATACCCAGGCTGCCTGGGAAGATGCCAATGCCCGTGGCAAGGCGCTGCGGTTCTCCTTCGGCCGGGCCGATCGAGAGTACAAGGATCGTTGGTGCAACCCCGTCAACGTCTTCCAGGTCTGAACATGAGCGCCAACAAGCAGCAACTGCTCAAACGCCATCGCAAGCGCAAGCGGGTGATCCTGCTGGTGTTGCTTGTCGCGCTGTTGCTCACGGCGCTGTGGGCATGGTGGTTGCCGCCAGTCCTCGCGGTGTTGTTGTGGGTGGCCCATGAGGCCTGGTTCTCCGACCACCTGTTCTACGTGCCCGGCAGCGACTATCAGTACGAGTTGCAGGCCAGCGAGCGTCATGCGCTGCACAGTCGTGGCGGGGTGCTGGCGTTGCCGACAGGTTGCCAGCTGGACGGCAGCGAGACCCTGTTGCTGCGGGTGAATCTGCGCGCCGGTTGGTTGGGGCGCCTGCTCGACCCTGCGGTACGCATCGAAGGTGGCGTCGCCGATTGCCAGGCCTTCGAGCGTGGTGTCCGCGGTGTGCGCTACCTGAACCTCGGTGGCCAGTCCGAGGCGCTGGGCGCCGGGCGGCTGCGCCTGAGTGGCCGGCACTGCCGCGTGGCGCCGGAGATGGAGTTGCTGGTTTTCCGTCACGCCGACTACCTGGCCGACTCGCTGATGGTCATCGCACCCCATGCCGACGATGCCGAGCTTGCGGCGTTCGCCGCCTATTCCCAGGCAAAAAGCAGCTGGATCGTGACCCTGACCGCAGGCGAGATCGAGAACGAGCATTATCGCGAAACCTTCGGCCTCGACCTGGTCGAGGCGGCCCGATTCAAGGGCGAGTTGCGCAGTTGGGACAGCATCGCCGTACCCCGCTGGGCCGGGGTGCCTTCCAATCAGTGCGTGCAACTGGGGTATTTCTGCATGCAACTGCCGGCCATGCAGGCCGAGCCCGAAGCAGCTGTGGCATCGCGCGAGGCTGACCTGGTCGATACCCGTCCATTCCGCCGTTTCAATGAGGTCGCGCTGCACAGCGATGCCAATGGCCGGCCGACCTGGAACAACCTGGTCCAGGACCTGCGCGAGCTGATCGAGCATGCGCGCCCGGCAACCATCGTGATGCCGCACCCGACGCTCGACCCACACCCGGACCACGTGTGCGCCCATGACGCCCTGCAGCAAGCGTTGCTAGGGGCGAGTTGGCAGCCACAAACCTTGCTGTTGTACGCCAATCACCTGCACGACAATGACCGCTGGCCGATGGGCGATGCCGGTACCGGGGTGCCTTTGCCACCGTTCTTCGATGCAAGCCTACCTATGCGCCCCTGGGTGCTCGGGGTTGGCGCGCAGCAGCAGAGGCAAAAGGCCATCGCTTTGGGTATGATGCACGACCTGCAGCCCGCGGCTCCATTCAAACGCAGGGTTCGTCGCTTCCTGCAGCGCTGTCTGGCCGCTCGGCGCTGGCCGGCATTCGGTGACAATGAATTCTTCCGTAAGGCCGTACGGCGCCACGAACTGCTGTGGGTCGGTACAGTGATCGACAAGAGAGAGCCACGGTGAAAGTCCTGTTCCTGGTCCAGAAAGAGCAACGTGCCATCCTGGACCGTCTTTACGAAGGCATCGCGGCTGACTGCGAATGCGATATCCGCTGGCTTACCGGTGACCAGCAGGCCGACCTGCGGAGTTATTTCCGCGAACATGTGCAAGTCGATCAGTACGACCGCATCCTGTTCTTCCTGCGGTTCAAGAAAGAAATCCGCCAGGCGCGTTTCATCCGTACGCTCCCGAACCTGGTGATCCTCGAGCATGATGCCTACCAGAACTACATACCGTGCAAGTACACCGGCAAGTTCAGCGAGTACTACAGCCGGTTGCCGTGGGCACGGGTCATCACTTCAGGTGCGGTGGTTACCCGTCGCCTGCGTGATGAAGGTTTCGATGCGGTATTCGTGCCCAAGGGCTACGACCAGGCACTGTTGCGCAACGAGAACCGCGAGCGCGACATCGAACTGGCGTTCGTCGGCAGCCTGCGCAGCGTGGCCTACTCTGGGCGCAAGCAGATGCTCGAGTCGATCGCGGCGGTCGAGAACCTGCTGATCACCCGCACCAAGTCGGGCGAGGAATACAGCCAGACCCTCAGTCGCATCCGCTTTTTCGTCAGTGCCGACGTCGGCATGGGCGAGTACATGATCAAGAACTTCGAAGCCATGGCCTGTGGCTGCGTGCTGTTCGCCTACGACCAGGGCGAGGAAGAGAACCAGGCGCTTGGCTTCGTCGACATGCACAACATCGTGCTCTATCGCGACCTTGAACAACTACGCGAGAAGCTCGCCCGGCTGCGTGGCGACCTGGCCCTGGCCGAGCGTATCTCGCGCAACGGCCAGCAACTGGCCGAGCGGCGTTATACCTTTCACGCGCTTGGGCAGGCAATCACCGAGGCCATGCGCGCGCCGCTACGCCCGGCCAGCAAACCCGGCCCGGTGGAGCGTCTGTTGCGTGCCATCGGATTGTCGCGTTAAGCCCTAAAACACATCGAGGAAGCCATGGTCTTCAGTGAAAACAGCGAGATCACACTGGTGGTGACCAGCTGTGGTCGTTTCGAACTGCTCAAGCGCACGCTCGAGAGTTTCGATCTCTACAACACGGCGCCCATCCGCGAAGTGTTCATCACCGAGGACTCCGGTGACGAAGCGGTACGCGACTGCATTCCCGAGCACTGGCGCGAGCACACCACCTTCATCGTCAACAATCCCAAACTCGGGCAGTTGCGTTCGGTGGATGCTGCCTACTCGCAGGTCAAGACGTTCTGGGTGTTCCACTGCGAGGATGACTGGGCGTTCTATCGCCCGGGTTTCGTCGAGGAGTCCCAGGCCTTGCTCGAAGCCGACCCGCAAGCCTTGCAGGTCTGGCTGCGCAGTTTCAACCATGACTTGCAGGTGCACAGTCCCTACGTGTTCCTGGAGGCGCGCCAAGTGCTGCAGGGTATCCCCTTCCACAAGCTGGGTTCGAACAAGGCGGAGTGGCAGGGCTTTTCCTTCAACCCGGGCCTGCGCAGGCTCGCCGACTACCAGGCGCATGCGCCGTACGCCGCGCATTCGGGCGAGAAGAGCCTGTCGCGCCTCTACGCCGAGCGCGACCGCTACGCGCTGATCCTCGAGAACGACGCGGTGCTGCACACCGGGTTCGGTGAGCATGTGGAAATGCCGGAAGAAAAGATCAAGAAGGCTCGACGCAAGCGCATGGATCGCATCCGCCTGCTGGGCGTGTTGTTTATTGGACTATTGCTTGGATGGGTGGTGAAGGATGTTTGAAGGGATTGCTAGCGATAACCGCACGAGTCGGCGCTATTTCAGCGCGGCGTTGATCGTGTTCCTGGCCAGCTTCGTGCTGATGGCCTCATCGAAATGGACCAACAACATTTTCTACGCGTTCATTGCGCTGCCTGGCCTGGTGTTCCTGGTCAAGGAGCGCGGTGCGGGACTGTTCAGCGACAAGCTTGGCCTGGCGTGGCTGCTGTTCCTGCTTTGGTTCCTGGTGCCTGCGGCGATTGCTGGCGATGGGCAGTTCTACAAGCACATCGCTTATGTTGCGCTCTTTGTGTTCGCTGTGGCAGGGCTGACGAATCAGGGCTTCTTCCGCTCGGAGGTGTTCGCCCGTGCGCTGTTCTGGGTCATCTGCCTGTACATCTTCGGCTATTCGGCTTTCGCTTACCTGACTGGCATATATGCCTTGGGTGAGCGGGTCAGTCTGATGCCCGCGCGCATGCAGAACGTGATCTACACCAGTATATGGCTGCTCTGTGCGTTGGCATTGGCAATGCCGGGATGGTTGCACCGTCGTCGCTGGATCGAAGCGTTTGCCGCGGTGGCGCTGTCGGTGGTGGCGATCACCTTCGTCCTGCAGACGCGTACCGCCATGGTCGGCGCTGCCTTCCTGTTTGCCGCCTGGGCGTGCTGGGCGTTGTGGCGCTTCCCGCGTGTGGCCGGGAGCTGGATGTTGGTGTTTGCGGTACTTGGAGGCATCGCCCTCTGGTTGGTAAAGGACATGGCCTGGTTCCATTCGCTGTTCGAGCGTGGTGACTCCTATCGCGGCGAGTTGTTCCACGTGATGGTCGGTGAGTGGCAGAACTGTGGCTGGATGATTGGCTGCGGTGTCGAGTTCCATACCGACAAGCTGCTGAGCGGCTTCATGCCGATCCAGCATCCACACAATATCTTCGTTGCGCTGGGCCTCTATACCGGTGGAGTCTCGCTGGTCCTGTTCCTGGTCATTGTGGCGATGACCCTGGTGCAGGCGTTGCGCCTTCGTGACCCTTGGGGCATGTACCTGGCCTGTGCCCTGGTGATGCTCAACTTCGATGGCAGCAAGTTGGTCGGCAACCCTGACGAGTTGTGGCCGCTGGTCCTGCTGCCGGCAGCCATGGTGCTGGGCCGTGGGTTGCAGCAGCGACGCTTGCGCTGATGATGAAGATGGCCGCCTCCGGGCGGCCATCTTCGTTCAGGCCAGTGCGCTGGCCAGGTCCTGGCGACGGCAGACCTGCTGGCTGGCCAGGTAGGCCTCGATGAACAGGTTGTCGCGGTCACCCAGCAACCATTCCCGATCTTGCCGATACCGCAGCATGTGACGGAAGTTGCGCTGGCGTTGTGATCGGCGCAGTGGCTTGCGGTACATGCGCAGGTCGGCGACATCGATCAACCCCAGCTTGCCTTCGGGCGTCAGTACCACGTTGCCCAGATGCGCGGAGCGGAAGTACACGCCTGCCTCGTGCAGGGTCGCGATGAACTGCCCGAGCTGGTCGCGCAGCTCGGGATGCTCGCCGGGTTGTTCCAGTAGTTGACGCAGCGTATGCCCTGGGAGCGGGTCGTAATGCACGGCATCGCGGGCGATCTCGGCAATACGGTAGACCGCCTTGACCTGTGGGCAGGGGATGCCGCGCGCGGCCAGGGCCTTGCAGTTGTCGGCGAAGCGTCGGGCATAGGGATACCAGGCCGCCGAGCTGATCAGGCGCTTGCGCCGGAACAGCTTGAACATCGTGCCGTCGCGCAGGCGCAGGACCTTGTCGCCAGTGCCGTCGGCTTCGAGGACATGAGCGCCCTCGCGCAGGGCAAGGTAGCGGGCGTGGTCAAGTGCGTGCATCTAGCCTCCAGGGCCATGGGTTCGGGACAGCCGCCTATCTTACCTGCAGCGGGCGGTGCGAGACACCGCGTGTGTTATAATCCCGACTCTTTTTGACCCGACGGATTCTCATGACAGTTCCCGAATCGTCTTCGCCTGCGAGCCTGAAGATCTACCTGCGCCTGCTGGGCTACGTCAAACCTTACATCGGCATCTTCCTGCTGAGCATCGTCGGTTTCGTGATCTTCGCCTCGACCCAACCGATGCTGGCCGGGATCCTCAAGTACTTCGTCGACGGCCTGAGCAACCCCCAGGCGGTGTTGTTCCCCAACGTGCCTTACCTGCGTGACCTGCAGTTGCTGCAGGCGGTGCCGCTGCTGATCATCCTGATTGCTGCCTGGCAGGGCCTGGGCTCGTTCCTGGGCAACTACTATTTGTCCAAGGTGTCGTTGTGCCTGGTGCACGACCTGCGGGTCGAGTTGTTCAACAAGCTGCTGGTGCTGCCCAACCGCTATTTCGACAACCACAACTCCGGGCACCTGATCTCGCGCATCACCTTCAACGTGACCATGGTCACCGGCGCCGCCACCGATGCCATCAAGGTGGTCATCCGTGAGGGCCTGACGGTGGTGTTCCTGTTCGCCTACCTGCTGTGGATGAACTGGCAGCTGACCCTGGTGATGGTGGCGATCCTGCCGCTGATCGCGGTAATGGTGAGCACCGCCAGCAAGAAATTCCGCAAGCAGAGCAAGAAAATCCAGGTGGCAATGGGCGACGTCACCCACGTGGCCTCCGAGACCATCCAGGGTTACCGCGTGGTGCGCAGCTTCGGTGGCGAAAGCTACGAGGAGCGCCGTTTTGGCGCCGCCAGCCAGAGCAACACCGACAAGCAGCTGCGCATGACCAAGACCGGCGCGCTGTACACGCCAATGCTGCAGCTGGTGATCTATACCGCCATGGCGGCGCTGATGTTCCTGGTGCTGTTCCTGCGCGGCGAGGCTTCGGCGGGTGACCTGGTGGCCTACATCACCGCGGCAGGCCTGCTGCCCAAGCCGATTCGCCAGCTGTCCGAAGTCAGCTCGACCATCCAGAAGGGCCTTGCCGGCGCCGAGAGCATCTTCGAGCAACTGGACGAGAAGCCCGAAGTCGACAACGGCACCATCGAGAAGGATCGGGTCGAGGGGCGCCTGGAGGTGCGCAAACTCAGCTTCACCTATCCGGGTACCGAGCGTCAGGTGCTCAGCGATATCAGCTTCACCGCCGAGCCCGGGCAGATGATCGCCCTGGTAGGGCGCTCGGGCAGTGGCAAGTCGACGCTGGCGGCACTGATCCCGCGGTTCTACCACCACACGGAAGGGCAGATCCTGCTCGACGGCGTGGAGATCGAGGAATACCGCCTGCGCAACCTGCGCCGCCATGTTTCCCAGGTGACCCAGCATGTCACCCTGTTCAACGACACCGTGGCCAACAACATCGCCTACGGCGATCTGGCCGGCGCGCCGCGGGCGGATATCGAGGCCGCCGCCGCCGATGCCTATGCCAAAGAGTTCGTCGACCAGTTGCCCAAGGGCTTCGATACCGAAGTCGGCGAGAACGGCGTGCTGCTTTCCGGCGGTCAGCGCCAGCGTCTGGCGATTGCGCGGGCGCTACTGAAAAACGCGCCGCTGCTGATCCTCGACGAGGCGACCTCGGCCCTGGATACCGAGTCCGAGCGCCACATCCAGGCGGCGCTGGACCACGTGATGGAAGGTCGCACCACCCTGGTGATCGCCCACCGCCTGTCGACCATCGAGAAGGCCGACCTGATCCTGGTCATGGACCAGGGCCGTCTGGTGGAGCGTGGCACCCACGCCGAGCTGCTCCAGGCCAATGGCCATTATGCCCGCCTGCACGCCATGGGCCTGGACGAAGCGGAAAAGGCCGATATCACCTGATCGGCCGTAGGGTGGGGCCTTCGCGGCCCCGCCAGTCAATCGATACAGCATTGCCGCGGTTGGCCGTAAAGCCCTGCGCAACCCTGTGCTAATATCCTGCCCCTGTTCACTTTTCCAATGATGGGTTGCCCATGAAGTTGTCCATGCCGCGTTTCGATCAAGCCCCGGTATTGGTGGTCGGCGATGTCATGCTCGACCGCTACTGGCATGGCGGTACTTCGCGTATCTCGCCTGAAGCGCCGGTGCCGGTGGTCAAGGTCGATCAGATCGAGGACCGCCCTGGCGGCGCCGCCAACGTGGCCTTGAACATCGCCGCCCTCGGTGCCCCAGCCGCGCTGGTTGGCGTCACTGGCCAGGACGAAGCCGCCGACAGCCTGGCCAACAGCCTGCAGGCGGCGGGCGTGCGCTCGATCTTCCAGCGCATCGCCCATCAGCCGACCATCGTCAAGCTGCGGGTCATGAGCCGCCACCAGCAGTTGCTGCGCATCGATTTCGAAGAGCCCTTCGCTACCGACCCGCTGTCGCTGGGGGCGGAAGTGGATACCTTGCTCGAAGGGGTCAAGGTGCTGGTGCTGTCCGACTACGGCAAGGGCGCGCTGAAGAACCACCAGTCGCTGATCCAGGCTGCCCGCGCCAAGGGCATCCCGGTGCTGGCCGACCCCAAGGGCAAGGATTTCTCGATCTACCGCGGCGCCAGCCTGATCACCCCGAACCTCAGCGAGTTCGAGACCATCGTCGGCCGTTGCGCCGACGAAGCCGAGCTGGTGGCCAAGGGCCTGAAGCTGCTCGAGGAACTGGACTTGGGCGCGTTGCTGGTGACCCGTGGCGAGCATGGCATGACCTTGCTGCGCATTGGCCACCCGGCGCTGCACCTGCCGGCCCGTGCCCGTGAGGTGTTCGATGTCACCGGTGCCGGCGATACAGTGATTTCGACGCTTGCCGCCGCCATTGCCGCAGGCGAAGACCTGCCGCACGCGGTCGCCCTGGCCAACCTGGCCGCCGGCATCGTCGTCGGCAAGCTGGGTACCGCCGCTATCAGCGCACCCGAACTGCGCCGGGCGATCCAGCGTGAAGAAGGCTCCGAGCGCGGCGTGCTGGGGTTGGAGCAGTTGCTGCTGGCCATCGATGATGCCCGTGCGCACAACGAGAGCATCGTCTTCACCAATGGTTGCTTCGATATCCTGCATGCGGGCCACGTGACCTACCTGGAGCAGGCCCGTGCCCAGGGCGACCGCCTGATCGTTGCCATCAACGACGATGCTTCGGTCAGCCGCCTGAAAGGGCCGGGCCGTCCGATCAACAGCGTCGATCGGCGCATGGCCGTGCTGGCCGGGCTCGGTGCGGTGGACTGGGTTATCAGCTTCCCTGAGGACACTCCCGAGAACCTGCTGCGCCAGGTCAAGCCGGATGTGCTGGTCAAAGGCGGTGACTACGGTATCGACCAGGTGGTCGGTGCCGATATCGTCAAGGCCTACGGCGGCACGGTGAAGGTGCTCGGCCTGGTGGAGAACAGCTCTACCACGGCGATCGTCGAGAAGATCCGCAAGCACTGAATCAGTTGCAATCGCGGGGCCAGCCCGCTCCCACGATGTTGGTGGGGCGGGCTGGCCCCGCGTTCATTTGTGCAGCGTGTCCCGCGCCCGCTCCAGCAACGCCCTTGCCTTGTCACTGAAGCGCTCCAGGTGCGAAGCCGGTTCGCGTTTGTGCTCGGCCAGGCCTTGTTGCTTCAACCAATCCCTCCAGCGTACCCGCTCTTCCCGAACCACCCAGCCTACCTGTGGTGCAAAGCTTTCAGCCAGCCATAGGCCGCGTGTGCTCGCCGGCAGCAGTTGGTCCTTCTTCAGGGTATAGAGCTCTGCCATCGGTTGGCCGTCCTTCAACGGCATCAAGTAAAGGTCTGGTCTTTTGCGGTCGAGTCGCGCCACCAGTTGGTCACCCTCGAGTCGTTCATCGACATGGAACAGGCTCAGTGACTTGGCTTCCTTGGGCACCTGCAGGCGCAGGTCGTAGATCAGCTGCAACGATGCGGTGGGCAGGTGTACGTAGGCCCGTGGCCGCTCCAGCAGGGTCAGCCGGGCGCAATGCACCGGGCGGGCGGCGCCGGACTCGGGTGAGAGCACGAACGGTACGGCCTCGCGATAGTGCAGGGCAGCGGCATAGGGCGCTGGCAGCCAGGTGTCGTTGAAACGCCCGCCAAGCCAGCCCTCGGGGGTTTCCAGCAGGCACTCCTCGGCCACTTCCTGGATCGCCGTGTGCAGCGGCAGGTTCAGCTCGTGGGCCGGGACATAGCCGGAAATCAGCTTGAGCACCACATCGCCACGGTCCTGGCGGCGTTGGCGCACCAGCACCCAGTAGTCGCGGCCTTGCCAGTTCAGGGTGAGGCGCACCGACACGCCGAGGTTGGCCAGCTCCGCCACGAAGTGTTCGGGGTTGGCGACCTGGATGGCCTTGCGCCGCTGCAGGGTCTGGGCGAAGTTCAGCGGCATGCCGATGCTCTGGTAGGTCAGGCCATCGGGCGTGGCTTCGACGTGCAGCGGCAGTGTCTTGAAGTTGCTCGGATTCTTGCGGATCAGCGTACGCGGCACGAGGCTCCTCCTTGCGTTGGGCCCCCGCCCGGGCGGCTCAGGGCCGGCCCAGGATGCGGGCGACGGTGGCCACGTTGTGGGCCAGGTGTACCGGGTTGATGGTGCCGACGATGGCACTGCACACGCCGGGATGGGCGAACAGCAACTCGAAACTGGCCTGCACCGGGTCGACCCCCGGGGCCAGGCAGATATGGCCGCTGGCCAGGGCCTTCTTCACCAGGATGGCCTTGCCGTGCTCGGCAGCGTAGTCGAGCACAGGCCGCTCCGCCTGCTCGTTGAGATTGTAGGTGACCATGGCGCAATCACCTTGTTCCAAGGCCTTCAGGCCACCCGCGGCGGTCTTGCCGGAGAAACCGTAGCCGAGGATCTTGCCTTCGCGCTTGAGCGCGGCGAGGGTTTCGTACACCGCCTCCTGCTCGAGGATCGCCAGGTCGTTGCCATCGGAGTGCACCAGCACCAGTTCGATACGGTCGGTTTCCAGGCGCTTGAGGCTGCGCTCGACCGAGCGACGGGTATGGGCGGCGCTGAAGTCGAAGTGCGACTGGCCGTCCTCGAACTCTTCGCCGACCTTGCTGACGATGACCCACTGCTCGCGCTGGCCGCGCAGCAACGGGCCGAGACGCTCCTCGCTGCGGCCATAGGCCGGGGCGGTGTCGATCAGGTTGATGCCCAGCTCGCGGGCTTGGGCGAGTAGCAGGCGCGCGGCCTGGTCATCGGGGATGGTGAAGCCGTTGGGGTACTTCACGCCTTGGTCGCGGCCAAGCTTGACCGTGCCCAGGCCCAGCGGCGATACGCGCAGGCCGGTACTGCCCAAGGGGCGGTGGTGATCGTGCAGGGTCGGCAAGCTCATGGCAGCAGTTGCTCCCAGGCTGGCAGCGCCAGCGGCGGGCGCGGCAGGTCGGCAAGGKCCGGCTGGCTCGCCGGGCGGATGCCATCGCGCTCGAAGTTGGCCAGCACGCGATCGGCGAAGTCCGGCGCCAGGGCCAGCTTGGTCGGCCAGCCGACCAGCAGGCGCTGCTGGTCGGCAAGGAAGGCGTTGTCCGGGCGTACCAGGCCCGATTGCGCGGGCTCGGCGCGATCGACGCGCAGGGTGGCCCAGCGGACCAGGCTTTGATCGACCCAAGGCAACAGGCTGGCGACCTCCTTCTGCGCCGCGGCGATCTGCGCCTCGGGCTCGCGGGCAACGCCGTCGGCCTCGGCGATATCGCCACCCAGGTACCATACCCATTGGCCATCGGCGGCCGGGTGGGTGGTCACGGTGATGCGTGGCTTGGGGCCACCGCCCAGGCAGTGGGCATACAGGGGCTTGAGGTTGGGCCCCTTGGCCAGGACCATGTGCAGCGGGCGGCGTTGCATGGCCGGCTGGTCCAGCCCCAGAGCGTGCAGCAGGCCTTCGGTGCCTCCGCCGGCGCTGAGGACGATGCGCTGGGCGCGGATCTCGCGGCCATCGACCACCAGGCCGGCCAGCTCTTCGCCGTCGCGCAGCGGTTCGATTCGCTCGCCGGCCAGCAGGCTGTCACCCGCCAGTTGCGCGAGGTTGGCCAGCAGGCTGGGCACGTCGATGACCAGTTCGGCCAGGCGGTAGACCTTGCCCTTGAAGGCGCGATCCTGCAGGGCCGGCGGCAGCTGCTCGCCCTTGACCTGGTCGACCCGGCCACGCACGGCCTTGCTGGCGAAGAAACTGGTGAGGTTGCCGGCCAGGGTGCCGGGGGACCAGAGGTAATGGGCCTCGGACAGCAGGCGGGTGCCGCTCAGGTCCAGCTCGCCGTTGCCGGCCAACGCTTCGCGCCAGCGCCGCGGCATGTCGGCGATGGCCTCGGAGGCGCCGGTCAGTGCCCCGTGCAGGGCGTACTTGGTGCCGCCGTGGATGATGCCTTGCGACTTGATGGTCTGCTCGCCACCGAGGCTGGCGCGTTCCACCAGTACTGTCGAGTAACCCAGGCGGCGCAGTCGGGCATTGAGCCAGAGGCCTGCGACCCCGGCGCCGACGATCAGCACGTCAGTGGTAATGGCGGATGGCATGCGGGCACCTCGAAAACTGGGACAGGTGCGCAGTATACAGGCTGTAACCGGGGAGAGGACCGTGGGAGCGGGCTTGCCCCGCGATACCCATGCGGCCCTATCGCGGGGCAAGCCCGCTCCCACGCCCCGTTCTGTGCTCAGTGCCCGGCAGTATTGGAAAACACCTGGATCACCACCACCCCGCCGACGATCATGGCCATGCCCAGCATCGCCGGCACATCCAGCTTCTGACCGTAGATCACCAGGGCCGCGACGCTGATCAACACGATCCCCAGCCCCGACCAGATCGCATAGGCGATCCCCACCGGAATGCTGCGCACCACCAGGGTCAGCATCCAGAACGCCACGCCGTAGCCGCACACCATCAGCAGCAGCGGCAGTGGCGTGCTCAGGCCCTTGACCGCCTTCATGGAGGCAGTGGCGATGACTTCGGCGCAGATGGCGATGGCGAGATAGGTATAGGCGTTCATGGTGCGGGTCCTCCGGTGCTGGATGGGCATTCTAGAGGATCTCCGAATGCGGTAAAGTCATTACCTATCTGCTATGGAGATAGGCTGGTGATGACCGAGCACTGGAACCTGGAACAGTTGCGCCTCTTCGTGCGCGCGGCGGAGCTGCGTTCGTTTTCCGCCGTGGCCCGCGAGCAGCACAAGGCGCAGTCGGCGGTGAGCAATGCCATCGCCCTGCTCGAGACGGACCTGGGCGTGACGCTGTTCGAACGCAGCAGCGGCCGCCAGCCACGCCTGACCGAAAGCGGCGCCGCGCTGCTGGAGGACGCTCGCGAGCTGTTGCGCCAGTGCGAGCGTCTGGACGGTCGGGCGCTGGCGCTGATGCGTGGCCAGGAAGCGCTGCTGCGGGTGGCCCAGGACGAAGCCATGCCCTACCAGCCGGTGATCGACAGCCTCGACGAGTTGGCAGCGCGCTATCCCTACCTGGAGGTGCAACTGGCCAGCGGTGCCCAGGGCGATGTGGCGCGCAAGCTGGTGGAGCGGCGCGCCGACCTGGGGTTGTTCTTCCACCACGAAAGCATTCCCGCCTCGCTGGAGAGACGGGCCCTGGGCAGCGTCGAGATGGTCACGGTGTGCGCCATCGATCACCCGCTGGCACACCTGGCCAAGGTCAGCCGACAGCAACTGGCTCGCCACCGCCAGTTATTGATCACGCCGCAGCAGAGCGGCTACCCCGGCGGCGAGGCGATTAGCCCGCAGGTCTGGCGCGCCGACAGTTTCTACGCCATGGCCGAGTTGCTGATGCGTGGCCTGGGCTGGGCCTGGCTGCCGCGGCATGTGGTGCAGTACCCCACCTACCAGACTCAGATGGTCGAACTGGACAGTGAGTGGCGCCCGCCGGCGCTGGTGGCGGAACTGGCCTGGCGCCGTGACGAGCCCTTGGGCCCTGCGGCGCAGTGGCTGGCCGAGCGCTTCGCCGTGCACCTGAGGGCCATTGGCTGACAGGCCTTTTCATCCAGTTCCTAGTAAACTCCGCCGCCATGAACAGAACCCTCTATACCCTGCTTTTCCATCTGGGCCTGCCGCTGGTCGCGCTGCGCCTGTTCTTGCGCGGGCGCAAGGCGCCTGCCTACCGTGCGCGGATCGCCGAGCGCTTCGCTTGTGGCTTGCCACCCATGCGCCAGGGCGGTATCTGGGTGCATGCGGTCTCGGTGGGCGAGAGCATCGCCGCGGCGCCATTGGTGCGGGCGCTGCTCAAGCAGTACCCGGACCTGCCGATCACGCTGACCTGCATGACCCCAACCGGCTCCGAGCGCATCCGTGCGCTGTTCGACGGTGAGCCACGGGTGCAGCACTGCTACCTGCCGTACGACCTGCCATGGGCGGCGGGGCGTTTTCTCGACCATGTGCGCCCGCGCCTGGGCATCATCATGGAAACCGAGCTGTGGCCCAACCATATCCACCAGTGCGCCAGGCGCGGTATTCCGGTGGCGTTGGCCAATGCGCGGCTGTCCGAACGCTCGGCCCGAGGCTATGCGCGTTTCGCCGGCCTGACCCGGCCGATGCTCGAGGAGATGAGCCTGATCGCGGTACAGACCGAAACCGAGGCCGAGCGTTTCCGCTCGCTCGGTGCGCGCCAGGCGTGCGTGCAGGTGACCGGCTCGATCAAATTCGACCTGAAGGTCGACGACCAGTTGATGCCTAGCGCCCGACAGTTGCGCGAGCAGTGGGGGGCCAGCGAGCGCCCGATCTGGATCGCCGCCAGTACCCATGATGGCGAGGATGGGTTGATCCTCGAAGCCCACCGGCAGCTGCTGAGCGTACACAGCGATGCACTGTTGCTGCTGGTGCCGCGCCATCCCGAGCGTTTCGCGGCGGTACATGAACTGTGCGCCGGCCAGTTCTCCACGGTGCGTCGTTCGACAGGCGATGCCGTGACGGCGCAGACCCAGGTGCTGCTGGGCGACACCATGGGTGAATTGCTGTTCCTGTACGCCCTGGCCGATATCGCCTTCGTCGGTGGCAGCCTGGTCCCCACGGGCGGGCACAACCCGTTGGAGCCGGCGGCGCTGGCGCTGCCAGTGCTGATGGGGCCGCATGTGTTCAATTTCCTCGAGATCAGCGCGATGCTGCGCGAGGCGGGAGCGTTGCAGCAGGTGGACGATGCCGAAGGGCTGGCCGCGGCGGTGCGCCGCTTGGTCGAGCTACCGCAGGATGCGCGGCGCATGGGTGAGGCGGGCAGGGCGGTGATGCAGGCCAACCAGGGGGCGTTGCAGCGGTTGCTCGATGGGTTGGGGCGACTTCTGAACTGATGACCTTGTAGTAATCCTTGGGAGCAGGCTTGTCCCGCGATAGGGCCGGACCAGGCAGTATCACTGCCTGATCGGGCCCTATCGCGGGACAAGCCCGCTCCCACGAAGCCCATACCTACAGGTGGTCTATGACCTTCAAGGCCTGCGTTCGAAGTTTTTCGCCGCCGCCGCCGCCAGGTCCGGTGGCAGGAAATCCTTGTCCGGGTTGTAGTCGGCCTTCAAGTAGCGCCCCAGGTCCTGCAGGTCCTGCGGGCTCAGGGTGCCGGCCGCCTGTTTCAGGCGCAGGTTGTCGAGGATGTAGTCATAGCGGCTGTTGTTGTAGTCGCGCACCGAGGTGTACAGCTGGCGCTGCGCGTCGAGCACGTCGACGATATTGCGGGTGCCGACCTGGTAGCCGATCTCGGTGGCTTCCAGCGCGCTCTGGTTGGAGATGATCGACTGCTTGCGTGCCTGTACCTGCTCCACATCGGTGTTCACCGCGCGGTGCAGATTGCGGGTGTTCTCCACCACCTGGCGACGCAGGCTTTCGCGCTGCTGCTCGCTCTGGGTCAGGCGGGCGTAGGCCTCGCGCACCTGGGAGCTGGTCAGGCCGCCGCTGTAGATCGGGATGTTCAGCTGCAGGCCGACGCTGGTCTGCTCTACGTCACCGCCATAGCGCACGTTCGGTTGCAGCTGTGAATTGGTGAACCCGAGGTTGTCGTTGTCGCCCTTCTGGTACTTGGCCACGGCATCCAGGGTTGGCGCATGGCCGGCCTTGCGCTGGCGCACGGTTTCCTCGGCTGCCGCCACCGCGTGGTTGGTCGCCAGGAGATTGAGGTTCTGTCGCCCGGCGGTCTCGACCCAGACCTTGGCGTCGTTGGGTGTTGGCACTTGTACCGGCAGGGTATGGACCACGCCCTGGATAGCGCTGTACTGGCGGTTGGTCAGGGTGATCAGCGCCTCGAAGGCATCCTGCACCTGGCGTTCGGCGATGATCCGGTTGGCCCGGGCGGTGTCGTAGCTGGCCTGGGACTGGAGCACGTCGGTCTTGTCCGAAAGGCCGACGTCGAAGCGCTCATTGGACTGATCGAGCTGGCGCTTGAAAGCCGATTCCTCGGCTTTGGTCGAGGCCAGGTTGTCCTGGGCGCGCAATACCGCGAAGTAATTCTCGGCGCTCTGCAGGATCAGGTTCTGCTCGGTGGCCGAGAGTTCCAGCGCGGCCTGCTCGTTGACCGCCTCGGCAGCCTGCAGCTGGAACCAGCGGTCGGCGCGGAAGATCGGCTGCGCCAGGGTGGCGCTCCAGGCGTTGCCGCTGCGGTTGGAGGTGACTGACGGTTCATCGAGCTTGGTGCGGGTGTTCATCATCTCGGCACCGGCCGAAAGGTTGGGCAGCAAGCCGGCGCGGGCCTGGGGCACCACCTCGCGGCGGGCGCCGTAGTCGGCGCGGGCGGCGGCCAGGTCGGCGTTGTTGTCCACCGCTTCCTGATAGACGCTGACCAGGTCGGTCTTCACCGTCGTGGGCGTATCCACTGCCCAGGCCACTCCTTGGGACGCACAAGACACGGCAATTGCCAGTGAGAGTTTGCGCAGCATAGGGCAATCCTTGATCAAATTTTATTTACTGTACTTTCGGGTATCGAGCGATGCGCCAGTGTAGTGCCGCACGCCGTCCTCAACAATCCGCCGCATGTGCCATTTATCACCCCCCCGGATTTACCCGCTTGGCTTTGCCGGCCACTCCAGTCTAGACTGCGCAGGTTCTTGTCGGGGTGCCTTGATGCAAAGGCTGAGATCGCAAAGTTGCGGATCCCGTTGAACCTGATCAGGTTAGCGCCTGCGTAGGGAACAAGATTGCTCTCACATCCCGGGAGCCTCTTGTGCCAGGTCCGGGATCGCCACAGCTGCTTGCAGCCCACGGCACCCCTTGTCCGGCACTGCACTCGTCAACACGGGTGCGTCCGCGCCTTTCAGGTTCACCCCGACATTCCGCCCGCTAGGAAGCTGTCTGGAGAGCCTGTGATGAGCAAACAAGAAAAAACGATCAGTCTGAGCGAGTCGGCCCAAGTCGACCAACAGTCCGTGCAACCCCTGCCCAATTCGCGCAAGGTCTATGTCGAAGGTTCGCGCCCCGACATCCGCGTGCCCATGCGCGAGATCAGCCTGCACGACACCCCCACCGACTTCGGCGGCGAGAAAAACGCCCCGGTGCTGGTGTATGACACTTCCGGCCCGTACACCGACCCCAATGTCATCATCGACGTGCGCAAGGGCCTGGACGATGTGCGCTCGGCGTGGATCGACGCCCGTGGCGACACTGAGCGCCTGGGTGGCCTGAGCTCCAACTTTGGCCAGCAGCGCCTGAACGACGCCGAGCTGGCCAAGCTGCGCTTCGCCCATGTGCGCAACCCGCGCCGGGCCAAGGCTGGCGCCAACGTTTCGCAGATGCACTACGCCCGCCAGGGCATCATCACCGCCGAGATGGAATACGTCGCCATCCGCGAGAACATGAAGCTGCAGGAAGCCCGCGCCGCCGGCCTGCTGAGCCAGCAGCACGCCGGCCACAGCTTCGGCGCCAGCATCCCGAAAGAGATCACCCCCGAGTTCGTCCGCGAGGAGATCGCTCGCGGTCGCGCGATCATCCCGGCCAACATCAACCACACCGAGCTGGAGCCGATGATCATCGGCCGCAACTTCCTGGTGAAGATCAACGGCAACATCGGCAACAGCGCCCTGGGGTCCTCAATCGAGGAAGAAGTGGCCAAGCTGACCTGGGGCATCCGCTGGGGCTCGGACACGGTCATGGACCTGTCCACCGGCAAGCACATCCATGAAACCCGCGAGTGGATCATCCGTAACTCGCCGGTGCCGATCGGTACCGTGCCGATCTACCAGGCCCTGGAAAAGGTCAATGGCGTAGCCGAGGACCTGACCTGGGAGCTGTTCCGCGACACCCTGATCGAACAGGCGGAGCAGGGCGTGGATTACTTCACCATCCACGCCGGCGTCTTGCTGCGCTATGTGCCGTTGACCGCCAAGCGCGTCACCGGCATCGTCAGCCGCGGCGGCTCGATCATGGCCAAATGGTGCCTGGCGCACCACAAGGAAAACTTCCTGTACACGCACTTCGACGAGATTTGCGAAATCATGAAGGCGTACGACGTCAGCTTCTCGCTGGGCGACGGCCTGCGCCCGGGCTCGATCGCCGACGCCAACGATGCGGCGCAGTTCGGTGAGCTGGAAACCCTCGGCGAACTTACCAAGATCGCCTGGAAGCACGATGTGCAGTGCATGATCGAAGGCCCCGGCCACGTGCCGATGCAACTGATCAAGGAAAACATGGACAAGCAGCTCGAGTGCTGCGACGAGGCGCCGTTCTACACCCTCGGCCCGCTGACCACCGATATCGCCCCGGGCTACGACCACATCACCTCCGGCATCGGCGCGGCGATGATCGGCTGGTTCGGCTGCGCCATGCTCTGCTACGTCACGCCCAAGGAGCACCTGGGCCTGCCGAACAAGGACGACGTCAAGACCGGCATCATCACCTACAAGATCGCCGCCCATGCCGCCGACCTTGCCAAGGGCCACCCGGGCGCGCAGATCCGTGACAATGCGCTGTCCAAGGCGCGCTTCGAGTTCCGTTGGGAAGACCAGTTCAACCTCGGCCTGGACCCGGACACCGCCCGTGCGTTCCACGACGAGACGCTGCCCAAGGAGTCGGCCAAGGTCGCGCATTTCTGCTCGATGTGCGGGCCGAAGTTCTGCTCGATGAAGATCACTCAGGAAGTGCGTGAGTACGCGGCCAAGATCGAAACCGTTGACGTGACAGTCGAACAGGGCATGCGCGAGCAGTCCGAGCGGTTCCGCCAGGAAGGTAGCCAGTTGTATCAGAAAGTTTGACGCGTCAGTTGTAACAACGTGGGAGCGGCGGTTCGGCGGCCCGACTTGCCCCGCGATGGCGATGTCGGGTCTACCGACGCCATCGCGGGGCAAGGCCGCTCCCACGTTTTATCCCTCTTCCAGGCATCCGGCGAACAAGACAATGACAACCCCCAGCCACTTCTCCCCCGACCACCCGGTTCCCTCCCACCATCGCCAGTTCGGCGCCCGCGACCTGTTCTCGCTGTGGTTTTCCCTTGGTATCGGCCTGATGGTCCTGCAGGTCGGCGGTCTGCTGGCGCCGGGCCTGGGCCTGGCGGGCTCGATCCTGGCGATCACCCTGGGCACGGCGGTGGGGGTATTGCTGCTGGCAGCGGTGGGGGTGATCGGTAGCGATACCGGCCTGTCGGCCATGGCGACCTTGCGCCTCACGCTCGGTAGCCATGGCGCGCGCCTGCCTGCCTTGCTCAACCTGCTGCAACTGGTGGGCTGGGGTTCGTTCGAGATCATCGTCATGCGTGATGCCGCCAGCCTGCTGGGCGCACGTGCGTTCGGCGAGGGCAGCGGCTGGAGCAGCCCGCTGCTGTGGACCTTGTGCTTTGGCGCCCTGGCCACACTGCTGGCGGTCAGCGGGCCGCTGGCGTTCGTGCGCAAGGTCTTGCGCAAATGGGGGATCTGGCTGCTGCTGGGCGCTTGCGCCTGGTTGACCTGGAACCTGTTCGCCAAGGCTGACCTGGCCCAGCTGTGGCGTCAGCCCGGTGATGGATCGTTGTCCCTGGCCCTGGGTTTCGACATCGTCATCGCCATGCCGCTGTCGTGGCTGCCGCTGATCGCCGACTATTCGCGCTTTGGCCAGCGCGCCAGCCGGGTGTTCGGCGGTACCGCGCTGGGCTTCTTCATCGGCAATGCCTGGCTGATGAGCCTGGGTGTGGCCTACACCTTGGCGTTTGCGCCCAGCGGAGAGGTGAATGCCCTGTTGTTGGCGCTGGCCGGCGCCGGGCTGGGAATTCCGCTGCTGCTGATCCTGCTGGACGAGACGGAAAACGCCTTTGCCGATATCCACTCGGCGGCGGTGTCCACCGGCCTGCTGGTGAAAATGAAGGTCGAGCACCTGGCCCTGGCTATCGGCATGCTGTGCACGCTGATAGCCCTGCTGGCGCCGCTGGCTCAGTATCAGAACTTCCTGTTGCTGATCGGCTCGGTGTTTGCGCCGCTGTTCGGCGTGGTGCTGGTGGATCACTTCGTGATTCGCCGCCGCCGCTTGCCGGCGCTGGTCGAGGGTTTGCACTGGCAGGCGCTGCTGGCCTGGGGCGTGGGGGTGGCGGCCTATCACCTGATGGCCAGCCAGGCGCCGGAGCTGGGGGCGACCCTGCCGGCACTGTTGCTGGCAGGGGTACTGCACCTGCTGCTATCGCTCAGCCGCGGCCGGGAAACAGCTCGGGCTTGACCACGCCATTGAGGCGCGGGTAGGGGATCTTCAGCTCGACATGGCCCATGGAGTAGGGCGCGATGGCATAGACCTCGTACTTCACGATCACCGCGCCGTAGGTCAGGGCGATGTGCGGGGACTGCTTGAACGGCCAGGTCTTGACGAACTCGGGGTCCTTGTCCATGCCGGTGCTGATCAGCCAGGCGCGGTGGGATTCCTCGGCGGTCTTCCAGAAGGTCGCCTCCTGGCCGGGCACCAGCATGTCGTCCAGGGTCAGTACCTTGTCCAGCTTGCGTGAGTAGTTGATGAAGCCGCGCCCAGGCATGCCGTGGGCACCGCCGCTGTCCAGGTAGCTGGACAGTTCGACGATCACCAGCCCGTCATGCTGCTCGCGTACCTTGGCCTGCAGGTAGCTGCTGTTGCGCTTGTCGGCGCGGGCCAGGTACTGCTGCTCATAGGCTTGCAGCGAGGCTGGCGGGGTGCCGCGCTGGTTGTCCTCGGTCAGCATCAGCAGGCGCTTCTCGACAATGCCGTCGAGCTTGGGCAGGGCTGGGAAGTGCACGACGTCGATGTTGACCAGCGGGCAGTCGCTTTCGCTGCAGCCGGGCTTGACGTGCTCCCAGGCCTCGCGCTTGACCTCGAGCGGGGCCCGGTAGTTGGGCGTGAACAGGCTCTGGCAGGCGCCGAGCGCCAGTGCCAGGATGGCCACGGAAGTCAGTTTGACAAGCGTCATGTTGCCTCTTTCACAACGGTGATGATCGGCCTTGGACCGCCTGCGCGGCCTTCAGTTCGCCACTAAGCTAACAGAGAGTGACACGCCTGTCCCGGCTGCCCGAACGGTCAGCGGAAAGGGATGAAACCGGGCCGTGCGCAGAGTAGGATTGCGCGATGCGGTAAACGAGGCATGAGGAGTTTGCATGACGGACACGCACAATACAGTGCCTACCCAGGTCGAGATCGCTCGGCGGGAGCCGCTGTTCAAGGGCTTTTACAAGCTCGACAAGCTTCACCTGCGCCACGAACTGTTCGCCGGGGGCATGAGCCGCGAGTTCACCCGTGAACTGTTCGTGCGCCATGACGCGGTCTGTGTACTGCCCTACGATCCACAGCGCGACGAAGTGGTGCTAATCGAGCAGTTCCGTGTGGGCGCCATGGGCAAGGTGGCCAACCCCTGGCTGATCGAGATGGTCGCCGGGCTGATCGACAAGGACGAGCAACCCGAACAGGTTGCCCACCGCGAGGCCGAGGAAGAAGCGGGCCTGACCTTCTCGGCGCTGTGGCCGATGACCCGGTACTTCCCGTCACCGGGCGGCAGCGACGAGTATGTCTACCTGTTCCTGGGCCGTTGCGTCAGTGAGGGGGCCGGTGGCCTGCATGGCCTGGAAGAGGAAAGCGAAGACATTCGCGTGCGCGTGTGGTCGTTCGAGGATGCCCTGCAGGCCGTACGCGACGGGCGTATCTGCAACGCCGCCACGATCATCGGCCTGCAATGGCTGGCGCTGAACCGTGACGAAGTACGAGGTATGTGGAAGTGAACCTGCTGCGCGAGCGCTATCGAGTCGACCTGGTCGGGCTGCAGTCCGCCTGCGAGGCCAACTATGCCCGCCTGATGCGCCTGTTGCCCGACATGCGCACCACGCAGAGCTCGCGCCGTATCGGCATGACCCAGGGCGACCAGATGCTCGGCGTGCTGGTGCTTGAAGTGCTATTGGCCTGCCCCTACACCACCACGCTCAAGGTGCGCCAGGAGCACAGCCTGCCCTGGCTGCCGGTGCCCGAGCTCGAGGTGCAGGTCTACCATGACGCGCGCATGGCCGAGGTGGTCAGTGCCGAACATGCGCGTCGCCTGCGCAGCATCTACCCCTATCCCAACACGGCGATGCACCAGCCGGACGAGAAGGCCCAGCTCAATCTGTTCCTCGGTGAATGGCTGAGCCACTGCCTGGCCTGCGGCCACGAACTGGAAGCCGTGCGCTGAAATGTGATGCGCGTCGGTTTCGAGTATTTGCTCGAAAGCGATCCGCCGCCATAATCCGTGCTGAATCCGTTCGAGGAGACGGCCGTTGCCGCAACCACTTTCACCTCCGTCACCTGTCCATGTGGTGCAACTGACCGATGCCCATCTGTTTGCCGAACCGGCGGGCACCTTGTTGGGCCTCAATACCCGCGCAAGCCTCGGGCACGTGGTCGGCCAGGTTCGCCGCGAACAACCGCGCATCGACCTGCTGCTGTGCACGGGCGATCTTTCTCAGGATGCCAGCGGCGAATCCTACGCGGCCTTTCGCGAGCTGACGTCGACGCTCGGCGCGCCGGCGCGTTGGCTGCCAGGTAACCATGACGAGGCGCGGGTCATGGCCGAGGTGGCGCCGGAACTGGTACAGGCAGTGACCGATATCGGTGCCTGGCGCATCGTCATGCTCGACTCGGCAGTGGTCGGTGCCACCTTCGGTCTGTTGGCCGATGACCAGTTGGTCGTGCTGGACCAGGCACTGAGCGGTGCGGGCGAGCGCCATTGCCTGGTGTGCTGCCATCACCAGCCGGTGGATATCGGCTGTGCCTGGATCGCGCCGATCGGGCTGCATAATGCCGATGAGCTGCTGCGGCGTCTGCGCAGTTATCCACAGGTGAAGGCACTGCTGTGGGGGCATATCCACCAGGAATGGGACGAAGTGCGTGACGGCGTCCGTTTCCTTGCCACGCCTTCGACCTGCATCCAGTTCGCGCCGCACAGCGAGGACTTCAAGGTGAGCGAGGAACAGCCGGGCTACCGCTGGCTGCGCCTGCATGCCGACGGGCGGTTGGAGACTGGGGTGGAGCGGGCGCGGGATTTCGTGGTGAAGCTGGATTTCGACAGCCCCGGCTACTGAAGGGCCGCGCAGTTGCCCCTGTCATTTGAAGAATTTGTTGCGAAAATCCCCAGGCTGCGCCAATGACCATCGAACACGCTACACTGCGCGTCTTTGCGTCCGGGGGCAGCATGTCGGGTTCCATCCTCTATATCCATGGCTTCAACAGCTCGCCGCTGTCGACCAAGGCACGCCAGCTCGAAGCGGTGATGCAGCAGCTCGGCCTGGCCGAGCAACTGCGCGTCCCGGCCCTGCACCATCATCCGCGGCAGGCCATCGCCCAACTGGAGACGGCCATCGCCGAGCTCGGCGCGCCCTTGCTGGTCGGCAGCTCACTCGGCGGCTACTATGCCACCCACCTGGCCGAGCGACACGGGCTCAAGGCGCTGTTGATCAACCCGGCGGTGGCCCCGCACAAGCTGTTCGACGGTTACCTCGGCACCCAGCGCAACCTCTATACCGATGAAGCCTGGGAGCTTACCCACGACCACGTGGACGCCCTGGCCGAACTGGAAGTGCCGCCGCCGCAGGACGCCGCCCGCTATCAAGTGTGGTTGCAGACCGCCGATGAAACCCTGGACTATCGCCAGGCCGAGCGCTACTACCGCGCCTGCGCCCTGCGTATCCAGGCCGGTGGCGACCACAGTTACCAGGGCTTCGCCGAACAGTTGCCGGCCCTGCTGGCGTTCGCCGGCATTGCCCGTGGGCAGTACGCGGCGCTGGACTTTTCTGTATTTTGACTTTTGCATTCACCAGACTGACGACGAGAACCCATGGCCAATCCCAGCGCTAGCGCCTATAACGCAGACGCCATCGAAGTCCTCTCGGGCCTTGACCCGGTCCGCAAGCGGCCGGGCATGTACACCGACACCAGCCGGCCCAACCACCTGGCCCAGGAAGTCATCGACAACAGCGTCGACGAAGCCCTGGCCGGCCACGCACGGTCCGTGCAGGTCGTTTTGCACGCCGACCACTCGCTGGAAGTCAGCGACGACGGTCGCGGCATGCCGGTGGACATCCACCCCGAAGAGGGCGTTTCCGGCGTCGAGCTGATCCTCACCAAGCTGCACGCCGGCGGCAAGTTCTCCAACAAGAACTACCAGTTCTCCGGCGGCCTGCACGGCGTCGGCATTTCGGTGGTCAACGCCCTGTCGAGCCAGGTACGCGTGCGCGTCAAGCGCGACGGCAACGAGTACCAGATGACCTTCGCCGACGGCTTCAAGGCCAGCGAGCTGGAGGTGGTCGGCACCGTCGGCAAGCGCAACACCGGCACCAGCGTGTACTTCAGCCCCGATCCGAAGTACTTCGACTCGCCGAAGTTCTCCATCAGCCGCCTCAAGCATGTGCTCAAGGCCAAGGCCGTACTGTGCCCGGGGCTGTCCATCAGCTTCGAGGACAAGGGCACCGGCGAGAAGGTCGAGTGGCACTACGAGGACGGCCTGCGTTCCTACCTGGTCGATTCGGTCAGCGAGTACCTGCGCCTGCCCGACGAGCCGTTCTGCGGCAGCCTGGCCGGCAACAAGGAAGCCGTGGACTGGGCCCTGCTGTGGCTGCCCGAAGGCGGCGACAGCATCCAGGAAAGCTACGTCAACCTGATCCCCACCGCCCAAGGTGGCACCCACGTCAACGGCCTGCGTCAAGGCCTGCTGGACGCCATGCGCGAGTTCTGCGAGTTCCGCAACCTGCTGCCGCGCGGGGTCAAACTGGCCCCTGAGGACGTCTGGGAACGCATCAGCTTCGTGCTGTCGATGAAGATGCAGGAGCCGCAGTTCTCCGGCCAGACCAAGGAGCGCCTGTCGTCCCGCGAGGCGGCGGCGTTCGTTTCCGGCGTGGTCAAGGACGCCTTCAGCCTGTGGCTCAATGCCCACCCCGAGCTGGGCATGCAGTTGGCGGAACTGGCCATCAGCAACGCCGGCCGTCGCCTGAAAGCGAGCAAGAAGGTCGAGCGCAAGCGCATCACTCAGGGCCCCGCATTGCCTGGCAAGCTGGCCGATTGTGCCGGCCAGGACCCGATGCGCGCCGAGCTGTTCCTGGTCGAGGGTGACTCGGCCGGTGGCTCGGCCAAGCAGGCGCGGGACAAGGAGTTCCAGGCCATCTTGCCGCTGCGCGGCAAGATCCTCAACACCTGGGAGGTCGATGGTGGTGAAGTCCTGGCCAGCCAGGAAGTGCACAACATTGCCGTGGCGATCGGCGTCGACCCGGGCGCAGCCGACCTCTCGCAGCTGCGCTACGGCAAGGTCTGCATCCTCGCCGACGCCGACTCCGACGGCCTGCACATCGCCACACTGCTGTGCGCGCTGTTCGTCCAGCACTTCCGCCCGCTGGTCGAGGCCGGGCACGTGTACGTGGCCATGCCGCCGCTGTACCGCATCGACCTGGGCAAGGAGATCTACTACGCCCTGGACGAAGCCGAGCGTGACGGCATCCTTGACCGCCTGGTCGCCGAGAAGAAGCGCGGCAAGCCGCAGGTCACCCGATTCAAGGGCCTGGGCGAGATGAACCCGCCGCAGCTGCGCGAAACCACCATGGACCCGAACACCCGGCGCCTGGTCCAGTTGACCCTGGACGATGTGCAGGGCACCACCGAGATCATGGACATGCTGCTGGCCAAGAAGCGGGCGGGCGATCGCAAGAGCTGGCTGGAGACCAAAGGCAACCTGGCCGAGGTCCTGGTTTGATTCGTCCGTTGCTCCTGGCCTGCCTGGCGTGGTTTGCCCTGCAGGCCCAGGCAGGCGACTGGCCGCAGCTCAAGCTCAGCGCCGAGCATGCGGTCGATGGCATGCGCGGCGGCAACCTGTCGGGTCTGGCCTGGTGCCGTGGGGCATTGTGGGCGGTGTCCGACCGCGATGACGACCGGATCTACCGCCTGGACCAGGAGGGCGCGACGTGGCAGGCCCAGCCACTGACCTTCACCCCGCCGGCAGCGCCCGATACCGGCCTGCCCTGGGGGCTCAAGTCGCGCAACTGGGCGGCGTCCTACATCCGCGGCGGCGAGCTGGACTTCGAGGGCATCACCTGCGATCAGGCCGGCAACCTCTTTATCGTCAGCGAGGCGCACGCCGCCGTGCTGCAGTTGCCCGTGGACGGTGAGCCCGACTGGCTGAAAATCGACCAGGCCATGGTGCGCCAGGCGCGGGCCAGCGGCATGCTGCTGCATTTCAACGCACTGTTCGAGGGGCTGGCGATCAACCCGGCGGGCGATCGCCTGTGGTTGGCCGCCGAGCGCGAGCGCCGTGGCCTGCTCGCGGTGCAGCGCCAGCAATCGGTGTGGACCTGCGGGCGCGGCTGCGTGCTGCTCAGCGAGGCGGGTGTCGAGATGCAGCCGCCGCAGTTCCCCGAGGCACGCCCGGTATCACGTGACTTTGCCGACCTGGCCTGGTTCGAAGGCAAGCTGTACACCCTCGAGCGCAATGCCTACCGCATTTGCCGACGGGATGCCGACACCGGCGCCGTGGAGCGCTGCTGGTCGTTCGCCGCCGATGCCCTGATGGAATCGCGGCGTTACTCGCAGCCTTACGGCCTGGCCGAGGCGCTGGTGATCGACAAGAGTGGTGCCTGGATCGGCGTGGACAACAATGACCGCCCGCGGGTGGATGGTGAAACACGGCCGATCGTCTGGCGCTTCGATGCGCCGCAAGGCGGCTGGAGCGCCAAGCCATGAGCCAGCCACCGGGCAAGCGCGCGGGCAGGGTGTTGATGATTGTCGCCTGGGCGGCGGCGATGTTCCTTGCCACGCGTTTTTTCGGCCAGTGGGAAGAGCGTCAGCAGAACCCCAACAGCGTGGTCCAGAGCGAGCAGGGCGACGGCTTCGTCGAGGTGCGCCTGCTGAGCAACGGCCAGGGCCATTTCGTCGCCGATGGCGCGATCAATGGGCGACGGGTGCATTTCATGCTCGATACCGGCGCCACCGACGTGGCGATCCCCGAGGCGCTGGCCCGCGACCTGGGCCTGGCGCGTGGCGCCGCGGTGCAGTTGAGCACCGCCAATGGCCGTACCCAAGGCTACCGCACGCGGCTCGACAGCCTGCAACTGGGCGATATCCACCTGCGCGACGTGCGCGCGCTGGTGGTGCCCGGCCTGGATGGCCAGGGCGTGCTGCTGGGCATGAGTGCCCTGAAACAACTTGAATTTACCCAGCGCGGCGGCACCATGCTGCTGCGCCAGAACCTGAAATGACGAGGCCCGCATGAGCGACTCACTCGAACTCAGTCTCGACGGCGTCGAACGCCGTTCCCTGGCTGACTTCACCGAACAGGCCTACCTCAACTACTCCATGTACGTGATCATGGACCGCGCCCTGCCACACATCGGCGACGGCCTCAAACCGGTCCAGCGACGCATCGTCTATGCCATGAGCGAGTTGGGGCTCGATGCCGACTCCAAGCACAAGAAATCGGCGCGTACCGTCGGTGACGTGCTCGGCAAGTTCCACCCCCACGGCGACTCGGCGTGCTACGAGGCCATGGTGCTGATGGCCCAGCCGTTCAGCTACCGCTATACCCTGGTCGACGGCCAGGGTAACTGGGGTGCGCCGGACGATCCGAAGTCGTTCGCCGCCATGCGTTACACCGAGGCGCGCCTGTCGCGCTACTCCGAGGTGCTGCTCACAGAGTTGGGCCAGGGCACCGTCGACTGGGTACCGAACTTCGACGGCACCTTGCAGGAGCCGGCCGTGCTGCCCGCGCGTCTGCCGAACATCCTGCTCAACGGCACCACCGGCATCGCCGTGGGCATGGCCACCGACGTGCCGCCGCACAACCTGCGCGAAGTGGCCAGCGCCTGCGTGCGCCTGCTCGACGAGCCCAAGGCCACTATCGAGCAGCTCTGCGAGCATATCCAGGGGCCGGACTATCCGACCGAAGCCGAGATCGTCACCCCGCGCGCGGATATCCAGAAGATCTACGAGAGCGGCAAAGGCTCGATCCGCATGCGCGCGGTGTATCGCATCGAGGACGGCGACATCGTCGTCACCGCGCTGCCGCACCAGGTCTCCGGCGCCAAGGTGCTCGAGCAGATCGCCGCGCAGATGCAAGCCAAGAAGCTGCCGATGGTCGCCGACCTGCGCGACGAGTCGGACCACGAGAACCCTTGCCGCATCGTCATCATCCCGCGCTCGAACCGCGTGGATGCCGCCGAGCTGATGCAGCACCTGTTCGCCACCACCGACCTGGAGAGCACCTACCGGGTCAACGTCAACATCATTGGCCTCGACGGCCGTCCGCAGCTGAAGAACCTGCGGGCGCTGCTGCTGGAGTGGCTGGAGTACCGCATCGGTACCGTGCGGCGTCGTCTGCAGCACCGCCTGGACAAGGTCGAGAAGCGCCTGCACCTGTTGGAAGGCTTGCTCACCGCGTTCCTCAACCTGGATGAAGTGATCCACATCATCCGCACCGAGGAGCATCCCAAACAGGCCTTGATCGCCCGTTTCGACCTGAGCGAGATCCAGGCCGACTACATTCTCGAGACTCGCCTGCGTCAACTGGCGCGTCTGGAAGAGATGAAGATCCGCGGCGAGCAGGACGAACTGCTCAAGGAACAGAAGCAACTGCAAGCGCTGCTGGGCAGCGACAGCAAACTGCGCAAGCTGGTGCGCAGCGAGCTGATCAAGGACGCCGAGACCTACGGCGACGACCGCCGCTCGCCGATCGTCGAGCGCGCCGAGGCCAAGGCCCTGTCGGAAAACGAGCTGATGCCAACCGAGCCGGTCACCGTCGTGTTGTCGGAGAAAGGCTGGGTGCGTTGTGCCAAGGGCCACGATATCGATGCCACGGGCCTTTCGTACAAGGCCGGTGACGGTTTCAAGGCCGCCGCAGCGGGGCGCTCCAATCAGTTTGCCGTGCTCATCGACTCCACCGGGCGCAGTTATTCGCTGGCCGCCCACACCCTGCCGTCGGCCCGTGGCCAGGGCGAGCCGTTGACTGGCCGCCTGACGCCGCCGCCGGGCGCCACCTTCGACTGTGTGCTGCTACCGGAGGATGACGCCCTGTATGTCGTGGCGTCCGATGCGGGTTACGGCTTCGTGGTCAAGGGTGAGGACCTGCAGGCCAAGAACAAGGCCGGCAAGGGCCTGCTCAGCCTGCCCAACGGCGCCAAGGTGATGACCCCGCGTCCGGTGGCCGATCGTGAGCAGGACTGGCTCGCCGCGGTGACCACCGAGGGCCGCCTGTTGGTGTTCAAGGTCGCCGACCTGCCGCAGCTGGGTAAAGGCAAGGGCAACAAGATCATCGGCGTGCCGGGTGATCGGGTGGCCAGCCGCGAAGAGTACGTGACCGACTTGGCGGTGATCAGCGAGGGCTCGACCCTTGTATTGCAGGCTGGCAAGCGTACCCTTTCGCTCAAGCCGGATGATCTCGAGCACTACAAGGGCGAGCGGGGTCGCCGTGGTAGCAAATTGCCACGTGGTTTCCAGCGCGTCGATGGGTTGCTGGTGGAAACCCCTGCTTGAGTGGATGGGCCGTCTGTTGCGGCGTTTTCGACGCCGCTTCGGGCGGAAATGCTGGAGTCGGGCGACTATTTCGCGGATGATAGGGCCCTCGTTGGCGCCGGCGTGGCCGAGTGCCCGGATGAATCTACATGAGTATCACTGCGGTCAGTCTGGTGACGACCGCCTGGATGGGATGAATGAAATTTCTGCGCCTTCCATTTGCGCTGCTGATGACTGGCTTGCTGGGCCTGAGCGGGTGCAGCATGCACCAGCCGGTTGCCCTGTATCAGCTCGACAGTGGTGATCCCGGCCAGCCGACCCAGGCTGCGGGCATGGCGGTGGTACTTGGCCCTGTTTCAGTGGCCGACTACCTGCAACGCGAAACCTTTTTGCAGCGTCAGACCGATGGCAGCCTGACTGCGGCGACCGACGGTCGCTGGGCCGGTAGCCTTTCGTCGGATATCGACCAGTTGCTGGTACGTCAGCTGGCCTGGCGCCTGGACAGCCAACGCGTGGTGCTGGCGCCGGCAAGTGCCGGCTTCACGCCGGACGTGCAGGTGCTGCTGTCTATCACCCGCCTGGACTCGGGCAAGAACCAGCCGGCGATCCTCGATGCGCAGTGGCGCGTGCTGGACCGCCGTGGCCAGGTGCGTGACAACCGTATCGTCCACCTCGAACAGCCCCATGCGGGCAGCGAGTCGGCGCAGGTTCAAGCCCAGGGGCAGCTGCTGCAGAAGCTGGTCGAACAGCTGAGCACCACGGTCAAGCCGCTGGCCAACCAGCCGGCCATCGCCGAGGAGACGCCACGCAAGCCAGCCGCGCCGGTGCAGGTGAAGAAAGAGCCGGAGAAGCCAAAGATTCCGATGGCTTCACCGATTCGTACCGATATGGAAGTGTTCCGCTTCTGATATGACAGACATGAAAAAGCCCGCAGTGATGCGGGCTTTTTTGTGGGCGTCGCCATGTGATCGGGACGGCGTGGGAGTGGGCTTGCCCCACGATAGGGCTCGCCAAGACAGCAACATTGCCTGCCCCGACGTTATCGCGGGGCAAGCCCGCTCCCACGCAGGCCTTGAATCAGAGTTGGTTCAGGCGCGGCGCTCGTGCATCCGCGCCAGTTGGCGCTCCAGCATGGACGGATAAGGCTCCATCAAGCGCTCGACGCAGCAAGCGCCCTCAGGACTGGCAATCGGCCGAATACGCGCACGCTGGCGTACCAGGGCGTCATCGCTGATGCGGCGTTCCACCAGCAGCAGGTTGCGGCTGTGCTGCGACAGGGCCAGGGCGTCCTGAGCCTGTTCAGTCATCAGCAAGTCGACCTGATCCATGCCTTGCAGGTCGTCGGCCAGCACCAGGCCGAGCTGCAGTTGCAGGGTGATGCCGCTGTCGGCTACCTCGATCTGCAGAGCGTGGCCCAGGGCGCGTAGCAGCTCGCCACAGCAGATGGCGTTGGTCAGATAGTCCTCGCCGCTGTCACGGCTGTGGAACAGCAGCAGGGTACTGCCGTCGTTCAGGGTGTGGACCTCACCTTCGTACAGCGAGGCGGCCTGGTCCAGGCAGTCGCGGTAGCGCTCCAGCAGCTCGGTCAGGCGTGTGCGTGGCAGGCGGCGCAGTTGCTCCTGGGAGCCCAGCTGCACGGCCAGCACGGCGCTGTATTGTGGTTCGTCGGAATCTACGATGGCAGCTTTGGCCGGAACGCTTTCCTCATCCATCAGGTCGGCGAACGCGTCGTCATCCTCATCGTGATCGGTCGTCGCTACTGCCGTTTTCGCCCGTGGGTCAACCTTGGGCGCAGGCATGTCATCGAAATCGTCTTCCACATCCGCTTCTTCCTGCTCTGGTGGCGGCGGCGGGGCGAGACGGGCGTGCAGCTGGCGGGCCAGATCGCCGATTTCGTCCTGGCGGTCGATGCCCGGTGTGTAAGGGTGCGGATCACGCAACCAGACGCGCAGTTGCAGCAGCGGGGTGGAAATGAAGCGACCCAGACGCAGGCTGAGGGTCAGTGCCAGGGCCAACAGGATCGCGGCAAGGATGCCCATGCTCTGCAGGCTGATCAGCATCGGTTGCTGGAACTGGCTCATGTCCAGGCTGATGCGCAACTGGCCGGCGGTCACGTCCTGGAAGGTGATCTTGGTCTGGTAGACCCCTTCGGTTTCGCCCAGCAAGCTATTGCGTGGGCGCTGGCCGGCCTCGGCGAGGATGCGGTTGTCCACGCTGTAGATGGCGGCATGGGCCACCAGCGGGTTCTTCACCAGGTTGCCGAGCAGCACGTTGAGGCTAAGGATGTCGTTGGACACCAGCAGCTCGGTGGCCGATGTGGCCGTTTGCGTGGTCAGGCTCTGGCCAACGGCATCGGCCTGCTCGTGCATGGCCTGCTTGAACTGCAAGCCCATCACGCAGGCATAGATCACCAAGGCCAGGGCCACCAGGAAGATGTTATGGCTGGCAATGCGCAGGGCCAGTGGGATTCGGCGCTGGCTCAGGGCTCGGTAGATCATCAGGAAGAAGTTGTCGGGTTTTACGGGCGTGGGCCGGTTCACAGAGCTCGGCTCTTTATGGCGAGAAAGTTGCTGCGCAGTATAGCGATACGTGTTTTGTCGGCAAAGTAGCGTTGGCGCCCGATGGTCATGGAAAATCGGTAGAATGCGCATTTTTCATCGAGTTGGAGCCCCGGTCTTGCGCGAAATCGTCCTGATCAACATCACTGGTGAAGACCGTCCAGGTCTCACCGCGGCCATCACCGGCGTCCTGCTCCAGGGCGGTGTGAATATTCTCGACATCGGCCTTGCGGTCATGCACGGCACGCTGTCGTTCGGCATTCTGGTCGACATCCCCGACAACGAGGTGGCCACCGCGCTGCTGCAGAGCGTACAGGCCAAGGCCCATGAGCTGAACCTGCAGGCGCGCTACACGCCGATTTCCGAGGCCGACTACCAGCACTGGGCCGACAGCCAGGGCGAGGCCCGCCATATCGTCACCCTGCTCAGCCGCCGGGTCACCCCACAACAGTTGCAGCGGGTCAGCGCCATCATCAGCCAGTACGGCCTGACCATCGAACGCATCGAGCGCCTGTCGGCCCGAGTGGCCCTGGATGCCCAGATCGAGAAGGGCAAGTCCGCGCTGGAAATCTCCGTGCGTGGCGAAGCCAGCGACGCCCAGGCCCTGCGCGCCGACTTCTTCGCCCTGTCCGAAGAGCTGAACATCGACATCGCCTTCCAGCGCGACGACCTGTTCCGCCGCAACCGCCGCCTGGCGGTGTTCGACATGGACTCGACGCTGATCGAGGCTGAAGTCATCGACGAGCTGGCCAAGGCTGCCGGTGTCGGTGAGCAGGTGGCGGCGATCACCGAGCGCGCGATGCGTGGCGAGCTGGATTTCCGGGCCAGCTTCAAAGAGCGCATGGCGCTGCTCAAGGGCCTGGACGTGGGCGTACTGGACCAGATTGGCGCCTCGCTGCGCCTGACCGAGGGTGCCGAGCACCTGTTCGGCGAGCTCAAGCGCCTGGGCTACAAGACTGCGATCCTTTCCGGCGGCTTCTCCTACTTCGCCAAGCAGGTGCAGGCGCGCCTGGGCATCGACTACGTATTTGCCAACGAGCTGGAAGTGGTGGACGGCAAGGTCACCGGCGTGGCTGTCGAGCCGATCGTCGATGCACAGCGCAAGGCTGATCTGCTACAGCAACTGGCCAGTGAAGAGGGCCTGCAGCTCGAGCAGACCATTGCCGTCGGCGACGGCGCCAACGACCTGCCGATGCTGTCCCTGGCCGGCCTGGGTGTGGCATTCCGCGCCAAGCCGCTGGTGCGTCAGTCGGCCAAGCAGGCGATCTCGACCCTGGGCCTGGATGGTGTGCTGTACCTGCTCGGCGTACGCGATCGCGAAGCACGCGGATGATCCTGAGCCCTGGGGCTGCAAAGCCGGCCCTATGAAAAAGGCCCTGCATGACGTGAATCATGCAGGGCCTTTTGCTTACCGGATGATCAGGCCTGGGCCGGCTGCGCCAGCAGCTCACCCATGCGCACGGCGGAGCCGGCACCGAGGCTCTCGGCCCATTTCACCTGCTCTGGCCCAAACAGCACGATGGCGGTGGAGCCCAGCTTGAAGCGGCCCAGCTCGGCGCCTTTCTCAAGATGGATCGGCGCACGGCTGGCCTCGTCATAGCGGAAGGTCTTCAGCTCGCGCTTCGGCGGCGTGACCAGGCCGGCCCAGACGGTTTCGATCGAGGCGACGATCATCGCGCCGACCAGCACCACGGCCATCGGCCCACGCTCGGTGTCGAACAGGCAGACCACGCGCTCGTTACGGGCGAACAGCTCCGGTACGTTTTCTGCGGTAGTCTGGTTGACCGAGAACAGCCGGCCCGGCACATAGACCATCTCGCGCAGGGTGCCGGCCAGCGGCATGTGCACGCGGTGGTAGTCCTTGGGCGACAGGTAGATGGTGGCGAATTCGCCGCCCATGAACGGCGCGGCCAGGGCCGGATCACCGCCCAGCAGCTCCAGGGCGCTGTAGCCGTGGCCCTTGGCCTGGAAGATGCGGCCGTGCTCGATCGGGCCGAGCTGGCTGACCGCGCCGTCGGCCGGGCAGAGGATCGCGCCGGAGGTCTCGTCCAGCGGGCGGGCGCCGGGCTTGAGGGCACGGGTGAAGAAGGCGTTGAAGTGCTCGTAGGCGCTGAGGTCTTCGACCAGTGCCTCGGACATGTTCACCTGGTAACGCTTGGCGAACCAGGCGGTGAAGGCATTCTTGAACCAGCGGGCGCGGCACTCGGCGACGCAGCCGGCCAGCCGCGACAGCAGGTGGTGCGGCAGCAGGTACTGGCTGATGATGAACAAGCGGGATTTCATTGAGCGTCCTTAAACTTCGACGGGCGTGTCGGGGTGGTTGCCCCATTCGCCCCAGGAACCGGCATAGCCCTTCACCCGTGGATAGCCTAGGGCCTTGGCCACGAGGTAGGTGAAGCCGGAGCGGTGGTGGGTCTGGCAGTGGGTGATCACTTCCTTGTCGGGGGTGATGCCCAGGTTTTGCAGGACTACGGCGATGTCCTTGCGGATGCGCAGGTGGTCGTTGAGGTCCATGCCGGCGGTCCACTCGAAGTTGATCGCGCCAGGAATATGCCCGCCTTTGGCGGCCAGCACTTTCTCGCCGCTGTATTCCAGTGGCCCGCGGGCGTCCCAGATGACCAGGTCGGCGGCGCCCAGGCGGCTTTGCAGGTATTCGCGGGTGGCGGTGGGCTCCGGGTGCAGTCGCAGACTCACCGCGCCGCCCATGCTGGCGGGCACCTCGGTGGACAGTCTGTCCGCCGGCCAGGCCTGTATGCCGCCGTTCAGGTAGTGGTAGTGCTGGTGGCCAATCACGTCGAGCAACCAGATGAAACGGCCGGCCCAGCCGCCGCCTTCGTCGTCGTAGACCACGTAGACCGCATCGTCACGATGACCGAGTTCGGCGAACAGCTTTTCCAGGTCGGCGCGTGCCGGCAGCAGGCCAGGCGCTGGTGGCTGGCCCAGTTGGGTGCGCTTGGGATCGACGAAGCGCGCCCCGGGGATGTGGCCGCTGCCATAGCGGTTGACGCTGGTCAGGTCGACCAGGATCAGTTGCGGCGATTCCAGGCGCGGCAGCAGGTCCTCGGCTTCGATCACCAGAGGCAAGCCGGAAAAGTCAGTCATCCACGGTCTCCAGGGTGCAAAGGGGGCGATTGTAGCGCAAGGCAATCATGAATGGCGGTTGCCGAAGAGGGCCAGGGCGCGCTCGATGCATTGCACGGTTTTACCGAAGGCCTGCACGCTGACATCGGCCAGCGGTTTGCCGTCCTGGTCGGCCACTGCCAGCATCAGCACCTGGTCGCCGACCGCCAGCGAGCGCAGCAGCAGGTGTTCGCTGCGGAAGAATACGCGCAGTGGCGCCGGCAGCAGCGCGGTGAACTGGGCGTGATTGTCCGGCGTCAGGCGCAATTGCCCGGCCTTGCTCATCAGTTTCTGCAGGAGTTTGTTCTGCGCGATCGGCAACGCAATGACGCCGGCTTCCTTGGGCAGGCCCGCAGTCTGCTGCACCCGCAGGTAGTCGGTAGCCTTGTCCAGGCTCAGCAGCATCAGGCGCTGCATGCCGCACGCCAGCAGCGCTTCACGGGCCTGGGTGGCCAGGTGCACGGTATTGCTGAACGGGCTCGGCTGGGCGAGCAGTTCCTGGCACAACGTGCGCCAGCGGCCAAGATCTTCGGTGCTGGGTGGCGGTGGTGTCAGCATGTCCGGGTGCGGACGGCGCTGGTGCCAGGGCCAGATCAGCGCCTCGGCCGGGTGGAACAGGGCATGCCGGGCGTGATGGCGGGCACTGGCCGCGGCCTGTTGGTGAACCTGCTGCTGGACATCATCCAGCGTGGTCTGCAGATAAAGGGCGGTAAGCAACTGCCAGCGCAGCAAATGCGGGTTGTCCCAGCCAACCTGGGCGGCGAGGGCAAGGCCGTTGGCCAGCAGCACGGTATTTGGGGGCTGGTTGAACCAGCGGCGCAGGGCCGGCTCTTCGTCCAGGCGCTGTTGCTGGACCAGCGGGTCCTGCTCGCGGGCGATGTTCAGCACCTGCGCCAGTTGTTCGCGCTCGCCCATCAACAGGCGGTAACCCTGGGTGACCCACTCGGGCAGGCGCCAGTGCTCGGCCATGGCCTGGCACAACTGCATGATGCGCACACCGAACAGTTGCTGCTCGACTTCGGCAGCCTCCTCGCCCTTGTGGATAACTCGCAGCTCCCAGGTGTCCAGCAGCTTGGGATAGGCCAGGGCCAGGGGCCACAGGGGCGAGAGGAACAACAGGCTGCCCCAGTGGATTTCCTGCCACAGCCGCGCCAGGCGGCTGGCGAACAGACCGTTGGCCTGCTGGGTGGCATGCTGGCTGATCAGCAGGAACTGGCGCAGCACCGGCGGGATCTCGTCGGCCGGCAGCGATGGCAGGCGTGCCAGCAGCTTGCTGACGCGGGCCAGGCCAAGGCGGTTAAGGGCTATTTCCAGGCTTTCGGCCGGTTCCGCCTGGCTGGCGTTGGCCGGGTGGTTGGCCTCGCGCAGCACGCAGAGCACCAGCGCGGGGCTGTCCTGCATCAGTTCGGCGATATCGCGCAGGGAGCGGCTGCTGTCGTTGATAGCCTGCAGCACGCGATCATGGCTCTCTTTTGGCACCGGTACGCGGATCCCGTCGAGTAGCTTGATCCAGGCCTCTAGACTCGACGGAACCTGACTTGGCACCTTGGTTTCAATTGGCATATTGACATCAGTCCGAACTGGCTTTTCGCAATGAGTGGCTATAGTCTGGCGCAGTTCTGCCGATAAGTAGAAGAAGAGTTTTCAAGCTTCCGTTCCCTATCCTGACCACGACAGCAAGTGCTTCCAACTTATGGCTAAAATTATCGGCATCATCGTCGTATTCGCGAGCGTGCTTGGCGGCTACGTGCTTTCCCACGGCAAGATCGCGGCACTGATCCAGCCGTTCGAAGTGCTGATCATCGGCGGCGCGGCCTTTGGTGCGTTCCTCCAGGCCAACCCTGGTTACATGACCATGCATGTAATCAAGAAGTCGCTGAAGATGTTCGGCACCCGTTTCACCCATACCTTCTACCTGGAAGTGCTGGGCCTGGTGTACGAGATCCTCAACAAGAGCCGTCGTGAAGGCATGATGGCCATCGAGGGGGACATCGAGGACGCCGCGGCCAGCCCGATCTTTGCCAAGTATCCGGCCGTGCTGGGCGATGAGCGCATGACCGCGTTCATCTGCGACTATCTGCGCATCATGTCCACCGGCAACATGGCGCCCCATGAGCTCGAAGGCCTGTTCGACATGGAGCTGCTGAGCATGAAGGAAGAGCTGGAGCACCCGTCCCATGCGGTCAACGGCATCGCCGACGGCATGCCTGGTTTCGGTATCGTCGCGGCGGTACTGGGTATCGTGGTGACCATGGCCTCGCTGGGTGACGGTGACCAGAAGTCCATCGGCCTGCACGTCGGTGCGGCGTTGGTCGGTACCTTCTTCGGTATTCTTGCTGCCTATGGCTTCTTCGGCCCGTTGGCCAACGCCCTGCGCCACGATGCCAAGGAAGAGCTGAACGTCTACGAGGCGATCAAGGCCTCGCTGGTGGCCTCGGCTTCCGGCATGCCGCCGTCGCTGGCGGTCGAGTTCGGGCGCAAGGTGCTGTACCCGGCGCACCGCCCGAGCTTCGCCGAGCTGGAACAAGCAGTACGCGGTCGCTAAGCCATGGAGAACAATCAGCCCATCATCGTCAAGCGCGTCAAGCGCTTTGGCGACGGCCATCACGGCGGCGCCTGGAAAATCGCCTTCGCCGACTTCGCCACGGCGATGATGGCGTTCTTCCTGGTGCTGTGGTTGCTGTCGACCGCCACGCCCGAGCAGAAGATCGCCATCGCCGGTTACTTCAAGGACCCGATCGGCTTCTCCGAAAGTGGCACGCCCTACATCATCGATCTGGGTGGCTCGCCAGAACTGGCGCCGGAAAAGACCATCAACCCGGAAGTGAAGTCCGAGCCGACGCCCGACACCAGCCTGCAGCTGGACAAGGACCAGGTAGAGACCATGGCCGAACAGGTCGAGCGCGAGCGCCTCGAGCTGCTGCTGCAGGAGCTGCAGAACAAGGTCGAGGAAAACCCGCAACTGCAGAAGTTCAAGGACCAGATCCTGTTCGAGATCACCCAGGACGGCCTGCGCATCCAGATCATGGACGCCGAGAACCGGCCGATGTTCGACTTGGGCAGCGCACGCCTGCAGCCGTATTTCGAAGACATCCTGCTGGCCATGGCCGACACCATCAAGGCGGTGCCGAACAAGATCAGCATCAGTGGCCATACCGATGCCAAGCCGTACTCCGGCACCGGCGACTTCGGCAACTGGGAGCTGTCGGCCAACCGTGCCAACGCGGCGCGTCGTGCATTGGTCGCCGGTGGCTATCCGGATGAGCAGGTGGCCCGCGTGGTCGGTTATGCTTCGTCGTCGCTGTTCGACCGTGCCAACCCGTTCAACCCGGTCAACCGCCGTATCGACATCATCGTCCTCACCAAGAAGGCCCAGCGCGATATCGAGGGTGAACAGGGCAAGCCGGAGGCTGCGCCGCCTGCCGCTGACACACCGCCTGCGGGCGCTGCGCCAGGTGCGGCCGCGACACCGGGCGATACGCCGATGCAGCCGCGCGAGCTGCGTCAGAAGCTGAACATCTTCGAGGATGGCGTGCTGAAGATGGATGAGGCCAAAGACCAGTAAGCAACAGGGGCCGCTTTGCGGCCCCGATGCATTCAGAACCCCCGCCTGATCTTGGCCTTGAGATCGGCATGGAAGAAATCCGCATTGTCCCTGTCCGACACTACGCCACCCCCGGCGGGCGAAGCCATGGCCCGGCCAAAGGTCTGCTCGTCATGATAGGCGCGCACGAACAGGTCTATATGCTCTCGCTCGCGCATTACTGGCCACTTGCCCAGCCGCTGCGGCAGGTCAGTCGAGCCAGCGTGGTAGAAAGTCACCCGTCGATGCGCCATGGCCGCTGCGCCCAGTAGCCAGGCCGTCCACCAGTCTTCAGCATGGGCCTCGCAGAGCAGTCCGATCCAGTGAGTGGCATCGGCCATGTGTTGGCAAAAACTGCCATGCAGGTCGTCGTGGGTCTGTCCTTCACTGTCGAAGGGGACGAGTTGGGTGGGAATGCCTTCTAGTAGCAAACGTTCGTTGAGGATGAAGGCATCGAGCCGTTCGTTCTGGTGGTAACTGATGAATACCGGCATCTGTGCTGCCCTCCCTGATCAATACCGACGACAAAGTCATGACCATCAGGGAAAGCAGCGGGAGGGACAATAGGTGACCGCGAAACCGGAGCGGTCCTACCTGCTCCGGTAAAATTTCCTACGATGCTGGCGTGCTTGCCGCCACCTCAATAGGTGTCTTCCGGCAGGCTGGCGATGATCGAGCGGTAGCTGTTCATTCGCTGTTGCGTAACGCTGCCGTCTTCCAGGGCCTTGAGCAGCGCACAGCCAGGCTCGCGGTCATGCTTGCAGTCGCGGAAGCGGCAGTTGCCGATCAGTTCGCGGAATTCGATGAAGCCATCCTCGACATCATCACGGCTGACATGGCCCAGGCCGAATTCGCGGATGCCTGGCGAGTCGATCAGGTCACCGCCATTGGGGAAGTGGTAGAGGCGTGCAGTGGTGGTGGTGTGGGTGCCCTGGCCGGACCATTCCGACAGGTCGCCAACACGGGTGCCCGCATCAGGCAGCAGGCTGTTGACCAGCGAGGATTTGCCCACGCCCGACTGGCCGACGAACACGCTGATATGACCATCGAGCGTCTGCTGCAAGCGCTGCATGCCATCGCCCTGGTGCGCCGAAACTTCCAGCAGCGGGTAGCCCAGGCCTCGGTAGACCTCAAGCATGGCGTTGAGAGTCGGGGCGTTCTCGTCGTTGATCAGGTCGGCCTTGTTCAGCAGCAGCAGCGGGCGGATGCCGGCATGCTCGGCGGCGACCAGGTAACGGTCGATCAGGTTGGGGTGCGGTTCGGGCGCTGGGGCGAAGACAATGACGATCAGGTCGACGTTGGCTGCCACCGGCTTGAGCTGACCATGGTTGTTCGGCCGGCACAGCTCGGTGCTGCGCGGCATCTGCGCGACGATCACGCCGATGCCCTGGTTGCCGGCGCGCCAGACCACACGGTCGCCGGTCACCAGCGCCGGCAGGTTGGCCCGCAGGTGGCAGCGGAACACCTGGCCCGCAACCTCGCCGTCCTGGGCCTCGACCTCGACCTGCACGCCGAAGTGGGCAATCACCAGGCCCAGTTGCTCCGGTCCCAGGTCGCCACCCTCCAGTTCCTGCAGCACATGCTGCTCGCGTTTGGCGGCGCGAGCGGCGCGTTCACCCTGGATCTTTTCGATGCGCCAGTTCTGGCGGCGGTTGAGCTGGCGTTTGGCCATGAAGGTTCCGAGTAGGCGGGGCAGAAAGAAAACGGCAGGCAGTTTAGCACGGCACGCCCACGAGCTGCCCCGCTAGGCTAATATGACGGGCTATTCGAGGAGCCTTTTCATGCAAAATCCACAGAACCTGATCTGGATCGATCTGGAGATGACCGGCCTGGACCCGGACAGTGACGTCATCATCGAGATGGCCACCATCGTCACCGACAGCGAGCTGAACACCCTGGCCGAAGGCCCGGTGATCGCCATCCACCACAGCGACGAGGTGCTGGCGCGTATGGACGAGTGGAACACCCGCACCCATGGCGCCTCGGGCCTGACCCAGCGCGTGCGCGAGAGCAAGGTGAGCATGGCCGAGGCCGAGGCGCAGACCATCGCCTTCCTCGAGCAGTGGGTACCGAAGGGCAAGTCGCCGATCTGTGGCAACAGCATCTGCCAGGACCGCCGTTTCCTCTATCGCCACATGCGTGAGCTGGAAAACTACTTCCACTATCGCAACCTCGATGTGTCCACGCTCAAGGAGCTGGCCGCGCGCTGGGCGCCAGAAGTGCGTGACAGCTTCAAGAAGGGCAACACCCATTTGGCGCTGGATGATATCCGTGAGTCGATTGGTGAACTGCGTCACTACCGCGAGCATTTCATCAAGGTCTGACCTTGTGCGCCGATGATCGTCGGCGCGCCCCTTTTGGTGCCCCGCGTGACTGGGTAGACTGCGCGCCTTTCCCGCACGGACCTGCACCATGTTGCTGATGCTCTATCTCATCGCCATCACCGCCGAAGCCATGACCGGCGCCTTGTCCGCTGGCCGCCGCGGCATGGACTGGTTCGGTGTGGTGCTGATCGCCTGCGTTACCGCCCTCGGTGGCGGCTCGGTGCGTGACGTGTTGCTTGGGCATTACCCGCTGACCTGGGTGAAGCATCCCGAGTACCTGGTGCTGACCAGCTTTGCGGCGCTGCTGACCATCTTTATCGCGCCGTTGATGCGCCACCTGCGTTCGTTGTTCCTGGTGCTCGATGCCTTGGGGCTGGTGGCGTTCACCTTGATCGGTTGCATGACGGCGCTGGAGATGGGGCAGGGGTTCCTGGTTGCTTCGATCAGTGGGGTGATTACCGGGGTGTTTGGCGGGATCCTGCGGGATATCTTCTGTAACGACATACCGTTGGTGTTTCGGCGGGAGCTGTATGCCAGTGTTTCGTTCGCGGCGGCTTGGTTCTATCTGGGGTGTGTTTACTTCAACGTACCTGCGGAACAGGCCATGTTGCTGACACTGTTTGGTGGTTTTCTGGTGCGGTTGTTGGCGATTCGGTTTCATTGGGAGATGCCGAAGTTTCATTACAATGATCAGCAGTAAGTTTATTGCGGTTCGCTGAGCGTTAAGTTGTCGCTGTGGGAGTCGGCATGGTGGCGTGATGGTGCAACTATGGACTCACTGTCAGTGGCTCGTTCGCTAACTAAAAAGTCTTTTGATCTTGATCTTGATCTGCTCTTGCTTCTAAGTGCGCGATAGTTCAGGCGACACAAATTGCGACTTCAGGAGAACGAGCGGAGTTCTTGCGGAGGGAGGTGACGGGCATGGATGCCCGTCAAGCGCTGCGCCCCAGGATGGGGCGTTCAGCGCGGTCCTCCCGGGAGCAAGAACGGAGCGAGGGAACCCCGGAGCGAAGCGTAGGGGCCGGATGATGGAGCGAGGATTTTTTGGTGACTTTTTGATCCTTCAAAAAGTTACCCGCCGTAAGGGCGGAAAGGTGATTATGCGTCGGTATCGTCAATGAATGCGCGTATAACTTTCAAAGCTCACGCTCTGAAAGTCAAAGTCAAAGTCAAAGTCAAAGTCAAAGTCAAAGTCAAGGTCGGTCGGCGTGGGTGTCTACAGATGTAAACGCATTCATTTGCTATGGTGACGCATAATCACCTTTTCGCCCTTACGGCGAGTCACTTTTTGTCAAACGCGACAAAAAGTAACCAAAAAACGCTGCGGGTATGACTCACCCACATGGGTTACAAATCAGTTCACGCACATAGGTAACAGTCTTTAACTGGCAGGGTCGGTTTTCGAGGATCTGACCATGCCTTG